>NZ_JBITCM010000002.1:0-288270 GCF_044453205.1 Streptomyces sp. NPDC051738 | reverse complement strand
AGGGGGTGTGAGTGTGTGCCGGGTGGTTTTTCGCCCCCGCCGCCCCTACCCGTCCCGTCCTCCAGGGGCTCTGCCCCTTCGACCCCGGCCCGCTTGGGGGGGGGGGGGGGGGCGCCGCCCCCCCCCCCCCCCCCCCCCCCCCCCCCCCCCTCCCGATCTCGAAGAGGACCAGCCGCGTCAGAGGCCTAGCCGCGCCGGACCGTGATCGTCGTCCACGCCCCGACGTGCACCCGGTCGCCGTCCTGCAGCGGTACCGGGACGAACGGCTGGATCGGCTCCTCGGAGCCGTTCACCGTCGTGCCGTTCGTCGAGTTCTGGTCGACGACCGCCCAGGTGCCGTCCGGCTGCTGGACCAGGACCGCGTGCTGGTGCGAGACGCCCGGGTCCTCCGGCGGCACCGACAGGTCGATGTCGGGGGATTCGCCGGTGGAGTGGCGGCGGCGGCCGATGGTGACCTGGTTGCCGGTGAGGGTGCGCTGCTGCTCGGGCGAGTACGCGGGCAGGTTGAGGCCCGCGGCCTCGGGGCCGGAGCGCTGCATCATCGCCATGAAGTAGTCGCGGTCCGGGCCGATGGTCGCCAGCCAGGTCGCCGGACCGGCAGGCTGCTGCGGGTAGCCGGGGCCGGGCGGTGGCGGGGCCTGGGTCGCGCCGGGCTGCGGGTAGCCGTAGCCGCCCTGAGCGGGGGCGCCGGGAGCACCCGGGCCGCCGGGGCCCGGCGACGGCGGGGAGAGCATCCAGTCGTCGTTGCCGCCGCCGAAGGACGGGCCGCCCTGCGGCGGACGGTTCGGGTCCTGCCCGAAGCCGGGCGGGGCCGGAGGGGCGGCGGGACCGGCCGGGCCGGACGGCTGGAACGCCTGCGGAGCACCGCTGGTCGCGCCGGGACCACCGGGCGGGGTCGGGCCGGGCGGTGGCGGAACCGGCCGCGACGGGTCGCCGCCGAAGCCGGAGGGGGCGTTGCCGCCAGGGCCACCGAAGCCGCCGGGTCCACCAGGGCCTCCGGGGTTGGTGTTGCCCGGACCGCCGGGACCGCCCGGACCCGGACCAAAGCCGCCAGGGCCACCGGGGCCATTGGGGCCGCCGAAACCGCCGGGGCCACCGGGACCTCCGGGGTTGGTGTTGCCCGGACCGCCCGGACCGCCCGGACCACCGGGACCCGGACCGAAGCCGCCGGGGCCACCCATGCCTCCGGGACCGTTGGGGCCAGGACCTCCAGGCCCAGGACCGCCGGGACCAAACCCACCGGGGCCCGCGGGCCCACCTGGGCCGCCGGGACCGCCAGGCCCTCCCGGACCCTGCGGCTCAGCGCCGAACGGCGGGATCGGTTCCGCCGGGCGGTTCACCTGGGACGGGCGCGAGCCCTGGTACTCGTACGAGTCACCGCCGCCGAACGACGGAGGCGGCCCCGATGCCGGCGGGGGCCCCGACTGCTGCTGGAAGTGGGAGGGCAGGCCCGGGCCGCCGGGCGCCGGGGGGCGCGGGGCGGCGGGGGTGTACGACGTCGCCGTGTTGGTCAGGAAGTTCCACCGGCACTCCTCGCAGAACGGAGCGCCGCCCTCACGCGGCGTACGGCACTGCGGGCAGAGCTCCGGCTCCGGTACGCCGCCCATGTGCGGAGGGCCGCCGGGCTGACCGGCGTTCGGGCCACCGGACGGACCGGGGCCGCCGGGGCCACCGGGCGGCGGGAAACCGTAGCCACCGCCGGGCGGGGGCGGCGGGGGAGGGGGCGGAGGCACGGCACCGGCCATGCGGTGACCGCAGACCTCGCACCAGTCGTCGGAACCCGACTGGTGTCCGTTCGGGCAGGTCGGCATGTCGGCGCTTCCCCCTCTCCTTTCCGGCCGTTTTCGACCGGATTTCTCCAACCCCAAGGGGTCAGGCTCGGTGCTTTTAGGGTCCTGCTAGGTCACTTCTTTACACGAACAGTCTTTGTCGACCGTGTCTCGAGAGTCATCTCGTCGGCCTCCGCGACCTTCGCCTTCAGTCGCACAGTACCCGTCGCGGCGTCGACAACGTCCACCACCTTCGCAAGGAGTTTCGCGGTATCCGCATTTCCGGAAGCGCTGGCGAGCTGAACCGCGCGACCCAGTTTGGCCGTTGCTCCATCCATATCGCCCGCTTTGCGAAGATCAAGCCCTTGTTGGATGACTTGGGCAAGTTCCGCCTGGCCCGTGTAGTGGGCGACCTGTGGGTTGATCGACGTCGAGGCGACCATGTCGTCGGTCCACACGGCCCGTACGAGACCCTGCGCGCCCAAGTTCTGGGCGGTGCCGTCGGGTTGCGGGATGACCAGGGAGACCCGTGCGGCGAGCATCTCCCGGCCGACCTCGGCGGAGGGCACCTCGACGCAAACGTGGTAGTCACGGGACTCGTCTCCCCAGCTGCCGGTGGGGTAGTCCCCGGCGCGCGGGCCGCTCTCCGTGCGCCGGTCGGTCAACTCCTCGACCGTCGGCGCGACTTGCTTGACGAACTTGATGGTCGTGCCCACCGGCGTCCACACCCGCAGAGCGACGTCCGCGACCTCCTTGCCCATCGCCGTCTCCATCATCTGCGTGAAGTCGGCGGCGAGACCGGCCGGGTCGGCGACGATGTCGGCGCTGCCGAGCAGGGCGGAGGCGATCCCTGTGACTTCTTTCACTTCCCAGTCGGTGCCCACGCCACGTGCGTCACAGGTGAAACGTCCGGCACAGGCGTCGAGCGCGGCCTTGAGGTCCTGCGGCGACTCGTGCTCGTTGCGTCCGTCGGTGAGCAGGATGCCGTGCCGGATGGCGACGTCGGCCGAGGAGAGCAGGCGGTCGGCGAGCCGCAGCCAGGTGCCGATGGCCGTGCCGCCGCCCGCGCTGAGCCTGCGCAGGGCCTGTTTGGCCTGGTCACGGGTGGTGGCGTCGGCCACGGCCAGGCGGTCGCCGCCCGGGTAGACCTCCTTGGCGACATGCGTGCCGCCGATCACCGCGAAGTGCACGCCGTCGCGCAGGGTGTCGATCGCGGCGGCCGTGGCGTCGCGGGCGTTGCGCATCTTGGTCGGCGGGTAGTCCATCGAGCCCGAGCAGTCGACCATGATCGCCACGGTCGCGGACGGGCCCTGACCCGGCGCGTAGAGGTGGGGTGCCGCGACCGCGCTGCCGACCGTGCCGCCGCCGGTCGCGGTCACCGTGACGATCGCGTTGACCTCGCGACCGCCCTCCGGCAGGTACTCGTTCTGGTACACGTCCACCGAGAACTGCGGCACGTTCGATTTCGAGAAATTGGCCATGCGTTCTCAAATCCCCCTAAAGAACTCCATGGCGGTGCCATGGCTGTCGACGGACCGGTCCCCTCCGGTCCGTTGAGGCCTCGCCCCGCGGTGCGGCCTCAGGCCGATCCTGCCCCCATCGGCGGCGCGGGGAACGGCAGGACGGCCACTGTTACGTTGTCGTGGCCCCCGCCGTCGAGCGCGTGACCGACCAGGACCTGGGCGCTGTGCAGGGGGCGCGCGACGGCGTCGAGGGGCAGGGCGTCGGCCATGTCCTCGGCCGCCTCCGCGTAGTTCCACAGCCCGTCCGTGCACACCACCACCACACCGGGACGGTCCGGCTTGAAGGAAGCGGTGTGCGGCTCCAGTTCGTAGGCGTCCGCGCCGAGCCAGCCCGTGATGGCGTGGGCGCGCTCGTCGGCGTATGCCTCGGCCTCGTTCATCAGGCCCGCGGCGACCATCTGCGCGGCCCAGGAGTCGTCCTCGGTGAGCCGGGCCGGGGGAGTGCTGCGGTCCGCCGGGACCCAGTAGACGCGGCTGTCGCCGACCCAGCCGACGATCAGCAGCTCGGGTGTCACCACGGAGCCGACGATCGTGCAGGCGGGGGCGTTCTGGTGCGGGGCGTGCTCGCGGGCCGTGGCCGGTTCGCCCGCGAGCGCGTTGACCGCGTTCGCGGCGGCGACGATCGCGTCGTGCATGGCCTGCTGCGGGTGCGTGCCGCGCGGCAGGGCGGTGAGCAGCGACTCGCTCGCGGCCCGGGAGGCGGCCATCGAGGCGGCGTCGGGGCGGGTCGCCGAGGACACGCCGTCGCAGACGATCGCCAGGACGGCGGGCCGGCCGTCGGGCAGCGCGGTGCAGCCGACGGCGAACGCGTCCTCGTTGCGGTGGTGGCGCAGACCGCGGTCGCTGACGGCGGCGACCGGGCCTACGTCCTGCTCCATGTGGTCGCGTTCGCGTGGCTGGGCGTGCCCGCAGTTCTCGCAGTACCCGTCGTGGTCGACGCGGCCCGCACGGCAGGCCACGCACACCTTGGTGCCCTCGCGGGGGGTCGGCAGGTCGGGGGCGACACGCGGGTCGGGCGCCTGCAACGGGTACTCCTCGGGCTCCGACGGGCGGTCGAACCGGACGCCGGACGCCGGGGAGGCCGGGGAGGCCGGGGAGCCGGTCGGGGCGGGCGGACCGGTGGGCGCGGGCTGCGGGTGCGGGCCGTCCGGCATGCCGGGAGCGCCCGGGGCCGGGAAGGCGAAGCCGGGAGCCGCGTCGGGGCCGCTCGCGGCCGGGGGCGGCGGTGACTGCGGGGGCGGGGGTGTTCCCGGGGGCAGGTCACGGCCGCCGGAGTCCGTGCCCTGGAGCTCGGCCGGCAGATGGGGGGCCGCCGGGGTGGCGGCGCCGTCCGGTGTGGCGGCGACGGGCCAGTCCAGGCCGGGCGCGCCGGTCTGGGGCGGCGTCGAGCCGTTCATGGCGATGGTCGGGTTGTCGTCCGGCCGTACGGGCACGGCGGACAGGTCGTATCCGCACGCACCGCAGAAACGGTCACCCGACTCAAGCGGCCATTCGCAGCTCGGGCAGGCGGACAACTGGGGCATCTGCGACATCAACTACACCCACGTCCGGGGGCGGTAACGATTGGCACGTTCCACCAGGTCGATCCTCTCCTCGCCGCCCCGCGCGAGCCGGGCCAGCGTGCGGTACGAACGCTCCAGACCGAAACGCAGTCCCCGCTCGTCCAGGCCGCTGCCGAGCAGCGTCCGTCCTCCGGCGGCAGGTGGGGCGGAACCCTGGCCACCGGAGAGTATCCAGTCCAGCGCGCAACCGAGGACTTCCGCCGACAACTGCTCCCGGCGCGCCGGATCCAGCCCGTACGCGTCCAGCGCCTCGACCTGGCCCGCGGCTGCGGTCAGGTCGTCCAGAAACGGTACGTCGGCGGCGGCCGCCGTGCGTTGACGCAGCCGCGCGCGGACGGCCGCCACGCGTGCGGCCGTGTAGTGAATGGAGCTCTCCGAAATCGACTCCAGGGTCTGCACGGCGCCGCGGCGGTCGCCGCTCGCGAGCTGGACCCGGGCCAGGCCGAAGGCGGCGCTCACATAGCTCGGGTCGGTCGACCACACGAGCCGGTAGTACTCGGCGGCGTTGTCCAACTGGCCCAGCACCTCCGCGCACATGCCGAGGGCCAGCTTGGGGGCGGGTTCGCCGGGGAAGGCGTCGTAGATCGCGTCGAAGGCGAGCGCGGCGCCCTCGTGGTCGCCGGTGACGAGCGCGGCCACCCCGCGGTACCAGACGACCCGCCAGTCGTCGGGCCGCTCGTCCTCCAGCTGGAGCAGGGCCTGGTGGGCGGCGCCGGCGTCGCCGTTCTCCAGCCAGGCGCGGATCTGCCGCAGCCGGGTCTCGGTCGACGGCGCCGACGCGGCACCGAGGGCGCCGAGCAACTCGGCCGCGGCCGTGGTCATCAGCCCCGCGAGGAAGCCGGCGTTGGGGTCGGAGGGGTCGACGTGGGGCACCGGCAGGGCGAGGGCGCCGGCGGAGACGTTGACGCCCTTGACGATGCCGGCGCCAAGGGCGGGCGAGTTGGCCGAAGGAGCGGGCGAACCGGCCGGCGAAGCCGTGGGCGTCTCCTTGGCGGGCGCCACCCGCGCCCCCAGCCGCGACACCTCCCCGTCCAGCTTCGGGAACAGCTCCGTGTCCGTGACCCGTACCTCCGGGCCGAACAGTGTCGACAGCGACGGCCTCGCCCGGCCCGACTGCAGGGACACGACCTCGCGCAGCACGCCCGTCAGCTGCTCCGCCATCTCCTGCGCGGAGGCGAAGCGGCGGGCCGGGTCGGGGTCGGTGGCGCGGACCAGGAGGCGGTAGAAGGACTCGTACTGGCGGAAGACCTCGATGTTGTCGGGGTCGGGCAGCGAGTCGACGTAGACGTTCGTGTAGCCCTGGAAGTCGAAGGTCAGGACGGCGAGGGTGCGCGCGACGGTGTAGAGGTCGGACGCCACCGACGGGCCGACCTCCGCGACCTCCGGGGCCTGGTAGCCCACCGTGCCGTAGATGGCCGACTCGTCGTCGTCCATCCTGCGCACCGCGCCCATGTCGATCAGCTTGAGCTGGTCCTCGGTCTGGATGGCGTTGTCGACCTTGAAGTCGCAGTACAAAAGGTTCCGGCTGTGCAGGTGGCCGAGGGCCTCCAGCGCCTCGATGCCGTACGCGCACGCCTGCTCGACGGGGAGCGGGTCACGCTTGCCGTCGGGCGTGCGGCGGCCGTTGGCGATCTCCTTGAGCGACTTGCCGCCGACGTACTCCATGACGATGTAGCCGTCGAGCGAGCCCGTGCGCTGGTCGAGGTGCTCGACGAAGTTGTAGATCCGCACGATGTTGGAGTGCTCGATCTCCGCCAGGAAGCGCCGCTCGGAGATCGCCGCCGCCATCGCGTCCTGGTCGCCGGTGTCGAGCAGGCCCTTGAGCACCACCCAGCGGTCGGAGACCGCGCGGTCCACGGCGAGGTAGATCCAGCCCAGGCCGCCGTGCGCCAGACAGCCCACGACCTCGTACTGGCCGTGCACGATGTCGCCGGCCTTCAGCTTCGGGACGAAGGAATACGGGTGACCGCACTTCGTGCAGAAGCCCTCCGTACGGCCCGGGCGCTCGCCGCGGGCCCGGCCGACCGCCGCGCCGCAGTCCGAGCGGGAGCAGAACCGCTTGCGCTCGGGCACCTCCGGGTTCTCCAGCACCATCTCGCGCGGGTCGGGGCGCGGGACGTCCGGGACCTGGACGAGGCCGACGCCGAGCCGGCCGCGGCCGCTGGAGCCGGCGCCCGAGCCGGAGCTGCGCACCGACACAGAGCGGCCCGTGGAACGGCCCGACAGCGCGCGCGACAGCCGTCCCGACACCGAGCGCCGGGACTTCGACGACTGCGACGACGTACGGGAGCTGCCGCGGCTGGTGGAACGGGAGCTGCCGCTGCCCGCCGAGCCCTTGCCGCCGCCCGTCACCCCGGTGGGCGGCGAGCCCACCATGCCGGTCGCCGAGACGACCGGGGCGAGGCCGCAGGTGTCGCAGTACAGCTCACCGTCGCCCACGTCCTCGTACGTCCCGTCGCAGTCCGGCCGTTGGCAGGTCTGCTGTGCCTGACTCATGACGACGACTCCCCCCTGTGCCTCATGATCCCGGCCCCCTCCGGTCCTCGGGCCCCCGCGGCCCCGGCACCCGCGGGCCGCCGAGCAGTTCCGCGGCCGCGTGCTGGTAGCGCAGGACGGCCTGTTCGGCGACGCGCAGGTCGCAGGGGGCGCTCCACAGCATGCGGCGGGCCGCGTCGTAGCGCTCGATCAGGAACGGGTCCTCCGCCAGGCCGTGCCGGGCGACCTTCGCCTTGTACGCGTCGAGGCGGCCGCGCAGCTCGGCGCGGACCGCCAGGGGTGCGGTGACCGCGGTCAACGACTCACGGGCGCGCAGCAGTTCGTCGTCCGCCTTCTGCTCCAGGGTCTCCAGGAGCGGGGACAGGCGGTGCCACTGCGCGTGTCTGCGGTACTCGGCGGCCGTCGCCAGCTGCTCCTGCAGCACGGTCGGCGGGCCGCTGACGACGGGCACCTCCGTGGCGGCGATCTTCGCCAGCACCTCGCCGCGCGCGGTGCGGGCCTCGGCGAGCGTACGGTCCGCGCGGGACAGCACGTCACGCAGCTTGACCAGACGCTGCTCGGCATCCTGGCGGACCGTCAGTACCGCGTCGATCTCACGGCGTACGTCCTCCAGGGCGCGCGCCTCGCGGTCGTAGACCGTGGTGTCCGGCTTGCCGCCGCCGGGTGCCGAACTCCCGTGTGTGGGCAGCCAGTACGCGAGCGGGTCGGAGACCACCTCAGCGCGCAGTTTGGTGAGCGTGCGCGTGATGCGCTCCAGGTCGTCGCCCGCCGGGTGCTCGCCGGGGCGTACGCCGACGGAGTGCGCGAGCCGGCGGGTGCGCTGGAGCTCCGCGGCCAGGAGGTCGATCCGGGCGGGCAGCGCCGACCAGACCGCGTCGGCGGCGACGACCATGTCCAGCGACGTCGCGTACAGCTCGTTCATCCGGTCCACCAGGGTGACCAGCGTGAACTGTTCGCTGAGCTTGCTCGAACCGCCTTGCAGCGTCGGCGCGTTGGCCGTCGCGGTCGCCGAGCCCGCCACGGTCACCGACTCGCCGCGCAGCAGCTCGGTCAGCTCCACCAGGTCCTCGCGGCTGGACCAGCGGCGGCGGGCGCGGATGTCGCGGGCGGAGCGCAACGCGTCCGTGTACGCGTCGAAGTACGCCCACAGCAGCGTGATCGACGCGTCCGCGGCCGTCCAGCGCTCCTTGGTGATGCCCGTCAGCTCGGCGCCTTCGAGAAGTCTGCGGCCCGCGTGGTCCTGCAGGGCGAGGAGCGAGGTCTCGATCGCCTCGTGCTCCGCGCCGAGCCGCGCCAGCGCACGGTCCACCTCGTCCCGGTCCATCACCGGCCCGGCGGGGTCCGTGACGCCCATCGATCACCTCTCGCTGCGTTGTGGTCCGTTGTGGTGTGGTCAGGTGTGCCGTAGTCCGTTGTGGTGCGTCGTACGTCCGTCAGTTGATGGTCCGTCACTTGTACCGGGCTTCGGGAGGAGTCGCCGACGCCGACTTCTTGTCGCCCTGGTCCATGGTCGGGTGCAGCCACTTCTCGTACGACGTCTCCCAGTCGCCGTCCTCGATGTAGTTCTCCAGAGTCCGGTTGACCTGGCGTACCAGATCGTCGGAGCCCCGTTTCATCGCCACGCCGTAGTACTCGTCCGTGAACAGGCCGCCCTTCAGTTCGACCGTCGGGTCCTGCGCGGCCTGACTGGCGGCGAGCGCGCCGTCGGTCACCACCGCGTCGACCTCGCCGAGCTGCAACTTCACCAGGCAGTCGAGCTGGTTGGGGACGGTGATCTTGATGTCGGTGGAGTCCGGAAGGTCGCCGGACTTCCTGCCCGCTTCCAGGTTGTCGTACGCCGTGGAGCCCTGAGCCGAGCACACCTTCTTCTCGGCCAGGGTCTTGTCGAACCCGGTGATCGTCGAGGTCTTGGGCGCCAGGACCTGCTGGCCGGTCACGAAGTAGGGCGCGGAGAAGGCGACTTGCCCGATGCGGTCGCAGTTGATCGTCATGGTGCGGACCACCATGTCGACCTCGCCCTTCTGGATCGCCTCGATACGGCGGCTGGTCGGGATGGCCTTGAACTGGACCGCGTCGCGGTCACCGAGGATGTCCTCGGCGATCCGGTGGACCAGGTCGATGTCGAAGCCCTCCAGCTCACCGGCGGGGTTGTTCGGGTCGAGGTAGCCCCAGCGGTAGCTGTTGGTGTCGACGCCGACGATCAGGCGGCGGTCCTTGCGGGCCTTGATCGCGTCCAGCGTCGGCGCCTTGCCGTCGCCGCCGGACGGCGACAGGCTCTGGTCCTGCGGGTTCTCGCAGTCCTCCGCCTTCGCCTGGCTGACGTGGGCGACGCTCTGGCCTCCGGTGGCCGTGCCGCCGTCGTGGCTCGGCGGCTGCGTGAGCGGCAGCAGCAGCACGAACGTCACCGCCAGGGCGCAGAGGGCCGCCATCGCGCCCACACCGCCCCAGCCGCGCAGGCCGGCCCGCAGGGCCCGCAGACGCCGCCAGGGGCCTGCTGCGGTAAGGCTTGCCGCGGTCCGGAGACCGGCCGAGTCGTCCGCGTTCGTCGTGCCGCGTGCGTTCATCCTCGTGCCCCCTCTCACCGGTACTCCGACAGTCGGCGGCCGATGCCGAGGACCGCGCCGGTCGCGCCCAGGACCGCGAGGACAGCGGCGCCGGTCGGGAGGCCGGTCAGCGAGTCACGGCCGTCGCTCGCGGCCTGCCTGAACTCGTTCTGTTCGTGCGTGAGCGCCGTCGCCAGGGCTTTGTCGACGTTGTCGAAGCACACGCTCGTCGGCTCCTCGGCGGCGCCGATGACGCGGTCGCGGGCCGCTTGGTAGTTGCCGGAGTTGTTGTCGTCGCGGGCGAGCTTGTGGCGGTCCTTCCAGACCTTCATGAAGCCGTTCGCGTCCTGGACCGGCTTGGTGCCGGCCGAGTCGTCCGCGAGGCCCTCTGCCTGGTCCAGGGCCTCGCCCAGCTGGTCGATCTGCCGGTCGTAGCCCCATTCGTACGCGTCCACGACCGTGTCGTCGGCGAGCGTCTTCGTGTCCGCGCCTCTGCGGACCAGGTTCATGTTCTCGTCGCTGCGGGCGGTCAGGGAGGCGATGCGGGCCTCGTGCAGTACGTTCAGCGAGCGGACGCCGTGGTCGTAGGAGTCGTCCAGGCCCGCGCGGGCCACGGTGTGGCTCACGGCGAGCCACAGCAGGACCACGGTGGAGGCGGCTGTGGCGGTGACGAGGCCGTGGTTGAGGACCCTGTTCGTCCGCTGGTAGTTGCGGCGTTGGGCCCAGACGAGGGCGGCCAGGGCGAGGAGGCCGAGGCCGGCCGCCGCCCAGGGGAAGGACTTCGCGTCCGCGTAGTCGGAGCTCAGACGCTGGTTCTCCGTCTGGTAGAGCTTCTCGGCCGACGGCAGCATCTTCTGCTGCATCATCTCGTTCGCCGCGCGCAGATACGCACCGCCCACGGGGTAGCCCTGGCGGTTGTTGGCCCTCGCGGTCTCGACCAGGCCCTTGTACTCCGGCAGGAGCCTGCTGAGTTCGGCGATCGTTTTGGCCGACGGGGAGCCCGGTTCGGAGTTGGCGGCGGCCTTGACGAGTTTCTCGGCGGCCGTGCGGATGTCCGTCTCGTAGCCCTCGCGCATGGCGGGCTTCTCCTGCAGGCCGGCGAGGTAGCCGCTGGCCGCCGCGGTGTTGGCGTCCGCCAGGGAGCGGTAGATGTCGGCCGCGTCGGAGCTGAGGGGCTGGCTGCGGTTGAGGACGTCGTCGGCCGCGGCGGCCCGGTCGGTCATCTGCCAGGCGGCCACGGCGCCGAAGGCGACGACGCACAGGGCCAGAAGGGCGCCGATGATGCGCAGGCGGCCGGGTTCGGTGGTGGCGGCCGCGCGGAGCTGGTCGAAGCCCTCGGCGAAGGCGGTGCGGCGTGCCAGTGGCGGTGGAGCGGGGGGAAGGGGCCGGACGGCGCCGCTGTGCTGTTCGGGCTGGGCCGGCTGCGGCGGTACGGACGGCATGGTGGGCGCGCCGGGTGCCGGGCCGGGATCCGGTGGTGCGCTGCTCTTCGGCGTCTGTGTCACTGCTGACCTCCCCCGTGGTCATCCGTCGCCGCAAGTATCCCTGGCGGGACTGACATCCGCACCGGCCTTCACTGGATCTTGATCGGATCGCAGTGGATTGCCTGCCGGCGGCCGGGCAGGGTCTCGCACCACCCCTGCCCATGAACACGCGGTGGGAATCAGTTCGGTTCCCCAGGCCGAAAGGGTGCGGACCGGGGTTCAGGACGTGAAGTGGCCGTGCACCCGCTCCTGTACCTCCGCCCCCGCCCCCACCGCGTCCAGCCCCAGCAGCGCGGCCCCCAGTACCGGGCTCGCCGTGACCACCTGCGGTACCGCCTTGGGGGCGCGGGACATGAGGAGGTCTCGGATTCCGTCGGTCAGCTGGGGGTGCTGGGCGGCCAGCACGCTGCCGCCCAGGAGGACCGGTGTCTCCTCCTCCAGGAGGCCGAGGCGGGTCAGCGCGACCGTGGCCATGGTCACCACCTCGTCGGCCAGGCGGTCCACGATCGCGCGGGCCACAGGGTCGCCGTCCGCCGCCGTGGCGAACAGCACCGGTGTCAGTTCGTGACGGCGGGCGGCGGGGATGTCCTCCAGGTGCAGGGCCTCGATCAGGGCGTACATGGTGGGCAGGCCGAAGTGGCCGGGGAGGGTGTGGGCCAGCGTCGTAGGTACTCCGCGGCCGTCCTCCGCGCGGGCCGCGTGCCACAGGGCCTCCTCCGCCAGGCCCGAACCGCCGCCCCAGTCACCGGAGATACGGCCGATCGCGGGAAAGCGGGCCGTACGGCCGTCGGGGCGCATGCCGACGCAGTTGATGCCGGCGCCGCAGACCACGGCGACCCCGCGCGGTTCGGTGATCCCGGCCCGCAGGATCGCGAAGGTGTCGTTGCGGACCTCGACGTCCGTGCCCCACGCGCGCGCGTGCAGGGCGGTGGCGAGCAGCTCCTCCTCGATGGGGAAGTCGGCGTTGGCCAGACATGCGGAGACGTGGTCGACCGAGGTCACCCCGGCCGTGGCGAAGGCCCGTTGCACGGCCTCGGCCACCTGGTCCACGGCCGCCTCGACCCCCACCACCGGCGGCTGGAACCCGCCGCCGCGGGCCGTGGCGAGGACGGTTCCGTCGTCCGCCACGACCGCGACGTCGGTCTTGCTGTTGCCCGCGTCGACGGCGAGGACACGTGCGGTCATGCCCACGCGAGATGCTCCTGGTTGTGTGCGATCAGTTGGTCGGTGAGGGTGTCGGCGTAGGCGTACTGGCCGACGAGCGGGTGCGCGAGGAGGGCCCGGAAAACCCGGTCACGGCCGCCGCGCAGCGCCGCGTCCAGGGCCAGGTCCTCGTAGGCCGTGACGTTCGCCATCAGCCCTGCGTACAAGGGGTCCACCTGGGGCACCGGCAGCGGGGCCGGGCCGTCCGCTCCCACGGCCGCCTGCACCTCGATGACCGCGTCGGCGGGGAGGAAGGGCAGCGTGCCGTTGTTGTACGTGTTCACCACCTGGTGCGGGCTGCCTCCCCCGCCCAGCAGTCCGGCGGCCAGGTCGACCGCCGCCTCCGAGTAGTAGGCGCCGCCCCGCTTGGCGAGCAGCTCCGGCTTCTCGTCCAGCGACGGGTCGCCGTACATCTTCAGCAACTGCCGTTCCATCTCCGCCACTTCGGCGGCCCGGGACGGCTTCGTGCGCAGCTCCCGTACGACCTCGTCGTGCGCGTAGAAGTACCGCAGGTAGTACGACGGGACCACGCCCAGCCGGTCCAGCAGCGTGCGCGGCAGCTTCAGGTCCGCCGCGATGGCGTCCCCGTGCTCGGCCAGCAGCTTCGGCAGTACGTCGGCGCCGTCGGGGCCGCCGAGGCGTACCGCCGTCTCCCAGGTGAGGTGGTTGAGGCCCACGTGGCCCAGGTGGACGTCGGACGGTGTCACGCCGAGCAGCCCCGCGAACTTCCGCTGGAAGCCGATCGCCACGTTGCACAGCCCGACCGCCTTGTGGCCGGCCTGGAGAAGGGCGCGGGTGACGATGCCGACGGGGTTGGTGAAGTCGATGATCCACGCGTCCGGGTTCGTACGGCGGACCCGTTCGGCGATGTCCAGGACCACCGGCACCGTCCGCAGCGCCTTCGCCAGACCACCCGCGCCGGTCGTCTCCTGGCCGACGCAGCCGCACTCCAGGGGCCAGGTCTCGTCCTGCTGGCGGGCCGCCTGCCCGCCGACGCGGAGCTGGAGCAGGACCGCGTCGGCGCCCTCGACCCCCGAGTCCAGGTCGGAGGTCGTGACGATCCGGCCGGCATGGCCCTGCTTGGCGAAGATACGGCGGGCCAGCCCGCCCACCAGCTCAAGACGCTCGGCGGCGGGGTCGACGAGGACCAGTTCCTCGATGGGCAGGGCGTCCCTGAGCCGGGCGAAGCCGTCGATGAGTTCGGGGGTGTAGGTCGAGCCTCCGCCGACCACGGTCAGTTTCATGAGTGGTTCAACCCTTTACTCCGGTGAGGGTGACGCCCTCTACGAACGCCTTCTGCGCGAAGAAGAACACGACGATCACGGGGGCCATGACCAGTACGGTCGCGGCCATGGTCAGGTTCCAGTCGGTGTGGTGCGCTCCCTTGAACGACTCCAGGCCGTAGGACAGGGTCCAGGCGCCCGGGTTCTCGGACGCGTAGATCTGGGGGCCGAAATAGTCGTTCCACGCGTAGAAGAACTGGAACAGGGCCACTGCGGCTATGCCCGGTTTGGCCATCGGGAGGACGACCTTCAGCAGGGTGCGCAGTTCGCCGCAGCCGTCCACCCGCGCCGCGTCCAGGTACTCGTTCGGGATCGTCGTCAGGAACTGGCGCAGCAGGAAGATCGAGAACGCGTCCCCGAACGCCATCGGGATGATCAGGGGCCAGAGGGTTCCCGAGAGGTCCAGTTGCTTCGCCCAGAACAGGTACATCGGGATGATGATCACCTGCGGCGGCAGCATCATCATCGAGATGACCAGCATCAGCGAGAGGTTTCGGCCGCGGAAGCGGAACTTGGCGAGCGCGTACGCCACCGGGACGGACGACACCACGGTGAGGACCGTGCCCAGGCCGGCGTAGACCAGCGTGTTCTTCCACCAGGTGAGGAAGCCCGGTGTGTCGAAGACCTTGGTGTAGTTGCCCCACTCCCAGGCGTCCGGGACGAGGTCGCGGGTGAGCGCCTGCTGGTCGCTCATCAGCGAGGTCAGGACGACGAAGACGAAGGGCAGGGTGAAGAAGAGCGCGGCCGCGATGCCGAGGGAGTGGATCGCTATCCATTCCAGGAGTGCCTTGCGGCGTGCCGTGCGCTCGGCGACTGTTGGGTTTCCCAACTGAACCGGTTTGTCGAGCACTTGGGTCATGGTCAGTCACCTGCCTGGATCAGTCCGCCCCGGCGCCGCATCAGCAGCGCGGTGAACGCCATGGCGAGGGCGAACAGGACGAGCGCGACCACACACGCCGAGCCGTAGTCGAAGCGCTGGAAGCCGAGGTTGTAGACGAGCTGGGGGAGGGTCAGCGTGGACTTGTCCGGGTAGCCGGGCTCGAACTGCTGGCCGGAGCCGCCGATGATGCCCGAGGCGACCTTTCCGGCCACCAGCGGCTGCGTGTAGTACTGCATCGTCTGGATCACGCCCGTGACCACGGCGAACATCACGATCGGCGAGATGTTCGGCAGCGTGACGTACCGGAACCGCTGCCAGGCCGACGTGCCGTCCAGCTCCGCGGCCTCGTACTGCTCCTTCGGTACGTCGAGCAGCGCGGCCATGAAGATGACCATGAGGTCGCCCACGCCCCACAGCGCGAGCGCGGTGAGGGCCGGCTTGGACCAGGCGGGGTCGGTGAACCAGCCGGGGGTCGGCAGGCCGAGGCCCTCGAGGACCGAGTTGACCGGGCCGGTGCCGGGGTTGAGGAGGAAGACGAAGGCCAGGGTCGCGGCGACCGGCGGGGCGAGGTAGGGCAGGTAGAAGAGGGTGCGGAAGACGCCCGTGCCGGTTTTGATCTTGGTGATGAGCAGGCCGATGCCCAGGCCGAACACCACCCGGCAGGTCACCATCACCAGCACCAGCCAGAGCGTGTTGCGCAGCGCCGGCCAGAACAGCGGATAGTCGTTGAAGACGTAGGCCCAGTTGCCCAGGCCGCGGAAGACCGGTGTGCCGAAGCCGTCGTACTTCATGAACGAGAAGTACACGGTGGACACCAGCGGATAGGCGAAGAAGACGCCGAACCCGATGAGCCACGGTGACAGGAAGGCCACCGTCCGAAGCGCCGACCTGCGGCGCTTCGCGCGGAGAGTGTGCGTGGTCATCGGAGGCTACTTCGCCTGCTCGATGTCGGTGTCGATCTGCTGGGCCGTTTTCTCCAGACCGGCCTTGAGGTCCTTCACCTTGCCGGACTCGTACTGGTAGCCGAAGTCCTGAAGGGTCGTCTGGTACGTGGAGCCGTTGATGGAGGCCGGCGGGGTGTTCGAGTGCGTGTTCTGGGCGATCTCCAGGAACGTCTTGAAGCCGGGGTCCACCTTGAGGTCGGGCGACTTCAGGGCCGCGAACGTGGACGGCACGTTGTGGATGGCGTTGGCGAAGGAGACGACGGCCTCGGTGTCGGTCGTCAGGTACTTCACCAGCTCCCAGGCGGCGTTCTGCTTCTCGCTCTGCGGGGCGATGCCGATGATCGTGCCGGAGAGGAAGCCCTTGCCGTACTCGTCCACCTCGTCGTCGGCGACGGGCATCGGGGCGGTGCCGATCTCGAAGTCGGTCCCGGCGTCCTTCGCCATGCCGAGCCGCCACTCGCCGTCCAGCTGCATGGCCACCTGGCCGGTCTGGAACGGGTGCTTGGCGCCCCACTCGTCACCGAAGGTGTTGCGGTACTTCTCCAGCTTCTCGAAGCCGCCGAGGTCGTTGATCAGCTTCTTCTGGTACGTGAACATCTCGGCGAACGCCGGGTCCTCGGCGATGTTGGACTTGCCGTCCTTGTCGAAGTAGGCGTGGTCCCACTGGGACATGTAGTGGTCCACGACCGTCTCGTAGCCGTGGTACGTCGGCATGAACCCGAGCTGCTGGTAACTGTCGCCCTTGCTGACAGTCAGCTTCTTGGCGACCTTCGCGAACTCCGACCAGGTCTTCGGCGGGGACGTGATGCCCGCCTTCTCGAAGGCGTCCTTGTTGTAGTAGAGGCCGTAGGCGTCGCCCAGCAGCGGCAGGGCGCAGCGGGTGCCCTCGAACTGGGTGTAGTCCAGCATCGGCTTCGGGATGATCTTGTCGAGGTCGAGCTTGGACTTCTCGATGAAGGGCTTGAGGTCGAGGAAGGCGCCGGAGGAGCAGAACTTGCCGATGTTGGACGTCGTGAAGGACGACACCACGTCGGGGCCGTTCGAACCGCCCGCGCGCAGCGCCTGGTTGAGCTTGTCGTCGTTGATGTTGCCGACGACCTTCACCGTGATGTTCGGGTGGGCCTTCTCGAAGCGGTCGACGTTCGCCTGGATCGCCTTGACCTCGGCGGGCGCGCTCCAGCCGTGCCAGAAGGTGATCGTCGTCTTGGCGTTGGGGTCGTCGGTGGCACTGGACTCCGACTGGCCGGTACAGGCCGTGGCGAGCAGGGCCAGGGAGGCGGTGGCGGCGAGGGCGGCGGCTGTCTTGCGGGACGCTGAGGGTATGACGTTCCAGGACTTTCCGGGCATGGCGAAATCTCCCAAGGGCGGGACAGGGGTGGGTGAGGGAAGGCGGGGGGTGTCTGAGGGGTGTGGGTGGTGTCTGGAGGACAGGGAGGGCGGTCAGCGCGAGGTGTCGAAGACCTCGTCGCGTGTCGCCGCGAGCGCGCTCTCCAACGCGCCCTGCAGCACCGGGTGTTCACGGACGTCACCGACGACGAGCCGGGGCCTGGACGCGGCCAGCTCCTCCAGCTCGTCCTGGACGAGGGCGCGCAGCACCTCGCCGCCGGAGGTGAGGGAGGCGCCGCTGAGGACGACCAGTTCGGGGTCGAGTACGGAGACCAGGGAGGCGAGGCCGGTGGCCAGCCGGGTCGCGTAGGTCGACAGGAGGAGCCGGTGCAGGACGGTGTCCTCGGTGGCGGCCCGCTGGACGAGGGTGGCGGCGGCCTCGGCGTAGGAGCCCGACGGGATGTTCGTCATGCCCAGTTCGAGTGCGAGCCGGGGGATCGCCTGCGAACCGGCGAGCTCCTGATAGCCGCCACTGTTGGCTTTCGTCACCTGACGGACCAGGGGTACGCCCGGAACCGGCAGGAAACCCACCTCGCCCGCGCCGCCGGTCCAGCCGCGGTGCAGGCGCCCGCCGAGGACCAGGGCGGCACCGAGGCCGCCCTCGTTCCACAGCAGTACGAAGTCCTCGTGGCCGCGGGCCGCGCCGAGCCGCTGCTCGGCCACCGCCGCGAGGTTGACGTCGTTCTCGTACTCGACCGGCATCGGCACGGCGGCCGCGACCTCGTCGAGCAATGCGGGGGTGTGCCAGCCGGGGAGGTGGGAGGCGTAGCGCAGTCGGCCCGTGTTGGGGTCGAAGGCGCCGGGGGTGCCGATGACGAGCCGGTGGACGTCGTCGCGGGCGAGGCCCGCCGCCTTCACCGCGCCGTCCAGGGCGTCGGTGACCTGCCGCACGACGGGATGGGCCGGGCGTCTGCCGGGGGTGGGCAGTTCGTACGACCCGACCGTGCGGCCGGTGATGTCGGCGACGGCGGCGAGGATGCGTTCTGGGGTGACATCGAGCCCGGCGGCGTACCCGGCGGTCGGATTGACCTCGTACAGCTGGGCGTTGGGGCCGGGTCGGCCCTCCGTCGTGCCGGTGGCCAGGACGAGGCCGGCGGCCTCCAGGCGGGCCAGCAGCTGGGAGGCGGTCGGCTTGGACAGGCCGGTGAGCTTGCCGATCCGCGTGCGGGACAGCGGGCCGTGCTCCAGGAGGAGGTCCAGGGCGGCACGGTCGTTCATGGCGCGCAGGACGCGAGGGGTGCCCGGCGTACCGGCGTTTCCTGCCATGGGGTCGACACCTGCCTTTCGGCTGACCAGCTTCTCAGCGATCTACGACGGAAGTCCATCCAGGATCACTGTTAGGAAAGTTTCCTATTGGGTTGCGAGGAAGGTACGCCCGCCGGGGACTCGCGTCAAGAGAGGTCTATACCAGGCAACGCGGTCGTTACCTGGGCTCGCTACTTGGGCGCGCTGTGCTGGAGCACGCGTTCGTGCCACGGGAGCAGAAGCGGTGTCGCCAGCAGCAGCACTCCGGCGAGGGCGATCGCGAGGCGCGGGCCGGTCAGCGCCGCCAGCAGGCCCCACAGTGCCGTCACGGCAGCGGTCGTCGTCTTGCCGGTGATCGACCATGCCGACAGGGTGCGCGTGGTCCGGTCCGGCGGGGTCTGGTCGAGGCGGGTGGTGGCGAGCACCGGGTTGAAGACGCCGATGCAGGTGATCAGGATGAACTCGACGGCCATGACGAGGAGCAGACCGGGCGTGCCCGGGCCGATGAAGGCCAGGCCGACGGGCCAGCAGGCGCGCAGGGTGCCCGCGGTGAGAAGGACCTTGCGCCGCCCGTGCCGGGCGACCAGGCGCCGGGACAGGCGTGAGCCCAGCAGGCCGCCGAGGCAGGGGACCGCGAAGGCGAGGCCGTACTGCCAGGGGGTGAAGCCGAGTTGGCCGAGCATGAGGACGGCGAGCAGTGGGGCCGGTGCCATGATCAGGGCGTTGACCAGGACCGTGTTGAGGAACAGCGGGCGCAGGGTGGGGTGCGTGAGGATGTGCCGCCAGCCTGCCGGGAGGTCGCTCATCCGCAGGCCCGAGGAGGCGGCAGGGGAGGGCTGTTGCCTTTCCTTACCGTTGATCGCCCGGATCCCCAGCGCCGACAGCAGATAGCTGACCGCGTCCGCCAGCACCGTCGTCACGGGGCCGAGCACGCCGACCGCCACCCCGCCGAGCGGTGGCCCGAGTGCGGTGGCCGTCCACATCGTGGCCTCGAAGCGGCCGTTCGCCACCAGCAGGTCCTCGCGCGGCACGAGGGACTTCAGATACGCCCCGCTCGCCGCCGTGAACGTGATGTCCGCAGCCGCGACCACCACCGACACCACCACCAACTGACCGAGCCCGAGCCCGCCCAGCGCGAACACGACCGGGATGCTCAGCAGCGCGCCGCACCGGACCAGGTCCGCCACGACCATCACCGGCCGCTTCCGGCGGAGCTCCACCCACGCCCCGAGCGGCACCGCCACCAGCGCCCCCACCGCGAGCCCCGAGGCCGCCAGCAACGCCACCTCGGTCGCCCCGGCGTGCAGCACGACCACCGCGATCAGCGGCAACGCGTCGAAGGCCAGCCGCGTCCCGAACGTACTGACCCCGTACGCCGCCCACAGCAACCCGAAGTCCCGCCCCAGCGACCGCTCGCCCGTCATACCCAGCCCCAACCCAGCCCCGCCCAAGCCCTCAGCCCGGCCCCAACCTCACGTTGACCGGAGCCATCCAAGCCAGAGGCGATTCCCCGGATCAAACAACCGATCGCGTCCACCGGCACAACCAGAAGTTGTACGCCTACGATGACGCCGTGGACCTCGAAGCCGTGCGCACCTTCGTCGCCGTGGCGGACGAGGGCCGGTTCCAGGACGCCGCCGCGACCCTGGCGGTCACCCAGCAGGCCGTCTCCAAGCGCATCGCGGCGCTGGAGAAGCGTCTCGGGGTGCGTCTGTTCACCCGTGCCGCACGCGGGGCCCGGCTCACCATCGACGGACAGGCGTTCCTGCCCCACGCGCGTGCCCTCCTCCAGGCCGAGGAACGGGCCGTCGCCTCCGTGCGCCCCGGCAGCCGCGCCCTGCGGGTCGACGTGATCGGCCGGCGGCTCGGCCCGGCGGTCCTGCTGCGCGACTTCCACCGCGCCCACCCCGGCACCGACCTCGACGTCCTGACCCTCTTCGACGTCGACGCGGCCGTCGCCGCCCTGCGCGCCGGCACGATCGACGCGTCGTTTCGATTCGTTCGCCCCGAGCCCGCGCGGCAGCTGCCCGACGGCATCGACGCCGTCCACGTGTACGACGAGCCGGTGCAGCTCCTGACCGGACCGGGGCACGCCCTCGCCGCCGCCCGCACCGTGACACCCGACCGGCTCGCCGGGCATCGCATCTGGATGCCCGGCATCGTCGAGGGCACCGAATGGGCCGCCTACTACGCAGCCCTCGCCGCCGAGTTCGGGCTCACCATCGAGGCGACCGGGCCCGACTTCGGCACCGAGCCGCTCCTCGACACGATCGCCGACTCCGCCGTACTGGCGACCTTCGTCGGCGCGGACACCCGCCTGGTCTGGCCCGCCGACCAGGACCTGCGCCGCATCCCCCTGCGTGACCCGACCCCGGTCTATCCGCACTCCCTGCTCTGGCGCGCCGACAACCCGCACCCCACACTCGCGGCACTGCGCGCCCACCTCGCCGCGACTCGGACCGAGTACCGGGAGATGGAGATCTGGACGCCGGCCTGGGCGCGGTGACCGGTTTGCGGCCGACTATGACCAGTCGTGGCACGGTCGAGATAGATCGTGGCGCGTCCCTGATGGGTCGTGGCGCAGTCCTGATCGGTCGCGGTAGAGCCTTGATCGTTCGCGGCACGGCCCTGATCGGTCGCCGCTAGTCTGCGCGGATGCCGCGTGACCGTCGCCGTTCGCTGCTCGCCCTCGCCTCACTTGCCGTGATCCTCGCGGGCGTGTCCTTCGTGTTCTGGGCGACGCGGCCCGTGCCGCACGGCGAGTGCCTGGTGGCCTACTCCCGTATGTCCGGCGTGGGGAGCCCGCCGCCGACCGCGGACGAGCTGGACGAGATCGCCCGGCGGGCCTACGAGGAGGCCATCGCCGAGGGGCGGTGTGAGCCGCCGTGGCCGCGGTGGCGCGGGTGGGTCGACTGAGGCACGCGACACGCACTGCCCGCCGCCCTCTGCCCGCCGCCCTCTGCCCGCACACACGGCGCAGGGGGCGCGCAGACTCGCGCGCCCCCTGCGTCGTACGCCTGACCCGGCCCGCCCCGCGGGGCTACTTCGTCACGCTCGGCGGCGCCAGTGGCGTAGCCGCCTGTGCCTGCGGCGAGGACGTGTTGGAGTACGCCGACGGGGCCGCCATGCCCGCCGTCGGGTCGGTCGCGGCCTCCTCCTCCAGCGTGAGGGGGGCGCGGCCGACGATCGGGATGTCGGCGGCGTCGAAGGCGCGCTTGATGCGCCAGCGCAGTTCGCGTTCGATCGTGAGGGCCTTGCCGGGCATGGTCTTCGCCGAGACGCGGACGACCATCGAGTCCAGCAGCACGCTGTCCAGGCCGAGGACCTCGATCGGGCCCCAGAGGAGCTCGTTCCAGGGCTCCTCCTTGCTCATCGCCTCGCCGACCTCGTTCAGTACGGCCTTCACGCGGTCGAGGTTCTCGGAGGGGCGGACCGTGACGTCCACGCCCGCCGTGGACCAGCCCTGCGAGAGGTTGCCGATGCGCTTGATCTCGCCGTTGCGGACGTACCAGATCTCGCCGTTGTCGCCGCGCAGCTTGGTCACGCGCAGGCCGACCTCGATGACCTCGCCGGAGGCGACGCCCGCGTCGATGCTGTCGCCGACGCCGTACTGGTCCTCCAGGATCATGAAGACGCCGGAGAGGAAGTCGGTGACCAGGTTGCGGGCGCCGAAGCCGATCGCGACGCCCGCCACACCCGCGGAGGCGAGCAGCGGGGCCAGATTGATGTCGAAGGCGGACAGGACCATCAGGGCGGCCGTGCCCATGATCAGGAAGCTGGCCACCGAGCGCAGGACCGAGCCGATCGCCTGGGAGCGCTGACGACGGCGCTCCACGTTGACCAGGAGGCCGCCGATGGCCGTGCCGTCCACCGCCTGCACGGTGCGGTTCATCCGGTCGATGAACTTGGTGATCGCGCGCCGGATCAGCACTCTCAGCACCGCCGCGATGACCAGGATCAGCAGGACCCTGAGACCTATCGCGAGCCAGGTCGACCAGTTCTGCTCGACCCAGCCGGCGGCCTGGGTCGCGCTCTCCTGGGCGTCCTGGACCGTGGGAACGGACGGCGTCTCGCTCTCAGAGGGAGACGGCGACGGCGTCGAACCGGCGGCCAGGAGAAGGGCGGGCAAGGTCACGGCGGGTACCTCCAGTGCGGCCCGCCCCACCGGCAGATGGTCAGGTGGTCAAGGTCACGAAAAGGTCACCAGTGGGGCAGGGTCACCACACTAACGGGGCATCGTGTGTGGATCGCCGCCATGTTCGAGGGAGGAAACGTGCCCACCCGGGGATGAACTGGTGGGATGAAGCGTTCGTCGCCCGGGGGATGAATATCAGATGTGGTCGAAAACACTCCCAGCCCGTTACCGGGACATGGTGGCGCTTTCACCAGGCAAGAGGGGAGACTGACTACAGATCGTCCCGGCGCGAGCCACGCGCCGCCGACGCCCAAGGAGGCATCCGTGCCGCATGTCCTGGTCCTCAACGCGTCGTACGAGCCACTCGGCGTCGTACCGCTCCGCCGCGCGCTCGTCCTCGTCCTGGAGAACAAGGCTGTCTCCCTGGAGGAATCCGGCGCCTTTATGCACAGCGCAACCGTCACAGTCCCCGCACCCAGCGTGGTCCGGCTCAAGCGATTCGTCCGGGTTCCCTATCGGGGGCCCGTTCCTCTGACCCGCAGGGCACTCTTCGCGCGCGACGGGGGCCGGTGCATGTACTGCGGTGGCGTCGCAACCAGCGTCGACCATGTCATTCCGCGCAGCCGCGGGGGCAAGCACGTCTGGGACAACGTGGTGGCGTCCTGCCGCCGCTGCAACCACGTGAAGGCCGACCGACATCTCTTCGAGATCGGCTGGCGGCTGCGCCACAAACCCGCTCCACCCACCGGTCTCGCCTGGCGCATCATCGGCACCGGGCATAGGGACCCGCGCTGGTTGCCGTACTTGCAACCGTTCGGCGCGGAGGACGCCATGGCCCGGATCGACGGCATTTCCGCCTGACGACCCGGGCTTTCGCATACCCGGTGCCTCCGGGGCTCCGCGGTCAGCCCGCGGGGCCCCCGACACGGAATCTCGCAGTCGGGCGGCGTGGGATTTCCCAGTCGGGCGATGTGGGATCTCTCAGTCCCGCGCCCCCTCCGCCCGCGCGCCCCGCAGGACATACATCACTGCGCCCACGCCGAAGGCGACGAGCGCCACCACCCATGCGCCCCGCTCCCCGGCCGGCTGCACCAGCCAAGCCCACAGCGGCACCGCGGCCCCGTGCAGGGCGGAGGCGCCCAGATACACCGCGCTGACATATCCGAAGACCGGCAGCCAGCTCAGCCGGGCGCCGAGCAGGGCGGCCGCGGCCGCGGTGAGGCCGATGCAGCCGAGGGTGTTGCGGATCATGGCCGGCGGACCGAAGAAGGACGGGTGCCCTAGGACGGCCCACGGCAGCAGGGCCGCGGCCAGCGCGGTGAGGGCCACCAGGTGGAGCAGACGGCGCCGCCACCAGGGGCGGACGGCCGTGCGGTCCAGTTCGTCGGAGGCCGAGTACAGGCTCGTACCGATCACCGCCGCCGCGAACAGCGGGGCCAGCGCGATCACCGGCACCCTGCGGTCCGGGTCCAGATAGGCGTCCAGGCCGTGCGCGGCCCAGACCGCGAGGGCGGCGGTCGCGGCGAGCGCGGCGACCGTGCGCGGGAGGGTGCGCGAGCGGGCGTAGAGGAACGGGCCGGACGTCGTCACAGGGCCGGCACCTCGCTCGGGTCGCAGGCGCGCGCGGTCGCGAAGTACGCGGACAGCCAGGCGCGGCGCTCCTCACCGCCCATCGCCTTAAGGCGGGCGCGGGCGTCGAGCCGTTCGCGCAGGTCCGCACGGTCGGCCTTGCTCCCCTTGGCGTTCAGCCGGTCGAAGTCCGGGGCCGACGGACTCGGCGCCAGGTAGTGCTCCACGGCGTCGTCGGCCCTGGCCACACGCGGGTCCACGGCCTTGTCGCACTCGTTGCGGCCGTACAGCGCCATGCCGGCCTCCCATGCGAACCGCCGCGGATCAGCGAGTTTTCCCCGTACGACCGTCCAGCCGATCGGCGTGGTGATCGGCAGGTGGACCTCGTCCGGGCCGGGCTCACCCGGTAGATCGGTGAAGCGGACCGGCAGGTTCCGTACGCCGTGCAGTCGGTCGGTCAGGCCGGACAAGGCATCCGTGACCTGCGGCAGGAGGTCTTTGTAGCGGGCGTTGACGCAGATCTGCGGAGCGGTGGAGGTGTCGCACACCTGCTGCCGGGCGAGTGGGTTGGTGTGCCACAGGCCGTCGCCGGTCTGCACCAGCAGGGTGCCCGCCGCCGTCGCGGCGACCAGCGGCAACAGGGCCGTGAACCGGCGGCGGGCCGCGTACGCGAGGACCGCCGCCGCCGCGAGACCGCCCGTCCACACCGCCACCACGGGCGGTTGCCACCACACCGGTACGTCGATGTCCGACGCGGAGCCCATGGGGGTCAGCTGCCGGAGCGGGCCCGTGCTGTCATACGTCACGATGCCGAGGACGGCGTACCCGGCCACCGCGAGCAGCGGCGCCGTCACCATCCAGGGCAGGAGCCGGCCCACGACGTGGCCCACCAGGGCGGCGGACGCCAGGGCGACCGCGTCCGTGAGCGGCGCGACGAGGTCCGGACGATCGCCGGTGGCACGGAGCGCGGTGGCGAGCAGGGCCAGGGCGGCGGCCACCGCGTACCCGGCGACCATCCAGCACGCGACCGGCAGAGCCGAGGCCAGGAACCGGGCGAGCGGGCCCCGCACGGCGGTCGCCAGCAGCTGCTCGGTACGGCGTCTGCGCTCCCGGCCGCCCTGCCGGCAGCCGGCGGCCAGCGCCAGCGGGACGCCGAGCAACAGGGCCACCGTGTGCAGTTGCTCGCGGGTCTCGGCCCACCCGCCCTGCCACTCCGTGGACGTGGTGGCCAGCGTGGCGGCGAGGGTGAGGAACAGGGCGGCGCCGGTCCAGGGGGCGAAGCCGCGGCGGAACTCGGCCTGGAGGGGGTGGCGGGGTGTGCGCGGGGGAGGGGCGCTCGGTGCGTTGTGGTGTGCCTGCGGCCCCGGCTCCTGTCCCGGCCCCTGCTCCTGCCCCTGCGCTGTTACGAGGGTCATCGGGTCGTCCCTCCGAGGGTGCGGGCCGTGCGGGTGGGGGACTCGTGGTCGCGGTGGGCGCGCAGAGCGGCCGTATAACCGCGCTCGATCGGGTTGTCGCCGATGGCGCCTGCCGCCGTGTCACCGAGAGCCGCGAGGGACTCGGGTGTGCCGCGGTAGGCGACTCGGCCCGCGTCGACGAGGGTGACCTCCGTGCAGGCCGCCGCCACGTCCTCCACGAGGTGGGTGGAGACGATGACCGTGGCCGAGGCGCCCAGTTCGCGCAGCAGTTCGCGGAACTCCATGCGCTGTTCGGGGTCGAGTCCGGCGGTCGGCTCGTCGAGGAGCAGCACCTGGGGGTCGTTGACGATGGCCTGGGCGATGCCGACCCGGCGGACCATGCCGCCGGACAGCGTCTTGACCTTCGCGTCGATCCGGTCGGCGAGGCCGACCCGGGTGACGGCCCGTTCGACGGCGGCCGGGGTGTCGGCGGCGGGCATGTCCTTCAGCCACGCCACGTACGCGACGAACTCCCGCACGGTGAAGCCCGGGTAGTAGCCGAACTCCTGGGGCAGATAGCCGAGTTGACGTCGCACCGCGCTGCGGCGCCGCTGCTCCCCGGTGTCCTCGCCGAGGATCTCCACCCGGCCGCCGGTCGGTTCGGCGACCGTCGCGAGGACCCGGATCAGCGAGGTCTTGCCGGCCCCGTTCGGACCGAGCAGTCCGTGGACGCCGGGGCCGAAGTCGACGTCGAGGGAGTCGAGGGCGACGGTCCTGCGGTGGCGGACGTGGAGGTCGGTCACGCGGATGGTGGGCAAGGGGGCTCCAGGTGGGTCGGGCGTGGGCGCGGCTGTGGTCGGTGGATCCGGCCTCGGGTCGGACCGGGGCCGGGCCCGGGCCGCTCGGGCGGGGTCAACGCCGGTCCAGGTGGTCGTAGGCGGAACGGCGGGCCGCCAGCAGCGCGGCGCACAGGACTGCCGCCGCCGCCCAGCCGCCCTGGGCCTGTGCGCCGTTGAGGTACACCGAGGTCTGCTCGGCCAGGCGTGCGGTCAGTCGGCCGTCCGCGGTGAGCACCGGGGCCAGTACGGCGCACAGCCAGCCGCCGCCGGTCAGGGCCGTGGCGGCACGGAAGCCGACGTAGCCGGCCAGGGCCAGCGCGACCAGCGTCAGCGCGAGCCCGGGCAGCAGCCAGGCGGCCGCGCCGGGGGCGCCCGACGACGGCAGCAGCAACCCGGCCAGGGTCAGCAGCGGCAGGCTCACCGCCAGCACGGCGGTCGTCCGCGTCAGCACCAGCCGGAGCCCCGCCGAGGGGGTGGCAGCCGCGATCTCGTGCAGCGGATCGGCGTGCGCCCCGTAGGACAGGGCGACCCCGGCGACCGGCACCACCGGAGCGAAGGCCAGCAACAGGGGCCGCGCCCCCGCGAAGTCGGCGAACCGGGCCAGCAGGACCGCAGCGAGCGCCACCCCCAGCACGGCAGCCGACCAGGCACCACGGACGGCGGGACCGGCGGCCCACAGCACACGGGCCGCGCGGGAACCGGTGGGGGGAGTGGTGAGGTACCGGTACCGGGCTGTCCGGGCACCCCGCGCGTCCGACGTGCCCTCCGCCGCCGCCCTCTCGCCCGCCCCGAGCACCGCCCCCAGTACCGACTCCCGTACCTCCGCCAGCACCACCCCCGCCGACGTCTCCCGCACCGCCCGTGACACCCGGGCCGCGCAGTGCGCGCAGGACTCCAGGTGTTTCTCCAGGGACCAGGCGTCCGGGTCCGTCAGCGAGTCGTTCGCGTAGTGGGTGACGAGGGTGTCGGACGCGTGCCAGTCGGTCATGCCGGGCCTTCCAACGGTGAGGGGTGCAACTGGGCGAGTGCGGCGCGCAGTTCGGCGCGGGCGCGCATCGCGCGGGACTTGACCGTGCCCTCGGGTATGCCGAGCAGGCGGGCGGTCTCGCGGGTGGACAGTCCGTCGACGACCGTCGCGCGCAGCACGTCGCGCAGCTCGGGCGAGATCCGGTCGAGGGCGGTGCCCACATCGCCGTACTCCAGCCCCGCCAGCACCCGCTCCTCGGTGGACGGCACGGCCGTCGCCGGCGGGTGCCCGGTTAGCGCCTCGTCCACCGGCGGAGCCTGAAGCCGCGTGGCCCGCTCGTGCGCGCGCCGTGCGTCGACCAGGCGCCGCGCGGCGATGGTCCACAGCCAGCCGCCGGCCTCTTCACCATGGTGCGCGTCGGCCGAGCGCCACACCGTCACGAACGTGTCCTGCAGCACCTCGCGCACCACCTCGGGGTCGGCGCAGCGCCGACGCAGCCGTGCGTGCAGCCATCCCGCGTGCCGGTCGTAGAGCGTGGCCAGCGCGGCCGAGTCCCCGCCCGCGACGGCGCGCAGCAGCGCCGCGTCCGAGTGCTCCTCGTCCGTCTCCCGGTGGCCCCCCATGGGGCGGAACAGTCTCACACCCCCTCTATCGACGACTCCGGGGCGGCCGGTTCACGCTCGCGGAACAGCGGAGAATGTGACGAGAGGCACGTTGTTCGTTCCTGTACGTCTGCCGTGACGTCTGCTGGGTAGGGCTGCGGTACCGGACGTCGTACTAGACACAAGGAGGTCACAGTGGCCGCACATGTTCTGCTCTCCGCCCTGTCCAAACCCGAGGCGCCCATCGAGCCCGAGATGCACGACTGTGTCTTCAGCGCCGAGGGCGCCTGCTCCGAGACCCCCCTCACCAGCGAACCGCCCCTGCCCGACGCCGAGCCCCTGACCAGTGAGCCGCCGCTCGCCGACGCCGCGCCGCTTACCAGTGAGGCGGCTGCCTGGGACATGGGCATGGACGTGGGTATGGACACCGGTATGGATATGGACATGTACCCCCCGAGGCCGTAGATGACAGCACAGCGGCCGGCCGGCGCCCCGGACCAGGAACTCCCCTCCGACGATCTGTCCCGGCTCGCCGAGCTGTGCGGCGTCGCCCCCTCCTACCGGCCGTCCCCCGACCGCACGGTCACGGCCTCCGCCACCGCGCTCACCCTCGCCCTGGCCGCCCTCGGCGTCGACACGAGCACGCCCGCCGCCGTCGGTGCCGCGCTCGCCGCCCGCGAGCGGGAGCTGCGGGAGCGGCTGCTGCCGCCGACGGTGGTGTGCTGGAGCGGCGACGCGGAGCCCGAAGCGCTGGCCGCGCTGCCGTCCGGCACCCGGCTGCACATCGAGACCGAGCAGGGCGAGAGCCGGGCCACCGTCGGCCAACTCCCGCTCGGCGTCCACCGTTTGACGGTGACCGCACCGGACGGCCGTACGGCGACCGGCCACCTGGTCGTCGCCCCGCCCCGGCTGCCCACGCCCGCCGGACGCTCGTACGGCTTCCTCGTCCAGCTCTACTCCCTCCTCTCCCGCCGCTCCTGGGGCATGGGCGACCTCGGTGACCTCGCCGAACTCGCCGCCTGGGCCGGCCGGGCGCTCGGCGCCGGATTCGTGCAGGTCAACCCGCTGCACGCGGCCGTACCCGGCGCCCCGACCGACCCCTCGCCCTACCGCCCGTCCTCCCGCCGCTTCCCCGACCCCGTGCACCTGCGGGTCGAGGACGTGCCCGAGTTCGCGTACGTCGAGGACCGCGAGCGCGTGCAAGGGCTGCTGGAGCGGGCCGGGCGGCTGCGGGAAGCGGTGCTGGAGAAGGGGGAGTTGATCGACCGGGACGCGGTGTGGGAGGCCAAGCGGGAGGCGCTGGAGCTGGTGCGCGAGGTGCCGCTCGGGCCGGGGCGACGGGCCGCGTACGTCGACTTCCTCGCGCGCGAGGGGCAGGCGCTGGAGGACCACGCCACCTGGTGCGCGCTCGCCGAGGCGCACGGCTCCAACTGGCGGCGCTGGCCGGCGGGGCTACGGGATCCCCGGTCGCCCGAAACCGCCCGCGCGCGGGGCGAGTTGATGGACCGGATCGACTTCCACTGCCGTCTCGCCTGGCTCACCGACACCCAGCTGACCGCCGCCCAGCGGGCCGCCCGGGAGGCCGGGATGCCGGTCGGGATCGTGCACGACCTCGCGGTCGGCGTGCATCCCGACGGCGCCGACGCCTGGGCGCAGCAGGAGTACTTCGCGGCCGGCATGTCGGTGGGCGCACCGCCGGACGCCTTCAACGCGCGAGGCCAGGACTGGGGGCTGCCGCCCTGGCGGCCGGACCGGCTGGCCGAGTCGGGGTACGAGCCGTATCGCCGACTGCTGCGGGCGCTCTTCCGCTCCGCGGGCGCCCTGCGCATCGACCACGTCATGGGGCTGTTCCGGCTGTGGTGGGTGCCGCAGGGGCATGCGCCGACCGAGGGGACGTACGTCCGCTACGACGCCGAGGCCATGCTCGCCATCCTGGTGTTGGAGGCCTCCCGGGCCGGGGCGCTGGTGATCGGGGAGGATCTCGGCACGGTCGAGCCGGGGGTGCGGGAGACGCTGCGCTCGCGGGGCGTGCTCGGCACCTCGGTGCTGTGGTTCGAGCGGGACTGGGACGGGGACGGCCGTCCCCTGCCGCCCGAGTCCTGGCGCGCCGACTGCCTCGCCACCGCCACCACCCACGACCTGCCGCCCACCGCGGCCCGCCTCACCGGCGAACACGTCGAACTCCGCGACAGCCTCGGCCTGTTGACCCGCCCCCTGGAACAGGAGCGGGCTCAGGCGTCGGCGGACACGGGCGAGTGGCTGGAGCTGCTGTCCCGGCTGGAGCTGCTGCGGGGCACCCACGGCGGGCAGTGCGTCTCGGGCGAGGAGGCCGAGATCCAGGCCGTCCACCGCTTCCTGCTGCGCACACCGGCCCGCATGGTCGGCATCTGGCTCCCGGACGGTGTGGGCGACCGGCGGCCGCAGAATCTGCCCGGGACGTGGGACCAGTACCCGAACTGGCGGCTGCCGATCGCCGACGCGGAGGGGAGGGCGGTGACGCTGGAGGAGTTGGCGGCGTCCGCGAGGGTGTGGGCGCTGGTGGAGGCGGTGCGGGGGGACGCGGGCCGGCATTCCCAGGGCACCCGGGGCGATACGTAGGGCACCCCGGGCGTTACCTAGGGCACCCCGGGCGCGCGGCCCGTCGTGGGGTTCTGTACTTTTGGGACCGTGGACAAGAAGAACGCCCTGCGCGCCGGCGCCCTGGCTGCCGGTACGACGCTGATGATGCTGCTCATGTCGTCCCCCGCGCTCGCGCTCACGCGTGACGACGGCGACGACCCCGGCCAGGGCCTGAGCGTCATGGATACGCTGGGCCAGTTCGTCTTGGCCCCGCTCGTGCTGTTCGCGGTCATCGCGGGCCTGGTGATGGTCCTGGACCGCTCCACCGACCGCCAGCCGAAGGCAAAGGCCAAGGCGAAGGCCTGACACAGGTCCAAGGCCTGGCACAGGTCTGACGAAGGCCTGATCAGAGCGGCTGCGTCCGCTCACAGCTCTTCCCGAGGGCGTCGGCCCTTGTCGTCACACGCGCTATCCGCCGTACGTGACGACGAGGCCGGCGCCCTCGGTGCGTTCTGCGGCAGACGACGGCCACCGGTCCGGGACTCCCGCGTCCGGGACCCTCACGCCGGGTGCGGCGCCGTCAGATACCGCTGCACCGTGGGCGCCAGCCAGGCCACGACCTCCTCGGGGGCCAGTTCCACGGCGGGCGGAAACCGCAGGACGTAGCGCGTGAGCGCCAGCCCCAGCAACTGCGCCGACACCAGCGCCGCCCGCGCCGGGGCCTGCTCGGGGTCGGGGCACACCCTGCGCGCGACCGGCAGCAGTTGGTCGCCGAAGATGCCCCGCATGCGCTCGGCCCCGGCCTGGTTGGTCGCGCCGACCCTGAGCAGGGCCGTGAGCACCTCGTTCTTCTCCCACATGCCCAGGAAGTGCGTCACGAGCACCCGGCCGACGTCGTCCCGCGTCAACGAGGCCGGGTCCGGCAGCCGCAGGTCGATGGCGACGGCCGCCGCGAACAGGCCCTCCTTGTTGCCGTAGTAGCGCATCACCATCGACGGATCGATGGACGCGTCCTTGGCGATGGCGCGGATGGTGGCGCGGTCGTACCCGTCGGTCGCGAAGCGCTCGCGGGCGGCGTCGAGGATCGCCTTGCGCGTGGCGTCGGAGCGGCGGGGTGGGGTCGGGGGCTTGCTGTGCGTCATGCCAACAATCGTAGGCCAACAAGTGTTGACGCCCAAGGGTCGCGGCCTTAGCGTTGCCAACAAGCGTTGACCAACAAGCGTTGGCAATCAGGAGGGCATCATGAACGGCACGAACGGCACCCGTACCAGCCCGGCGGGCATCCCCCACTCCGTGATCGTCGTCGGCGCCGGCCCCACCGGCCTGCTCCTCGCCGGCGACCTCGCCGCCGCCGGCGTCTCCGTCGTCCTCGTCGAGAAGCGCCCCCACAAGATCAGCAACCTCTCCCGTGCCTTCGGTGTGCACGCCCGCACCCTGGAGCAGCTCGACGCCCGCGGCCTCGCCGACCCGCTGCTCGCCACCGGCAGCACCATCACCGAGCTACGTCTCTTCCGTCGCCTCTCGCTCGACCTGGGCACGCTGCCGTCCCGCTTCCCGTTCCTGCTCATCACCCCGCAGTACGAGGTCGAGCGGCTGCTGGAGCGGCGGGCGCGCGAGCTCGGCGTCGAGTTCCTCTTCGAGAACGAGGTCGTCGGGCTGCGGCAGGACGACAGCGGGGTCGATCTCGATGTGCGCGGCCCGGACGGGACGGTCGTCACGCGTCGCGCGGCCTACGTCGTCGGCGCGGACGGTCACCGCAGTGCCGTACGCCAGGCCGTCGGTCTGCCCTTCCCCGGCGTCTCCGTCATCAAGTCCCTGTTCCTGGCGGACGTCCGGCTCGCCGAGCGGCCGGAGGGTGTGCTCACGGTCAACGGCGCGGGCGATGCCTTCGCGATGATCGCGGCGTTCGGCGACGGCTGGTACCGCGTCATGGGCTGGAGCCGCCGCCACGAGGTCCCCGACGACGTCCCGCTCGACCTCGACGAGGTCAAGGACGTCACCCGTCGCGCCCTGGGCACCGACTACGGCATGCACGACGCCCGCTGGCTCTCCCGCTTCCACAGCGACGAACGGCAGGCGCCCGAATACCGGGTCGGGCGGGTCTTCCTCGCCGGCGACGCCGCGCACGTGCACTCGCCGGCCGGCGGCCAGGGCATGAACACCGGCCTCCAGGACGCGGCCAACCTCGGCTGGAAGCTGGCCGCGGCCGTGCGGGGCCGGGCGCCCGAGGGTCTGCTGGACACCTACCAGGCCGAGCGTCACCCCGTCGGCAAGGCCGTGCTGCGCAGCAGTGGCGGGCTGGTCCGGCTGGCGCGGGCGCAGAGCCCGGGCCTGCGTGCCGTACGCGCCCTCGTCTCCGCCTTCGTCGGCATGGCCCGGCCCGCCCGGACGAAGGCCCTGGCCCAGATCTCCGGCATCGGCTACCGGTACCCCGCTCCTCGCGGCGCCCACCGCCTCACCGGCACCCGCGCCCCCGACGTCGCACTTGCCGGCGGCGGCCGCCTCTACGAGGCCCTGCGCGGCGGACGGTTCGTGCTGATCGCGCCGAAGGCGGGCGAGGCGGTGACGGGCGGGGCGGAGGCGTACGACGGCCAGGGCGCCCGTAAGGACCGGCTCACCGTCGAGCGCTGGGCGGGCGACCGTCGTACGACCGTGCTGGTGCGGCCCGACGGATACGTGGCGTGGGCGACGGGCGCGGCGACGGACACGGCGGCGGTCGAGGCGGCGCTCGCCGCTCACCTGGGGTGAGTGGAGCCCGCCTACCGCTGCTCGGACGTCCCCGCGAGCAACTCCCGCAACAGGTCGGCCAGCTGGTCGGCCTGTGCGTCGTCGAGGGCCGACAGGGCCTCCGTCTGGGCGGCGAGGCCCGCGCCGACCGCCTCGTCGATGAGGGCCAACCCCTTCTCGGTGAGGGTGACGTGCAGACCGCGGCGGTCGTGCGGATCGGGGGAGCGGCGCAGCAGGCCGGCCCGTTCCAGCTTGTCGAGGCGGCCGGTCATGCCTCCGGTGGTGAGCATCAGCGTCGCCGAGAGCTGGCGGGGCGAGAGCGTGTAGGGGTCGCCGGAGCGGCGCAGGGTCCCCAGGACGTCGAACTCGCCGCGTGAGATGCCGTGGGGCGCGTACGCCTTCTCCATCCGGTCGCCCATCGTGCGGGAGAGGCGGAAGATCCGCCCGAAGACCTCCATCGCCTTGGTGTCGAGGTCGGGGCGCACGGTCGCCCACTGGTCGATGATCGCGTCGACGGGGTCCTTGCGCTGTGGGCGTTCGCTCATGAGCCGAGTATCGGCGGCCGGAAGGTCGACCGCAAGAAAGTGGCTTGATGCTAAGTGGCTTTGCAATGAGTAGCTTGACGATGAGTGGCTTAGCGCTAAGCTAATTACCGCTGACCTACTTGAAGGGTGTGCCTCATGGCCGTCAACCGTGGCAACCGTGCCGGCGGTGCCTCCCGCCCGGCCCTGATACTCCTCACCGCGCTCGCCCCCGTCTCCTGGGGCACGACGTACGCCGTCACCACCGAGTTCCTGCCGGCCGACCGCCCCCTGTTCACCGGCCTGATGCGCGCCCTGCCCGCCGGTCTGCTGCTGCTCGCCGTCGCCCGCGTCCTCCCGCGCGGCGCCTGGTGGTGGAAGTCGGCGGTGCTGGGGGCGCTGAACATCGGCGCCTTCTTCCCGCTGCTCTTCCTCTCCGCGTACCGGCTGCCCGGCGGTCTGGCGGCCGTCGTCGGCTCGGTCGGCCCGCTGTTCGTCGTGGGCCTCTCGGCGCTGCTGCTGGGGCAACGGCCGACGGTGCGGAACGTGCTCACCGGCGTCGTGGCGGCGTTCGGCGTCAGCCTCGTCGTGCTGAAGGCGGCCGGTGCGCTCGATGCCGTCGGCGTGCTGGCGGCCCTCGCCGCCACGGTGTCCATGTCCGCCGGTACCGTCCTGACCAAGCGCTGGGGCCGCCCGGACGGCGTCGGCCCGCTCGCCCTCACCGGCTGGCAGCTCACCGCGGGCGGCCTGCTCATCGCCCCGCTCGCCCTCCTCGTCGAGGGTGCGCCGCCCGCGCTCGACGGCCGGGCGACCGTCGGCTACCTCTACCTTGCGCTGGCGAACACGGCGGTCGCGTACTGGCTCTGGTTCCGCGGCATCGGCCGCCTCAGCGCCACGCAGGTCACCTTCCTCGGCCCCTTGTCCCCGCTGACCGCGGCGGTGGTGGGCTGGGCGGCGCTGGGTCAGGCGCTGACGCCGGTGCAGCTCACGGGCATGGCGCTCGCGTTCGGCGCGACGGTGGTGGGACAGATCGGGGCGCGCTCCAAGGCCCGACAACCTTTCAGTTCTACTGAAGGAAAGGGCCGAAAAGATTCGATGGACGTGACTGGTCTGGCGCTGCGACGGTAGATCGAACCCGATCACCGACCAGCGAAAGGACCTCCGTGACCGTCGTCCTCCCCAGGACAGCCCCCACCCCGACCCCCCTCCTCAAGGCGACCTCCCTCGGCATCGCGCTCGCCGCCCTCGCCACCGTCGTCTGGTCCGGCAGCTTCGTCACGTCCCGCGCGCTGCACGACAGTGTGCCGCCGGTGCAGCAGGCGTTCTGGAGGTGGCTGGTGGCGCTGGTCGCGGTGGCCCCGTTCGGCGCCCGGCAGGCCTGGCGGCAGCGGGAGCTGATCCGCCGCCACCTCGGCTTCGTGCTCCTCGCCGCGCTCCTGGGCGTCACCGCCTACAACACCCTCGTCAACCAGGCGGGGTTGACCATGCCCGCCGCCAACATGGGCATGATCATGGCCGCTTCGCCGGTTCTGATGGCCGTGTTCGAGCGGGTCGCGGGGGTACGGCTGGGCGCGCGCAGGGTCGCGGGACTGCTGACGGCCTGCGCGGGCGTCGTGCTGCTGATCGGGGGAGGCGCCGGTGGGGCCCGTTTCGCGGCGGGAGATCTGTGGATGATCGCGGCGGCCTGCTGCTTCGCCTCGTACAGCGGCCTGTTGCGGCGCCGGCCGGCAGAACTCGGCGGTACGGCCTTCCTGTTCACCACGTTCCTGCTGGGCACGGCGCTGCTGCTGCCCGCGCAAGGCGTGAGCCTGGCGGTGCAGGGCGGCTTCGACCCGACACCCGGCACCGTCCTGCCGATCCTGTACGTGGGGGTCGCCTCCTCCGCCGTCGCCTTCTTCGCCTGGAACCGGGCGATCGCGCTGGTCGGCCCGAGCCGGGCCGGGGTCGTCTACTACCTTCAGCCGGTGTGCGTGGCCCTGCTGTCCTGGGCGGTCCTCGGCGAGACGGTCGGCCTGCCGCAGGTGCTGTGCATGGCGCTGATTCTCGGCGGGGTCGTCCTGGGGGCTGCGGCGCGTCGGTGACGTAGGTTGCCGCCATGGTCGAGTGGGACATCCGGAAGCTGCAGATCCTGCGGACGTTGCGCGAGCGGGGGACCGTGACCGCGACGGCCGAGGCGCTGCGGATGACGCCGTCGGCCGTGTCGCAGCAGCTGACGAACCTCGCCAAGCAGGTCGGGGTGCCGTTGCTGGAGGCACAGGGACGGCGGGTGCGGCTCACGGACGCGGCGCGGCTGGTGCTGCGGCACGCCGAGGCCGTGTTCGAGCAACTGGAGCGGGCGGACGCCGAGTTGGCGGCCTACGTGCACGGTGAGGTCGGCGAGGTGCGGGTGGCGGCCTTCTCCACGGCGGTGCCCGCGCTGGTCGTACCGGCCGTGCGGGCGTTGCGCGAGACGCACCCCGGGGTGGTCGTACGGGTGCGGGAGGCCGAGGCGGGGGAGGCGTACGAGGTGCTGGCGGCGGGGGAGGTCGACCTCGCCCTGTCCCTGGCCGCGCAGGCACCGACGGTCGGGGACGCGCGCTTCACACGGGTGGAACTGCTCGCGGACCCGCTGGACGTCGCCCTCCCGACGGGGCACGAACTGGCGCACGTCGAAGGGCTGCGGCTGGCCGATCTCGCCGGGGAGGACTGGATCTTCGGCGGCAGCGGGCCGTGGTCGGACATCACGCGGGGGGCGTGCGAGGCGGCCGGGTTCACTCCTCGGCAGGGGCATTCGGCGGCCGGGTGGACGGCGATCCTGGCGATGGTGGAGGCCGGGATGGGGGTGGCGTTGGTACCGCGGATGGCCGCCGTGGCGCGGGGTGGGGTGGTGATGCGGGAGGTGGGGGAGCCGCGGCCGGTTCGGCATGTGGTGGCGGCGGTGCGGAGGGGGAGTGAGGCCGGGGCCGCGGTGGGGAGGGTGCTCGGGGCGCTGCGGGAGGCCGCGGCAGGCTGACGCACCGCAGCGGCGGAACTCAGGGCCGGCGTACCTCGTGTCAGGGCCGGCGTACCTCGTACAGGAAGCAGCCGTACTCGACGGCCCGGACGTGGACGAGCGCCACCGCCGGGTCGGTGAACGCCTCCGCGAGAGCCTCCGCGAAGGCCCCCGCATCCACGAGCCGACCCCCGAGAATGCGCCCCTCGGCCGAGTAACGGCGCACGGTGCGGTGGGCGTTCGTGAAGGGCAGGCCGTCCCCGTCGGGCCCCGCGCACTCCTCGGCGTGGACGAAGACGGGGCCCTGCTCGTCGTATGCCCCGGGGTCGGCGCCGACTTCGGCCGCCCAGCGGCGCAGGGGAGCGTAGGACACGAGGGCGATCAGCTCGCCGGGTGCGCTGCGGCGCAGGCAGCAGCGCAGGGGCGCCCCGCCCTCCTCGTCGGTCACGGGGACCATGCGGCGCCCCGCGTCGTCGGCGGAGCGCAACTCCTTGAGGGCCGTCGGATCGATGGGGCGTGGGTGTGCCGGGTGGGTCGTCATGTCCCCAGCCTCACGCGCGTCGGCCCCGCCCACCGGCGGTAAACGGACATCGCGCTCCGAGCCCGTGGACGAGAGGCGCCGCATACAAGAGGCGCCCGCTGCCGTAGCACCGGGCGCCCCTGTCGACGTACGTACGACGACGGTTACCGCTCCGTCGCCGCGTCCGCCGCCTGCGCCTTCAGCGCGCGCTCCACGCCCGCCCGGGACTCCGAGACCAGGCGTCGCAGCGCCGCGTTCGGCTCTGCCGACGACAGCCACGCGTCCGTCTTGCGCAGCGTCTCCTCGGAGACCTGGATCGCCGGGTAGAGGCCGATCGCGATCTGCTGGGCGATCTCGTGGGAGCGGGAGTCCCAGGCGTCCTTGACGACCTCGAAGAACTTGTCCGTGTAGGGGGCGAGGAGTTCGCGCTGGTCGGTCTGGACGAAGCCCGAGATCACCGCCTCCTGGACGGCGTTCGGGAGCTTGTCGGAGTCGATGACCGACGACCAGGCCTCCGCCTTGGCCTCGGCGGTCGGGCGGGCGGCGCGGGCCGTGGCGGCGTGGCGCTCGCCGGCCGCGGTCTTGTCCCGCTCGTACTCGCCCGCGATCTCCGTCTCGTCGAAGCGGCCCACCGCAGCCAGGCGCTGCACGAACGCCCAGCGCAGCTCCGTGTCCACGGCCAGCCCCTCGATCGCCTGGGAGCCGTCCAGCAGGGCCTCCAGCAGATCCAGCTGCTCCGGCGTGCGGGCCGTCGCCGCGAACGCCCGCGCCCACGCCAGCTGGTGGTCGCTGCCCGCGTCCGCCGCGCGCAGGTGGGCCAGCGTGGCGTCCGTCCAGCGGGTCAGCAGGGCCTCGCGGGTGGCCGGGGCGGCGTACAGCTCGATCGCCAGCTTCACCTGGCGCTGCAGCGACTGCACGACGCCGATGTCGGACTCCTTGCCGATGCCCGACAGGACCAGGGAGAGGTAGTCGCGGGTGGCGAGCTCGGCGTCGCGCGCCATGTCCCAGGAGGACGCCCAGGACAGGGCCCGGGGCAGCGAGGCCTCGAAGTCGCCGAGGTGCTCGGTCACGAAGGCCAGCGACTGCTCGTCCAGGCGGACCTTCGCGTACGAGAGGTCGTCGTCGTTGAGGAGGATCACGTCCGGGCGGGGCTTGCCCGACAGCTGCGGTACGGCGGTCAGTTCGCCGTCCACGTCCAGCTCGATGCGCTCGGCGCGCAGCAGCTTGCCGGAGGTCGCGTCCAGGTTGTACAGGCCCACCGCGACGCGGTGCGGGCGCAGCGTCGGCTCGCCCTTCGCGCCGGCCGGCAGCGCCGGGGCCTGCTGGCGGATCGCGAAGGACGTGATCACACCGCTCGCGTCCGTCTCGATCTCGGGGCGCAGGATGTTGATGCCCGCCGTCTCAAGCCACTGCTTCGACCAGGTCTTCAGGTCGCGGCCGGAGGTCTCCTCCAGGGCGCCCAGCAGGTCGGACAGGCGCGTGTTGCCGTACGCGTGCCGCTTGAAGTACGCCTGGACGCCCTTGAAGAACGCGTCCTGGCCGACGTACGCCACGAGCTGCTTGAGGACCGAGGCGCCCTTGGCGTAGGTGATGCCGTCGAAGTTGACGAGCACGTCGTCCAGGTCGCGGATCTCGGCCATGATCGGGTGCGTCGACGGCAGCTGGTCCTGGCGGTACGCCCACGTCTTCATCTGGTTGGCGAACGTCGTCCACGCCTGCGGCCAGCGCGATTCCGGGGCGTGCGCCTGGCAGGCGATGGAGGTGTAGGTGGCGAACGACTCGTTCAGCCACAGGTCGTTCCACCACTCCATGGTGACCAGGTCGCCGAACCACATGTGGGCCAGCTCGTGCAGGATGGTCTCCGCGCGGCCCTCGTACGCCGCCCCCGTCACCTTGGACCGGAAGACGTACTGGTCGCGGATGGTCACCGCGCCCGCGTTCTCCATCGCGCCCGCGTTGAACTCCGGCACGAACAGCTGGTCGTACTTCTTGAACGGGTACGCGTAGTCGAACTTCTCCTGGAACCACTCGAAGCCCTGCCGGGTCACCTCGAAGATGGCGTCCGAGTCGAGGTACTCGGCGAGCGAGGGACGGCAGTAGACGCCGAGCGGGACGGACTGGCCGTCCTTCTCGTAGACGCTGTGCACGGAGTGGTACGGGCCGACGATGAGCGCCGTGATGTACGTCGAGATGCGCGGCGTCGGCTCGAAGGACCAGACGTTGTCCTTGGGCTCCGGGGTGGGCGAGTTGGAGATGACCGTCCAGCCCTCCGGGGCCTTCACGGTGAACTGGAAGGTCGCCTTCAGGTCGGGCTGCTCGAAGGACGCGAAGACACGGCGGGCGTCCGGCACCTCGAACTGGGTGTAGAGGTAAGCCTGCTGGTCGACCGGGTCGACGAAGCGGTGCAGGCCCTCGCCCGTGTTGGTGTACGCGCAGTCGGCGACGACCCGCAGGACGTTGGGGCCCTCAAGCAGGCCGCGCAGCGCGATCCGGGAGTCCTTGAAGACCTCGTCCGCGTCGAGCGCGTCGCCGTTGAGGGTCACCTCGTGGACGGTCGGGGCAACGAGGTCGATGAAGGAGTCGGCGCCGGATTCGGCGACGTCGAAGCGCACCGTGGTCACGGACCGGTAGGTGCCGCCCTCCTGCGCGCCGGAGAGGTCGAGATCGATCTCGTACGAGTCAACGGTGAGCAGCTTCGCCCGCTGCTGCGCCTCTTCGCGAGTCAGGTTTGTGCCAGGCACGCGGTCATCTCCTCGATATGTGTGGGTTGCGCCATCCTTCCACGGGACCTGCACGGGAGGCGACGTCCCAGGGCCCTCGCGACAACGCCGTAGGGAAAGCCCTGTACCTGAACCGTCGGTCAGCACATGGGTCAGCCCATCGGTCAGCACACAGGAGGGGCGGGGCACCTCTCCGGTGCCCCGCCCCTCCTTAGGGTCGCGCGGGCGGTCAGCCCTTCAGCTCGGCCGCCACCAGCTCCGCGATCTGCACCGCGTTCAGCGCGGCGCCCTTGCGGAGGTTGTCGTTGGAGAGGAAGAGGGCGAGGCCGTGCTCGACCGTCTCGTCCTGGCGGATCCGGCCGACGTACGACGGGTCCTGGCCGGCCGCCTGGAGCGGGGTCGGGACGTCGGTGAGGGCCACGCCGGGGGCGCCGGCCAGCAGCTCCTTGGCGCGCTCCACGCTGATCGGGCGGGCGAAGCGGGCGTTGACCTGGAGGGAGTGGCCGGAGAAGACCGGGACGCGCACACAGGTGCCGGAGACCTTCAGCTCGGGGATCTCCAGGATCTTGCGGGACTCGTGGCGGAGCTTCTGCTCCTCGTCCGTCTCGTGTCGACCGTCGTCGACGATCGAGCCCGCCAGCGGCAGGACGTTGTACGCGATCGGCGCGACGTACTTGTTCGGCGCCGGGAACTCCGCCGCCGACCCGTCGTGGGTCAGCTTCGGCGCGTCGTCGCCGACCTTCTTGACCTGCTCGAACAGCTCGTCCACGCCGGCCAGACCGGAGCCGGAGACGGCCTGGTAGGTGGCGACCACGAGGGCTTCGAGGCCCGCCTCGGCGTGCAGCGGCCGCAGCACCGGCATCGCGGCCATCGTCGTGCAGTTCGGGTTGGCGATGATGCCCTTGGGGCGGTCGGCGATCGCGTGCGGGTTGACCTCGGAGACGACCAGCGGGACCTCGGGGTCGCGGCGCCACGCCGAGGAGTTGTCGATCACCACGGCGCCCTGGGAGGCGACCTTCGGGGCCAGGGCCTTCGAGGTCGAGCCGCCCGCCGAGAACAGCACGATGTCCAGGCCGGAGTAGTCGGCCGTGGTCGCGTCCTCCACCGTCACGCCGTCCAGGACCGTCCCCGCCGAGCGGGCCGAGGCGAACAGGCGCAGCTCGGTGACCGGGAAGTCGCGCTCCTTGAGGATCCTGCGCATGACCGTGCCGACCTGACCGGTGGCTCCGACGATTCCGACCCTCACAGCGACTCCTTCTGGGCGTTCTTGCATGTCTGCGGCCTTTCCATGATGCGGCCGACCCAGGTCCGCCTGTCCAATTCTTTGCGCTTCATACCCCCGGACAGGGACACCCCGACCGCCCGGACGGTTCCGGAACTCCCGTCCGCACCCATGCTGAGCTGCATAAATTCGTCCCACGGGGCCCTCGTGCCGCAAGCTGTGCTGCGCTCGGGCGGCGGTGTGACGTACACCTCGGAAAAACTCCCGGCGACCGGGTCGAACGTTTCCGTGCGCTGCGGCGTCGTAGAGGAAACGCGGTGAGGGGGTGGCTTGTGCTGCGCAGAAAGGCCCGCCGTGCCCAGGAGGTCGATCACAGAGATCCCCTGGACGCGGCCCAGGAGCGTCGGGTGCGTGCGGTGCTCGCGCTGGGCGGGGTGCCGCAGGCGGACCTGCTGGACGGGGTACAGCAGGTCCGGCTGCGGTTGCTGGAGCGTGCCGCGAGCGGGCGGGAGGCGCCGCGGGACGTGTCGGCGTGGGCGGCGGTCGTCGCCTCCAACCTCGCCATGGACTGGCACCGGGCCAAGAAGCGCCAGGAGCGGCTCGGCGAACGGCTCGCCTCCCTGCGCCAGCCGGCCGCCCACCCTTCCGGCGAGGACACCAGCCTGCTCTCCCTCGCCGTCGCCCAGGGCCTGGACGACCTGCCCGACGCCCAGCGTCAGGTCCTCGTCCTGCGTTTCTTCGCCGATCTGTCGGTGCGCGGGATCGCCGAGGAGCTCGGCATCCCGGAGGGCACGGTCAAGAGCAGGCTGCACACGGCGGTACGGGCCCTGCGCGCCCGCCTGCACGAGGACGAGGTGGTGTGACGTGACCGCCGAGAACCAGGGCCGGGGCGCCGACGCGCTGATGGCCGCGATCACCGGTGAACCGCTCACGGACGAGGTCCGGGCGGACGCCGCCTTCATGGCCGAGCACGACTCCGCCGCGGCCGACCTGGCGCTGCTGCGCGAGCAGCTCGACATGATCGGGCACGCGCTCGCCGAGCCACCGGCACCGGAGCCCTCGCCCGCCCCCGCTCCCGTACGACAGCCCACCCGCGCCCGGCGCCGGATCTTCACCGTCGCCCTCGGCTCGCTCGCCGTGGCCGCCGCCGCGTCCGTGCTGGCGGGCATGGGCTGGCTGCTGACCCAGGCCGGGTCCGGCGCCGATTCCGACGCGGGGGCGAGCAAGGCGGACCAGGCCGTCCCCTCCATGCAGTCCGGCGACACCGACTTCGGCAGCCCGCACTACCTCGCCTGCTCCCGCGTGGTGGCCGAGGGGCGGGCCACCTCCGTCGAGCGGGTCCCCGGTGCGGCGTCCGTGCGCGTCACCCTGGACATGACCCGCTACTACAAGCCGGACAAGGGCGAGCGGGAGCTGACGTTCGTGGTCGACGAGAACCTCGTGCCGGGCCTGCGCAAGGGCGACCAGGTACTCATCGGCATCCCCCAGGGCGCAAGCCGGCCCGACTTCTGGGCGGTCGGCGAGCAGGACATCGCCCCCGAACGGGCCTGGATCACCGCCTCGCTGTCAAAGGCACGGGAGCTCGGCTGCTGAGACCGGTGAAACGACGAGGGCGGGCGCCCGCACGGACGCCCGCCCCCACTGCCGTGCCACTGACTACGGCGTGACCTTCTCGATCTTCACGCTGCCCACGCCCGCGACCGTGCCGCGCGCGTTCAGCAGCCGGACCTGGCCGAAGAACTCGCGGCCCTCCGGAGCGGCCGCCTGCGCGGTGACGCTGCCGGTGAGCGTGGCCGAGTCACCCGTGCCGAGCTTCACCGGCGACTCGTCGACCGTGACGGTGCCGAGCGAGGCGGAGAAGAACACGTCCAGGTAGTCGTACGCCGTCGAGCCGGCCGGCACCGAGTAGCCGATGACGTCGATGGTGTACGTTCCGGCGGCCGGGTTGGCGACCGAGACCGACTCCTCCGAGTCACCGTCGGCGGAGCTGCCCACCTCGGTGCCGGCCGCGTCGTGGACGACCAGGTCGAGGTCGGCGGCGGCGTCGGAGACGTTGCCGATGGTGACGTCGAGCGACGTGGCACCCTCGGGCACCTCGACCGTGGTGGTCTGCGTGGCGCCCTCGGCGATGGTGGGACGCGCCGTCTTCGACGAGCCGAGCGGGCCGCCGGCCGGCTTGCCGTCGATCGCGGCGTAGTTGTTGGTCACCTTCCAGGAGGCGGCGGCCGGGGTGCCGACCTTGGCCTCGGGGATGGTCACGGTCTCCGGGTCGAAGGCCGCGCCGAGGACGGTGACGTCCAGCTTGAACGGGTTGTCGAGCAGCGGCGACGTACGGCGCGACTCGACCTCGATCTCCCAGACGCCGGGCTGCGGGTCGGCGTAGGAACGCACGTCAGGCTTGCAGCCGTTGCCGTCGAGGTAGTTGTTGTAGCAGTTCGGCGTGCCGGTGGGGTCGGACGGGACGCCGTACGGGTGGATGGCGATGAACCGGGTCTGGCTCTTGTCCTTCAGCCCGCCGATCGCGACCTCCAGCGCCTTCGCGCCCTCGGGGACGGTCACGAAGTACGACTTGTTGCTGTTGCGCTGGGTCGTACCGGACGTGGAGTACGTGTACTTCAGCGGCTCCGAGACCACGACCGTGTTGAGGACCTGCTTGTCGATGCCCTCGGTGCGCGGGTCGTCGACCTCCAGGATCGCGCTCTTGATGCCCGCCGAGGACGGCTTGGCGGCGACCTTGACGGTGACCGGCTTGTTCAGGCCGAGGCTGATCTCGTCGGAGCCGACGATGCGGAAGGTGTCACCCGCGTTGTTCTCCAGGTGCAGCTCGTGCCGGATCGCCTTGTCCGCGCCGGACGTACGGGTGATCGTGACGTCGTACGTCTTCTGCTGCCCGGCCTTGAGGCCGCCCTCGCGGTCGTAGACGCCCGTGCCGAAGCCCGGCGTCTTCAGGAACTGGTCGATCGCGGTGTCGACCGGCGCCTTGACCGTGTACTCGTGGGCGGTGGCGCCGTCACGGATCGAGTCCCAGGCGTCCTCGATGTTGATGAGGCCGGCACCCTCCTCGTACGCCTGAACCCCCTTGATGTGATCGGCGGTTGAGGTCAGCGCGGTGCGCAGCTTCGCGGGCGTCAGATCGATGCCCTTCTGCTTGGCGGCGCTCAGCAGCAGCGCGGACGCGCCCGCCGCCTGCGGGGACGCCATCGAGGTGCCCTGGAGCATGCCGTAGCCGGCCGGCAGGGTGTAGCCCGCCTCGGCGACCGGGGCGCCCGGCAGCCAGGTCTGGATGGTGTTGATCGAGGCACCCGGCGCGGACAGCGTCGGGGTGAAGCCGCCGTCCTCACGCGGACCGCGCGAGGAGAACGGCATCATCGCGTACGGCTTGGACACGACCGAGCCGTAGTTGGCGGCCCAGGTCTCCTTGGAGATGGTCGCGCCGACCGAGATGACCTTGGCGGCCAGCGCCGGGTCGCCGATGGTGTTGGCGCCGGGGCCGGAGTTTCCCGCCGAGATCACCAGCTGCACGCCGTAGGTGTCGATGAGCCGCGTGTACAGCTCGGCGCGCGCGTTGTTGCCGTCGTTCAGCGCCGGGAGACCGCCGATGGACATGTTGACGATGTCGACGCCGCGGTTGACGACGAGGTCGATCATGCCCTCGGTGAGCGCGACGTTGGTGCAGCCGCCGCTCCAGGTGCAGGCGCGGGAGGAGACGAGCTTCGCGCCCGGGGCCTGGCCGTTCATCTCGCCGCCGAACAGGCCGTTGGCGGCGGTGATGCCGGCGACGTGCGAGCCGTGCTCGGACTCGATGACGCCGATGTTGACGAAGTCGCGCTTCTGGCCGACCCAGTCCCCGCCGAACGGGTCCATCGGGACGTCCTTGCGGATCTCCACGACGAACGGCTGGCGCTCGGCGACGTCCGTGGCCGGGTCGTCGGTGCCGAAGTACCCGATCTGGAAGCCGTCCTTGTACGGCTTCATCGGGGTGTCGTCACCGAAGTCGTGGTTGTTGTTGAGGTCGACCCGGACCGTGCCGTTCGCGGCGTCGTAGAGGACGCCCCACGAGTCGGTCTTGTCGCCGTCGCGGTTGGCGTCGCCCGCCGCGTCGCCCCCCGTGGTGTACGACTCCAGGAACGTGCTGATCTGGTACGAGCCCGCGGGCGCCGTCCAGGTGCTGCCGCCGAAGGTGAAGGTGGGCCCGGAGACCGAGGTCACCATGGGGCGCCAGGTGCGGTCGTTGTCGATGATCGGGTCGGTCGCGGTGACCCAGTCGACGATCTTGCGCTCGCCGGTGGTGGTCTTCTGGAGCGCCGGGTGGCCGAGGTCGACGCCGCTGTCGAGGATGCCGATGGTGATGCCGCGGCCGTCCGCCTTCGGGTGGTCCTCGACGAAGTCGACGGCGCCCGTCTCGAAGGCCGGGTTGTACGGGTTCTCGGCCGGGGTCTTCTTGCCCGGGGCCGCGTACGAGGTGGCGGCGGCCGTCGACTTCTTCGTGTCGACGGCGGGGTCGTCCAGGGGTATCTCCTCGCGCAGGTCGATGCCGTGCACCGAGGAGAGCTTCGTCGCCGCGGCGATGGCCTTGTCGGCCTTGCCGGTGGGGACGGTGGCCCGGACGTAGCCGAGCTTGTCGTAGCTACGGCCCACAGAGCCGACCGCGTCCAGCTGCTCGGCGACCTTCTCGGTCTGGCCGGGCGCGGTCGCGACCATCATCGTGACGTTCTTGTCGCCGTCGGCCTTGGCCTCGGCGAGCAGGTCGGCGTCGGCCGAACCGAGCTTGTCGTGCGCGGACTTGACGCTCGGGTCCGCCGCGGCGGGCGCGGTGTCAGCGGCGATGGCCATGGGTATCGGCCCGGCCGCGGAGAGCGCGGCGACGAGACCGGCGGCCACGGCTATGAGGGCCGCGCGTCTCGGGCCCGGCTTCGGATCGCGCTGGGGGGTGAGGGTCATCGGCATCCCTTGTAGGTAAAGGAGCAGGAGGCGTCCGGTATGCGATACCGGACGACCGCACAGCTTTATGCAAGGGAAGGATGTTTGGGAAGAGTTGACCGAATCGAAATGGACGGATGGGGAAAACCCCCTAGTGGCTTTGGGGAGATAAAGCACATACGGAACACAACGCTTGGACGCTAATGTCCGTATGTGCGCAAGAAGCTGAGGGTGGCGGCCTACGCCATATGCGTTCGTGACGGACAGCTCCTCCTCGCGCGGTCCCCTGCGCCCGGCGGCGGCTTCGAGTGGGTGCTGCCGGGTGGCGGCATGGAGCACGGCGAGGATCCCTACGACACGGTCGTGCGGGAGGTGGACGAGGAGACCGGCTATGTCGTCGAACCCACGGGACTGCTCGGCATCGACTCCTCCCACCGCACCTTCCCGGGCCGCTTCGGCCGGAACGTCGACCATCACGGGGTACGGCTCGTCTACGAGGCCCGGATCGTCGGCGGCGACCTGCGCTACGAGGCCAACGGCTCGACCGACATGGCGGCCTGGCATCCGATGGACGCGGTGCCGGAGCTGATCCGCGTCCCCATGGTCGACAAGGGGCTGTCGCTGTGGCGCGAGCGGCCGGCCGCGGGGCGGATCCACAGCGCCGGGTAATAGCTCGCGAAGTAGCTTCACTACCCCGAAAGATGAACACGGAGTGACCGCGTCCCGGCCGTTCGAGGAGCGGCCGTGAACGCGGAAGGTGGGCGAAGATCCACGTACGGTGATCGGCGCTGCGCGTTGCCGTCATGTTCATGCGCAGGTCATTCCCGGTGCCAACGATCCACAGTGAGCGGGACGTTCGCGTCAGCGATCGCCCGTGACCACTGCCGACGCAGTTCGCACTCGGGGAGATCGCGCCATGTCGCGCATACGCTCTGTCGCCAGCTCCGCGCTGGGGGTCCACCGCCGCACCCTGCTCGCCGCCACCGGAGCGGTGACTCTCTCCGCCGGCGTCGGCTACGCCCTGCGGCCCACCGACAGCCAGGCCGCCACGACCACGGACACCGCGGGTACGGCGAGCACCGGCACGGGCAACGCCGCCGCCGAGGCCCCCGTCGGCGCCTCCCGCCGGCTGCCGGCCGCCCTCGCGCCGTACACCCGGGGCACCACGCTCACGAACCTCGCCGCCCCGCGCGGCACCTCCGGCTACCGCCGGCTCGGCGACGGCCCCGGCTGGAAGCGGGTCGTCCGCGAGAACCTGGCGTCGGCCAAGTCGGGCCGCGAGAACCGGCGTACGGCGCTCGCCGCCTTCGTCCAGCTCACCGATCTGCACCTGATCGACGCCCAGCACCCGCTCCGCCTCGAGTACCTCCGCTCGACCGACGTGCACGCCTGGCGGCCGCAGGAGGCGCTGACCGTGCCGGGCGCGGTGGCGCTCGTCGAGCGGCTCAACGCGCTGCGGGGCGGCCCCGTCACCGGTGCCCCGTTCCACTTCGCCATGACCACCGGTGACAACACGGACAACAACTGCAAGTCCGAGCTGGAGTGGTTCCTGACGGTGATGAGCGGCGGCCGGGTCACCCCGAACACCGGCGACCCGCGGCGCTACGAGGGCGTCCAGAACAGTGGCCTCAAGCTGTACTGGCAGGCCGACGACAGCATCCGCGACGCCGACAAGCAGCTCGGCTTCCCGCACATCGAGGGCTTCCTGGACGCCGCGATCCGCGAGCTGCGCAGCCCCGGCCTGAACATCCCGTGGTACTCGACGGTCGGCAACCACGACGCGATGCCGCTGGGCACCTACGCCTCGCACAGCGACTCCTACCTCACCGACCTCGCCGTCGGCGGCAAGAAGCTGATGAACGTCTCCGCCGCGGACGCCAAGAAGCTCCAGGACTCCCTCAAGCAGGACAAGGACCCGCGGGGCACCGTCTTCAAGGACTTCCTCAAGGCCCACGCCCGCTCGATGCGCTCGGTCACGCCGGACGAGAGCCGCGCCCCGTTCACGCCCAAGGAGTACGTCCAGGCCCACCTGAACCCGGCCTTCCAGGGCCACGGCCCGGTCGGCCACGGCTACTCGACGGCCAACCTGGAGGCGGGCACCCAGTACTACAGCTTCCGGATCGCCGACGACGTCATCGGCATCAGCCTCGACACCACCGACCCGGGCGGGCACTACGAAGGGTCCATCGGGGCGGCCCAGTTCAAGTGGCTGGACCGGACGCTGCGGGAGAACAAGGACTCGTACGCGATCATCTTCAGCCATCACACCAGCGAGACGATGGACAACCTCCGCCGCGACCCGGCCCGCCCGAGCGAGCGGCGCGTCGGCGGCGCCGAGCTGCTCAAGCTGCTGGGCAGCCACGCCAACGTCCTCGCCTGGGTGAACGGCCACATCCACAAGAACGTCATCACGCCGCACACCGGCACCGGCGGCCGCTCCTTCTGGGAGATCTCCACCGCCTCCCACGTCGACTTCCCCCAACTCGCCCGGATCATCGAGGTGGTGGACAACAAGGACGGCACGCTCTCCCTGTTCACCACCCTGATCGAGTCCTCGGCCCCGCACCGCACCAGCTTCACGGACCTCTCCCAGACGGGCCTGGCCGCCCTCTACCGCGAGCTGTCCTTCAACGCGCCCGGCGCGAGCACGAAGCTCGCCGGCGAGCGCAAGGACCGCAACACGGAACTGGTGCTGAAGAAGGGCTGACGCCGCCGAACCCCTCCTCGGCAGGACCTGGCCGAAACAAGGTCAACCACCGCACAGGGCGTCAACCTTCGCACCCGCACCCCGAGTCTCTCCCCCCGACCCCGCTCGACGTGAGCGGGCGGAAGGGGGAGAGACATGAGCGTACGTACGGCACGCACGGCCCTGGTGGCGGCGACGGCGGTGGCGCTGTCCGTGGCCCTCGCGGCTCCCGCGATGGCGGCGGGGCCCGCCGGAACCGACCACGAGGCGACGCGCAAGGCCATCGAGGCCGCGGTGGGGGACGGGGTCCCCGGCGTGACGGTGACGGCGAAGGACGGACGCGGCGCGTGGTCGGCGACGGCGGGCGTCGGCAACATCAAGACCGGGAAGCCGCGTTCGGCGGACGACCGCTACCGGGTCGGCAGCATCACCAAGACGTTCGTCGCCACCGTGCTGCTCCAGCTGGAGGCGGAGGGCAGGCTGTCGCTGGACGACACGGTGGAGAAGTGGCTGCCGGGGGCGGTGCGGGGCAACGGCCACGACGGCAGCCGCATCACCCTCCGCCAGCTCCTCAACCACACCAGCGGCATCTTCAACTACACGGCGGACGAGGACTTCGGCCGCACGTACTTCCTGAAGGACGGCTTCTTCGAGCACCGCTACGACACTAAGAAGCCCGAGGACCTGGTCGCGCTCGCCATGACCCACAAACCGGACTTCGAGCCGGGGACGTCCTGGAACTACTCCAACACCAACTTCGTGCTCGCCGGAATGGTGATCGAGAAGGCCACGGGGCGTCCGTACGGCGACGCGATCCGTGAGCGCATCATCAAGCCACTGCACCTGACCGCCACGTCCGTCCCGGGCACCCGCGTGACGGTGCCCGGGCCCAGCAGCCGGGCCTACTCCAAGCTGGCCGAGACAGCGACCGGCCCGACGTACGACGTCACGGAGATCAACCCGTCCCTCGCCTACGCGGCCGGCGAGATGATCTCCAACTCGACCGACCTGAACCGCTTCTACTCGGCCCTCCTGCGCGGCAGGCTCCTCCCGCGCGAACAGCTGGCCGAGATGACCACGACGGTCCCCGTCAACGAGGCCAACGGTTACGGCCTCGGCCTGATGGAGACCGAGCTGAGCTGCGGCGTCACGGTCTGGGGCCACGGCGGCGGCATCCATGGCTCGATATCCGAGGCGATCACGACCAAGGACGGTCGCAAGTCCCTGGCCTTCAACCTCAACGGGGACTGGTCGGGGGACACGGGGGCGGTGATCGAGGCGGAGTTCTGCGGGAAGGCGTCGGCGAAGGCTTCCCTCCCCGGTTCCGGGCACGCGCGGAACACCTGGCTCGCCCCCGCCGGGCTCAGCGACCTTGGCTGAGTCGGCTCACGCCCGGTACTCCACGAGCACCGGCGTCTCCCCGTAGTCCACCCGCGCACCCGGCCGCACCCGCTCGCTGCTGCCGTCCATCCGGCGCAGCAGACGGGCGCCCTTGCCCAACCGGTCGCTCACGCGGCCGTGTTGGGTCCACCGGACCGCCAGCCAGGGGCCCGCCGCGTCGGGTTCACGATCCGGGCCGTGCCGGAAGACGCACTCGAAGACGCCGTCCGGCAGACCCACGCCGCTCCCCTTTCCGCAGGAGCTGACCCGCTTGTCCGCAAGCCAGCCGTGCAACCGCCCGATGCGACGGCCCGCCTCCGTGGGCTCGCCGCCAACGGGCTGGACGACCAGGGGGACGCCCCGGCTGCCCCAGGAGTAGAAATACATCCGGTCGACGTTCGACTTACGGATGTAGAGGCCGACCAGATAGAAACGCACGGCATAGTCGTTGGCGCGCCGGTCGGACAGCCGGGCCCCGTCGTCGATCTCCGCACCCGGGCCGGTGTTCCACACGCGGTGGGCCACGTTGTGATCGCGGAAGACGTCCTCGACCTTCGCCGCGAGCTCGATGATGTCCTCGGGTGGGCCGTCGGCCCGGCGCGGGTGCAGTTTGAGCGCTGCGGCATCGCAGAACTCGTATCCGCCGGAACGTACGAACTTCTCGAGCAGCGCCCTGCCTTCGGGCTCCCACAGCTTGCCGAAGGAGGGGCAGGCCACCTTCGCGTCCGGGTCGGCACGCCCGATGATGCGATCGGCCCTCCGCACCATCTCGACCAGAGTGGACATCTTCCCGTCGTAGTGAGAGGTGGCCCCCACGCTGTCCCAGAGTTCGTACGCCCCGATCCGGGAGCGGTAGCGGGTGGCGACCGCCTCGACGAAGCGGTCCCAGTCGGCCAGGTCGTCGGGTGGTGCGGCGCGCGAGTCGTCCGGGTACGGCGTCTTCGGGCCGCCGGGAGCGGCCCAGCCGGGAGTGCCGCCGAAGACGAACAGGATGGGCAGTCGCTCGCGTTCGGCGCCCCGCACCGAACGCTCAAGGACCGGACTCCCTGATCGTCGGCAGCCCCGAGACCGTCCGCAAGAAGCTGCGCGGCTACGCCGACCTGGGCATCGACCGGCTGATGTGCTTCCAGCAGGTGGGGGCGCTGCCCCACGAGAGCGTGTTGCGGAGCATCCGGCTGGTGGGGGAGCTGATCCCCGAGTTCGAGGAGTGAGACCCGGCGGGTGACCGGGGACACCACGACACGAGGAGGGGGCCGCCGATGTCAGGCACGGCGGCCCCCTCCTCTCCCCTCCTGGTGCTGCCCGCGCGGTCCGTCACTACCTCGGCAGCACCACGACATACGCCGCCGGATCCCGGTCCGCCGCCGCCATCAGCGCCGTACGGACCACCGCGGCCTGCTGCTCCATCGCGTCCCGGAGCTTCTTCGGGGTGATGTACACGACCGTGATGCCCAGCCGCTCCAAGTGCTCGCGCTTGCGGGCGTATTCGGACCAGAGGGCGTCGTCGTCCTCGCGGTGGTCCTGGCGCGGGGCCCGGGCGTCCAGTTCCACCGCCACCGCCTGGTCCGGCCAGTAGGCGTCCAGGCCGCCGAGGTGCGGGCCGCCGGGCAGGCGCAGGTCGACGTTCCAGACGGGGTCGGGGAGGCCGTAGTCGTGGACCATCTCGTAGAGGCGGTCCTCCGCGATCGCGCGGCCCTCGGCGAGCAGGGAGTCCACCGCGTCCACGACGTGGGGGCGGGACAGCAGCTTCGCCTGGTTCAACTCCCGTACCACCGACGCCGGTTCGCAGTGGCCGGCGCGGACGGCCTCCGTGAGCAGGCGGCGTACGGCGCCCGCGTCCGTCAGTTCGGCGACCGCGTCGGCCAGGGCGCGGGGCACCGGGGCCACCGGGAGGCCCGTCACCTGCTGCGGGGTGGGCAGCGCGGGGGTGCGCAGGATGCGCACGCATCCCGTGGAGCGCAGTCGGCGCATGCGGGGGACCAGGACGTCGATGGTGTCCAGGGCGGTGAGGGGCGGCGTGGCCGAGAAGCCGTGCAGGGTCAGCGCCGCGAGGCCCGTGATCATCGCCTCGGCATAGGCGGGGGTGGCGTGCGCCTCGCCCGGGTTCGGCTGGGACGGCACCCCGGGCGTCCGGTCCCGCGCCGCGTACATCAGCACCGCGTGCAGGCGCTCCTCGCTGGTGGGCATGCCGGGGTGGAGCAGGAAGACGCCGGGGAGGATCTGCCGCCAGGGGCCGCCGGGGCGGCACTGCTCGTTGGCCTCGGCGGCCGGGACGCCGTGGGACTTCAGCTGAGCGGCCGTCATGACACGGCGGTGCACCTCGGAGAGGTGGCGCAGGGGGCGGGGGGAGAGCGGGGGGACCGGGGTGTTGTGGTTCATGACCCGGAGGTTCCCGCGTCTGATCCGCCCCCTAACCGCTGTTACACGCCCGTCGACAAAAACGGACAACCTGGCACTAAAGGACGGGTGTTCGGATGCCGAGTAGGCACGGAAAACCCCTGGTCCGTTCGGGTTGGGCCAGGGGTTACGGCTGCTATTGCCTGAATTCCGTAACGGTCACGGAGTGCCCAGACCGTTGGCCAAAGGTCTTATGCGGTTGACGCCGATCCGGAAGCTCCCGCGTCGCACGCCTGCCCCCGCAGCCCCCGCGCCAGATCGTCCCGCGCCTCCAGCACCAGCCGCCGCAGCGCCGGAGCCGCGCCCTCGTGGGCCGTGAGCCACGCGTCCGTGGCGTCCAGCGTGGCCTGCGACTGCTGGAGCCCCGGGAACAGACCCCGGACCACGTCCATGCCGATCTGGATCGACCGCTCCTCCCACACCCGCTCGATCACCGCGAAGTACTTGTCGGCGTACGGCGCGATGAGCTCCCGCTGCGAGGGCTGGGTGAAGCCCGCGATGGTCGCCTCGACCAGGGCGTTCGACAGCGCGTCGGACTCGACGACCTGCGCCCACGCCTGCGCCTTCACCGCCTCGGAGGGCCGCGCGGCGAGGCAGCGCACCTGATGGCGCTTGCCGGACGCGGTGTCGTCACGGGCCAGTTCGGCCGCCAGCACCGACTCGTCGGCGACCCCGTGCGCGGCCAGCGGGCCCAGGAACGCCCACCGCAGCTCCTGGTCGACGTTCAGCCCCTCGATCTTCTCCGTGCCCTCCAGCAGCCCCCGCAGCAGCCCCAGATCCTCCGGCCCCGACGCCGCCGACGCGAAGAACCGCGCCCACGCCAGCTGCTGCTCGCTGCCCGGCCCGGCGGCCCGCAGCTCCCGCAGCGCACCCTCGGCGACCAGCCGCTCGCCGGTCGGCCGCCAGTCCGGCGCCACGTAGTGGACCAGCGACGAGTTCGCCCACGCGTGCAGCATCTGCAGCACGCCGATGTCCGACTCGCGCCCCGCGAACCGCAGCACCAGGTCGACGAAGTCCCGCGCCGGCAGCAGCGCGTCCCGCGTCATGTTCCACAGCGCCGACCAGCACAGGGCACGGGCCAGCGGATCGGTCATGGCGCCGAGAGCGGAACGCAGCGTCGCCAGCGACGTCTCGTCGAAGCGGGTCTTGCAGTACGTCAGGTCGTCGTCGTTGACCAGCACCAGCTCGGGGGCTTCCGCGCCGGTCATGTAAGAGGCCACGGTCCGTGGCCCGTCGACATCCAGCGCCGCCCAGGAGTAGCGCTCCAGCGCGCCGTGTTCGGTACGCCGGTACAGGCCCACCTTGACCATGTGCGGCCGCAGCTCCGGGTGGGACTCAGCGGCCTCCTGGAGCACCGCGAGCTCACTGATCCGCCCCTCCGCGTCCAGCAGCACCTGCGGGGTCAGCGAGTTCACGCCCGCCGTCTGCAGCCAGGACCGCGCCCACGCGCCCATGTCCCGGCCGCTGGTCTCCTCCAGCACCGACAGCAGATCACCGAGGCGCGTGTTGCCGTACGCGTGCCGCTTGAAGTAGCGCCGCGCGCCCTCCAGGAACGCGTCCTGACCGACGTACGCCACGAGCTGCTTCAGGACGGAGGCGCCCTTGGCGTACGTGATGCCGTCGAAGTTCAGCTTCGCGTCCTGCAGGTCACGGATGTCCGCCGTGATCGGGTGTGTGGAGGGCAGCTGGTCGGCGCGGTACGCCCAGGCCTTGCGGCGGTTGGCGAAGGTGATCCAGGCGTCCTTGAAGCGGGTCGCGCCGACGTTCGCGAACGTGCCCATGAAGTCCGCGAAGGACTCCTTCAGCCACAGGTCGTCCCACCACACCATGGTGACCAGATCGCCGAACCACATGTGCGCCATCTCGTGCAGGATGACGTTGGCCCGGCCCTCGTACGACGTCTGCGTCACCTTGCCGCGGAAGATGTACTCCTCCCGGAAGGTCACCATCCCCGGGTTCTCCATCGCGCCGAGGTTGTACTCCGGCACGAACGCCTGGTCGTACTTCCCGAACGGGTACGGGTAGTCGAAGTGCTCGTGGAAGAAGTCCAGGCCCTGCTTGGTGATCAGGAAGATGTCGTCGGCGTCGAAGTACGGGGCGAGGCCCTTGCGGCACATGGCGCCGAGCGGGATCCGCAGCGTCGTGCCGTCGGCGAGGGTGCGCTCGTAGAGTTCCGTGACGTAGTGGTACGGGCCCGCCACGACGCACGTGATGTACGTCGAGATCGGCTTCGTCTCGGCGAACTTCCACATCCCGTCGGCGAGTTCACCGGTCCCGTTGCTCCACACCGTCCACCCCTCGGGCGCCCGCACCTCGAAGCGGAACGGCGCCTTGAGGTCCGGCTGCTCGAAGTTCGCGAAGACGCGGCGGGAGTCGGCCGGCTCGTACTGCGTGTAGAGGTAGATCTCGCCGTCCTCGGGGTCGACGAAGCGGTGCAGGCCCTCACCCGTGCGGGAGTAGGCGCACTGGGCGTCGACGACCAGCTCGTTGTCGGCGGCCAGGTCCTCCAGGGTGATCCGCGAGCCGTCGAAGACCTCGCTGGGGTCCAGGTCCGTGCCGTTGAGGGAGACGGCCGTCACGCTCGGCGCGATCAGGTCCGCGAAGCTGGTGGCGCCGGGCTCGGCGCAGCGGAAGCGGATCGTGGTGACCGAGCGGAAGGTGCGCGGCGCCCCGCCTTCCGGGTCTCCGTCGCCGATGGCGGAACGCACGTCGAGGGACACGTCGTACCCGTCGACGGACAGCAGGGCGGCCCGCTCCCGGGCCTCGTCACGGGACAGATTCTCACCGGGCACGAGTGGCACTCCCTGGGGTGATGTTCAGTATGCGGACAGTCCTGATCCTGCCATGCGCCTCTCCCGCACGGCACCGGGGAATGGGCGGGCGGGGAATGGCCGGGCGGGGAGGGCAGGCAATGGTCTGGCGGGGAATGGTGGGGCGAGCAGCGGCGTTCCCCCACATGTTCCGCGGACACACGCTTGCCTCATGAGGAGAGACATGTCGGAGAAGACTCCCGTCGACTTCTGGTTCGACCCGCTGTGCCCCTGGGCCTGGATGACCTCCCGCTGGGTGCTGGAGGTGGAGAAGGTCCGCGACATCGAGGTCCGCTGGCACATCATGAGCCTGGCCGTGCTGAACGAGGACAAGCTGGATGACCTCCCCGAGGAATACCGCGAGATGCTCGCCACGCACGCGTGGAAGCCGGTGCGCGTGGTGACCGCCGCCTGGCAGAAGCACGGCGCCGACGTCCTCGGCCCCCTCTACACCGCGCTCGGCACCCGCTTCCACAACAACGGCGAGGGCCCGACCACCGAGGCCATCGCCGGCGCGCTCGCCGACGCCGGCCTGCCCGCCGACCTGATCGACTACGCCGACCAGGAGGACTTCGAGTTCGACGCCGAGCTGCGCGCCTCCCACAAGGAGGGCATCGAGAAGGTCGGCCAGGAGGTCGGCACCCCGGTCATCGCCGTCCCCGGCGCCGACGGCGAGCAGATCGCCTTCTTCGGCCCCGTCGTCACCCCGGCCCCCAAGGGCGAGGATGCCGCGCGGCTGTGGGACGGCACCCTCGCCGTGGCCTCCGTGCCGGGCTTCTACGAGATCAAGCGGACGCGGACGAAGGGGCCGGACTTCAGCAACCTGTAGGGGTCACTCCGGCTCGGTGGCGGCGGCCTCCTCCTTGCGGAACTTCTCGGGGAGGAGGTCGTGGTCGCGCAGGCGTCCGGCCGGGAAGTACGTCAGACAGCCGACGGCAGTGCAACGCCAGAGGTCATCCACATAGTGGCGGGCCCCCTTCTTCTCACGGACGGCCGCCTTCTCGGCGCCGTCGAGCTTCTGGAACTCCTGCATCGTGCCGCAGTTCGGGCAGGCCCGGCTTCGCGCCATCAACCCCTCCTCGCCATCACCGCCAGATCCGGGAAGTCGGTCACCACCGCGTCGACCCCCATCCCGAAGTACAGCGCGTACTCGGCGAACGCGTCCCCGAAATCGTTCGCTCCGGTACCGCGCCGGAAATCCGCCGGCAGGAACTGGTTCTCCGCCCGAAAGGTGTAAGGGCCCACCCGCAGCCCCGCCGCATGCGCGTCCGCGAGCAGGGACGTGCCGACGAGCGAGGACTTGTCCGGCCCGATCCAGCCCGCGTACGCGGCGATCCGCGCCAGCCCCGCCGGCGTCATCATGTCCTTGTACGTCGTCGGATCACCGGCGGAGACGAGGTCGTACGGCCCACCCGTCGTCCCCAGCGCCTGCCACAGCGGCACCCCCAGCCGCTCGGCCGCGATGCGCTTCAGGCTCGTCGGCTCGAAGGACTGCACGACGCACTCGCGCCGGCCCAGCCGGTTGCGGCGGATCGCGGACGCCAGCTTCGGCTCCAGCGGCAGGCCGATCGAGCGGAAGTACGTCGGGTGCTTGGTCTCCGGGAAGACGGCGATCGTCCGGCCGTACGTCTTCGACAGTCCGCGCGCCAGGTCGACGACCTCCTGGAAGGTGAGGACGCGGTCCCGGCCGTCGAACACGGTGTTGCGGTTGCGGACCAGCGGCAGCCGCTCCACCGCCCGCAGCGTCTTCAGCTCCGCCAGCGTGAAGTCCTCGGTGAACCAGCCGGTCACCGCCCGTCCGTCCACCGTCTTCGTCGTACGGCGGTCCGCGAACTCCGGGTGCGCGGCCACGTCCGTCGTCTGCGAGATCTCGTTCTCGTGCCGGACGACCAGGACGTGGTCCTTGGTCGGCACCAGATCCGGTTCGATCCAGTCGGCGCCGGTCTGCACGGCGTACGTGTACGAGGACGCCGTGTGCTCCGGGCGCCAGCCGGCGGCGCCGCGGTGACCGATGACGATCGGGCGGGTCGGAGGGTGGGAGTCGGCGGTCCTCGTCGCGGGGACGGCCGCGGCGGTCGTGGGTACGGCTGCGGCGGTCGTGGGTACGGCAGCGGCCGCTGTGGTGCCGGCGGCCGCGAGCAGCAGGGATCTACGTCTCGGGTCCATGCAACTCCCTTTCTTCGTAGGGCTCTTCAGGTACTGCGTGCCCGGCCGCGCGCCTCCGTCAGGCGGGCCAGGTGGTCCTCATACCCCTTCGCGTAGTACGCCGCCCGCCCCGCGTCCGGCTCGACGACCGCCGTCGGCCTCGTCCACGCCTCCGCGTCCAGCGCCACCCCGTACCGCTCGGCCGCCGCCAGCACCGCGCCCCGCGCGCCCACCTCGCCCTCGACGACCCGCAGCGGACGCCCGAGGACGTCGGAGAGCAGCCGCATCCAGGCAGGGCTGCGCGTACCGCCGCCGCACACCGCCAGCGTCCCGGTGAGCCCCGCCGCCTGAAGGCAGTGCCGGGCGGCGTAGCCGATGCCCTCGCAGGTCGCCCGGATCAGGTCGGCGGGGGTCGTCTCCAGGGAGACGCCGGTCAGTTCGGCGCGCAGGCGTGGCTCGACGAAGGGGGCGCGCTCGCCGGAGGGGGCGAAGTACGGGAGTACGCGTACGCCGTGCGCCCCCGGAGGGGTCTCCGCCAGCAGCCCGTCGACCTCCTCGTGCCGGACGCCGGTCGTCGACAGCACCCAGTCCAGTGCGGCCGTGCCGACCATCGCGGGCATCGCGCGCAGCCAGTGCCCCGGCCGGTCGGTGTTGATGTACAGCCCGGCCGGTTCGCCGGTCAGATCGAGGTCGGTGGTCGCGACGAGGCTGGCCAGACAGGTGCCGACGATGAGGAGACCGTCACCGGGGGACGTCACTCCGGCGCCGAGTGCGCAGGCCGGTAGGTCGTACGGCCCGTTCGCGATCCGGGTCCCGGCCGGGAGGCCTTCGCCGAGCGTGTGCGCCGTCGCGACCGGGTCGCTGACCGGGGCGAGCAGGCCGCGCCGGTGGGTCAGGCCCAGCAGTTCGACCACGCCGTTGTCGTAGGTGCGGGTGCGCGGGTCCAGGAAGGGCATCGACGCGTCCGACACGTCGGTTGTCGGGCCCGCGCCCGTCAGCCGCTGGAACACCATGTCCTTGCAGTACACGGCGGCCGTGGCCGCGTCGAGGGACTTCGGCTCGTGGCTGTCCAGCCACGCCAGGAGCGGGCCGGGGCAGCCGGGGAACATCGCGTTCCCTGTCCGCCGGAACACCGTCTGGAACGTGCCGTCCGCCAGCCAGCGGTCGACCAGCTCGTGTGCGCGGCCGTCCATCCAGGAGGCGGCGGGGCGTACGGGGCGGCCATCGGCGTCCAGCAGCCAGACGCCGTCGCCCTGGCCGGTTAGGCCGGCCAGCTCGATCGGCTCGGGGGAGTGCGCGGTGACCTCGCCGAGGACGGCGATCACTGCCCCGTACACCTCGTCCATGTCCTGCTCGACGAACCCGCCGTGCAGGGTGAGGCGCACCGGGCGGGATGCGACGGCCAGTTCATGGCCGGTGGCGTCGAAGGCGGCAGCCTTCACCGTGGATGTGCCTACATCGATACCGACGTACATTCCAACCCACCTCTTTGGCTCGGTCGGCTGTGCCGTGCCTTCTGCAGTTGGCGTGCCGAATAAATGGCTCGGTCGCCTCCGGGGCGCCACATGCCGGTGTCGAGGCGGCGATCGTGCTCGACCCTTCGGGCCTCCGCGCGTTCGCCGCCTCGACACCGGCGCGCCCCTGCGGCTCCCTCGCGGCCGGTGTCGTCGGCCCAGTGGAGGTTGGTGGGCTCTCACCCGGCCCTTCACCTGGCCATCTTGCTCAGGTCAGACAGTGCGCCAGCGGCTCTCCGCGAGCCCAGCGGCCCACCTCTTCGGCGGCGATGCGTGCCGCCTTCTCCGCGACCGCGCGGGACGCCCCGCCCAGGTGCGGGGTCAGGACGACGCGGTCGGCCAGGGCGTGCAGGCGTGAGTCCGGCGGGAGTGGCTCGCGTGCGTACGTGTCGAGGGCCGCCGCCGACACGTGCCCGCTCGCCAGCGCGTCGCACAGCGCGTCCTCGTCCAGGAGCGGCCCCCGCGCCACGTTCACCACCACCGACCCCTCCGGCAGCAGGGCCAGTTCGCGGGTGCCGATCAGGCCTCGGGTCTCGGCCGTGAGGCGGGCGTGCAGGGTGATCACCTGGGAGCGGCGCAGGAGTTCGTCGAGGGAGGCGACCCGCAGGCCGTGGATCTCGCCGTGGACGTAGGGGTCGTGGACCATGACCCTTGCGCCGAACGCGCACAGCGCCCGCGCGACCCTGCTGCCCACCGCCCCGTAGCCGACCAACCCGACCGGCAGGTCCTCCAGTTCGAGGCCGCTGTGCTCGTAGGTGTAGTAGGTGGCCCCTTCCCAACTGCCCTGCCGGGCCAGGAGGTCGTGGGCCTGGGGGATCCGGCGCAGGGCCGCCAGCATCAGGCCGACGGTGAACTCGGCGGTGGCGGCGGCGTTGCGGCCGGGGGCGAAACAGACGCGGACGTCTCGGCGCTTGGCGGCGTCCAGGTTGACGTTCACCGGGCCGCCCCGGCAGACGACCACCAGCCGCAGGTCGGGGCAGGCGTCGAGGACGCGTTCCGTCACCGGGCCCATCTGCGTGACCAGCACCTGCGCACCCGCCAGTGCCTCGATCAGCTCGTCCTCGGCGTCGCTCGCCTCCGTCACCTCGGCCACCGGGCCGAAGGGCTCCAGGGGCCAGCCGAGTCGCAACTCGGTTACATCACAGGTGAGTTGGTGTGCCAGTGCCTCTCTGATGAGTGACGGCAGGATGAAGTGGTCGCCGGCGGCCACCACGCGCACGCTGTTCCCGTTGGTCATCTGAGGGAGTCTCCCGTTTCGGCGTCGAAGACATGGGTGAGGTCGGGGTCGGCGGTGACGTGGACGCGGTCGTCGTGGGCGAGGCGGACCTCGGGGTCGGTGAGGACGACGAGGTGGCTGTCGACTCCGTCGAGGGCGAGGGTGGCGATGCCCGACTCCAGGAGCGGTTCGTGGGCCACGACGCGGGCGGCGAGGCCGTTGGTCTCGCCGGTCAGGGTCAGGGTCAGGTCCTCGGGGCGGATGCCGACCGTCACCTTCCGGCCGGCCGGCACCGGCATCGGCAGCGCGAGCCGGACGGTGTCGGAGAGGCGGGCGTGGCCGTCGTCCGTCGCCGTGCCGGGGAGCAGGTTGATCGCGGGTTCGCCCACGAAGTCCGCGACGAAGACGTTGGCGGGGGAGTCGTAGATCTCGTACGGGGTGCCGAGTTGTTGGATCACGCCGTCCTTCATCACGGCGATCCGGTCGGCGAGGGAGAGGGCCTCCTCCTGGTCGTGGGTGACCAGGATGGTGGTGTGGCCCAGGTCGCGTTGGATGCGTTTGAGTTCGCGGCGGGTCGTGTCGCGTTGGGCCGCGTCGAGGTGGGAGAGGGGTTCGTCGAGGAGCAGGACGTCCGGTTCGCGGATCAGGGCGCGGGCCAGGGACACGCGCTGCTTCTGGCCGCTGGACAGGCCCGCGGGGCGGGCGTCGAGGACGGTGGTGAGGTCGACGCGGTCGGCGATCTCCTTGACCTTGCGGTCGACGTCCCCTCGGTCGGCTCGCCTGCGTGCCTTCAGGCCGAACGCCAGGTTCTCCGCCACCGTGAGGGGTGGGTAGAGGGCGTAGTTCTCGAACGCGACCCCGATGTTGCGCTGCTGGGCGGGGCGAGCGATCACCGATGAACCGCCGACCAGGATGTCCCCGCCGGTCACCGACTCCAGCCCGGCGATCATCCGCAGGGTGGTGGACTTCCCGCAGCCCGAGGGGCCCAGGAGGCCGAGCAGCTCGCCCGAGCGCAGGGTCAGGTCGATGCCGCGTACGGCGTCCACGGCCGGGCGGCCCCGTGCGTGGTAGGTCTTGCGCAGATCACGTAGCTCCAGCTCGGTCATCGCTGCCCTTCGTCGCGCATACCTCGTAACGGACCTTGTGCTCGTCCAGGTCCCGCAGTGCCTCCGCCGACGCTCCGTCGTCGACCAGGAGCAGGTCGAAGCGGGAGAGGGGGACCACCCGGTGCAGGGCGACGCGGGCGAGCTTGGTGTGGTCGATCAGCAGGATGTTGCGGGCGGCCGCGTCGAGCATGGCCCGCTTCACCGACACGATGTGCTGCTCCTGGTGGTAGGCGTAACCCCCGCGCACGGCCGACGTCGACGCGAAGCAGACGTCCACGCGCAGCTGCTCGATCGCCTCGACGCAGGACACGCCGAGGAAGGACGAGTGCAGCGGGTCGTAGTCGCCGCCGAGGGCCATGAGGTGGATGCCGCGCTGGTCGGAGAGGAGGTTGATGGCCTCCAGGAAGTTGGTGACGACCGTGAGTGGGGTGACCTCGCCGAGGCGCAGCCTGCGGGCTATCTCCAGGGTGGAGGTGGAGTCGTCCAGCATGATCGCCATGCCGGGCTCGATCAGCTTCAGGGCGCGGTCGGCGACGGCGGCCTTCTCGGCGCGCATGGTCTTGAGGCGGTACTGCACGTTGGACTCGAAGACACCGGACGGCTGCGCGGTCACCCCGCCCCTCGACTTCCTCACGATTCCCTGCCGTTCGAGCTCGTCGAGGTCCCGGTGGATCGTCATCAGGCTCACGCCGAACCGCTCGGCCAGCTCGGCTGCCGTCGCCGAGCCGTCGGCGAGGACCTGCTCGGCCATGGCGGCCTGGCGGGCCGCGGGGCCCTGCTGACCGCTGCTGTGGTTGCTGCTCATCGTTTCTCGATCCGTCGTCCTGGACGCTCCGGCCGGTCGGCCTCGAACAGCAGCAGGTTCTCAGGCCGGACCGACAGCCGGACCGGATCGTCGGGTCGAAGGCCGGCCGCGTCGCCGCGCGGGGCGACCAGCGACACGTGCTGCTCGCCGAGCCGGACGGTGACCTCCACGGACCGGCCGAGCACCTCGGTGACGTAGACGGTGCCGGTGAGCTCGTGTCCCCGGCCCCTCAGCTCGATGTCCCGTGGGCGGACGCCGACCAGGACCTCCGTGCCGGGGGCGGCGTCGGCCTGCATCGGCAGCTCGACCTTGCCGTCCGCCGAGCGGAAGCTCCCGTCGGGCGCGAGGGCTCCCGGCAGCAGGTTGATCCGGGGCCGCCCGAAGGCCCGCGCGACCTCCGTGTCGTGGGGCCGGTACCAGATCTCCTCCCGCGTCCCCGTCTGCACGATCCGCCCGTCCCGGATCACCCCGATCCGGTCGCCGAGCGCCAGCGCCTCGACCGAGTCATGGGTGACGTAGAGGGTGGTCGTGCGCCGCACCGCGCCGATCGCCTTCAGCTCGGCCCGCATCTGCTGGCGCAGTTTGGCGTCCAGGTGGGAGAGGGGCTCGTCGAGGAGGAAGGCGCGGGCCGGGCGGACCAGGACGCGGCCGAGGGCGACCCGCTGGCGCTGGCCGTTGGACAGTTGGCCTACCGGACGGTCCAACAGGGCGGAGATGCCGAGGAGTTCGGCGATCTCACCGATCCGCTCCCTTGCCTGGGCCGCGGGGAGGCGGTGGCGTGGGGAGCGGAGCGGCGAGGCGAGGTTGTCGTAGGCCGACTTGTGCGGGTAGAGGGCGTAGCTCTCGAAGCACATCGCCACGCCCCGGTCGTACGGCTCGACCCCGCGCATGTCCTTGCCGTCGAGCTCGACCGTGCCGGCGTCGGGCGTCTCCAGCCCGGCGACGGTCTTCAGGGTCGTGGTCTTGCCGGCGCCGGACGGGCCGAGGAGGCAGAAGAACTCGCCCTCGCGGACGTCGAGTTCGAGGTCGTCCAGGGCCTTCGTCTTTCCGTATGTCTTGCTGATGCCGTGCAGGGTGATCATGACTTCACCGCCCCGAACGACAGTCCGCGCACCAGATAGCGCTGGATGGTGAGGGCCAGCAGCAGGGGCGGTACGACGGAGACGAGCGCGGCGGCAGCTGTGAGGTTGTACTTGGGCCGGTCGCCGCCGAGGAAGGACAGCGCGCCCACGGTCACGGTCTGGGCCTCGTTGGAGGTGAGGATGAGGGGGAAGACGAAGTTGTTCCAGGCGAAGATGAAGGCGAGGAGTGATACGGCCGCCACACCCGGCTTGACCAGCGGGAGGGCGACCTTCACGAACGCCTGCTTGCGTGTGTAGCCGTCCAGCAGCGCCGCCTGCTCCAGCTCGGGCGTGAGGTCCGCGAAGTACGACCGCATGATCCACACGATCAGCGGCAGCGTGACCAGCTGGAGGACCCAGATCATGCCGACGTACGTGTCGAACAGGCCGAGCTTCTGGTAGAGCACGAACAGCGGGATGATCACGGTGAGTTCGGGCGCGAACCGGAACGACAGCAGCGTGAACATCAGGTTCTCGGAGCCCTTGAAACGCCAGCGTGCGGAGGCGTACGCGGCCGGGAGTCCCACGAGGAGCGACAGGACGACCGCTCCCACGGACACCACCAGGCTGTTGACGAAGAACCGCACGAACGGGATGCCCTCGCTGTCGCCGAGGACCGTGCGGTAGCCGTCGAGGGTGGGGGAGAAGGAGAAGTAGGTGGAGAAGAGTTCGTTCGTGGGCTTCAGCGACAGGATCACCATCCAGGCGATGGGGAACAGCGCGAAGACGAAGTAGAGGATGAGGGCGGCGTCGGCCAGCCACCCCAACAGGCGCTTTTTGATGGTTGTCTTGATGGTCGTTTTGACGGTCATTTCACCTCGGCCGCCTTCCGCTGGATCTTCCCCAGGTGCTTCACCAGCACCATCGCGGCGAGATACACCACGGCCCACAGCACGATCGTGTAGCTGATGCCGAACGAGTACCGCTGGAAGCGGATCGCCTCCAGGTAGGCGCGGATCTGGAGGACGACGGTCGAGTCACCGGGTCCGCCCTCCGTCAGGGCGTAGATGATGTCGAACACCTTCAGCGAGTCCATGAACCGGAAGATCACCGCGACCAGGACGTACGGCCACAGCATCGGCAGCGTCAGCCGCCGGAACGTGTACCACCAGCCCGCACCGTCCACGGCCGCCGCCTCGAAAGGGGAGGTGGGCAGCGACCGCAGCCCGGCGAGGGCGAGGATCGCGACGAACGGGGTGTACACCCACACGTCCACGGCGATCGACGACAGCAGCGCGCCGGTGGGGGTGTCCGTCCATTGAACTCCCCCCAGTCCGAAGGGTTTCAGCAGGTAGTTGATCACGCCCACCGACGGCTGGAGCATCAGCTTCCAGATGATCGCCGCGATCACCGGCGCGATCATCAGCGGCAGGATGAGGATCTTCTCCAGCACCCGACCGACGATCGACGACCGGTGCAGCAGCAGGGCGACGGCCACGCCCAGCACGGTCTCCACGAAGGCCGCGCCGACCGCGTACAGCACCGTCACCCACGCCGAGTTCCAGAAGGCCTCCTGCGTGAAGACCGTCTCGTAGTTCTCGAACCGCACCATGTCCGGCTGCGGTTTGCTCGCCGAGAAGTCGAACAGGGTGTAGTAGAGGCCGAGCCCGAAGGGGTAGAGGATTCCGCAGGTCAGCAGCAGGGCGGGGACGATCAGGACGTACGGGCGCAGGGCGAGCCGCCATCCCATCGCGCTAGCCCACCTTGTCGGCGAGGTCGCCCGCCAGCCCGTCGAGCACCGACTTGGCGCCGCCACCGCCGTAGATCTCCTGGAGGGCGGCGGCCCAGCTGGTGGTCGCGTCGAAGAACTGGGCCTGCGGGGTGAACTGGATCTTCGTCTGGTCGACGACAGTCTCGAAGGTCTCGATGAAGCCGGGCAGGTGCCTCATCTTGTCCTTGTAGGCGCCGGCGTCGGCGATGGACTTCCTGACCGGGTCGATGTGGTTGTGCGTGATCGCGCTCTTGAGCAGGTGCTCCTTGCCGGTCGCCCACTGCAGGAACAGCCAGCTGGCGCTCTTCTTCTTGCTCTTGGCGTTCATGCCGAGCGACCAGATCCACATGTTGGTGGCGAGGGAGCCGTCCGGTCCCTTCGGCCCCGGGTGGAAGGCGATCTTCCCGGAGGCGGGACTCGCCCCCTCAACGGCCTGGAAGTAGGCGGCCGTGTCCGCGTCGAACAGCATCCCGGCCTTCTTCGCGCCGAGGTCGCTGGAGCACTGGTACCAGGTGTACGACGTCCAGGACGGTGGCCCGCCCTGCTTGACCATGCCGGCCCAGTCCTCGGTGAAGGCGACGGCCTCGGGGCTGTTCATGGCGGGTGTGAGCTTCCCGCCCTCGACGCGGAAGTCCTTGAGCCCGTTGCGGGCGTACATGGTCATGAAGCCCGGGTGGATGGTCGCCCAGCTCCTCGACCCCCGTACGGCGATCCCGTACATGCCGTCGAAACCGGCGCCCGGCGCTTTCTGCTTGATGGCCCCGGCGATCTCGCGCAGCTCGTCGAAGGTCTCGGCGGGCTTGAGGCCGAGCTTCTTGAAGACGTCCGTGTTGTAGGCGACGACGTTGGTCTCCCAGCCCCACGGCAGGGCGTACTGCCCGCCCTGTCCGAGCGGCGCGCCCGCCTTCAGTGACCACTGGTCGGCCTGGAGGAGGTTCGGGAAGAAGTCGGCCTGGTCCCATTCGGTGCCGGTGGCCGAGGAGTTGCGCATCCAGGGCCCGAGGTCTTCGAGCCACCCGGGCGGCCCGTACTGCCACACCATGTACGCGCCCAGCATGAAGACGTCGTACGAGGCGCGCCCGCTGGACAGGTCGACGGTGAGCTTGTCGAAGTAGTTGTCCTCGGGGAAGACGTCGTACTCGACCTTGATGCCGGTCTTCTCGGTGAAGGACTTCAGGTCGGCGATGAGCGCGTCCGTGTACGGGTGCTTGTTGAGCAGTGCCTTGACGGTCGTGCCCTTCTCCCGCTTCCAGTCGAAGGAGCCGGTGACGTCGTCCGCCGCCGAGCCGTCGCTCTTGTTGTCGTCGCCGCCGAATCCGGCACCGCAGGCGGACAGCAGGGGCGTGGCTGCCAGGGCGGCGCTCAGCGCCAGGAACCGTCGGCGGTCGTGCGCGTGCGTGTTCATCCGTGACCTCCACGTGGGGTTCGGTCCGGTCCGGTGTTCGGGTTAACGCGGCGAGTCGACTCGTTAACAGAGGGTGGAACGGCGGAAGTTGGGCGTCAATCCCTCGCGCAGGGGAAAATCTCAGGGCAGAGTGTGAAGTTCACGGATCCAGATGTGCGGGAGGCCGGATGACTGACGAGCACGAGGCCTGGCTGGGGATCGACCTGGGCACCCAGAGCGTGCGGGTCCTGCTGGTCACCGGGGACGGCACCGTCCTCGGCAGCGGCTCGGCGCCCCTCGCGGGGCGGCGCGACGGCGTGCGGCACGAGCAGGATCCGGGGGAGTGGTGGGAGGGGCTGTGCGCGGCGTCCCGTGCCGCGCTGCGGGGGCGGCCCCGGGTGCGCGTCGGTGGGCTCGCGGTGTGCGGGACGTCCGGGACCGTGCTGCTGACGGACGGGGCGGGGCGGCCGATGAGCCCGGCGCTGATGTACGACGACAGGCGGGCGTCGGCGGAGGGGGCGCGGGCGCGGATGGCGGGGCTCGCGGTGCAGGACACCTGGGCGCTGCCGAAGGCGCTGTGGCTGACCGAGGCCTACGGCCACGGCCGGATCACCCACCAGCCGGACCTGGTCGTCTCCCTCCTCACCGGCGAGCTGCCCCCGGCCGACTCCAGTCACGCCCTCAAGACCGGCTACGACGTGGAGCGCGACGCGTGGCCGTCGATGCTGCCCCGCCTCGGCCTGTCCGACCCGGCGATCCCCGACGTCGTACGCCCGGGCACCCCCCTCGGCGAGGTCTCCGCGACCGCCGCCGAAGCCACCGGCATCCCCGCCGGCACCCCCGTCATCGCCGGGATGACCGACGGCTGCGCGGCCCAGATCGCCTCCGCCGCCCTGCGCCCCGGCTCCTGGAACTCGGTGCTCGGCACCACGCTGGTCCTCAAGGGCGCGTCCCCGACGCCGGTCCGGGACCCGACCGGCGTGGTCTACAACCACCGTGCGCCGGACGGGAGTTGGCTGCCGGGCGGCGCCTCAAGCGTGGGCGCGGGGGTACTCACGGCGGCGTTCCCGGGCGCGGACCCGTCGGCGATGGACAAGGCGGCCGCCGCGTACGAGCCGTCCGGCGCGATCACCTACCCCCTGGTGTCACCCGGCGAGCGCTTCCCGTTCCTGGCCCCGGACGCCAGCGCGCTGCTCCTGGGCGAACCGGACTCGGACGCCGACCTGTGGGCCGCACTCCTCCAGGGCGTCGCCTTCACGGAACGCCTGTGCCTGGACTACCTCCACCACCTCGGCGCCCCCCTGGACGGCCCCCTCACCTTCACGGGCGGCGCCGCCCGCAGCCCGTACTGGAACCAACTGCGCGCCGACGTCCTGGCCCGCCCGGCCCGCGTACCCCAGCAGACGGAACCGGCCCTGGGCATGGCCGCGTTGGCGGCGTACGGCACGGGCGCGGCACCGGATCTGGCGGAGGCGGCGGAGGCCATGGTCCGCATCGGCACGACGGTCGAGCCCCGCCCCGACCGCACCGCCCTCCTTGCCGAGCCGTACGCCCGACTGATCGACGAGCTGACCACCCGAGGCTGGCTCCCGCCCCCGGTCGCGGCACACGCGCATGCCCGCCTGGACGTGGATACTGCGGAATCATGAGTACGAGCGTGAGCATGGGGACGAGCACAGGTACGACGCTGCTGCTGGCCCGGCACGGGCAGACGGTCTGGCACGCCGAGAACCGCTACGCCGGGATCAGCGACGTGGCCCTCACCGACACGGGCCGCGCCCAGGCCGAGGCCCTCGGCCGCTGGGCCGCCACCCACCCGGTCGACGCGATCTGGACCTCGCCCGTGTCCCGGGCGGTCATCACCGCCGACCCCGCCTGCCGGGCCCTCGGGCTCACCCCGCACCGCGAACCCGGCCTGCGCGAATGCGACTTCGGGGTGCTGGAGGGACGTACGCTCGCGGAGTTCGCGGCAGAGGACCCGGTCGCCGCGGAGGCCTTCCGGGCCGACCCCGTGGCCCACCCGTTCCCGGACGCGGAGAACCCTGCCCTCGCCGCCGAACGCGGTGCCGCCGCCCTGCGTCGCATCGCCGTGGCCCACCCGGGCGAACGCGTCCTCGTCGTCGCCCACAACACGCTCTTCCGGCTGGTGCTGTGCACGCTGCTGTCGATCCCGGTCGGGGAGTACCGCAGAGTGTTCCCCCGGTTGCGCAACGCCGCGATCAGTGAACTCCTCGTAAGAACCGACGGGTCCGCCGCACTTCTCTCCCTCAATGTGCCCTGCGAGGCCGACCTGCCGTAGCACCATGGGGCGCATGACGGAGATCGACACCTCGGTACCGCACTCGGCCAGGATCTGGAACTACTGGCTGGGCGGCAAGGACAACTACCCCGTGGACGAGGCGGCCGGCGACGCCTACACCGCCGTCTTCCCCGGCATCGTCACCATCGCCCGCAGCAGCCGGTCCTTCCTGGGCCGCAGCATCCGGTACCTGGTCGCGGAGACGGGTGTACGCCAGTTCCTCGACGTCGGCACCGGGCTCCCGACCGTCGACAACACCCACGAGGTCGCCCAGGGCCTCGCCCCCGAGTCGAGGATCGTCTACGTCGACAACGACCCGCTGGTCCTGGCACACGCCCGCGCGCTGCTCACCTCGACCCCCGAGGGCGTGACGGCGTACGAGGACCTGAGCCTCTACGAGCCGGAGAAGATCCTTGAGGCGGCCTCTCGCACCCTCGACCTCACCCGCCCCACGGCCCTGATCCTCAGCGGCATCCTCGGCCACGTCGCCGACTACGACCAGGCCCGCGACATCGTCCGCCGCCTCCTGGCCGGCCTGCCCTCCGGCAGCTACCTCTCCCTCAACGAGGGCTCCCGAGGCACCGACCCGGCCTACGAACAGGCCCAGGACGCCTACAACGAGACCGGCGCGGTCCCGTACTTCCTGCGCCCCGTCGACCAGATCGCCGCCTACTTCGAGGGCCTGGACCTGGTGGACCCCGGCCTCGTCTCGGTCCCGCTGTGGCACCCGGAGCCGAGCGACACCGATCCGCAGCCGATCGGCCAGCACGGCGCGCTCGGCCGCAAGGCCTGACGCCCGCAAGGTCTACGGCCTGACGGCCACCCGGCAACGGCAACAGGAAGCCCCCGCGACTCACGACCTCGCGGGGGCTCCTTCACTCCTCGGGCGGGATGGGCGTCAGCCCTTCGCGCGAGCCCGCTGCCACGCGTACCCGACCACCGCCAGGAACACCGTCATCCCCCCGGTCGAGTACAGCTGCACCCGCGTGTCCGGCTCCCGAGCCATCAACACGAGGATCGCCGCCATCCCCGCCAGCGCCACCCACGTCAGCACCGGGAACGCCCACATCCGCACGACCAGCTTCTCCGGCGTCTCGCGCTCCAGGCGGCGGCGCAGCCGCAGTTGGGAGACGGCGATGAAGATCCAGACGACGAGGATGACCGCGCCGATCATGTTCAGCAGCCAGGGGAACACGTCGTCCGGGCGCCAGTAGCTCAGCACCACGCACACGAATCCGAAGACGGAGGAGGCCAGCACCGCGATGCGCGGGACGCCGCCCGACACCCGGCCCAGCGCCTTCGGGCCCTGTCCGCGCTGGACGAGGGAGTACGCGATGCGCGACGAGCCGTAGATGTTGGCGTTCATCGCGGACAGGAGGGCCACCAGGACCACGACGTTCATCAGCTGGCCGGCGCCGGGGATGCCCAGGTGGTCCAGGGTGGCGACGTACGGGCCCTTCTCGACGACCGCCTTGGAGTCCCAGGGGACGAGGGTGACGACGACCGCCATCGAGCCGATGTAGAAGAGGGCGATGCGCCACATGGCCGTGCGCACGGCGCTGGCCACGCCGCTGACCGGGTTCTCCGACTCGGCCGCCGCGATGGTGACCGTCTCCAGGCCGCCGTAGGCGAAGAGCGAGGCCAGTAGGCCGATGATCAGGCCCTCGGTGCCGTTGGGGAGGAATCCGCCCTCGCCGGTGAGGTGTGCGGTGCCCGGCGCGTCCGTGCCCGGCAGAACGCCCGCGATGGCCAGCCCGCCCAGCACCAGGAACAGCGCGATCGCGCCGACCTTCAGCGCGGCGAACCAGAACTCGAACTCGCCGAAGTTCTTCACGGCGGCCAGGTTGGCCCCGCAGAAGACGGCCATGAACAGGGCCACCCACGCCCACTCGGGCGTATGCGGCAGCCAGGTCGTGACGATCTTCGCGGCACCGATGCCCTCCAGGCCGACGGCCGTGCAGAGCAGCACCCAGAACGACCAGCCGGCCGTGAAGCCCGCCCAGGGCCCGATGGCCCGCTCGGCGTGCGCGGAGAAGGAGCCCGACGACGGATGGGCGGCCGACATCTCGCCGAGCATCCGCATCACCAGCATCACGAGGAGGCCGGAGACGACATAGGCGATGACGATCGAGGGGCCGGCGGCGGCGATACCGGCTCCGGACCCCACGAACAGGCCCGCGCCGATGACGCCGCCGAGGGCGATCATCGACAGATGGCGCTGCTTGAGTCCGTGGTTCAGGCCGGGGTTCTGGCCGGGGGAGACGCCGTCCGCCTTCGCGGGCGTCTCCGTGGAGGTGCTGGGCATGGGCGCGGCTCGTCCAATGCGTGAGAGGGCAAAAAACGCCCACAGTCTGGGCAGCCTCTCCGCTCAGAAGGAGAGACTGCCCACTATGCGGACACTCGCCGCACTGTACGTGACGCCCAGGTCACGCGGCGACGGGGGTGGCCACGGGTGTGTAGTGCGACGCGTCCCCCTCGATCGAGTAGCTCTCCTTGCCCTCGATGCCGACCGGCACGTCACCGGCGACGGTCACCCGGTGCAGGCGGCGCGGCAGGCCGTCGTAGTTGTCGATGGCGTAGTGCTGGGTGATGCGGTTGTCGAAGACGACCAGCTGGTTCGGGGACCAGCGCCAGCGCAGGACGTTCTCGGGCCGGGTGACGTACGACTGGAGCAGGTCCAGGATCTTGCGCGACTCGCCCACCGACAGGCCGACGATCCGCTGGGCGAACCCGCCGATGAACAGCCCGCGCTCCCCGGTGAGCGGATGGACGCGGACGACCGGATGGGCCGTGCGGTACTTGATCGAGGTGAACTCGGCGCGCTGCTCGGCCTTGTCCGCGTCGATCTCCTCGTCCGGCACCGCGTAGTCGTAGTCGTTGGTGTGCTCGGCCCACAGGGTGTCGGCCAGCTGCCGCAGCGGCTCGGGCAGGTCGCGGTAGGCGGCCGCCGAGCTGGCGATCAGGGTCTCGCCGCCGTACGGCGGGATCGTGATGCTGCGCAGGGTGGTGGCCTGCGGCGGGTTGAGGACGAAGGTGACGTCGGTGTGCCAGTGGTTGGCCCGGCCGCGCTCGCTGTCCACGGGCAGGACGTTCGCGGCGCCGTCGACGGCGGACACGGTCGGGTGGGCGGTGGTGATGTCGCCGAAGTGGCGGGCGAAGGCCTGGTGGCTCGCGTCGTCGAGGTTCACGTCGTCGAAGACGAGGGCCTTGTGGACGTTGAGGGCCTCGCGCAGGGCGGCGACCTGCTCCTCGGCGAGGGGCTGGGAGATGTCGACGCCAAAGACACGGGCGCCGATGTTGGCGGTGACCTTCTGGATGTCGAGGGAGTCGAGGGAGTCGAGAGACATGTGCGGTCCTTTCAGACGAGGGCGGGTGCGGACGGGCTGACGTACTGGTTGGCGGGGCGCGGGAGGCCGTAGCGCTCGCGCAGGGTCTGCCGCGGGCCGTACTCACCGCGGAGCAGGCCGCGGGCGCGCAGGATCGGGACGACGTGGTCGACGAAGGCGTCGAGGCCGGACGGGAGCACCGGCGGCATGATGTTGAACCCGTCGGCGGCGCCCTGCGTGAACCACGTCTCGATGGCGTCGGCGACCTGCTCGGGCGTACCGGCGAAGGTGAGGTGACCGCGGCCGCCGCCGAGCCGCCCGATGAGCTGCCGCACGGTGAGCCGCTCGCGCCGGGCCAGCTCCACCACAAGCGTGTAGCGGCTCTTGGCGCCCTCGATGGCATCCTCGGAGGGCAGGGAAGCGGGCAGCTCGGCGTCCAACTCCAGGGATCCAGGCGCCAGTTGCAGCAGGCTCTCCAGCCGGCCCACCCCGTGCGCGTACACGATGTGGTCCTCCAGCTCCTGCTCGGCCGCCAGCGCCTCGGCCTCCGTCGAGCCGATCACCGGGACGATGCCGGGTAGCACCTTGATGTGGTCGGGGTCGCGGCCGGTAGCCGCCGTACGTTCCTTGAGATCGGCGTAGAAGGCCCGCGCGTCCTCGACCGTCTGCTGCGCGGTGAACACCGCCTCCGCGTACCGGGCGGCGAAGTCCTTGCCGTCCTCGCTCGACCCGGCCTGCACGAGCAGCGGGTAACCCTGCGGCGTACGCGGCACGTTGAGCGCGCCCTCGACGTTGAAGTACGTCCCCCTGTGCCGCGGCGGATGGATCTTGGCGTCGTCGCCCCACACACCGGCCGCCTTGTCGGCGACGATCGCGTCGTCCTCCCAGCTGTCCCAGAGCTTCAGGGCGACGTCCAGGAACTCGCCGGCCCGGGCGTACCGCTCGGCGTGCGCGGGCTCGGCGTCAAGCCCGAAGTTCCGGGCGGCCTCGGCACCGGCGGTGGTGACGATGTTCCAGCCCGCCCGGCCGCCGCTGATGATGTCCAGCGAGGCGAACTTGCGGGCCAGGTTGTAGGGGGAGTTGTAGGAGGTGGACGCGGTGGCGATCAGCCCGATGTGCTCGGTGGCCGTCGCCAGCGCGGTGAGCAGCGTGAGCGGCTCAAGGGCACCGGCGGGGCGCTGCGCGAGGTTGTTCCACAGCTGGGGGCCGTCGGCGAGGAAGAGCGAGTCGAAGGTCCCGCGTTCGGCGATACGGGCCAGGTGGACGTAGTGGGCCAGGTCCACATGCGCGTAGGGGTCACTCTCGGGAAGCCGCCAGGAGGCCTCGTGGTGGCCGGTGTTCATGAGGAAGGCGTTGAGGTGGAGCTGTCTGGGCATGGAGGTCCCTTGATCTGGATAGAAAGGGGGATTGCGGGGGCGGTGACTTGGGGTGGGCTGTGCGGGGGCGGTGACTTTCTGGCGCCGGTCCCGGCATTTCAGCCAGTCCGGCGTTCGAGGACGAGCGCATGGCCGTCCCGAACCCCCACCCACCCGACGGTCACCCGACGTCCTCGGTCACACCCAGCGCGGCAAGCAACCGCTCCCGGTACTCCCCGAGCAACGGATCCCGGTACGACCGCGGATGCGGCCGGTCGACGACCAGGTCGAGCCCGATCCGCCCCTCCTCCAGCACCAGCACCCGGTCCGCCAGCACGATCGCCTCGTCCACGTCATGCGTGACCAGCAGCACCGAAGGCCGATGCCGCTCCCACAACTCCCTGAGCAGGACATGCATCCTGATGCGGGTCAGCGCGTCCAACGCCCCGAACGGCTCATCGGCCAGCAGCAGCTCAGGCTCCCGCACCAGCGACCGCGCCAGCGCCGCCCGCTGCGCCTCACCCCCCGACAACTCGCTCGGCCAGGCCCGCTCACGCCCCTTCAGCCCCACCTCTTCGAGGGCCTCCCGCCCCTTCCTGTCGGCCTCCTTGCCGTCAAGACCGAGGAGTACGTTGTCCAGCACCCGCCGCCACGGCAGCAACCGCGAGTCCTGGAACACCACGGACACCCGCTCCGGCGCGCTGAGCTGCCCGCTGCCGGCCACCTCGTGGTCGAGGCCCGCGACGGCCCGCAGCAGGGTGCTCTTGCCGGAGCCGCTGTGGCCCAGCAGCGCGGTGAACTGACCGGCGGGCAGGTCGAGGTCGATGCCGTCGAGGACCGTACGCCCCTCGAAGGAGCGGGTCAGGCCCCTCAGCTGGACGGCGGGACGGGTCAGCTGCTCAGTGTGCGGCGCCACGACAGCACCCTCCGTTCGATGATGCGGACCGTGCTGTCGGAGATCAGGCCGAAGATGCCGTAGACGACGAGGCCGACGAGGATGACGTCCGTCTGGCCGTAGTTCTGCGCCTGGAACATCATGTAGCCGAGCCCGCTGGTGGCGTTGATCTGCTCCAGCACCACCAGACCCAGCCAGGAGCCGGTGACGCCGAGCCGGAGTCCCACGAAGAATCCGGGCAGCGCGCCGGGGATGACGATCTGCCGGATGAACTGGACGCGGTTCAGCCCCTGCACCTCGGCGAGTTCGACGAACCGGCTGTCGATGCCGGACAGCGCGGCGTGCGTGTTGAGGTAGATCGGGATGTAGACGACGATCGCGATGATGGCGATCTTGAAGGTCTCGCCGATGCCCAGCCAGAGGATGAACAGCGGGATCAGACCGAGGGTCGGGATCGCCCGGTTGAGGTTCACCGTCCCGTCGATCAGCGCCTCCCCGGTCCGGCTGAGCCCGGAGGCCAGCGCGAGGGCGATCCCGGCGGTGAGGCCGAGAACGAACCCGGTGCCGGCGCGCTGCAGCGAGGTCAGGATGTCGCCCAGTAGGGTCCCGTCGGTCCACAGATGGGCGCCGGTCTCCACCACCGTCCAGGGCGCCGGGATCGCGCCGGGGTCCAGTGCCCCGGCGGCGGAGGCGACCGCCCACAGGACGACGACGAGGGCGGGCCCGGCGAGGCGGGCGGCGGGGACGCGTTTGCCGGGCGCGAGGGAGCGGCGCCGGCGGACGCGACGGTCCGGCGCCGGCTCGTGCTCCGCGACGGGTGCCGCGGTACTCACGGTCGTGGTGGTCATGGCGGTGGTCACCTCCGGTATTCCGCGGGTACGGACTTCGCCGCGATGCCTTCGAAGCGGTGGTCGAAGAGCTCGCTGACGTCGAACTTCTTCACGAAGCCGCCCTCCGCGAGCAGATCGGCGGTCTCCTGCTCCCACTTGATGGCCTCGTCCCAACTCGGCGGGTACAGCGGCTTGTTGGCGAGCTCGGTGATGGCCTCGGCCTGCGCGAGGGTGAGGTTCTGGGTCTTGACGTAGAACTCCTCGTTCCAGGCGTCGGGGTTCTCGTACGTCCACACCTGGCCCTTCGCCCAGTACGGGATGTACGCGGCGACCGCGGCGGCCTTCGCGGGGTCGTTCAGCACGGAGACCGGCGCCCAGAGCAGGTTGAGCAGGTCGACGACGTCGGTGGTGATGGCGCGGGCGCCCTTCGACTCGTACGGCCCCAGATAGGCGGGCGCCTGCTGGTTCGCGAGCGGGGCGATGTCGACCTGGCCGGACTGCAGGGCGGTCAGGAACTGGTTGCTGGTCAGCGGGACCAGCTCCACCTCGTCGTACTTCAGGCCGGCCTTCTTCAGCGCGCGCAGCAGGACCACGCCCTGCGCCTGGCCCTGCGAGAAGGCGAGCCGCTTGCCCTTGAAGTCCGCGACCGACCGGATGTCGCTGCCGGGCTTGGTGGCGAAGAGGTAGTTGGGCTTACGGGTGATGTTGATCGCGACGATCTTCGCGTCGAAGCCCTGGTAGTACGCCTGGATCGGCGGAATGCCCGCGTTGTTGGCGACGTCCAGGGAGCCCGAGCGGAAGGCGTTGATGACATCGGGCCCGGCGCCGATGTTCAGCCAACTGCTGATGGTGAACGGCGGATCGCCCAACTTGGCCAGTCTGAACTGGAGTTGCTGGGTGTTCTGATACGAGGCGATCTTCAGGCTGGTCCCGGCGGGAACCTTGGCGGCGAGCGGGGCGGTGGAGGCGCCCTCGGCGGCGTCGGCGGCGCTGCTTTCGGCGCAGCCGGTGAGGCCGGCGGCCGCGGCGGTGACGCCGAGCAGTGAGGTCAGGAAGAGACGGCGATCGACGCCCGGGGCAGGCAGAGACGGCATGGCAGGACTCCGTAAGCCAAAGTGATGGGAATGCATGCGGAATTCCGGGCAGGAGAAAGCCGGGGCGGGGGAAATTCACGCAGGAGGAATTGAGCGCTTCACACGTGGCGGTGTGTCAGCAACAGAGGGTGCGACAGCTCACGAACAGGCTCATGAGCAGGATGTTCCCGGTCATCGGCGATCCCTGTCAATATTCCGAGTTTCTGAATTAAATAGCCTCAGGTGGAACGCTCGAAGGACGCGCCCAACGGATCCCGATACAGCACGTCCAGAGCCACCGAGCCACCGGCCGTGGCAAGTACGGAATCCGCGAAACTGGTCGGCGCGACGGCCGCCGCCCGCTCGCTCCCCACCCCTTCGCGCAGCGCGTCCAGGCAGTCCTGCCGGCTCAGCACGCCGAGCTCGGTGACGACGACCGTCTCCGGGTTGAGCACATCGAGCAGCAGCCCCACCGCGCGCCCGGTCATCCGCGCCCGCTCGGTCAGCAGCCGTACGGCCACCGGGTCCCCGCCCGCCGCCGCACGCACGACATGCGTCGGGTTCACCCCGTCGACGACCCCGGCCTCCCGCGCCCGTCGGCACAACGTCCGCTCGCTCAACTCGACCTGCAGACAGCCGACCCGCCCGCAGTCGCAGGTCTCCGTGCCGCCCGGCACCGGCAGATGGGCGATGGCGCCGGCCTGCGAGCGGGGACCGTGATGCACCTCGTCATGCGTCGCGAACGCCGCGTCGACCACGTTGCCGACGAACAGATGCAGCACACTCCCGCTGCCCCGGGCCCGCCCGAACAGCCGCTCCGCGTTCACCAAAGCCCGCGCGTGCCCGTCCACATGGACCGGCAGCCCGGTGTGCGCGCCGAGCACCTCCCGCACGGGCACCTCGCGCCAGCCCAGCAGCGGGTGCGCGACGACGGTCCCGGAGTCCCGGTCCACCCAGCCGCCCGCGGCGAACCCGACGCCGAGCGGCCGACAGCCCGGCGCCCCGTCCAGCAGCGCGGCCAGCCCGTCGGCGGCCCGGGCCAGGACGTCGTACGGCTCGATGGCCCCCGAGTGCCTCAACTCCCGCTCGGCGACGACCCGTCCGCGCAGATCGAGCAGCGCCACGGTGGTGTACGGCACGGCCACATGCACCCCGCCCACCACGAACCGCGAGGCGTCCAGGTCGACCGGCACATGCGGTCTGCCGACGCCGCCCTTGGCCTGCCGGGGTGCGGCGGCCTCGCGGATGAGCCCGAGCCCGGTGAGGCGGGCACAGTGGTCGGTCACCGACGCCGGTGACAGACCGGTCAGCCGGGCGATGGTGCTGCGGGCGACCGGCCCGTGTTCGAGCACGGACCGCAGGATGGCGCTGGCGCTGGTCCGGCGCCGGTCGCGGTCGGCGATACGGGGGATGGGAGACGAGAGCGAAGGCGAAGGGGTGGGTGCTGCCGCGGTACGGGGCATGGGAACTTCCTCGGGGCCGGTCCGAAACTGCGCCGTCTGGGACGGGCGAGTCGTACCGAAGCACCGGAGTACGAAGCACCGGAGTACTGAGGCCGACTCACCCCGGACGGCGACAGGCGGCCGCGCCCACGCGTCGCAGGTCGACGTGGCGACGCGACGAGAAGTTCCGGGACTGGGCGACCATGCGCTCGAAGCTAGCAAAGCGGCCCACCGCTGCCCAGACGGCGACCGACGGGCGAGACGCCTCTTCACACACCGGCAACACGCTTGTGAGCTGGACGTCCTTGCCTCAGTGACCGGTGTCACCCCGTACCCGGTGTAACGCCCACCCTTTGTCCGAAGCCCACCAAGCCCGCGAACCGCCCTTTGTCGACCACTGACGGTGAGGGACCGAAACACCCTGGGATAGCGTCACAGCGTCCCGTACTGCCCTCACCCCGCGGAGTCCCCATGAGCACGGCAGCCGCCGCCCCCGCCCGCACCGGACAGGTCCTCGTCGACCTGCTCCCGGCCTCCCGAGTCCGCGACATCGCGCTCGTCGTCGGCGGCGCCGCGTTCACCGGCCTCGCCGCCCAGATCGCCGTGCCCGTGCCCGGCTCCCCGGTGCCGGTGACCGGCCAGACCCTCGCGGTGCTGCTGGTCGGCACGGCCCTCGGCGCCGGACGCGGCTTCCTCTCCCTCGCGCTGTACGCGCTGGCGGGCATCGCGGGCGTGCCGTGGTTCGCGGACGGCACCTCCGGCGCCGCGGCCCCGTCCTTCGGCTACATCCTCGGCATGATCCTCGCCTCCACCGTCGTCGGCGCCCTGGCCCGCCGCGGCGCCGACCGCACCGCGCTGCGCACGGCGGGCGCGATGCTGCTGGGCGAGGCGATCATCTACGCCGTCGGCGTCCCCTACCTGGCCCTCGCCACCGGCATGTCGGCGACCGCCGCCATCGCGGCCGGCCTCACCCCGTTCCTGATCGGCGACGCCCTGAAGGCCGCCCTGGCGATGGGCGCCCTGCCCACCACCTGGAAGCTGCTCAACCGCTGACGCCGTAGCCGCGGTTCCCGCGGAACACTCAAGAGGCTCGCCGGGTCGCGCTGCGACCAGCCCGGCGAGCCTCTTGTCGCGTCTCAGCCCTCCCGTGCCCGCCGCGGCCGTCGCTGCGACCACCACAGCCCGGCCGCACCCGCCGCGACCAGCGTCGCGCCGGCCACGCCCAGCGGCAGGACGTCACGGCCGAGGCCGGTCCTGGGCAACTCGTCGGCGCCGGGCGCGACCGGCGTGTTGTCGGTGCCGAGGAGCAGTGGGGTGGCCGGGGCGTCGGGCGACGGGTTCGTCGTACCGAACGGCACCGGGCCCTGCTGCCAGTACGTCTTCTTGCCGTCGCTCGTCTGGACGGGCAGGCAGATCTTGCCGGTCTTGCCCAGGTCGTACGTCGCGTCGACGGCGTACGACTTCGATTCACCGGCCGGCAGATTGTCGAGGGGGCAGCTGAAACCGCTGTTCGAGCCCTCCGGCAGATCTCCTTCCTCGATCGCCGAACACCCCTCGACATTCTTGACCGTGAGGCCGTCGAACCCGACGACCAAAAGCCTGATCTCTCCGCTTTCCTCGGTCCCTTCGTTCTTCACCGTGGCGGTGATGTCGGTCTCCTGTGAACCGTTGTCCACCGAGATTTTCTCGGGCAGTTCAGTGGTCAGCTTCACCCCTGCCGGCGCCTCGTCGATGACCTTTCCCCCCTTGTTGCTCCCGGGCCCCTGGTCATCGGCCCCGGCCGTGGCGGAAAGGATCAGAACTGCCGAGAAAGATGCCGCGACCAGCGATCCCGCGATGGCCGTCGTGCGACGAGAACTCATGTTCGCCCCCCTTGCCTGCGCCTGAATTCGCAGTACTTGAAGAGCTACCACAAGATTTCTCCGCACTATGCTGGTACGGCGCGAAGTGTGACCATTGTGTTTCAATGGCGGAAGTCCGATGCGGCTTCGAGGGGGGTGCAGTGGATTGCCGGGAAAAACGGAGAACACGGGAAACACGGGAAACGCGGGGAATTCGGGAAACACGAGGAGCGGCGGGCTTCCGGGATTGCTGGTGACGGGGCGCTACCGATTGGTCGAGAGTATCGGCCAGGGGGGAATGGGGCGCGTGTGGCGGGCCGTCGACGAAATACTCGACCGTCTCGTCGCCGTCAAGGAAATGCGCATCGACGGCCTCGACCCGGAGGACACCCGCACCCGCCGCGAACGCACCCTGCGCGAGGCGCGGGCGACGGCGAGGATCGACCACCCCAACGTCGTACGGGTCTACGACGTGGTCGACGAGGGCGAACGCCTGTGGATCGTCATGGAGTTGGTGGCCGGCCGCTCCCTGGAACGGACCATGGCGGAAGAGGGCCCCCTCGGCCCCCGCGAAACGGCCCGGATCGGCATGGGCCTCGTGGCGGCACTGCGTCAGGTGCACGCCCGCGGTGTCCTGCACCGGGACATCAAGCCGGGCAACGTCCTGGTGGAGGCAAGGGCGGAGGCGGAGGGGACGAACGTGCGGGGCCGGGTGGTCCTGACGGACTTCGGCATCGCGGCGATCCAGGACGCGAAGGCCCTCACCATGGTCGGCATGCTGGTCGGCTCGCCCGACTACATGGCCCCCGAGCGCATATCCGGCCGCCCCCAGGGCCCACCGTCCGACATCTGGTCCCTGGGCGCCACGCTGAGCTCGGCCCTGGCCGGCCGCTCCCCGTTCTCCCGCGACACGACGCTGGCAACCCTGCACGCGGTCCTGTACGAGGAACCCGAACTCCCGCCGACGGCAGGCCCGTTGCGGGACATCCTGGCCGCCCTCCTGGAGAAGGACCCGTCGAGCCGCCCCGGCCTGGACGACTTGGAGACGGCCCTGGAGGGGGTGGCGTTTCCGGCGCCGACGTCGGCGCCCCCGCTCACGCCTACGCCCACGATGCCGGTGGCCGGGGGAGCGGTTGGGGAACTCCGGAGGGCGGTGGAGGAACGGGATCCCGAGCCACGGCTCGAATCGCGGCCCGAACCGGTGCCGACGCCCGAGCCCGAGCCGACCGCGAGCCCCCTCCACAAAGCCGAGCCGACCCCGGATCCCGCAACAACGGCCGCCCCCACCCCCGAACTCCAGCTCCCAAGGGAGACACCCACCCCCGCCCTCCTGCAGCAGCCCCCCGCTCTCACCCCGCGCGACCCCCGCCAGCCGGACGACGCCATACACGACGCGATACCGCCACGCCCCTCGATCACCAACCCGACCCCAGTCGCCACCTCCCCCTCCGTCACCCCTTCCTCGGGCACCCCCTCCCCCTCCGCTTCCGCCGAACTCCCCTCCACACCTCCCCGCCGCGCCGGCGTCAGCCTCTCCCGCGCCGAAGCGGTGACCGAACGACGGGCCCCGGAGCCGGAACTCGTGTCGCCCGGCGCCGCACGGCCGTACACCCCGATGCCGCCCGGCGAGCTCCCCGGCCCCCCGGTCCCGGCGGAACCCCGGCGCGGGCGGCGCCGTACGGGGCGTATCGCCGTCGCCGTGGGTGTCGTCGCCGCGAGCGCCCTCGTCGCGGTCGTCCTGGCGACCGACTCCGGGTCGCCGGAGGGCAAGGAGGCCGGCTCGTCACCGTCCGCCTCGGCCGCGTCCACCCCCTCCGCCGACCCCTCGTCCACGGTCGAGGGCACGTCGAGGCCGCAGAGCCTGCCGCCCGGGGCGCGCCGGGAGGCGGGCGGGTTCGCGTGGGTGCCGCCCGAGGGCTGGCAACGGGACGTCAAGACGGGGTCGGAGGTGCACTACACGTCACCGGACGCCAAACAGGAACTCGCCGCGAAGTCGTCCCTGGCCCGCGACGACCTGATGGACTCCTGGCAGAAGTCGGAGAAGGACGCCCAGCAGGGGCAGCAGTACCGCAAGATCCGTCTGGAGCGGACGACGTTCCGCGGGTACCCGGCGGTCGTCTGGGAGTACACCTTCACGCTCCAGGGCGCCCCTTGGCACGCCCGGCTGCTGGGCTTCACCGTGGACGGCAAGTCGTACCAGATCAACACGTGGTACCAGCCGGACATCGAGGCCGAGGCCCTGAAGACCTACGAGAAGGTGAGAGACGGCTTCACGGTGCTGTGAGAGACAAATGTGAGAGACAAAAGGGAGGGGCGGCGGGGCGCCATACGCACCCCACCGCCCCTCCACAGGCACTGGCCGGTCTCAGCCGGTCTTGACCTCGTCGCGAGGCTCGGCCGAGGCGGCCACCTCGACACCCGCCGCGCGCCCACGGCCGACCTTCTCCTTCACGAAGGCGGTCACCAGGACGAGCGCCGCCACGAGGAGCGACAGCAGCACCGTCTTGCGGCCGTCGTGTTCGGTGTCGGTGAGCATGTAGCCGAGGACGAAGACGATCAGCGCGGCCGTCGCCCAGGTCAGGTACGGGTACAGCCACATCTTCACGACGAGCTTCTCCGGCGACTCGCGCTGGATGATCTTGCGCATGCGCAGCTGCGAGAAGCAGATGACCAGCCAGACGAACAGGGCGACCGCGCCGGAGGAGTTGACGAGGAAGAGGAAGACGGAGTCCGGGTAGGCGTAGTTGAAGAACACCGCCACGAATCCGAAGACGACGGAGGCCAGGATCGCCGTACGAGGCACGCCGTTGCCGGTCGTGCGGCCGAAGGCCTTCGGGGCGTCACCGCGCTGGCCGAGGGAGAAGGCCATGCGGGAGGCGGTGTAGAGGCCGGAGTTGAGACAGGACAGCACCGAGGTCAGCACGATGAAGTTCATGATCTGACCGGCGTGCGGGATGCCGAGCGAGTCGAGGGCGGCGACGTACGAGCCGTCCTTGGCGATCGCCTTGCTGTCCCAGGGCAGCAGGGCCACCACGACGAAGATCGAGCCGAGGTAGAAGACGGCCACTCGCCAGATGATGCTGTTGGTGGCCTTGGTGACGGCCTGCTGCGGGTTCTCGGACTCACCGGCGGCAAGGGTGGCGATCTCGCTGCCCATGAAGGAGAAGACGACCAGCAGCACACCGGTCAGGATGGCGCCGGCACCGTTGGGCAGGAAGCCACCGTGCTCGGTGAGGTTGCTGAGCCCGGCCTGGTCGCTGTCGACGCCCGGCAGCAGGCCGAACACGGCCAGCCCGCCGATGACGATGAACGCGGCGATCGCGACGACCTTGATCCCGGCGAACCAGAACTCGAACTCGCCGTAGGAGCCGACGGAGACGAGGTTGGTGGCGGTCAGCACCACCATCACGATCAGGGCCCAGCCCCACTGCGGTACGGCCGGGATCCAGCCCTCCAGGATCACCGCACCGGCGGTCGCCTCGACCGCCAGCACGACGACCCAGAAGAACCAGTAGAGCCAGCCGATGGAGAAGCCGGCCCAGCGCCCGAGCGCCCGGTCGGCGTGGGCGGAGAACGACCCGGACGTCGGGTTGGCCGCGGACATCTCACCCAGCATCCGCATCACCAGCACCACGAGCGTGCCGACGAGGGCGTAGGAGAGGAGGATGCCGGGGCCGGCGGTGGCGATACCGGAGCTGGACCCGACGAAGAGTCCGGCGCCGATGACACCGCCGATGGCGATCATGGACAGATGCCGGTTCTTGAGCCCGGCCTGCAGGCCATGCCCGCCGGGAGCGGGTCCGGCCGAACCGGACGAGCCGGCCGTCTTCTGGGTCTGGGGCGGCTGCGAAGTCATGGAACGGATTTCCTTTGCGCCGTGGGGAGCGGTTCTCGTACGAGCGGTATTGGTGTGATGTACGAGTCGGCCCAGTGAATCGGAGGAGAACGAATTCTGGAACCTTTGATTCGGGATTGTTACTTGAGGTTTTCTTGAGCTTCCATGGCGTGCGTCACAGTTGACGCGATCGACACCCGGCGCTGCTGCCCCGAAACACCCGTGTCACACTCGTTCCATGCGCGTGTATCTCGGCTCCGACCATGCGGGCTTCGAACTCAAGAACCACCTCGTCGAGTGGCTCAAAGCGGCCGGTCACGACCCGGTCGACTGCGGCCCCCACATCTACGACGCCCAGGACGACTACCCGCCCTTCTGCCTCCGCGCGGCGGAGCGGACGGTCGCGGACCCCGACTCCCTCGGCATCGTGATCGGCGGCTCCGGCAACGGCGAGCAGATCGCCGCGAACAAGGTCAAGGGCGTCCGCGCGGCACTGGCCTGGAGCGAGGAGACGGCGGCGCTGGGCCGCCAGCACAACAACGCCAACGTCGTCGCGGTGGGCGCGCGCATGCACACGCAGGAGGAGGCGACGAAGTTCGTCGAGACCTTCCTGGGCACCCCGTACTCGGGCGACGACCGCCACACCCGCCGCATCACGATGCTGGCCGACTACGAGACGACGGGCGACCTGCCCCCGATCCCGCCGCACCACCCGCAGCAGTAGCTTCAGGAGGGGACTCCGTCCCTGGCTTCGTTGGCGTCCGGCACATGAGGACGAGGCCCCGCCGTCCCGATCCCCCACCCACCCGCAGGGGGCGCTTGGTGAGGCGGGCGCCACCTTCTCGGCGCCGGGCCCAGGCACTTTCAGCCCGTCCGGCGTTTGAGGACGAGGCCCCTTCAGGGCCGAAAGCGGGGGTCTGGGGGCGGCAGCCCCCAGAAGGTGGGGTCAAAGGGGCGGCAGCCCCTGGAGGACGGGACGGGTAGGGGCGGCGGGGGCGAAAACCTGACCGCCGCCCACCCACCCGCAGACAAAAAAGGAGCCACCGTGCCTGAGGGGCACACCATCCACCGGCTGGCCCAGGACTACGCCGCCGCATTCCTCGGCACGACCCCGAACATCACCAGCCCCCAGGGCAAGTTCTCAGACGCCGCAGCACTCCTCACCGGCGCGGAACTCACCCACACCGAGGCCCACGGCAAACACCTCTTCCTCGGCTTCCGAGACGCCGACTGGATCCACATCCACCTCGGCCTCTTCGGCAAGGTCAACTTCGGCGCCACCCCCGCACCCCCACCCACGGAAACCGTCCGCCTCCGCCTCGCGAACAGCACCGCATACGTCGACCTCCGCGGCCCCACCACCTGCGCCCTCATCACGCACACCGAGAAAGAGGCGATACACGACCGCCTCGGCCCCGACCCCCTCCGCGCCGACGCCGACCCGCACACCGCCTTCCAGCGCGTCTCCCGCAGCCGTACGACCATCGCGGCCCTGCTCATGGACCAGAAGGTCATCGCGGGCGTGGGCAACGTCTACCGCGCCGAGGTCCTCTTCCGGCACCGCATCGACCCGTACCGCGCGGGCAAGGACATCACCCCCGCCCAGTGGGACACCATCTGGACGGACCTGGTCGAGCTCATGCACGAGGGCGTCCGCAACAACCGCATCGACACCGTCCGCCCCGAGCACACCCCGGAGGCGATGGGCCGCCCACCCCGCGTCGACGACCACGGCGGCGAGGTCTACGTCTACCGCCGGGCCAACCTCCCCTGCCACCTCTGCGGCGCCGAGATCCGCACCGCCGACCTGGCCGCCCGCAACCTCTTCTGGTGCCCGGACTGCCAGACCCCGTAGCCGAGCCGCCCGGGCGTCGACCCACGCGTCAGAACCCGTGCGGCAACCAAGGCGCCACGGCGGACGCGAACCCCACCGACGCCTCCGCCAACGCCCCCTGCCGAATCTCCCGCACCCGCCCGGCCGAACCCAGCGCCGCAAGACTCACGCCACCGAGATAGGCCGCCCCCAACTCCCGTACGGACAGGGCGAGATCGGCCGCGTCCGTCGTACGCTCGCACGACGCACCCTTGGCATCCCCGGACAGCCGCCAACGCCCCGCGTTCCACGGGCAGAAGGCGTCCTCCACCTCGAACACCACATCCACCGGCGCCTGATACGTCCGCGCCTGAAGCGCCGCCCCGACATCCACCAACCGCACATGCAACGCGTCCCGCACCCGCACCGCACACCGCCGAATGTCGGAGACCTGGTGCTGCCACGCCTCGTCCACAGGCCGCGCGTACGCCTTCACCGTGGACGTCAGGTCGATGCCGAACAGGAACCGCCACAGCGCCGCCTGCGCCGCCGGGTCGAGGGCCTGTACGTCCCGCAGCTGCACGGCGCCCTTGGGCCCGCTGCGGTCCCAGTCCGGCTTGACGTGGAAGCGCGCGTACCCGACCACCTCGCCGTCCCGCTCCGCCAGCACGCACTGCAGCGGCGACGCCCCCTCCCGCTCGCTCTCCGGGTCGAGTACCCCGAGCCGCTCCCAGCCGGGCAGCCGGGCGAGCATTCCGGGCCGGTCGGCCACCTTGCGCGCGTACACGGCCTCGCAGACGTCGAGGACGTCGGCGGGTACGGCGTAGCGCAGCCGTACGTCATCGGTGCCGGGCGGCACGGACAGCCGGACGCGGGTCGTGTCGATCTCGGTGCTCACCTGGAAGCTGCCGACGCCGTAGCCGAACCGGCCGTAGATCTCCGGCTCGGAGGCGGTCAGGACGGCCAGCGGCCAGCCCCATTCCCTGACGTCGTCCAGCTGCCGCCGCATCATCGACGTCAGGACGCCGCGCCGACGATGCGTGGCGGCGACGCTGACCATGGTCACGCCGGCGGCGGGCACCGGAGCGCCACCGGGCACGGTGAGCCGGAAACTGAACGCGCCCGCCGTCCCCACGCACACGTCGCCGTCCCAGGCGCCGAAGGAACGGTCGAGCTCGGTGAGGGAGTTCCACAACTCCCGCTCCTCGGCCGCCTCCGGGACCCCGCCGAAGGAGCGGATGAGGGCGTCGTACCAGATGTTCCACTCGTCCTGCCGCAGCACCCGCAGCTCGGGACGGCCGGTCTCACTCGCACTGTCATTCGCCATGAATCATGCCTACCAGGGCATTGCGGGACGAGCGAGGGAATTTCTCGTTGGCGGCGGCGAGAGCGCTTTCCGTGAAGTTCACTGTGAAGTTGAACCTCGGACGGGGGACAAGTGGGACCTCCCGTGCCAAGCAGCAGGTCCGATGGATAGGGTCCCGAACTAATGGCAGCAGGACGAGAGCGGCGCACGGTGGCCGAGACGTTCACGGCCCGGGTGAAGATGCAGTGGCACCGGGCCCGTGTCGGCGTGCGCAGAAGCGCCGTGGACTACTTCCGCGGCGACGGCTCGGACTGGATCGCACTGGCCGGCCTGCTCCTCACAGTCCCTCTGATCTGCGCCGTGACGATGGCCAACCCGGTGTGGTTCTCCCCGGCCGCACTGGTCCTGCCGATCGTCGCGGGCGGCCTGCTGCTGCGCCCGGCGAGCCTGCTGGGCCTGTACGCGGCGGCGGCCACCGCGCTGATCGTGGAGTCGGTGCAGCTGGGCCCGTACACGGAGGGCCCGTCCCGCGTCACTCCGGGCATCGTCCTCGTCGTGGCGGCGTGCGGCTTCTTCGGCTTGCTCATCGCCCAGTTCCGCAGCCGGGTGGGCGTGCCCTGGCGGCGCGGCGGCACGATGCTCTTCGACCTGCGCGAACGCATCCGAGTCCAGAGCAAGCTCCCACAGCTGCCCCACGGTTGGCATCGCGAGATGGCCCTGCGCCCGGCGGGCGGTCAGTCCTTCTCCGGCGACTTCGTGGTCGCGGCCCGCACGAACGGCGGCCGCACGCTGGAGGTGGTCCTCACGGACGTCTCGGGCAAGGGCATGGACGCGGCCTCGCGCGCCCTCCTCCTGTCCGGAGCCTTCGGCGGCCTCCTGGGCAGCCTGCCCCCACACGCGTTCCTCCCCGCCGCCAACGGCTACCTGCTCCGCCAGGACTGGGACGAGGGCTTCGCGACCTCGATCCACCTGGTCCTGGACCTCGACTCGGGCGACTACGAGCTGTACTCGGCGGGCCACCCCCCGGGCCTGCAACTGAGCGCGGGCAGCGGCCGCTGGGAGGAGAAGGCCGCCGAAGGCCCCCTCCTGGGCGTCTACGACGGCGCCCAGTTCGACCCGGTCAAGGGCTCACTCCGCCCCGGCGACGTCCTGATGCTCTTCACAGACGGCCTCGTGGAAACCTCCGACCGCGACATCGTCGAGGGCATAGACCGCCTCACGGGCGAGGCCGACCGCTACGTCGCCGGCGGCTTCCACGGCGCCGCCTGGCACCTCATCGAGGCAGTGGCAAAGGACGTCAACGACGACCGAGCCCTCCTGCTGATCTCCCGCGAAGGCCCAACTCCCCAGCCAACACCACGCTGACGCCCCCAGCCCCACTCACGGCACTCCACAGCCCCGGTCCGATCAACCCAGCCCTCCCGCAAGCGACCGCCACCTCTCAACGCTGGCGCAGGCATTCCAGCCTGCCCGGTGTTGGAGGCCCTGGTCGTACCGTCCCGATCCTCCACCCACCCGAGGGGGACTCGGTCCCGATCCCTCACCCACCCGAGAGGGACTCCGTCCCTAGCCCCCACCCACCCGCAGGGGGTGTCGTGGTGGAGCGACTGCACTTTCTCGACGCGGGCCCGCGCATTTCAGCCCGCCCGGCGTGTGAGGACGAGGTCGCGCGGTCCCGATCCTCCACCCACCCGAGAGGGACTCGGTCCCGATCCTCCACCCACCCGAGGGGGACTCCGTCCCTAGCCCCCACCCACCCGCAGGGGGCGTGGTGGTGGAGCGACGGCACTTTCTCGACGCGGGCCCGCGCATTTCAGCCCGCCCGGCGTGTGAGGACGAGGTCGCGCGGTCCCGATCCCCCACCCACCCGAGGGGGACTCCGTCCCCAACCCCCACCCACCCGCGAGCGGCGGTCACCTGTCGACGCGGGCCGGTATTTTCAGCCCGTCCGGCGTTTGAGGACGAGGCCCTTTAGGGGCCGAAACGGGGGTCTGGGGGCGGAGCCCCCAGAAGGGCCCCGGGGTCGAAGGGGCAGAGCCGCTGGAGGACGGGACGGGTAGGGGCGGCGGGGGCGAGACACTGGACCGGTGACCGAGACTCCCCGACCCCACCTGTCCCTGGCCGCCGTCGAGGCCATCGCCCGAGCCGCCCACGCGCCCCAGACCGACAAGGCCGGCCGCCCCTACGCCGAGCACCTGAGGGCCGTCGCCGAGGGCGTCCGCGCCCACGCCGGCGACGACGCCCAGATCGCCGCAGCCTGGCTGCACGACGCCGTAGAGGACGACGCCCTGTCCGACCATTGGCTCGAAGAGGCCGCACTGAGCCCCCGTACGAAGGCCATCGTGCGCGCGCTCACCAAGCGCCCCGGAGAACCCCCCGAGACCTACGCGGCCCGCATCCTCGCCACCCCCGGCGCACTACTGGTGAAACAGGCGGACCTGGCGCACAACGCGGACCCGAACCGCCTCGCGGCCCTGGACGAACCGACCCGAAAACGACTGACCGAGAAGTACGCACGGATGCACGCACTTCTCGGTCTGGTCGACGATCGAGGCTCCTCGTCGTGAGGGCCCTCGTTGTGAAGTTACAGCGCAGACTCAGGCATTGACCTTCTCGCGCGCGTCCGAGCCCGAGCCCGAACCCGCGCCCGACCCCTCACGCTTCTCACGCGCCCGAGCCACCTCCGCCGCATCCCGCTTGAACGCCCACTCCATCTTGGGCTCCATCGAGAACCGGAACACCCGCTGCACCGGCCTGGTGCACAGCAATGTGACACCGATCGCCGCGACAACGCTGACGAAGATCTCACCGAGCGGCCGCTGCAGCCAGGCATGGTCGAACCAGCCCTGGTAGTCACCGGCCTTCACGACGAAGCCGTGCAGCAGATAGCCGTACAGCGTGCCCGCACCGAGCGCCGTGAACCACATGTGGCGCCGCGGCACCCAGGCGAAGAAGCAGGCCGTCAGCAGCAGCGAGCAGCCGAACATCGCCAGCACCATCACCGGCCCGCTCCACCACGGCGCGGCCAGCTCCTGAGCCGCGTCCCGGTGGTAGAACCACGCGGTGTTCATGCGCGGCACCGCCCACCAGGCGAAGACCAGCGCCACCGCGAACACCGGCACGGACAGGATCCGCACCGTGCGCGTGCGCACCATGTGGAAGTGCTCGGGCTTCATGATCAGACCCAGCACGAAGTACGGCAGGAACTGAAGGACCCGCTGAAGGTCCAGGTCGTCGCCGATCTCGGGGGTGACCGTCGCCATCATGGCGAGGCCGAGCGCGAGCGGCAGCGGCCAGCGCACCATCTTCCAGATGGGGGTGGTCATCCGCCAGATGAACAGCGCGCACAGGAACCAGGTCAGGTACCAGGGGTCCAGGAGGCTGATCTCCTGGGTCGGGTCCTCGTCGATCCAGCGCTTGAAGAGCGGATAGGCCGTCTCGAAGACGATGTACGGCACGGCGACGCCGGCGATCAGCCGCTTGAGCCGGCTGGGGCTCGCGTCGAAACTGCGGGAGAAGAAGCCGGAGATGATGATGAACGCCGGCATGTGGAAGGTGTACACGACGGTGTACACGGCCTCCAGGATCCGACTGTCGCCCTTGATCGGCTCCCAGGCGTGTCCTATGGCGACGAGGACGATCGCCAGGTACTTGGCGTTGTCGAAGAACGCGTCGCGCTGCTTGGCACCGCTGGACGCGGGTCTGTTGTCGGCCTGAGCCTGCCGGTTCTGCGGCGAGCGCGGACTCGGCACTCCGTCCGCCGGCGACTGTGCCGGGGGGAGTGGCGCTCTGTTGTGGCCGTGCGGTCGCAACGAGTTCGTCACAGACCCTCCCGCCGGAATCCGGGGGAGTCGATCCGGGACCTCGCTGCGCATGCGGGGGACGAGACAGCGTGGAACATCTGAGGCACCCTAGCGTTGTCTGTGTGATTTCGTAAAACCCCCGAGGTCATTAGCGGTTATTGCGCACGACTTCGCGTGTACAGCGAACATGCACCTGGCAGACACCTACTTGTCACCCTCATTGTCCGGATTCATCCTGACTAAGTAGTGCATATGGCCAGGAGGTGACGTCGATGAAATGATCACCGGGCTGCGAATTCGAAATACCGGCGAACACGTTGTGTGGCGATGGAAACGATCCCGCCGAAATATCTGTACGAGCGCCTCGTCGAAATGCCGTACGGGCGCAAGCGGAGAGGTCGGTGCGCGTCAAGGGTCCGCACAGATCCAGCACAGGTGTGGCGAACGAAACGTCACGTGCCGCATAGCGGGGCCCGGTTGGTGGCACGATGGTTCTGGCGGGGGTGCGCGGGGTTGCATCCCCTGGCGGGAGAGCGGACCGACCGAGGGTGTGATCTGTTGTGGCCATTTCGCTGTCAGTGGTACTGCTGTTGGCGATCGTCCTGGTGGTGCTGATCCGCGGCGGATCCCTGAAGGCCGGCCCCGCCGTCGTCGCCGTGCTGTTCGGCTTCTTCCTTGCCTCGACGGGCATGGCGGACGACATCCAGAGATTCCTCAACTCGATAGCCGAGACCATCAACTCCATCCAGTTCTAGGGTCCGTGGGGCGGCCCGAAGGGGTACGGATACCCTCGTCCGTGATCGTCGAACGTTGCGGAACGACGGTGCGGATCGGGGGACGTACGGGATGGCGCTGCGCGAGAGCGACCCGGCGGAGGTGGGCGGCTACCGGATCGAGGACCGCCTCGGCTCCGGCGGCATGGGCGTGGTGTACCTGGCCCGTTCCGCCTCCGGTCGTCGCCTCGCGCTGAAGGTCGTGCACGCGCAGTACGCCGACGACGACGAGTTCCGCATCCGCTTCCGCCGCGAGGTGGCCGCAGCCCGCCAGGTCAGCGGCGCCTTCACGGCCCCCGTCGTGGACGCGGACGCCGATGCGCCGCGCCCCTGGATGGCCACGCTCTACATCCCCGGCGAGGACCTCGGCACCCACGTCCGCCGCCACGGCCCGCTGCCGCTGCCCGAGTTGCGCGAACTCGCCGCCGGCCTCTCCGAGGCGCTGCGCGACATCCACCGCGCCGGAATGGTCCACCGGGATCTGAAACCGGCCAATGTGATGCTCGCCGAGGACGGCCCCCGCGTCATCGACTTCGGTATCTCCCGCGCCGCCGAGTTCGCGGCCTCCGACGTCCTCACCCAGACCGGCCGGGTGATGGGCACCCCGCCCTTCATGTCCCCCGAGCAGTTCTCCTCCCCGCAGGACGTGGGCCCGGCCGCCGACGTCTTCTCCCTCGGCTCGGTCCTCGCGTACGCCGCCACCGGCCGCGGCCCGTTCGACAGCCCGAGCCCCTACGAGACGGCCGTACGGGTCGTCGACGGCGACGCGGAACTCGACGGCGTACCGGACGAGTTGCTCCCGTTCATCCGCCTCTGTCTGGAAAAGCACCCCAAGTCCCGCCCCACCACGGGCGAACTCCTCTCGCTGCTCCGCGACGGCCGCCTGCCCGACCCGCGCCCCGAGCCGGCCCCCGACCTCCCTGCCGACGAGCCGCCCCCACCCCGCCCCCGGCGCCGCCGACGACTGGTGCTCCTCTCCGCGCTGGGCGCCCTGCTGCTGGCCGCCGCGACCACCGTCACCGTCGTCGCGGTCAACGCCGAGCCGACCCCGGTCGAGCACGACCTGCCCGCGGGCTGGCAGGCATGGCAGGCCAAGGACGGCAACAAGTCCGCCGGCGAGACCGGCCCCTTCTCGAACTGCGCGGCGCTCGACGGCGGGCTGATCTGCGCCGGCGACAGCATCAAGGCCGTCCGCTTCTCGCTCGCCACCGGCAAGGTCGACTGGAGCCACACGGTCGAGGACAACCCCGACCCGGACTCCGGAACCAGCGAGGGCGAACTCCTCGGCGCCGCGAACCACCGCGTCTTCACCTTCGCCAACCGGGCCCGCAATAACAGCGAGGTGTCGCAGTACGCCGTCCAGGCCCTCGACGCCCGCACCGGAGCCCTGCGGTGGAGCAGGGCCCTGACCGGCATGCCGCCCTCCGTGGAGTCCGGCAGCGCCCGGCTCATCCCCGAGGGCCTGCTCCTGCTGCTCGAAGGGGAGGACAACACGTACGTCCTCCTGGACCCGGCCACCGGCAAGCCCCGCTGGAAGCGTTCCGCACCCGCCCAGGACACCTGCTCGGTGCGTGCCGCAGACGGCACCGGCTACCTCCTGTGCACCGGCAACAACGACAAGCGCACCACCGTCTCCCGGCTCGATGCGGCCACCGGCAAGCCACGCTGGACGGCCAAGCTCCCAGGCGGCCTGACCTTCGCCGGCCGCAGCGGCGGCCGCCTCGTCCTGCTCGGACAGTCGTACGCCGACTCGTCCCTCCCGACCCAGCGCCGCGTCACCCTCCTCGACGCCGACGGCACCGGCCACCGCCAGGTCCCCCTGGCCCGCGCCGTACCTTCGGGATCCCGGGCCGTGGTCAGCCACGACACCCTCTACTTCACGCTCAACAGCGGCGAGGTCCGCGCCGTGGCCCCCACCACCGGCCGCACGCTGTGGAGCACCCCGTCCTCGATCGAACGCCCCGGCGCCCCGGCGATCTCCGACACCTACGTCTTCCTGGCCTCCCCGGGCGGCCGCCTCGCCGCCCTGGACCGCCGCACCGGCAAGGAACTCCACACCGTCCCCGGCCGCGACGTACGCACCGACCCCGTCTTCGTCTACACCGGCACCACCCCGGTCCCGCACGGCGACGCCCTGTACGTCCCGTACGGCATCCGCTCGGTGTACGCGGTGGACGTGCGCAGCCTGTAACCGGGCCCGCAAACGCCTCGGGCCCGGATCCACCAGGGAATCCGGGCCCGAAGACTCACACCAGAGCGGGCGACGGGAATCGAACCCGCGTAGCTAGTTTGGAAGACTAGGGCTCTACCATTGAGCTACGCCCGCACAGCGACGCGCCGCAGGTCAGGTGACCGCGGCACTGCAGGCATCGTAGCGGGTCCGGCACCCTCGGCGCACACCCCGTAAATGCGGCGGCCTCACTGCCTGCGGCCATGTACCCTACGTGTCGCACCAGCACGGGGTGTGGCGCAGCTTGGTAGCGCGTCCGCTTTGGGAGCGGAAGGCCGTGGGTTCAAATCCCGCCACCCCGACCAGGACCGGTCACCAATCCGGCCACGCGCGCGACGACCTCGTGTGATCGCGTTCCGTGATCGCCTTTGAGGGCGTGTTGCCTCTGCCGTTACTATGCAAGCTGCACGCCCGTGTGTCTCTCCATCTGATGAAGTCCTCCCGGGCGGCGAAATCCGCCGGGCCAGTCTGGCTCCGGCAGAACCCAAGAAGTCAGCCACAAGGAGACCGAACCGTGAAGAGCGCCGTGGAGACCCTGAACCCGACTCGGGTTCGGCTCACTGTCGAGGTGCCCTTCGAGGAGCTCAAGGACAGCCTCGACGCGGCGTACAAGAAGATCAACCAGCAGGTCACGGTGAAGGGCTTCCGCAAGGGCAAGATCCCGGCCCGCGTCATCGACCAGCGGTTCGGCCGCGGCGCCGTGCTGGAGGAGGCCGTCAACGACGCGCTCCCGAAGTTCTACACCGAGGCGGTCAACGAGGCCGAGCTCAACGTCCTGGGCCAGCCCGAGGTCGACATCACCGAGCTGAAGGACGGCGACACGCTGAACTTCACCGCCGAGGTCGACATCCGCCCGACCATCGAGATCCCGGACTACTCCGGCATCGAGGTCGAGGTCGACGCCGTCGAGGTGACCGACGAGGACATCGAGAAGTCCGTGGAGCAGCTCCGTGAGCGCTTCGCGTCGACGTCTCCCGTCGAGCGCGCCGCCGAGGACGGCGACGTCGTCACCATCGACCTGGAGGCCAAGGTCGACGGCGAGGTCCTCGAGGACGGCGTCGCCAGCGGCGTCTCCTACACCATCGGCTCCGGCGAGCTGCTGGACGGCATCGACGACGCCGTCAAGGGCCTGGAGGCCGGTGGCGAGACCACCTTCACCTCCGAGCTCAAGGGCGGCTCCGCGGCCGGCAAGGAGGCCGAGGTCACCGTCAAGGTCAGCCAGGTCGCCGCGCGCGAACTGCCCGAGCTGGACGACGACTTCGCGCAGCTCGCCTCCGAGTTCGACACCCTCGACGAGCTCAAGGCCGACAGCCGCAAGCGCCTCGAGAACATGAAGCAGTTCGACCAGGCCACGCAGGCCCAGGAGCGCGTCCTGGAGAAGCTGCTGGAGCTCGTCGAGGTGCCCGTCCCCGAGAAGCTGCTCGAGGACGAGATCAACACCCGTAAGCACAACCTGGAGCACCACCAGCTCGGCCAGATGGGTCTCGACCTCGAGAAGTACCTCGAGATCCAGGGCAAGACGGTCGAGGAGTTCGACGCCGAGACCAAGGAAGCCGCGGTCAAGGGCATCAAGACGCAGTTCGTGCTCGACGAGCTCGTCAAGCAGGAGAAGCTGAACGTCAACCAGGAGGAGCTCACCGAGCACCTCATGCGCCGCGCCGCCTCCTCCGGCATGTCGCCCGACCAGTTCGCCCAGGCGGTCGTCGAGGGCGGCCAGGTTCCGCTCCTGGTCGGCGAGGTCGCCCGCGGCAAGGCCCTGGCCGTCGTGGTCGAGAAGGCCACGGTCAAGGACACCAACGGCGAGGTCATCGACCTGGACGACGAGGACGAGGTCGAGCAGGCCACGGAGACGGTGGAGGCCGCCGAGGGTACGGCTGACGCCGCCGACGAGGAGAAGTCCGAGGGCTGAGCCCACGGCGCCTGGTAGGTCGTACGAGGGGCCCTGCGGACGTATCACGTCCCGGGGCCCCTCTGTCGTACGGCTGGGCGGCGCCGCCAAGGGGCGCGGGGAACTGCGCGAACGGCCACGACGGACCCGCAGCCGCCCACAACGCGGCGGAGCCGCGGCGAGCATCCGCCCACCGCCGGAGGCTCTACGCCCCCGGCGAACACTCCCGGAACCGGGATGGCACTGCCCAGCCTGCGCGTTAGGGTCCATGAGTATGAGGGCAGGGGAGCCCCCGTTGCCCGCAGAACACGTGCAGACGGCCCGGACGCCGTCGTAAGACGAGCAGGTGGATACGTGACGAATCTGATGCCCTCCGCCGCCGGCGAGCCTTCCATCGGTGGTGGCCTCGGCGACCAGGTCTACAACCGGCTGCTCAACGAGCGGATCATCTTCCTCGGCCAGCCGGTCGACGACGACATCGCTAACAAGATCACCGCACAGCTGCTGCTCCTGGCCGCCGACCCGGAAAAGGACATTTTCCTTTACATCAACAGCCCCGGCGGCTCGATCACGGCAGGCATGGCGATCTACGACACCATGCAGTACATCAAGAACGACGTGGTGACCATCGCCATGGGTCTCGCGGCGTCGATGGGGCAGTTCCTGCTCAGCGCGGGAACGCCGGGCAAGCGCTTCGCGCTGCCGAACGCCGAGATCCTGATCCACCAGCCCTCCGCGGGCCTGGCCGGTTCGGCCTCCGACATCAAGATCCACGCCGAGCGCCTGCTGCACACGAAGAAGCGCATGGCCGAGCTCACGTCGCAGCACACCGGTCAGTCGATCGAGCAGATCACCCGTGACTCGGACCGCGACCGCTGGTTCGACGCTCACGAGGCCAAGGAGTACGGCCTCATCGACGAAGTGATGGAAACGGCCGCCGGCATGCCGGGCGGCGGCGGCACCGGGGCCTGAGACCCCCGTAGCGCCCCCAGCCGACCGCCTCAGCCCCTAGGAGACAGATAGTGAACGACTTCCCCGGCAGCAGCCTGTACGACCGCTCGCGCGCCGAGTACGCGGGCCCCGTGGCCGAGTCCCGGTACGTCATCCCCCGCTTCGTCGAGCGCACCTCGCAGGGCATCCGCGAGTACGACCCGTACGCGAAGCTCTTCGAAGAGCGCGTGATCTTCCTCGGCGTGCAGATCGACGACGCCTCCGCCAATGACGTCATGGCGCAGCTGCTGTGCCTGGAGTCGATGGACCCCGACCGGGACATCTCGGTCTACATCAACAGCCCGGGCGGCTCCTTCACCGCGCTCACGGCCATCTACGACACGATGCAGTTCGTGAAGCCGGACATCCAGACGGTCTGCATGGGCCAGGCGGCCTCCGCCGCCGCCGTCCTGCTGGCCGCCGGCACGCCTGGCAAGCGCATGGCGCTGCCGAACGCGCGTGTGCTGATCCACCAGCCGTACAGCGAGACCGGCCGCGGTCAGGTCTCCGACCTGGAGATCGCCGCCAACGAGATCCTCCGGATGCGTGCGCAGCTGGAGGAGATGCTGGCCAAGCACTCCACCACGCCGATCGAGAAGATCCGCGAGGACATCGAGCGCGACAAGATCCTCACGGCCGAGGACGCGCTCTCGTACGGGCTGATCGACCAGATCATCTCCACCCGGAAGATGAACAACGCCGACGTTCGCTGACGCGGACCCGGTATTGTCTGCTGCCCCTTGGCACGGTTTGGGACGGTGCACGTCAAAGTGAACCGCGCCAAGGGGGGCCCGAACGGGGGGCCAGGCAAGGTACCGTCGGACATAAGGCAGCACCAGGAGCCGCTGGAACCTAAAACGTCCAGGCGTCTCCCAGGCGAAGGGGAAGCACACCGTGGCACGCATCGGTGACGGCGGCGATCTGCTCAAGTGCTCGTTCTGCGGCAAGAGCCAGAAGCAGGTCAAGAAGCTCATCGCAGGCCCTGGTGTGTACATCTGCGACGAGTGCATCGATCTCTGCAACGAGATCATCGAGGAAGAGCTCGCGGAGACCAGTGAGGTCCGCTGGGAGGAACTGCCCAAGCCGCGCGAGATCTACGAGTTCCTCGAAGGCTATGTGGTCGGCCAGGAGGCGGCGAAGAAGGCCCTCTCCGTCGCCGTCTACAACCACTACAAGCGCGTTCAGGCCGGCGAGAACGGCGGCGGTCAAAGCCGCGAGGACGCCATCGAGTTGGCGAAGTCCAACATCCTGCTGCTGGGCCCCACGGGCTCCGGCAAGACACTGCTCGCCCAGACCCTGGCCCGCATGCTGAACGTGCCGTTCGCGATCGCGGACGCCACGGCGCTGACGGAGGCCGGGTACGTCGGCGAGGACGTCGAGAACATCCTGCTGAAGCTGATCCAGGCGGCCGACTACGACGTCAAGAAGGCCGAGACCGGGATCATCTACATCGACGAGATCGACAAGGTCGCGCGGAAGAGTGAAAATCCGTCGATCACCCGCGACGTGAGCGGCGAGGGCGTCCAGCAGGCCCTGCTGAAGATCCTGGAGGGCACCACGGCCTCGGTCCCGCCGCAGGGCGGCCGCAAGCACCCGCACCAGGAGTTCATCCAGATCGACACGACGAACGTCCTGTTCATCGTGGGCGGCGCCTTCGCCGGGCTGGAGAAGATCATCGAGTCCCGGGCCGGCGCCAAGGGCATCGGCTTCGGCGCGACGATCCGCTCCAAGCGCGAGCTGGAGGCCAAGGACCAGTTCGAGGACGTCATGCCCGAGGACCTGGTCAAGTTCGGCATGATCCCCGAGTTCATCGGCCGCCTCCCCGTCATCACCTCGGTCCACAACCTGGACCGCGAGGCCCTGCTCCAGATCCTCGTCGAGCCGCGCAACGCGCTGGTCAAGCAGTACCAGCGCCTCTTCGAACTCGACGGTGTGGAGCTCGACTTCGAGCGTGAGGCCCTGGAGGCCATCGCCGACCAGGCCATCCTCCGCCAGACGGGCGCGCGCGGCCTGCGCGCCATCATGGAAGAGGTCCTGATGTCGGTGATGTACGAGGTGCCGTCCCGCAAGGACGTCGCCCGCGTGGTCATCACGGCGGACGTCGTCCACTCGAACGTGAACCCGACGCTGGTCCCGCGCATCGTGGGCAAGAACGACGGGCGGCACGAGAAGAGCGCGTAACGCTGCGCTGTGCTCGTACCTAGGTGAGGGTGCCCAGCCGATGAGTCGGCCGGGCACCCTCACTGTTTACCGAAAAGATCAAGACGATCTCTATCGAACGCTTGTGCCTTACGTCTGCCCTCTGTTTGGATCTTCTGTGACCGAAGTAAACGGGAGGGAAGGACATGATGTCCTTGAAGGCGAAGCGTGTACTGGCGACCGTGGCTGTGACGGTTGCTGCGGGGGTCGTTCCCCTGGTGACAGCGGCCCCGGCACACGCCGATTTGGCTGACTGCGCGAGCTACCTTGCGGTTAGGGACTATGTGGTGGGACCCAAGGTGAAGCATGCATGCAGCTATCCGGCTACGCATGCTCCGGCTCCTTGGGGCGATCTACCGAGTCCGCAGTGTCTCGCGGAGCTGAAAGTCATTAACGTCAAGGAGTCCCATGCCGTCGCTGCCTGTAAGCGGGCCTAGGGAGGGGCGATTTGTGTCGCGGGCTGCTTAGGTAGTGGTACATCTCCTACGAATGAGGGGCTCAGACAGCTGGCTGAGCCCCTCACGCATGAGTCCTGATGGATCAGTCCTTCAAGCGGGCATCGTTACGGAGCTTGGCGGCGAGGGAGGCCGTGTCGTCGATCGAAGGGTCGTCATCAGGGCGGACGTCGTCCGCTCGAACGTGAACCCGATGCTGGTGCCGCGCATCGTGGGCAAGAACAACGGGCGGCACGAGAAGAGCGCGTAGCATCGCGCCGTCCCGCACGCCTGGTAAATGCGGAGGGGCCCCGGCTCGGGGCCCGCTTGCGTGTTCACGACTGGTGCTCGTGACCGGCGCCGTTACTCCTTCACGCGGGTGGCCTCGTACACCTTCACCGCCTCCGCCGCGGCCTCTTCGACCGTGGACACCTGCCCGCCTGTCTGGGACTTGGCGAGATCGACGGCCTGCACCAGGCCGAGCGTGCTGTAGTCGGCCCAGGCGCACGAGGGCACCTCGAAGCTGCTCGGCGCTCCGGCCTGCGGCTCGGTGGGGGTGAACCTCACCGTCTGGCACTTCATCAGGGCGCCTTCGAATCCGTCCGGCTCGACCACCTCGGGGTCGCCGACCAGCTCGGTCTTCGTCTTGGTACCGGTCTCCGTCCCAGACTCCGAGAACTTCTTCTCGGCCAGCTCGAAGTACGCATCGATGGAGGCCTCGGGGTCGGAGATGTCGCCGTAGTAGCCCTCGAGGCTCATGGCCTGCCCGGTGGGAACGGTGCTGCCGCCGGACGAGGTGGTGTAGGTGCCCTGGGCGCGGTGCGGGTCCTGGATTCCGATCGACTCCGCTTCCTTCTTGTCGTCGCCGCTCAGGGCGCCTTCCCGCGAGCCGAGCGTGGACTTCTTGTAGTCGCCGATGGTCGAGGGAAGCGTCAGCTTGTAGCCCTTGGTGTCGTCCGAGACGGCGCTGTTGCCCGCGCCACCGCCGCCGAACACGAAGTACGCCCCCACACCGATCGCGACCACGACGGCCACCGCGCCGATGATCAGGCCGGCCTTCTTGTTGCCGCCACCCGGCGCCGGCGGCTGCGGTACCCCGTACGGGGCCTGGCCGTACGGCGGCTGCTGCGGCGGGACGCCCTGCGGGTAGGCGTAGCCCGGCTGGGCGGGCGGCGCCTGCTGCGGGTAGCCGTAGCCGGGCTGGCCCTGGGGCTGAGCCGGGGGCTGGGGCGGCGGCGCCTGCTGGGGGTAGCCGTAGCCGGGCTGGGGCGCCTGCGGCGGCTGGCCGTACGGACCGGGCTGCTGCGGCTGCCCACCGTACGGACCGGGCTGCTGAGGCTGCCCGCCGTACGGGCCCGGCTGGTTGTAGCTCATTTCTGGGTTCCCCTCCAGATGCTTATGTGTTCCTGACATCCTGGCGCAGACGCAGGCAACGCATGGCATCGGGGTGCCCACCGTTACAGAACAAACGCGTTTCGGGGCACCCCCGGGTCACCCCTAAACTGAGCGCGTGACCGAGAACGCTCAGCAGCAGCCACCAGCGCCCGACACCGAACTGCCGACCCAGTACGCGCCGGCCGACGTAGAGGGGCCGCTGTACGAGCGCTGGGTAGAGCGCGGTTACTTCGAGGCGGACGCGAAGAGCGACAAGACGCCGTACACCATCGTCATCCCGCCGCCGAACGTCACCGGCAGCCTGCACCTCGGGCACGCCTTCGAGCACACCCTCATCGACGCCCTGACGCGCCGTAAGCGCATGCAGGGCTTCGAGACGCTGTGGCAGCCCGGCATGGACCACGCCGGTATCGCCACGCAGAACGTCGTCGAGCGCGAGCTCGGCAAGGAGGGCAAGTCCCGGCACGACCTGGGCCGCGAGGCCTTCGTCGAGCGGGTCTGGCAGTGGAAGGCCGAGTCCGGCGGCCAGATCAGCGGTCAGATGCGCCGCCTCGGCGACGGCGTCGCCTGGACCCGCGAGCGCTTCACCATGGACGAGGGCCTGTCCCAGGCCGTCCAGACCATCTTCAAGCGCCTCTACGACGATGAGCTCATCTACCGCGCCGAGCGCATCATCAACTGGTGCCCCCGGTGTCTTACGGCCATCTCGGACATCGAGGTCGAGTACCAGGACGACGACGGCGAGCTCGTCTCCATGAAGTACGGCGACGGGGACGAGACGATCGTCGTCGCCACGACCCGTGCCGAGACGATGCTCGGAGACACCGCCGTCGCCGTCCACCCGGACGACGACCGCTACAAGCACCTGATCGGCAAGCTCATCAAGCTGCCGCTGACCGAGCGCTCGATCCCGGTCGTCGCCGACACCCACGTCGACCCCGAGTTCGGCACGGGTGCCGTCAAGGTCACCCCTGCCCACGACCCGAACGACTTCGAGATCGGCCAGCGGCACGACCTGCCGGCCATCACGATCATGGACGAGCACGCGGTCATCACCGCCCACGGCCCCTTCCAGGGCCTGGACCGGCTGGAGGCCCGCTCGGCCATCGTCGCCGCGCTGCGAGCCGAGGGCCGGATCGTCGCCGAGAAGCGGCCGTACGTCCACAGCGTCGGCCACTGCTCACGCTGCAAGACCACCATCGAGCCGCGCCTGTCCATGCAGTGGTGGGTCAAGGTCGGCCCGCTCGCCAAGGCCGCCGGTGACGCGGTCCGCGACGGCCGGGTCAAGATCCACCCGCAGGAGATGGAGAAGCGGTACTTCGACTGGGTCGACAATCTCCACGACTGGTGCATCTCGAGGCAGTTGTGGTGGGGCCACCGCATCCCGGTCTGGTACGGCCCGAACGGCGAGGTCGTCTGCGTCGGTCCCGACGACGAGGTCCCGACCGGCGAGGGCTGGAACCAGGACACCGACGTCCTCGACACCTGGTTCTCCTCCGGCCTGTGGCCCTTCTCGACCCTCGGCTGGCCCGAACAGACCGAGTCGCTCGCGAAGTTCTACCCGAACTCCGTCCTGGTCACCGGCTACGACATCCTCTTCTTCTGGGTCGCCCGGATGATGATGTTCGGCCTTTACGCGATGGACGGCACCCCGCCGTTCCACACCATCGCCCTGCACGGCATGGTCCGCGACCAGTTCGGCAAGAAGATGTCGAAGTCCTTCGGCAACGCGGTCAACCCGCTGGACTGGATGGACAAGTACGGCAGTGATGCCCTGAGGTTCACGCTGGCTCGCGGTGCGAACCCCGGCGTCGACGTCCCGATCGGCGAGGACTGGGTCCAGGGCTCCCGCAACTTCGCCAACAAGATCTGGAACGCGACCCGCTTCGCGCTGATGAACGGTGCGACGGTGGACGGCCCGCTGCCGGACGCGTCGAAGATGTCCTCCACGGACCGCTGGATCCTGTCCCGCCTGAACTCCGTCGTCGCCGAAGTCGACGCGTTCTATGAGGACTTCCAGTTCGCCAAGCTGTCCGACGCCCTCTTCCACTTCGCGTGGGACGAGGTCTTCGACTGGTACGTCGAGCTGTCCAAGACGACGTTCCAGGCGGGCGGCGAGCCGGCCGAGGTCTCCAAGCGCGTCCTCGGCGAGGTCCTGGACGTCACGCTGAAGCTGCTGCACCCAGTGGTTCCGTTCGTCACGGAGACCCTGTGGACCACCCTCACCGGCGGCGAGTCGATCGTGATCGCCGAGTGGCCGAGCGACAGCGGCTTCCGTGACCAGGCCGCCGAGCGGGAGATCGAAACCCTCCAGCAGGTCATCACCGAAGTCCGCCGCTTCCGCGCCGACCAGGGTCTGCAGCCGGGCCAGCGCGTCCCGGCCCGCCTGACCCTCGACGGCACGGCCCTCGCCCCGCACGAGCCGGCCATCCGCCAGCTGCTGCGCCTCCAGCCGGAGGGCGAGTCCTTCACGGCCACGGCGACCCTGCCGGTCGCGGGCGCGGAGGTCGCGCTGGACCTCTCGGGCGTGATCGACGTGGCGGCGGAGCGCAAGCGCCTCGCGAAGGACCTCGCGGCGGCCGAGAAGGAGAAGGCCCAGGCAACGGCCAAGCTCGGCAACGAGGCGTTCCTGGCGAAGGCGCCGGACCAGGTGGTGGAGAAGATCCGCGGCCGGCTCACCAAGGCCGACGAGGACATCGCCCGGATCGCAGCCCAGCTGGATCGGCTGCCTCAGCAGTAGCCGACCAAGGGGCGCGGGGAACTGCGCGACCAGCCACAAACCTCCCCGCGCCCGCCGGACGGCACGAGCCCTCCCACTCCTTAGGCACTCCGCGCCCACTCCGTACGCACGCTGTCAGTCCCCCTCCGTAGACTGACCCCGTGAGTGAGAGCGACGACCCCTTCGACGAGATCATCGCGGCGGAAACCGACCGCGACCCCGACCTCGCGGTCATCGAGGCCGGCAGCCGCACCCTGCGTACCCAGGGCGGCCCGCCGGAGGCCGACGTGCCCGGCCGCCCCGAGGACCCCGAGGTCGACAAGGCCCTGCGCACCGTCGAGGCGGAGCTCGCCACCCGCTGGGGCGAGACCAAGCTGGAGCCCTCGGTCACCCGCATCGCCGCACTCATGGACGTGCTGGGCGATCCGCAGCGGGCGTACCCCTCCATCCACATCACCGGCACCAACGGCAAGACGTCGACCGCCCGCATGATCGAGGCCCTCCTCGGCGCCTTCGAACTCCGCACCGGCCGGTACACCTCTCCGCACGTCCAGTCGATCACCGAGCGGATCAGCCTCGACGGCGCGCCGATCTCCGCCGAGCGGTTCATCGAGACGTACGACGACATCAAGCCGTACGTGGAGATGGTCGACTCCTCGCAGGAGTACCGCATGTCCTTCTTCGAGGTGCTCACGGGCATGGCGTACGCGGCTTTCGCCGACGCGCCCGTCGACGTCGCCGTCGTGGAAGTGGGGATGGGCGGGTCCTGGGACGCCACCAACGTCATCGACGGTGATGTGGCCGTCGTGACGCCCATAGACCTCGACCACACCGACCGGCTCGGCGGCACCCCGGGCGAGATCGCCATCGAGAAGGCCGGCATCGTCAAGCAGGACGCCACCGTGATCATGGCCCAGCAGCCGGTGGACGCCGCGCAGGTGCTGCTGAAGAAGGCCGTGGAGGTCGACGCGACCGTGGCCCGTGAGGGCCTGGAGTTCGGCGTCGTGTCGCGTCAGGTCGCCGTCGGCGGACAGCTGGCGACCCTGCGCGGACTGGGCGGCGAATACCCCGAGGTGTATCTGCCGCTGCACGGCGCGCATCAGGCGCACAACGCCGCCGTCGCCCTCGCCGCCGTGGAGGCGTTCTTCGGTGTCGGCGCCGCGCGGGCCGAGTCGCTGGACATCGACACGGTCCGCAAGGCGTTCGCGGCCGTCGCCTCGCCGGGCCGTATGGAGGTCGTACGGCGCTCACCCACCGTCGTGCTGGACGCCGCCCACAACCCGGCGGGGGCGCGGGTGACCGCCGAGGCGATCGGGGAGGCCTTCGACTTCAGCCGGCTGATCGGGGTCGTGGGGGCGAGCGGCGACAAGAACGTGCGGGGGCTGCTGGAGGCCTTCGAGCCGATCTTCGCCGAGGTCGTCGTCACGCAGAACTCCTCGCACCGCGCCATGGACGCCGACGAACTGGCCGCCATCGCCGTCGAGGTGTTCGGCGACGAGCGCGTGCAGGTCGAGCCACGGTTGCCGGACGCCCTGGAGGCCGCGATCACGCTGGCCGAGGAGGAGGGCGAGTTCGCGGGCGGCGGTGTGCTGGTCACCGGGTCCGTCATCACGGTCGGCGAAGCCCGGCTGCTGCTCGGGAAGGGCTGAGTTCCGAAAGATGCGTACGCTCTGTTCATCGACCCTGATCGGCGAGTTCTTCGTCATCGGCTTCGCCGGTCTGGTCGCCATGAAGGACCCCGACCTGTCCATGTCGCAGGTGTGGACGGTCAGCGGCATCGCGATGTTCCTGTGCCTGCTGCTGTGCGGTGTGGTGACCCGCCCCGGCGGCGTCGCCCTCGGCTGGGCCCTGCAGATCGCGCTCATCGCCTCCGGCTTCATCGTCCCCACGATGTTCTTCCTCGGCGTGATCTTCGCGGCGCTGTGGTGGGCGTCGGTGCATTTCGGCAGAAAGGTAGACGAGGCTAAGGCGAGATTCGCGGCGCAGGCATAGGGCGGGGAAAGCGGCCGGTCCGGGGCCTGAGCCCAAGCTGACACTGCGTAACAGGCATCTGGGAACGCCCTGTAGCCTCATCCCACCGCACCACCGGCTGTAAGAAGGAGCCCTTCCGTGACCCAGCGCACCCTCGTCCTGCTCAAGCCCGACGCAGTCCGCCGCGGCCTGACCGGCGAGATCATCAGCCGCATCGAGCGCAAGGCCGGCTGGCAGATCACCGCGCTGGAGCTGCGCACGCTGGACCAGGAGACGCTGGAGCAGCACTACGGAGAGCACAAGGGCAAGCCCTTCTACGAGCCGTTGGTGGAGTTCATGGCTTCCGGCCCGGTCGTCGCCCTGATCGTCGAGGGCGAGCGGGTCATCGAGGGGCTGCGCCAGCTGGCCGGCCCGACCGACCCGATCGCCGCCGCCCCCGGCTCCATCCGCGGTGACTACGGCGTGATCGTCCGCGAGAACCTCATCCACGCCTCCGACTCCGAGGAGTCCGCCGAGCGCGAGGTGAAGATTTTCTTCCCGGGCCGTGCCTGAGCCCTTTCAACCGGCCCGATCCGGGGCGGCCGTAGAAACTCTGCTGCCCCGCGGCATATGCGTGGCGATCGAGGGAACGAGTGCCCCCGATGGCCCGTCCCTACAAGCGGGGCGGCTCGCCATCTGATGACAATGGCGAAGACCCTCCCGCAGTGTTCGCGAAGGCGCGTCTACGATGGAAGCCTTCACGTCACAGCACCTACTTCGCCGACCTGAAAAGCCATCAAAAGCTCCCAGGAAGGCCAGACGAATCCTGATGGGGAACTCAATGTCGTTCATCGGCCGTGACATGGCTGTCGACCTCGGGACCGCCAACACGCTGGTGTACGTCAGGGGTCGCGGGATCGTACTCAACGAGCCGTCCGTCGTCGCGATCAACACCAACACCGGTGGCATCCTTGCGGTCGGCGCCGAAGCGAAGAAGATGATCGGGCGGACCCCTGGCAACATCGTTGCCGTACGTCCGCTGAAGGACGGCGTCATCGCCGACTTCGAGATCACCGAGCGGATGCTCCGCTACTTCATCCTGAAGATCCACAAGCGGCGGTATCTGGCTCGTCCGCGGGTCGTCGTCTGTGTGCCCTCCGGCATCACCGGCGTCGAGCGCCGCGCCGTCATCGAGGCGTCGTCCCAGGCCGGCGCCCGTCAGGTGCACATCATCGAGGAGCCCATGGCCGCCGCCATCGGCTCCGGCCTGCCGGTCCACGAGGCCACGGGCAACATGGTGGTCGACATCGGCGGTGGCACCACGGAGGTCGCGGTCATCTCCCTCGGCGGCATCGTCACCGCCCAGTCCATCCGCGTCGCGGGCGACGAGCTGGACAACGCGATCATCCAGCACATCAAGAAGGAGTACTCCCTTCTGCTGGGTGAGCGCACGGCCGAGCAGATCAAGATCACGGTCGGTTCGGCGTACGACCTCGACGCTGACGAACACACCGAAATCCGCGGCCGGGACCTCGTCTCCGGGCTGCCGAAGACCGTCGTCATCTCCGCGGCCGAAGTGCGCAAGGCCATCGAGGAGCCGGTCAACTCGATCGTGGACGCCGTGAAGACGACCCTCGACAAGTGCCCGCCGGAGCTGTCCGGCGACATCATGGACCGAGGAATCGTTCTGACCGGCGGCGGCGCCCTGCTGCGCGGCCTCGACGAGCGCCTGCGCCGTGAGACCGGCATGCCGATCCACATCGCCGAGGACCCGCTGGACAGCGTGGCGCTCGGGTCCGGCAAGTGTGTCGAGGAGTTCGAGGCGTTGCAGCAGGTGCTGGACGCCCAGCCCCGCAGATGACGTAACTCTTCGATTCCGCCGTACGGGATGATCTCCTCTCGTACGGCGGATCGTTGATATAGAGGCATAAGCTCCCTGAAGAGCCCCCAAACCTCGAAACTCCGCGTACAACTCGCATCCGACTCGGCATACGGACTCCGTATACAGAACCCCTCGGGTTTACCGGGGGTTTCCCGAATTCCTATGAGGAAGGGCACGGCCGCCGCACGTGAGGGACACACGAGAGAGCCGGCTGCTCCTGGTGCTGCTGATCGCCATCGCGTTCGCGTTGATCACGGTGGACATCCGCGGTGGTGAGGATTCCCCTGTCGACGGCGCGAGGTCCGCCGCCGCAGCGGTCTTCGGCCCGATCGAGGACGGTGTGTCGACCGCGGTGAACCCGGTCGGCAACGCGGTCGCCGCGATCCGTGACTCCGGCGACCGCCATGACCGGCTCGCCCGGCTGGAGCAGGAGAACGCCGCCCTCAAGGCGAAGCTCGGCAGCGACGACCGCAGCCGCAGCCGGCTGCAGCAGCTGGACAAGATGCTGAAGATCGCGGGCCAGGGCCAGTACGGCATCAAGGGCGCCGAGGTCATCGCCATAGGAGCAGCCCAGGGCTTCTCCTGGACGATCACCATCGACGCCGGCGCGAACGACGGCCTCCGGCGCGACATGACCGTCCTGAACGGGGACGGGCTGGTCGGACGGGTCACCACCGTCGGCCCGAACACCGCGACGGTGCTCCTCGCCAACGACCCCGACTTCACCGTCGGCACCCGCATGGAATCCACCGACGAGCTCGGCTTCGCCTCCGGCCAGGGCGACCGTCCGCTGCGCGTCGAACTCCTCAACGGCAAGGCCGAGGTGAAGAAGGGCGACCGCCTGGTCACCTTCGGCTCGCAGGCCGACAAGCCCTTCGTGCCCGGCGTCCCCGTCGGCGTCGTCTCCCGCGTCGACCCGTCCGGCGGCAACCTCACCCGCACCCTGTACGTCACGCCGTACGTCGGCTTCAGCAAGCTCGACATCGTCGGAGTCGTCGTACAGGCCCCCGAGAAGGACCCGCGCGACACGGTGCTCCCCGACAAGCCCAAGCCGACCCCGAGGCCGACCGTGACGGTCACCGTCACACCGTCCGGCGTACCCGAGGCCGACGGCCAGAACCAGTACGAGCAAGAGCAGTAGGAGCTGAAGCCTGATGCGCGTCAACCGAATCCTGCTCTCCTCCTCCCTGGTCGTCGTCGCCCTGGTGCTCCAGGTGAGCGTCCTCTCCCGCCTCCACCTCCCGGGCGCCGTCCCCGATCTGCTGCTCCTCACCGTGCTGGGCCTCGCCCTGGTCTACGGCCATGTCGGCGGCGCCCTCGTCGGCTTCGGCGCAGGCCTGCTCGCCGACCTCGCCCCGCCCGCCGATCACGCCGCCGGCCGTTATGCGCTGGTGCTGTGCGTCATCGGCTACCTCGTCGGGCTCGTCAAACCGGACAACGGCCGGCTCAAGTCGGCCACCGGGCCGATGGTGGTCGTGGTCGTCGCCGCGATCGGCTCGACCTTGCTGTACGCCGGTGTCGGCGCCCTCGTCGGGGACACCGCCGCCCGCCATGTCGGCCTCGGCAGCCTGCTGTTCACGGCCGCGCTGTACGACCTGCTGCTCGCGCCGTTCGTGGTTCCCGGGATCATGGCGCTGGCCCGGCGCGCGGAGAACGATCCGCTCGCCGAGAGCAACTCCCAGGCGAAGAAACCCAACATCTCCTCCGGCTGGCTCTCCGGCGGCACCGGCCTGCGCATCGGCAGTCAGCGCGGTGGGCTGGGCGGCCTGAAGGTGAAGGCCGGACGGGCGCGGACGGCGCGCGCCGGGCGTATCAAGGGGGTCAAGCGGCTGTGACCGCAGGAGAGTTCACCGGAACGGGTGACGATCACCGGAACCGCGCGGCGCGGGCCCTTCGTTCATCACTCGTACACACACCGTCGTATCCGCACTGGTGCTCGCACTGAGAGGGGGAGGCAGCCGCAGTGACCAACATCCCCGAGACCGGTCGGACCCCACGCGTCCAGATCCGGCTCATCGTCATCCAAGTCCTCGTCCTCTCCCTCCTCGGCACCCTCGGCGGACGCCTGTGGTACCTGCAGATCCGCGAGGGCGACGCCTACGCCAAGGAGGCGTCCGGCAACCACGTCCAGCAGGTCGTGCAGCCCGCCGTGCGTGGCTCGATCCTCGACGCGCGCGGTGTGGCGCTGGCGGACAACGAGACGCGGTTGGTGGTGTCCGCCTCGCGTACGGATCTGTTGAAGATGCCGGACGACGGTGAGGCGGTGCTGACGAAGCTTGCGGGTGTGCTGGGGATGACGCCGAAGGAGGTGCGGGAGAAGGTGCGGCTGTGTGATGCGCAGACGCCCCAGCCGTGCTGGAACGGCTCGCCGTACCAGCCGATCCCCATCACCGACGAGGCGACGGCGAAGCAGGCCCTGCAGATCCGTGAGCGTGCGGAGGATTTCCCGGGTATCACGGCGGAGCCGCAGGCGGTGCGCCGTTATGCGAGCCCGGGTGAGGCCAACACCGCGCAGGTGCTGGGTTATCTCTCGCCGGTGACGGACGGGGAGATCCAGCAGGCTCAGGACAGTGACTCGCCCTACCTGCGCTCCGACCAGGTCGGCCGCTCGGGTTTGGAGCGGGAGTACGACAAGGAGCTGCGGGGCAAGGCCGGGGTCACCCGGTATGAAGTCGACAACCTCGGCCGGGTCATCGGGCAGGCCAAGGCGGATGCCGCGCAGGCCGGCTCCAACCTCGTCACCAGCATCGACGCACGCGTGCAGCGGGTCGCGGAGTACGAGCTGAACGACGCGATGAAGGAAGCCCGCAAGGGGTGGGACCGCAACACCAACGAGCGGTACAAGGCCGACTCCGGTGCGGTCGTGGTGATGGAGGCCAAGACCGGCCGTGTCGTCGCCATGGCGTCCAACCCGACCTACGACCCCAACGCCTGGGTGGGCGGCATCTCCGCCAAGGACTACACGAGGCTGACCGGCAAGGAGTCCAACTACCCGCTCCTCAACCGCGCCATCCAGGGCCAGTCCGCGCCCGGCTCGATCTTCAAGGTCGTCCCGACGGCCGCCGCGGTCAACGCCGGATACTCCTTCGACGGCCCCTACCAATGCTCGAGCTCCTACTCGATCGGCGGCCAGGTCTTCAAGAACTTCGAGTCCAAGGGGTACGGCCCGATCAGTCTCGGCCGCGCCCTGGAGGTCTCCTGCGACACGGTCTTCTACGGCCTCTCCCACCAGGAGTGGAAGCGGGACGGCGGTACGAAGCCGAAGAAGAACGCGAAGGACTGGTTCTACAAGACGGCGCACCAGTTCGGCCTCGGCGCGGAGACCGGTATCGATCTGCCGAACGAGGTGACCGGGCGTATTCCGGACCGTCAGTGGAAGCAGAACTACTGGAAGGCGAACAAGGACGCCTGGTGCAAGTACGGCAAGAAGGACGGCTCGTACGCCGAGAAGATCGCCTACGAGAACTGCCTCGAAGGCAACCGGCTGCGCGCTGGTGACTCGGTCAACTACTCCATCGGGCAGGGTGACACCCTGGTCACGCCGATCCAGATGGCCACGATCTACGGGGCCATCTCCAACGGCGGCACCCTGTACGACCCGACCGTGGGCAAGGCGATCGTCGGCGCCGACGGCAAGACCGTCCAGGAGATCAAGCCCAAGTCCCACGGCAAGCTGCCCATAAGCAAGAAGACGCTCGCCGAGATGGACGACGCCCTGGCCGGCGTCGCCACCCGCGGTACCGCCGCCTGGCGGTTCGCGGACGTCGGCTGGCCGCAGGACAAGATCCCGATGCACGCCAAGACCGGTACGGCGGAGGTCTACGGCAAGCAGACGACCTCCTGGTTCGCCACGTACACCAAGGACTACACGGTCGTCATGACGATCTCCCAGGGTGGTACGGGTTCCGGCGCCTCGGGTCCGGCCGTGCGCAACATCTACGACGCGCTGTACGGCGTCTCCGACGACGGCACGATCGACAAGAAGAAGGCGCTCCTGCCGACGCCGCAGAAGAGCCTGCCCAAGGTCCGGACGGACGGCACCATCACCTCGCCGAAGGTCTCCAAGGACCCGGCGAAGGAACAGCGGGCCAGCCAGAAGGGCGAGGCCGAACCGGACGAGCAGCAGCTCGCCGGCACGGTGGCGACGCCGACGGCCGAGAACCGCGACACACGGCGCAGGCGGCAGCGGAGCCGTAGGCGGGGAAGCCGGAGGATGCTCACATGACCGGCGCCAACAGCTTCCAGGTCTCCGGGTACGGGCCGGAACGGGCGGGCTGGACCCGTCTGTTCGCCCGTGACTCGCTCGCCCGCAGGCTCGACTGGACGATACTGCTGGCGGCGATCGCCCTGTCGCTGATGGGCTCGCTGCTCGTCTTCTCGGCGACCCGCAACCGCACCGAACTCAACCAGGGTGACCAGTACTACTTCCTGATCCGGCATCTGCTGAACACCGGTATCGGCTTCGCCCTGATGATCGGCACGGTCTGGCTCGGCCACCGCACCCTGCGTACGGCCGTGCCGATCCTGTACGGCGTCTCGGTCTTCCTGATCCTGCTGGTGCTCACCCCGCTCGGCTCCACCATCAACGGCGCCCACTCCTGGATCAAGCTCCCCGGCGGCTTCTCCCTGCAGCCCTCGGAGTTCGTGAAGGTCACGATCATCCTGGGCATGGCGATGCTGCTGGCGACGAGAGTGGACGCGGGGGACAAGCAGTACCCCGACCACCGCACCGTCGTGCAGGCGCTGGGCCTGGCCGCCGTACCGATGCTGATCGTGATGCTCATGCCCGACCTCGGCTCGGTCATGGTGATGGTGGTGATCGTGTTGGGCGTGCTGCTCGCGTCCGGCGCATCCAACCGCTGGGTCTTCGGGCTGATCGGCACGGGGACGATCGGTGCGATCGCGATCTGGCAACTGGGCGTCCTGGACGACTACCAGATCGCCCGTTTCGCGGCCTTCGCCAACCCCGAGCTCGACCCGGCGGGCGTCGGTTACAACACCAACCAGGCGCGTATCGCGATCGGCTCGGGCGGGCTCACGGGTTCGGGGCTGTTCCACGGGTCGCAGACGACCGGCCAGTTCGTGCCGGAGCAGCAGACCGACTTCGTCTTCACGGTGGCGGGGGAGGAGCTGGGCTTCGTCGGCGGCGGGCTGATCATCCTGCTCCTCGGCGTGATCCTGTGGCGGGCCTGCCGGATCGCGCGCGAGACGACCGAGCTGTACGGGACGATCGTCGCGGCGGGGATCGTGGCGTGGTTCGCCTTCCAGGCGTTCGAGAACATCGGGATGACGCTGGGGATCATGCCGGTGACCGGTCTGCCGCTGCCGTTCGTGTCGTACGGCGGGTCGTCGATGTTCGCGGTGTGGGTGGCGGTGGGGTTGTTGCAGTCGATCCGGGTGCAGAGACCGATGTCGGCGTGAGCGTTGGGCAGGGCTGAACCCTGCCCATCACCCTGCCCGTCATTGTTCGTTTACCTGCGGTTCATGGCCGGTAAGCACTGTCATCCCGTCGTGACTCCGATTAGATTCGGGTCATGGCGGACACGAAGCGCGAAATCGAGCGGAAGTATGAATCCGACGACAGCGGCCTGCCCGATCTGACCGGCGTCGCAGGGGTCGCCGCCGTCATCGACAAGGGTGTCGCGCAGCTGGACGCCACCTACTACGACACCGCCGACGAGCGCCTCGCCGCGTCGTCGATCACCCTTCGGCGCAGGACGGGCGGTTCCGACGCGGGCTGGCATCTGAAGTTCCCTGTCAGCCCGGGCGTACGGGACGAGATCCAGGCCCCGCTGTCCGACACACTGCCCGACACCCTCGCCGGCCTCGTCCGCTCCCGCGTCCGGGGTACCGAGCTCGTGCCCCTGGTCCGGCTGCGCTCCGACCGTGACGTGCGCGACCTCGTCGACGCCGACGGCCGGCTGCTGGCCGAGGTCAGCGTGGACGCCGTACGGGCGGAACGGCTCGCTGGAGGAGACGGCAGCGCGCAGTGGGCCGAGATCGAGGTGGAGTTGGCCGACGATGTCGACCCGGCCTTCCTCGACAAGGTGGAGAAGCGGTTGCGCAAGGCGGGGGTACGGCCGTCGAAGTCGGCGTCGAAGCTCGCGCGTGCGCTGGCCGAGACGGCCCCGAAGAAGAAGCTCGCCTCCGCCTCCGTCGAGGACGCCGTGACCGCCGGCGACCACGTGCTCGCGTACGTCCGCGCCCAGCGGGACGCGATCGTCGGGCTCGACCCCGCCGTACGCCAGGACGCCGAGGACTCCGTCCACAGCATGCGCGTCGCCACCCGCCGGATGCGCAGCACCTTCAAGTCCTTCGGCAAGGTCCTGGACCGGGCGGTCACCGACCCGATCGGCGACGAGCTGAAGTGGCTGGCCGGCGAGCTGGGCGTGGACCGGGACCGCGAGGTGCTGAACGAACGCCTGAGTGCGGCACTCGACGAGATTCCCCACACGCTGATCTACGGGCCGGTAGCCGAGCGGGTGAGCCACTGGGCGGGTGACCGGCCCGGCGGGGCGAGCAGCCGGCTGATCGGGATCCTCGACTCCCAGCGCTACCTCGCCCTGCTCGACGTACTGGACGCGCTGCTCGCCGACCCGCCGCTGCGCGAGGCGGCCGGGAAGAAGCCCGGCAAGGTGCTCCCCAAGGCCGTGAAGAAGGATTTCGGGAAGGTCTCCGCGCTGGTCGAGCAGGCGCTGGAGCTGGACCCCGGCAGCGACCGGGACGTCGCCATCCACGAGGCCCGCAAGAAGACCAAGCGCACCCGCTACGCGGCGGAGGCGGTCACCCCGGCGCTCGGCAAGCCGGCCAAGGACCTGGTCAAGACCATGAAGTCCTTGCAGAACCTGCTCGGCGAGCACCAGGACAGCGTCATGGCCCGCGGGACCCTGCGCGAGCTGGCCGCGGTCGCGCACGCGGCCGGGGAGAGCGCCTTCACGTACGGGCTGCTGTACGGGCGTGAGGAGCAGCGGGCGGCGGCCGTGGAGGCCGAGCTGCCCGGGTTCTGGGACGGGACCAAGGACGCGACGGACGTCCTGTGAGCCTTCGGACGTGCGGGGGGTGTCCGCGATCGCGTTAGGCTAGATGGTCACCCCTGTCAGTTCAGTCCCGCTCACGAAGGTTCGCGAGATGCCTGCCGAAGCCGCTGCGGTTGCCGAGTCCGTGTTCCCGCAGCTCGAAGCGCTGCTCCCGCATGTGCAGAAGCCGATCCAATACGTCGGCGGAGAGCTCAACTCCACGGTCAAGCCGTGGGAGTCCTGTGACGTCCGCTGGGCGCTCATGTACCCGGACGCGTACGAGGTCGGGCTGCCCAACCAGGGCGTCATGATCCTTTACGAGGTCCTGAACGAGCAGGAGGGCGTCCTCGCCGAGCGCACGTACAGCGTGTGGCCGGACCTGGAGGCGCTGATGCGGGAGCACGACGTCCCGCAGTTCACGGTGGACAGCCACCGCCCGGTGAAGGCCTTCGACGTGTTCGGCCTGTCCTTCTCCACCGAGCTCGGCTACACCAACATGCTCACGGCCCTGGACCTGGCCGGCATCCCGCTGGAGTCCAAGGACCGGACCGTCGACGACCCGATCGTCCTGGCCGGCGGTCACGCGGCCTTCAACCCCGAGCCGATCGCCGACTTCATCGACGCCGCCGTCATCGGCGACGGTGAGCAGGCCGTGCTCGACATGACGAAGATCATCCGGCAGTGGAAGGCGGAGGGCCGGCCGGGTGGCCGCGAGGAGGTCCTGTTCCGTCTGGCGAAGACGGGCGGGGTGTACATCCCGGCGTTCTACGACGTCGAGTACCTCCCCGACGGCCGTATCGCCCGCGTCGTACCGAACAAGTCGGGTGTCCCGTGGCGTGTGTCCAAGCACACCGTCATGGACCTCGACGAGTGGCCGTACCCCAAGCAGCCCCTGGTCCCCCTGGCCGAGACGGTCCACGAGCGCATGTCCGTCGAGATCTTCCGCGGCTGCACCCGCGGCTGCCGCTTCTGCCAGGCGGGCATGATCACCCGTCCGGTCCGGGAGCGCTCGATCACGGGCATCGGTGAGATGGTCGACAAGGGCCTGAAGGCGACGGGCTTCGAGGAGGTGGGCCTCCTTTCCCTCTCCTCGGCGGACCACTCGGAGATCGGCGAGGTCGCGAAGGGCCTGGCCGACCGCTACACGGAGGACAAGATCGGCCTGTCCCTCCCCTCCACCCGCGTCGACGCCTTCAACATCGACCTGGCGAACGAGCTGACCCGCAACGGCCGCCGCTCCGGCCTGACCTTCGCCCCCGAGGGGGGCTCGGAGCGAATCCGAAAGGTCATCAACAAGATGGTCTCGGAGGACGACCTGATCCGGACGGTCGCCACCGCCTACGGCAACGGCTGGCGCCAGGTGAAGCTGTACTTCATGTGCGGCCTGCCCACGGAGACCGACGACGACGTCCTGCAGATCGCCGACATGGCGACGAAGGTCATCGCCAAGGGCCGCGAGGTCTCCCGCTCGAACGACATCCGCTGCACGGTCTCGATCGGCGGCTTCGTCCCCAAGCCCCACACCCCCTTCCAGTGGGCCCCGCAGCTTTCGGCCGAGGAGACGGACGCCCGCCTGGAGAAGCTCCGCGACAAGATCCGCGGCGACAAGAAGTACGGCCGCTCCATCGGCTTCCGCTACCACGACGGCAAGCCGGGCATCGTCGAAGGCCTCCTCTCCCGGGGCGACCGCCGCATCGGCGCGGTCATCCGCGCGGTCTACGACGACGGCGGCCGCTTCGACGGCTGGCGCGAGCACTTCTCGTACGACCGCTGGATGAGCTGCGCGGACAAGGTGCTGCCCGCCTTCGGCGTGGACGTCGACTGGTACACGACACGTGAGAAGACGTACGAGGAGGTCCTCCCCTGGGACCACCTGGACTCCGGCCTCGACAAGGACTGGCTCTGGGAGGACTGGCAGGACGCCCTCGACGAGACCGAGGTGGAGGACTGCCGGTGGACGCCGTGCTTCGACTGCGGGGTGTGCCCGCAGATGGACACGCACATCCAGATCGGGCCGACCGGGAAGAAACTGCTGCCGCTGACGGTGAAGAACGCTGGGCCGACGCCGAGCGGTCACTCGCACTGAGGTGAGTGGCGTACTCGATCGGGTGGTTGATGCCCTGGCAGAGGCGAGTGAGGACGAGTTGGCTGCCTGAGTTTCGTGGACCTGGCTTACGCCTCCTGCGGCGACCGCTGAGCCCCCCTCTTGATCGGAGGGGGGCTCAGCGCTGGGTGATCGCGCTGGGGGTGGCGATGAGAGCACTACTTCTGCGCCCAGTGGGACTGCCACGGAGAAGGCACCGCAGGAGGAGAAGCAGGAACCCCGCGGTGAACGTGCGGACCTCGTCGGCTTCCAGCTGGACGACCGTTCAGAAGCCGGGATAACCGATATCTGAGCACCCTGGCCAGACCGCCAGGGGTGACTACCCCACGACGCTCAAGAGCGTGAAGGGCGTCGAACTCAACATCAAATTCCCTCTCAAATCAGATCTTGCCCGGTCCGGCCTCTCGGATCCGTTGCTAGCCTCTTCTCTCGATTGCGGTCCTTAATGGGTTCGTGTCGGGTGACTCGGTTCGGGAACTGAGTATGGGGGAGGGCGTTGACTATCGATTTCGGACACGATGAACTGGCCACGGCGGTCGTCGATTTCTGTGATCGGTGGAACATCGGTGTCTCCCACCTGGCCTCTGACGGGGCAGAGGTCTCCGACCGGCTGAATCACTGCGTCAAGAGTTATGAGGCGGCTGAGCGGCATATTGAACTCTCGGCTCAGGGAGTTCTGCAGTCCTCGTCCGGAGCGGACCCGGGGGCGTCCTGATGGCCCGGCTCGGCGAGACGTCGAATCCCCGCGAGCTCGTCCCGGGTGCGCCGGATGCTCTGGCCACGACGGCACAGTCGCTGCTCGCCTACGGTGACGTACTCATAGAAGCCGGCGAAGGGCTGGTGAAAATCGACACCGAGAATGGCTGGCGTGGTGAAGCCGCCGATGCCTTCCGTGATCGGTTCCATGGCCAGCCGGCCAGATGGGTCGAAGCAGGCAACGAATTCCATGCGGCCGCGAATGCCCTGAACGAATACGTCCACACCCTGCACGCGGCCCAGCAGCGCGCCGACGAGGCGATATCCCAATTCACGCGAGGTGAGGCGGCCGCCGCAACTGCCAAGAATGCCCGCGCTCGGCAAGTCGGTGAGGCGCGCAGCAGAGGGGACAGCACCGAGATTCCCTTTCAGGATTGTGGAAAGCGCGGGGCACACCGCGGCCACGTCGGTGAAGAAGGCCACGGAGCCCGCCCCGGAGCGTCCGGGATTCTGGTCCGCGGTCGGTGACTTCTTCAGCGATGCCGGTGAAGGGCTGGTCGACGGTGGCAAGACCGTTGTCAACGACCTTGCCTCCTTCGGGAACGCCATGATCCAGCATCTGGGCGACAGCGCAGGCGGTGAGGGTCTCGGCATCGCCCTGGACGCCACAAGCGTCGGTGCTGTCGCCGGAGTACCCCTCAACGCTGTCTCCGCCGCCGGGATCGCCACGGGCGTCGGCCTGGCGGGCGCCGGTGCCGTGGACCTCGCCCAGCACGCCGCGAACGACTCCGCGGTCGAGCCGCTGAAGATGAACAGTGAGGGGTCCGGCACCGGTGGCTCCGCGCAGCAGGAAGCGTCCCAGCTGATCAAGAACGGTCAGCAGTACCAGGGCACCGTCGACGACTGGTTCACGAACCTGGGCGACGATCGGCAACGTATCGAAGCCGTCACCAATCACGTCGAGTTGTGGTCCACCTTCGGTAACACCCCCCTGATGGACGACGATCGGCTCGGGGAGGAACTGCCCCAACTCGCGCTGGCCCTGGGGGAGTGCTGGCAGGGAGTTCTGTCCACGCGCCACCCCGACCGGAGATCACCGTCGAGGTGAGCGACGAGGAGGACGGCTCCTACGGGCCGACCGTGACCTTCTGGACATCTCCCTCGACCTCTCCGGCCGTCTCGGCCTTCGGCCAGTACCGGCGGGCCACTGGTCGTGAAGGTCGTGGGAAGTAGTTGTCGGATCCTGCTCCGATCTGCATCCACCAGGGCCTTTTCGGCGTCTACGACGATATGGACCTCGTGAAACCACCACCGCCGCGCCAGGAACCCGAAGGGTGTCTGGCCGTCGCGATTCGCCTGCCGGTGCGGATCGTCGTGCTCGTGCTGGTCGTGCCGGTGCGGATGGTGTGGGACGCGCTCGTCGTCGCCGGGCGGTTTCTGAACGACACGGTGTTGCGGCCGGTGGGGCGGGCGCTGCTGTGGCTCGGGCGGGCGGTGTTCGTGTGGCCGTTCGTGGGGCTGTGGCGGTATGTCGTCGTGCCCCTCGCGAAGGGGCTCGCCTGGCTGGGGAACGTGCTGGTCGTCGTGCCCGCGGTGTGGGTGTACCGGTATGTGCTGACTCCGGTGGGGCACGCGTGTGCGTGGGTGGCCCGGGGCATCGGGCACGCATGCGCGTGGGTGGCGCGAGGGATCGGAGCCGGGCTGGCGTGGGTGTACGCGCGCGTGCTCACGCCGGTCGGGCATGCCGTGATGTGGGTCCTCAAGGGGCTCGGCGCGGTGCTCGCCGCGATCGGGATCGGCGTGTTCGGCGCGCTGGCGTGGCTGGTGCGGTATCTCGTCGTGGTGCCCGCCCTGTGGGTGTACGAGTGGATCCTCACGCCGGTCGGGCGGGCGATCGCCTGGTGCGCGAAGGGCCTTGTGTGGGTAGTGAGTTCGGTCGTCACCGGCATCGGGGTCGCCCTGTACTGGATCGCCCGCGTGCTGTTCGTACTGCCCGCGCTGGCCCTGTACCGCTGGGTCCTCGCGCCCGTCGGCCGGGTGCTCGCCGTCATCGGCAGGGAGATCTGGGACGCGCTCGGGCACGCGTGGCGCATCGCCGGGCACATCTCGCTCGCCGTGGGGCGCTTCCTTGCGACTCTCTTCCGCTGGACCTTCGTCGAGCCGGTGCGCTGGGTGTACCGGATGGTGCTCACGCCGATCGGGCACGTCGTGCGGGACGCGGTGCTACGGCCCGTCGCCGAGGCGGCGCGGAGTGTGGGGCGAGCCACCCGGCAGGCCCTCACCGCCGCCCGCGAGTCCGCCCGGCAGGCGCGCGCCGACTTCCGGCGGATGGTGTTCGGGGAGCCGAAGCAGCGGGAGGCCGTCGCCGGGCGGGAACCTCGGGGCCGCGAGACACGTACTCTTGGTAGCAGTACGACCGCTCTCACGAAGGACTGAACGACACTGGGCAAGCGACAGCCCGAAGGCCCGCCGCCCGCACCCGCGGTGCAGCGCATTCGACTGCGTTACACCAAGCGCGGCCGCCTCCGGTTCACCAGCCACCGTGACTTCCAGCGCGCCTTCGAGCGTGCGCTGCGCCGTGCCGAGGTGCCGATGGCGTACTCGGCGGGGTTCACGCCGCATCCGAAGGTGTCGTACGCCAATGCCGCACCCACCGGCACGGGCAGTGAGGCGGAGTACCTGGAGATCGCGCTCACCGAAGCGCGCGATCCGGAGCAGTTGAGAGTGCTCCTCGACGAGTCGATGCCCGCCGGGCTCGACGTCATCGAGGCGGTCGAGGCCCGGACCTCCGGGCTCGCCGACCGGCTCACGGCGTCCGTCTGGGAGCTGCGGCTCGTCGGCGTGGATCCGGCCGATGCCGGGCGCGCGGTCGCCGCCTTCAACGCCGCCGACGTCGTCGAGGTCCAGCGCATGACCAAGAACGGCGTGCGCACCTTCGACGCCCGCTCGGCGGTCGTCCACCTGGAAAGCAGCGAAGGAACAGAAACACACAGTTCGACGGCTGATAGGCCGACCGACCAGCCCTGTGCGATACTGCGGCTGGTTGTTCGGCACGTGACGCCTGCCGTACGACCCGACGACGTCCTGTCCGGTCTCCGCGCCGTGGCCGACCTGGCGCCGCCGGTCCCCGCAGCGGTGACCAGGCTGGCGCAGGGGCTGTTCGATGAAGAGACCAGCACGGTGACCGACCCGCTCGCGCCCGACCGCGAGGCAGCGACGGCCCCATCAGAGGCCGAGACCGCTGCCGCCGCGACGGCGCCGGCGTAAGGAAGGTTCCGCGTAGGGACGTACGTCGAAGCGCCGCCCTCGTACTCGGGAGCCACCTGGGTCGGGCAGCGCACCGACCACAAGACTTTCGCCAGGCCGTGCGCATGAGGCGTACGGAACCGGTGAGACAGGACACAGAGAGCTCCCGTGCGGCGCCCGCGCCCCGGACGGCGGCAGTCGCGCATCGCGCGAGCCGCGGACGTCACCGGCATTTCGCCGGACCAGGCGCGGCGCCCGGGAGCCTGACGGGAGAAACGCCCGCATGCTCGAACCGACCGAACCCACTGAGGGTTCCGAACTGAACACTCCCAGCGACACCCTGCCGCCGCGTCGTCGGCGCCGTGCCGCGTCCCGCCCGGCGGGTCCGCCGACGGCTGGCGCCGAGGCGCAGTCCGCAGAGGTGGTCGAGCCGGCCATACCGGTCGCCGATGCCGCAGATGTAGCGGCGTTGAGCGATGAGGCCGAGAAGGCTGAGGAGAGCGTCGAGGCCGTTGCGGCCGAGGTGACTCCTGAGGCCGTGGAAGCCGAAGAGGCCGAGGAGACGGTGGAGGCCGCGCCTGCCGGTCGTACGCGTCGTCGTGCCACTCGTCGGGCGTCCGCGCCCGTCGGGTCGCCGGCTGCCGTCGAGACCGCCGAGACCGTAGTCCCGGCTGCTGCCGCTGCCGCTGCCGCTTCCCTCGCCGAGGAGGAGAGCGAGGCCGCTGCCGAAGTGCCCGCGGAGGTGACCGAGGAGGTCGTGCCGACTCGTACGCGTCGTCGTGCCACCCGTCGGGCGTCCGCGCCTGCCGGTGCTCCGGCCGCGGAGGAGGCCGCTGAGACCGCCGAGACCGTGGTGCCGGCTGCCGCCGCTGAGGTGCCTGCCGCTGAGGAAGCCGCCGCCCCTGCCGAGGAGGAGGCGCCGCGTCGTTCGCGTCGTCGTGCCACCCGTCGGGCAGCCGCGCCCGCCGCGGCCGAGGAGAGCGCCGAGGCGCCCGTGAGTGCCGAGGTCACCGCTGAGGCGGAGGAGCCGGCTCAGGCTGCCGCGCCCGTCGCGTCGGACGAGGCCGCCGAGGAGGCCGCCCCCCGTCGTGCGCGTCGTCGTGCCACGCGGCGGGTGTCCGCGCCCGAGGCGGCCGCCGTCGCCGAGGCCGAGGCCCCTGCCGAGACGCCGGTGATCGCGGAGACCCCCGTGACCTCCCGCATCGAGACGGAGGCCGCCGAGCCCGCCGAGGTGCCCGCCGCCGAGGCCGACGAGGAAGCCGGCCCGCGCCGTCGCCGTCGCGTCGTGCGCCGTGCCGCCGCCGGGTTCGCCGAGCCCGCTCGGGCCACCGCCGACGAGGAGTCCGAGGCCCCGCGCCCGGCCCGGCCCGCGATGGCCGTGTTCCAGGCGCCCGTGTTCACCGAGCCGCAGTTCCAGACGCCCCAGCGGGCCGCTGCCGCCGCGGCGGCAGCGGAGGCGGAGCCGGAGGCCGAGGACGTCGAGGAGTTCCCGGAGGAGCAGCCCGCCGCGTCGCGGCGTCGTCGTCGGCGCCGGGGTGGCGCGTTCGGCGAGGAGGCCGAGGCCCAGGGCGTCGAGGTAGCCGCCGAGGACGAGACCGAGGAAGCCGACGAGGCCGCCGAGGAACTTGCCGAGGGCGAGGAAGTCGACGAGGCCGAGGAGACCGGGTCGCGTCGGCGTCGTCGGCGTGGTGGCCGTCGTCGTCGTCGTGGTGAGACCGCGGACGCCGAGGGCGGCGACGCGGAGGCCGGGGAACTCGCCGCCGCGCAGGCCGCGCAGGACGCCGAGGACACCGCCGAGCAGGAGGAAGAGGACGACGAGGACGCCCGCGACGAGGGTGCCGGCTCCAGCTCCAGCAGCCGTCGCCGCCGTCGCCGTCGGCGTCGTGCCGGTGACACCGCCGCCGACAGCGAGCCCGGCGAGGGCGACCCCGAGCGCACCGTCGTCAAGGTCCGTGAGCCCCGTCCCGCGCGGGAAAGGGGTGCCGAGCCGTCCGACGAGGTGCAGTCCATCAAGGGCTCCACGCGCCTGGAGGCCAAGAAGCAGCGCCGCCGGGAAGGCCGTGAGCAGGGCCGCCGTCGCGTTCCGATCATCACCGAGGCCGAGTTCCTGGCCCGCCGTGAGGCCGTCGAGCGCGTGATGGTCGTCCGGCAGCACGGCGACCGTACGCAGATCGGCGTTCTCGAGGACAACGTGCTCGTCGAGCACTACGTCAACAAGGAGCAGTCGACCTCGTACGTCGGCAACGTCTACCTGGGCAAGGTCCAGAACGTGCTGCCGTCGATGGAGGCCGCCTTCATCGACATCGGCAAGGGACGCAACGCCGTCCTGTACGCCGGTGAGGTCAACTTCGAGGCGCTCGGCATGGCCAACGGGCCGCGGCGCATCGAGTCCGCCCTGAAGTCCGGTCAGTCCGTGCTCGTCCAGGTGACGAAGGACCCGATCGGGCACAAGGGTGCGCGTCTGACCAGCCAGGTCTCCCTGCCGGGCCGCTACCTCGTGTACGTCCCCGAGGGCTCGATGACCGGCATCAGCCGCAAGCTGCCCGACACCGAGCGGGCCCGGCTGAAGACGATCCTCAAGAAGATCGTCCCCGAGGACGCGGGCGTCATCGTGCGCACCGCCGCCGAGGGCGCGAGCGAGGACGAGCTGCGCCGCGATGTCGAGCGACTGCAGGCGCAGTGGGAGGACATCCAGAAGAAGTCCAAGAACGGCAACGCGCCGACGCTGCTGTACGGCGAGCCGGACATGACCGTCCGGGTCGTCCGGGACATCTTCAACGAGGACTTCTCCAAGGTCGTCGTCAGCGGTGACGAGGCCTGGGAGACCATCCACGGATACGTCTCACACGTCGCGCCCGACCTCGCCGACCGACTGTCGAAGTGGACCTCCGAGGTCGACGTCTTCGCCACCTACCGGATCGACGAGCAGCTCGCCAAGGCGCTGGACCGCAAGGTCTGGCTGCCCAGCGGCGGTTCGCTGGTGATCGACCGGACCGAGGCGATGGTCGTCGTCGACGTCAACACCGGCAAGTTCACCGGTCAGGGCGGCAACCTCGAGGAGACGGTCACCAGGAACAACCTGGAGGCGGCCGAGGAGATCGTCCGTCAGCTGCGGCTGCGCGACCTCGGCGGCATCATCGTCATCGACTTCATCGACATGGTGCTGGAGTCCAACCGCGACCTGGTGCTGCGGCGTCTGCTGGAGTGCCTGGGCCGTGACCGTACGAAGCACCAGGTCGCCGAGGTGACCTCGCTGGGGCTCGTGCAGATGACCCGTAAGCGGGTCGGGCAGGGCCTGTTGGAGTCCTTCTCCGAGACCTGCGTCCACTGCAACGGGCGCGGCGTCATCGTGCACATGGAGCAGCCGACGGCCGTCGGCGGCGGTGGCGGCGGCAAGCGCAAGAAGCGCGCGCGTGCCGGTGCCGGGCCCGAGCATGTGCACGAGGCGTCCGTCGCCGCCGAGCCGGTCGAGACGGCCGAGGAGGAGGCGGAGACCGAGGCCGAGGTGGCCGCAGAGGTCGCCGAGCCGGCCGCGCTGGCCGAGCCCGCCTTCGCGCCGGACGAGGAGCTGTACAGCAGCGTCGCCGAGGCGGAGGCCGCAGCCGGGCGGGGCGGTCGTTCGCGGCGCCGTGGCGGCCGGCGGGTGTCCGCTCCGGCGGGCGCGCCCCGCAAGCCCGAGAGGGTTGCCACGGCTCAGGACGTGACCGTCGCCGAGGAGATCGCCCGCCCGGTGCAGCCGGAGTCGGCGGCAGCGGCGAAGGCCGAGCCGGTGGCCATGGAGGACGTGGTCGTCGAGACCCCGGCCGCCGAGGTCACGGGTGCCGAAGCGCCGGTCACGGAGGCTGCGGCCACCGCTCCGGCCGCTGAGGAGGCCGCGCCCAAGGGGCGTTCGCGGCGTCGCGCGACCCGCAAGGTGTCGGCGCCCGCCGGATCGCCCGCGGGTGCGGAGGCCGCCGTGGTGACGGTCAGCGAGACCGCGGCGCCTGCGGCCGAGCAGGTGGCGGAGGTCTCGGTTGCGGCCGCGGCTCCTGCTGCGGCTTCGGTCGAGCAGGCCGAGCAGGCTCCGGCCGAGGCGGTCGCCGAGAGTGCCGCTCCGGCCCGCCCGCGCCGTCGCGCCGTGCGCAAGGCCACCGCGCCGACCGCGTCCGCGGAGGCGGCCGTGGTGGTCGTCCCGGCGGGCGACGAGGCTCAGGCGGAGGCCCCGGCTGCCGACGAGGGCGTCGAGGAGGTCGCTCCGGCCAAGAAGACGGCCCGTAAGACGGCCAAGACGGCCACGGCCAAGAAGGCAGCCACCAAGAAGACAGCGGCCAAGAAGACGGCCGCCAAGAAGGCGACGACCAAGAAGGCGGCGAAGACCGTCAAGACGGCCGCGGCCAAGTCGACGGCGAAGAAGACCACTGTCTCGGCCGCCACCGACGAGTGATGCTCATCGGCGGCTGATGCTCGCCGACGAGTGACGCTCAGCTACGAGTGATGCGAGGTGCGGCCGGTCCCTGTGACCGGCCGCACTCTCGTGGGGCCCGGCCCGGTTTGACCCCCTCGGCCACGGCCCCGTAACCTTGACCGTCGGCGTGTCCGCATGTAGAGGCACGCCACATCCCCGTAAACCTCTTCCTCCAGAGCACTTTGTGTTCCGGAGAGGCCACTCGCGAGCCGGGCGGCTGGACTGCGGGGGTGCCGTTCCCGAGCGAGAGAGTGAGATCCGCGTGTACGCCATCGTGCGCAGCGGTGGTCGCCAGCACAAGGTTGCTGTCGGCGACATCGTTGAGGTTGACAAGATTTCCACTGCCAAGGTTGGCGACACGGTCGAGCTCTCGACCCTGCTCGTTGTCGACGGCGACGCTGTGACCAGTGACCCGTGGGTGCTGGCCGGCATCAAGGTCCAGGCCGAGGTCGTGGACCACCACAAGGGCGTCAAGATCGACATCCTTCGCTACAAGAACAAGACCGGCTACCGCCGTCGTCAGGGCCACCGCCAGCAGTACACGGCGATCAAGGTCACTGAGATCCCCGCGGCTGCGAAGTAAGGGACTGAGGAGAGATGGCACACAAGAAGGGCGCATCGTCCACCCGTAACGGTCGTGACTCCAACGCTCAGCGCCTCGGCGTGAAGCGCTTCGGTGGTCAGGTCGTCAACGCGGGCGAGATCCTGGTCCGTCAGCGCGGCACCCACTTCCACCCCGGTGCGGGCGTCGGTCGTGGCGGCGACGACACGCTGTTCGCGCTGCAGGCCGGTGCGGTGGAGTTCGGCACCAGCCGTGGCCGCAAGGTCGTGAACATCGTTCCGGTCGCCTGATCGGAAGCTTTCGCGAGGCGGACCTCACTTCCCTCACGGGAAGCGGGTCCGCCTTTCGCGTGTTAGTTCTCAAAGAACACCCCGTACGTAACTGGAGGCACATCCCATGACCACCTTCGTGGACCGCGTCGAGCTGCATGTCGCCGCGGGTAGCGGAGGCCACGGCTGTGCCTCCGTTCACCGTGAGAAGTTCAAGCCGCTGGGCGGCCCCGACGGCGGCAACGGCGGGCGCGGCGGGGACGTGATCCTCACCGTGGACCAGTCGATCACCACGCTGCTCGACTACCACCACTCCCCGCACCGCAAGGCCACCAACGGCAAGCCCGGCGAGGGCGGCAACCGGTCCGGCAAGGACGGGCAGGACCTGGTCCTTCCCGTGCCGGACGGCACCGTCGTACTCGACAAGGCGGGCAATGTCCTCGCCGACCTGGTCGGGCACGGCACGTCGTACGTCGGCGCGCAGGGCGGCCGGGGCGGGCTCGGCAACCATGCGCTGGCGTCGGCGCGGCGCAAGGCGCCGGGGTTCGCGCTGCTCGGTGAGCCGGGCGACCTCCAGGACATCGTCCTGGAGCTGAAGACCGTCGCCGATGTGGCGCTGGTCGGGTACCCGAGCGCCGGGAAGTCGTCGCTGATCTCGGTGCTGAGCGCCGCGAAGCCGAAGATCGCGGACTACCCCTTCACGACGCTGGTGCCGAACCTGGGCGTGGTGACGGCGGGCTCGACCGTCTACACCATCGCCGACGTCCCCGGTCTCATCCCGGGCGCCAGCCAGGGCAAGGGCCTGGGCCTGGAGTTCCTGCGGCACGTCGAGCGGTGCAGTGTGCTCGTGCACGTCCTGGACACCGCGACGCTGGAGTCCGACCGGGACCCCGTCTCCGACCTGGACATCATCGAGGCGGAGCTGCGGGAGTACGGCGGGCTGGACAACCGGCCCCGGATCGTGGTCCTGAACAAGATCGACGTACCGGACGGCAAGGACCTCGCCGAGATGGTGCGGCCGGATCTGGAGGCCCGTGGATACCGGGTCTTCGAGGTGTCGGCGGTGGCGCACATCGGGCTGAAGGAGCTGTCGTTCGCGCTGGCCGAGCTGGTGGGCAACGCGCGTGCCGCCAAGCCGAAGGAAGAGGCGACGCGGATCGTGATCCGGCCGAAGGCCGTGGACGACGCGGGCTTCACCGTGACCCGCGAGGAGGCCGGCGGCGAGCTGCTGTTCCGGGTGCGCGGTGAGAAGCCCGAGCGCTGGGTGCGGCAGACCGACTTCAACAACGACGAGGCCGTCGGGTATCTCGCCGACCGGCTCAACCGGCTCGGTGTCGAAGAGGAGTTGATGAAGGCCGGGGCTCGGTCGGGTGACGGCGTCGCCATCGGGCCCGAGGACAACGCCGTGGTCTTCGACTGGGAGCCGACGTTGACGGCCGGTGCGGAGATGCTGGGGCGGCGTGGCGAGGACCACCGCTTCGAGGCGCCGCGGCCGGCTGCGCAGCGGCGGCGTGACCGGGATGCCGAGCGGGACGAGGCCCTTCGGGATTACGACGACTTCGAGCCGTTCTGATCCTGGGGCGTCCGGCGTTGGTGCGGGCCCTGCTGGGGGCTGCCGCCCCCAGACCCCCGCTTCGGCCCTTAAGGGGCCTTGTCCTCAAACGCCGGACGGGCTGAAAAGCCGGACGGGCTGAAAAGGTGAACGTCGGGGAAATTTGCGAGGTACCGCAGGGCAACCCCTGTGCTTCGTGGTGAGTCGTACTGGGCGGTGCGGATGAGGATCTTGATCCTCGTCCGCCGTCAACTGCCCTTGCGACAACCGGAGTCAGACGTGCCCTTGCCTGCCTCGCACAGAACACGGTGTGCCGTCGCGCTCGCCCTGCTCTCCACCGTCTGCGGTGCTCTGCCCGTGGCACAGGCACAGGCGCAGGAGCAACCGCAGACGGCCGCGGCGGCGGGTGTGCGGCAGGATTTCAACGGCGACGGGTACGAGGATCTCGTCACGGGCTCCCCGCTCGCCACGGTCGGCGGGAAGAAGGCTGCCGGTTATGTCGCCCTCGTGTACGGCTCGTCGCACGGGCTGGATCTCGCGAGCAAGAAGGTCATCACGCAGGCCTCGCCCGGGATCCCCGGCACGCCCGAGGTTGACGACCACTTCGGCGACCGGATCGTCGCAGCCGACCTGGACGGCGACGGCTACACCGACCTGGTGGTGCCCGCGTCCGGCGAGGACTGGACGTGGGATGGCCAGGCGCGCACGGGCAGCCAGACCGTGCTGTGGGGTTCCGCCGCCGGTCTGTCCGGCGGAACGCTCCTGCAGCCGGGGCACGCCTTCGCCACCCACTTCAGCGTCCTGGGCGACTTCGACGGCGACGGTCACACCGACCTGGCCTCGTCCGGGGGCGTGCGGTTCGGCCCCTTCACCCGGGAGGGCGTGCCCGCCCGGACCCAGGACCTCTCCGTCTACGAGTACGACGACTCGGTGCTGGACATGGCGGCCGGGGACGTCGACGGTGACGGCCGCACCGATCTCGTCTCGCTCACCATGGCGGCCGACTGGGAGCCGGGCGGCCAGCACTCGGGCCACACCCTCAACTACCTCCACGCCACCCGGAACGGCTTCGAACCCCTCACCGCGCTGCGGGACGGTCAGGGCCACAGGATCGAGGGCGGCGAGGACATCGAGTTCGGCGACGTGAACGGCGACGGTCGTGACGACCTCGTCTTCGGTCGGCCCCGCTCGGGCATCAGCGACGAGGAGCCGAGCGACCCGAGCCAGTACGGCTCCCGGGTCGGTGTCGTCCTGGGCCCCGCGCAGGGACTGCCGGCCAGGGATCCGCGCATGATCCACCAGGACACTCCCGGCGTACCGGGTGCCGACGAGGCGGGCGATCTCTTCGGCGCGTCCGTCGCGGTGGGCGACGTGAACGGCGACGGATACGCCGACATCGTGGCCGGCAACCCCTACGAGGACTTCGCCGGGGTGGACGACGCGGGCACGGTCGCCGTGATCCCGGGCGGGGCGTCCGGCCCGACCGGCGCCGGTTCGAAGGTGTTCAGCCAGAACACGTCGGGTGTTCCCGGCGCCGCCGAGCGCCGCGACTACTTCAGCGAGGCCGTCGCCCTGCTCGACGGGGACGGCGACGGGCGGGCCGACCTGGTCGTCGGCGCCCCCGGCGAGAACACGAACGCCGGCTCGGTGTGGGCGTTCCGCTCCACCGCCTCCGGGGTCACCGCCACGGGATCGCTGGTGTTCGGCGCCAAGGCGCTCGGCACGAACCCGGACGGTGCCCGACTGGGTGCCGAGTTCCCGCGCTGACCTCACGGTCACCATCCGAAGGCGGGAGCGCGCCTCGCCGGCCGGCTTCCGCCCCTCACACCACGGCCCCTCACACCACGGCCCCTCACACCACGGCCCCTCACATCACGGTCCCTCACACCACAGCCCCTCACACCAAGTCCCCTCGCACCACGTCCGACAGGAAACACATGACTTCGCGTTCCCACCGCCGCACGTCCGTCTCCCGCCGCAGACGGCTCGTCCTCGCCACCGGCGTCGTACTCGTCGCGGGCGCGCTCACGGTTCCCGCCGTCAACGCCGCCACCACCGAGGCCACGGCCACCACGCCGAGCACCAAGCGGCTGCACGACGACTTCAACGGGGACGGGTATCCCGACCTGGCGATCGGCGCGCCCGGCACCGCGGTGGGCGGCCAGGCGAAGGCGGGTGCGGTGAGTGTGCTGTACGGCTCCTCCGGTGGGCTGTCGACCTCGCGCAAGCAGGCGCTGACCTGGACGAACCGTGGGGATCAGACCGGATACGGCACAGCGCTGCAGAGCGCGGACCTGGACGGGGACGGGTACGCGGACCTGTTGTCGAGTGTCTCGGCGTACCAGGAGGGCATCGACCAGGGATACGAGGTCGTCGTCAACTGGGGTGGCCCCAAGGGGCTTTCGGCCGCGCCGACGCGTCTGGCATGGGCGCCGTACAACGAGTGGAACGGTCAGTTCACCGTTGCCGACGTGGACGGCGACAAGCGTCCGGACCTGGTGACGAAGGGCGACGAAGACTGGAGCAACGACGAGCCCGCCGCCTACCGCGGGGACGGCACGGTGTGGCACGGGCCGTTCACCCGGTCCGGACAGCCCGCGAAGAAGGACTACTTCAGCATCGACCCCGAGCGGCTGTCGATCTTCCATTCGCTGACCGCGGGTGACGTCAACGGCGACGGAATCGCCGACCTCGCCGTGCGCACCACCAGCACCGAGGAGTCCGACGCGCGCGCCGTCGCCCTGCTCACGGGCGGCCCGGGCGGCTTCACCCACAGGGGCTGGCTCAAGGACGGCCAGGGGCGGATCGTCGGCGGTGAGGACGTCGTGATCGGCGACGTCAACAAGGACGGGTACGGCGACATCGTCGTCGGTCACTCCAACGACGGCATGGACAGCGATGCCGATCTCCCCACCAAGGGCGGCGCGTTGATCGTCGTCCACGGCGGTCCCGACGGGGTGTCCACCCTCCGCAAGCCGGTGTGGATCAACCAGGACACGCCGGGTGTGCCGGGTGCCGGAGAACGCGCCGACGGCATGGGCTCGGCGCTGTCGATCGGCGACACCAACGGCGACGGCTACCTCGATGTGGCGACCGGCCTGCCCGGCGAGGACTTCGACGGCATCAGCAACGCCGGCACCGTCCTGGTGCTGCGCGGCAGCGCGAACGGCCTGACCGCCACCGGCGTCAAGTCGTTCAGCCAGAACAGCAGCGGGGTGCCGGGCGCGGCCGAGAAGGCGGACCTCTTCGGCGCCGAGACCGCCCTCGTCGATGGCAACGGCGACAAGAAGGACGGCCTGGTCGTCGGCGACCCGGCGGAGAACGCCAACTTCGGTTCCGTGTGGGTCTTTTCCGCCACCTCCGGCGGCATCACGGCCGGCGGTTCCTTCTCGTTCGGCTCGGCCACCATGGGGCTTCCCGCTACCGGAGCCAAGTTCGGGGCCTCGCTGGCGGACTGACGGCGACGACGTCCTCGTACGAAGACCCATCCCGTACGAACATCCCCCCACGAAACGACAGGAGACAGCACCATGAACAGGCGCACAGGAACCTGGCGCACGGGACTCGCCGTCGTCATGGCGGTGACGGGTGCGGCGGTTCTGCCCGCCGCCCACGCGGCCGGGGACACCCCGTCGGCCACCGCGAAGCTCCAGGACGACTTCAACGGCGACGGCTACGCGGACGTGGCGATCGCGGCGCCCGAGGCGACCGTCGACGGCAAGACGAAGGCCGGGTACGTCGCCGTGGTGTACGGCTCGGCAAGCGGGCTGAAGACCGCCTCCAAGCAGGTCATCAGCCAGAACACCGCCGGCGTCACCGACTCCGCCGAGACGGGCGACCTGTTCGGCAGCGCGGTGAGCAGCGAGGATCTCGACCGGGACGGCTACGACGACCTCATAGTCGGTGTCACCGGCGAGGACAGCGTCGAAGGGGGCGCCGAGACCGGGCTCGTCCAGGTCGTCTGGGGCGGCGCGAACGGGCTGTCGGGCGGGGCCGCGTTGGCGTACGGGCACGAGACGTACGACCGGCTCAGCGAGCGGGGTGAGCTCACCGTCGGCGATGTGAACGGGGACGGCGCGCCGGATCTCGTGGTCGTCGAGAGCATGGTCAAGCTGCGCGTCATCAAGGGGCCCTTCGGGCGGGACGGCGCCGCGAGCGGCGGGGAGCAGAGCGTCCTCGACGACTCCGACCCCCGGTTCCTGGATCTGGCGACCGGCGATGTGAACGGGGACGGCATCGACGACGTCGTCGGCACGATGAACGACGGTGACGAGTACGACGCCCGGCGGATCACGTACTGGCAGGGCACGGCCGACGGGCTCGCCGAGGGGGTCGTGCTCCGGGACAGCAGGGACTGGCGGGTGCAGGGCGGCGAGTCGCTCGACCTCGGGGACGTGAACGGGGACGGGTACGCGGACATCGTCGTCGGGCGTCCCGTGGACGGCTACGACAGCGACCTCGACACCCCGATCCCCAAGGGCGGCCGGGTCGCCTTCGTCCCGGGTTCCGCCGATGGGCCCGTCGGCACCAAGGCGATGTACGTCAACCAGGACAGCGCCGGAGTCCCGGGCGCCGCCGAGCGCGGGGACGGCTTCGGCTCCGACGTCTCGGTCGCCGACGTCAACGGCGACGGGTACGCCGACGTCTCGACCGGCGTCCCCGGCGAGGACTACGACGGGCTGAGCGACGCCGGCGGCGTCATCGTGCTGCGCGGCGGCGCGAGCGGGCTGACCGGCGCCGGTGCGACGGGCGTCAACCAGGACACCGCCGACGTGCCGGGCGCGGCGGAGACCGACGACGTCTTCGGCCGCACCACCCACCTCGTTGACGCCGACCAGGACGGCCGTGCCGAACTCGTCGTCGGCGCGACTGGGGAGAACGCGAACGCTGGGTCGGTGTGGGTGTTCCGGCCCACGTCGGCCGGGATCACCCCGACCGGCTCGTTCACCTTCGGGGCCGGGACGCTCGGCACGGTCGCGGCGAACGCGAAGCTGGGGTCCGGGTTCAACTACTGATCCACCGACAGACCCGTTGTGGCAAGGGCACGTTCCCGTGCCGCAACGGGTTTTCTGTTGTCTCCCTATTTGTCATGCACGCGAAGCTCGCAGTTCAGCAGCCAGGCCGCCCACGGGCGTGAGCATCCGAAGAGTCCAAGAGGCCAGCGAGGCAGGGGAGTTCGCACGATGACCGGTGTTTCCGGAACCGTATCGCCCGACCGACGCCGCTTTCTGACCGCCGGAGCCGCTGTGCTCGGCGCCGCGGCCTCCGCCCAGCTGTGGCTGCCGACGGCCGCCCGTGCCGCCGAAACCCCGCTGCCCGACGGCGTGTTCAGCCTCGGCGTCGCTTCCGGCGACCCACTGCCCGACGGCATCGTGCTGTGGACACGCCTCGCCCCGGACCCCCTGAACGGCGGCGGGATGCCCGACAGCGTGGTGTCCGTCGAGTGGGAGCTCTCGGAGGACGAGCGGTTCAGGAAACCGGTGCGGCGTGGTGTCGCCCAGGCCCGGCCCGAGTTGGGGCACAGCGTCCACGTGGACGTACGGCGGCTGCGCCCGGGCCGTACGTACTGGTACCGCTTCCGCGCCGGCGGCCAGCTCTCGCCCACCGGCCGCACCCGCACCGCGCCCCACCCGCACAGCTCCGGCGGCCGGCTGCGCATGGCGCTGGCCTCCTGCCAGAACTGGCAGCACGGCTACTTCACGCCGTACGCCGACATGCTGGACCAGGACCCCGACTTCGTGCTGTTCGTCGGCGACTACATCTACGAGTCGACCCCGTCGGCGACGGGTGTGCGGCGGCACGAGGGCACGGGTGAGCCGTACAGCCTGGTCCAGTACCGCAACCGGTACGCCCAGTACCGCTCCGACCCGGACCTCGCCGCGATGCACGCGGGCGCGCCCTGGGTGGTCACCTTCGACGACCACGAGATCGACAACGACTTCGCCGGCGAGATCCCGCAGGACCCGGACAAGCAGCCGCACGACGCCTTCGTGGCCCGCCTGACCGCCGGCTACCAGGCGTTCTACGAGCACATGCCGGTCCGCGCGAGCGCCATCCCGAACGGCCCGCACATCCAGATGTACCGCCGCCTGGAGTTCGGCCGCCTGGCCAGGCTCAGCGTGCTGGACACCCGGCAGTACCGCAGCGACCAGGTCAAGAGCCAGGAGGCGGCGCAGGACCCGTCGCTCACCATGCTCGGCGCCGAGCAGAAGCAGTGGCTCATCGACGGGCTGCGTCACTCGCCGGCCCGCTGGAACATGATCGGCTCGCAGATCATGATGGCCGAGACCGACCTCCAGGTCGGCGAGGGCAAGCTCTGGTACTACGACGCCTGGGACGGCTACCAAGTCGAACGCAACGCCCTGATGCGGGAGTTCAAGGACGTCCGCAACCCGGTCGTGTTCACCGGCGACCGCCACCTGACGATGATCAGCGACCTCAAGGAGGACTACGCCGACCCGGGCTCCGACGTCGTGGGTGCCGAGTTCGTCGGGACGTCCATCTCCAGCAACGGCGACCAGGACCAGGCGGCCTTCCACAAGGAGTGGGACCCGCGCCTGCCGGACAACCCGCACTGGAAGCTGCTCGACGCCCACCGCGGCTACCACCTCTTCGACATCCGCCGGGACGGCATCGACGCACAGGTGCGGATCGTGGACACGGTCCGGCAGCAGACGGCCACGCCGAGCACGCTGGCGCGGCTGCGGGTGGAGGCGGGGCGGCCGGGCGTCGAGGTCGTGTAACTCCGATCACCGTAGGTGGGGGGCCTGGGACTCATCCGTGTCCCAGGTCACTCTCAGCACAGTCTCAGGAAGGGCTCTTACCGTCCTCTGACCATGGAGACGGACTGTACGAGAGATGAACTCCCCGCGAACGGCGGCGTGATCACCCCGCTGCCCACCGGGACCCGCCTGCTGCACATCGGCCCGCACAAGACGGGCACCACATCGATCCAGGGCGCGCTGTTCGAGGCGAAGGACGAGATGGCGCGGTACGGCGTCGAGTGGCCGGCCACCACCCGGCACCCCATGGAGGCGGTCCTGGCCGCCTGTGCCCGCACCGGAATGCTGGGCGACGCCCTGCCCACCGAGCGGCACTGGGAACGGCTGCTGGAGCGGGTGCGTGCCACGGGGCGCCGTACGTCCGTGATCAGCAGCGAGTTCTTCGCCGACGCCCCGGACGACGAGACGATCGGGCGGATCGTCGGGCAGCTCGGCGGTGACCGTGTGCACGTCCTGGTCACGCTGCGCCCGCTGGCGCGGATCATGCCCTCGCAGTGGCAGCAGTACGTGCAGAACGGTCTGCGCATGGGCTACGAGGACTGGCTGGAGCACATGCTCAGGAAGCCGCCGTACGAGAAGCCCAACCCCAGCTTCTGGCACCGGCACCGGCACGACCGGCTCGTCGAGCGCTGGGCCCGGGTGGTCGGTCCCGAGCGGGTCACCGTCGTCGTGGTCGACGACCGGCACCGGGAGGGGCTGATGCGCACCTTCGAGGCGTTGCTCGGACTGCCCCCGCACCTTCTACGACCGGTTCCGGACGCCGCGAATCGGTCACTCACCCTCGCCGAGACCGAAATGCTGCGGAATCTTAATAAGGAATTCCGCGCCAATGAACTGCCCGAGGAGCTCTATTCACAGCTCGTCCGGAACGGCGCCGTGATGCATATGAAGAACACGTGCGCTCCCGGTCCCGGCGACGTGAAGATCTGCACCCCGCGGTGGGCCGTCGAGGAGGCCGCCGAGATCGGCGCGGAGATCGCGGAGCGTATCGGGGGGACGGGGGTGCGCGTCCTGGGCGATATGCGGCTGTTGTCCGAGACGCAGAAGTCGGCGACCCGCACCGAGGCGGAGCCGCGCATCGCCCCCGAGGCCGCCGCCCAGGCGCTCTACGGTGCCCTCGCCGCTGCTGCCGCCGCGCCCGTGCGGCACACCGCGGCCGCCAAGTCGCGCTCGGTTCACCAGACGTCGTCCAAGGAGCTGGTGCGGGTCCTCGGCCACCGCTGCCTCAAGCGGCTGCGGCTTCGGTGAGCTTGTGCGGTTACTCACAGCAATTCCCCGGAACCCTCGCGGGTACTCTCGGCAAGGACCATGCGTACAAGGTGAATGACAGGTTGCGCGCACATATGCAGCCGGGGGCGCTCACCTTGCACTGCGGTAACCCCAAGTGGGACCATTTCCAAGTTCCCAGTCGCCACAAGGTAGGTCACCTGTGTCCCAGCACATAGCCAAGCCCCGTACCACCGCAGTGATCCTGGCCGGTGGCACCGGTCAGCGGGTGGGTCTGTCGATCCCCAAGCAGCTGCTGAAGATCGCCGGCAAGGCAGTCATCGAGCACACGTTGACCACCTTCGAGAAGGCCGACTCGATCGACGACATCATCGTGCTGATGGCGCCCGGCTATGTGCCGGACATCGAGAAGATCGTCGCCAAGGCCGGGTTCACGAAGGTCAAGAAGATCATCGAGGGCGGCTCCACGCGAAACGAGACCACCGAGCGCGCCATCGACGCCCTCGGTGAGGGCTTGGCCGAGGGCGAGGACCTCAACGTCCTGTTCCACGACGCCGTCCGCCCCCTGCTGTCGCAGCGCGTCATCGACGACTGCGTCGTGGCGCTGGAGCGCTTCCAGGCCGTCGACGTCGCCATCCCGTCCGCGGACACCATCATCGTCACGCGCACGCACGGCGACGACGGCGAGTTCATCACCGAGATCCCGGACCGCTCCCGGCTGCGCCGCGGCCAGACGCCGCAGGCCTTCAAGCTGTCCACGATCAAGCGGGCCTACGAGGTCGCCGCGGGCGACCCCAACTTCCAGGCCACCGACGACTGCTCCGTCGTGCTCAAGTACCTGCCGGACGTGCCGATCCACGTCGTCGCGGGTGACGAGTACAACATGAAGGTCACCCAGCCCGTCGACGTCTTCATCGCCGACAAGCTGTTCCAGCTGGCCTCCACGGCCACGCCCGAGCAGTACGACGAGGAGGCCTACCGCGAGCTGCTGAACGGCAAGACGATCGTCGTCTTCGGCGGCTCGTACGGCATCGGCAAGGACATCGCCGAGCTCGCCGAGTCCTACGGCTCCAAGGTGTACGCGCTCGGCCGCTCCACCACCGGCACGCACGTCGAGAACCCGGAGGAGGTCGACGACGCGCTGTCCAAGGCGTACGCCGAGACCGGGCGCATCGACTACGTCGTCAACACCGCCGGTGTCCTGCGCATCGGCAAGCTCGCCGAGACCGACAACGCCACCATCGAGGAGGCGCTGAAGGTCAACTACCTCGCCCCGGTGCAGATCGCGCGCTCCTCGTACAAGTACCTGGCCGAGACCAAGGGCCAGTTGCTGCTGTACACCTCCAGCAGCTACACCCGCGGTCGCGCCGAGTACAGCCTGTACTCCTCGACCAAGGCCGCCATGGTGAACCTCACCCAGGCCCTGTCCGACGAGTGGGCCGGCGACGGCATCCGCGTCAACTGCATCAACCCGGAGCGCACCGCCACCCCGATGCGCACCAAGGCCTTCGGCCAGGAGCCCGCGGGCAGCCTGCTCTCCTCCGAGGCCGTCGCCCGCACCTCCCTCGACGTGCTGCTCTCCGAGCTGACCGGCCATGTGATCGACGTCCGCCAGCAGGACCCGACCGCGCCCGCCGGAAAGGCGTCCGGCTTCGAGCAGGCGCTGGCGAGTGTTCTGGACCGCCAGGACGGCGTGGCATAATCAGCGGTTAATAGCCTTATGGAATTCAGGCCTCTGCGATTCTTCGTTCACGAAGAATTCACAGGGGCCTGAGTCCTTCCCTCTTCACACCTCACCCATCAGACCGGCCCCACTCCCTGAGCAGGTTCTCCGTGATATCCACCGCTATTCGCGTCGCCCGGGTGGGCAGCCCGGCCGAGCTCGCTGCGGCGGCCCTCATGATCCTGGGCTTTCCGGCGCTCATGCTGGCCGCGCTCATCCCGAGCGTTCCCGCCTTCGCGGCCGCGGCCGCCGTGACGTACCTGGCGGACCACTATCTGCACCGCAAGGGCAGCTATCTGGTCAACCGCCTGAGCAAGGTCCGGGCCGGTCTGTCGATCCGCTTCCTGATCAGGCAGCTGCTGCTGATCCTGCTGCTGGCCCGGCTCGGTTTCGCGGACGACCTGATCTACTACGGCGCGATCGCCTGCTTCATCGCCTTCTACGGCCTCCAGGCCCCGCACGGCGCGCTGGTCACCCTGATCCGCAACCGCCGCCGTATGCCGGTCGCCACCCGCAGCGTCGACCTCGCCTCCCGCATCCGCATCCCGGACGCCCCGCCGCGCCGGCTGCTGCACCGCTCGGCCGAGAAGATGCTGCACCTCGACCTCGCGGCCGTCGCGGGCATCCTCGTCTCGGCCGCCCTGGAGTCGGCCGTCGCCGGCTTCATCGGCATCGGCGTCACCGTGGGCCTCGGCTTCCTGTACGTCTTCACGCTCGTGCCGTACGTCCGCGGCCGCAAGATCCCGCCGAACGCGGAGACCGTCCTGGCCGCCGTCGACGACTGGCTGGGCGAGTACCGGCCCGAGACGGTGCTGTACTTCTCCGGCTCCAAGGACTCCGCCTACCAGGTCAACATGTGGCTGGAGACCATGGAGCAGCTGGACTCCAAGCCGCTGATCATCCTGCGTGAGCGCGCCATCCTGAACAACATGGCGCCCACCACGGTCCCGGTCATCTGCGTGCCCGGTGGCGTGCACCTGATGAACCTGGACCTCTCCAACGTGCGCGTCGCGCTTTACGCCGCGAACGTCGGCAAGAACATCCACCTGCTGCGCGTCCCGACCATGAAGCACGTCTTCATCGGCCACGGCGACAGCGACAAGCTGGCCAGCGTCAACCCGTACAGCAAGGTCTACGACGAGGTGTGGACCGCCGGGCGCGCGGGCCGCGACCGCTACGCCATCGCCGACGTCGGCGTCCGCGACGACGACATCGTCGAGGTCGGCCGCCCGCAGCTGGCGCCGATCCAGGGTTGGAGCGGCGTCCCCGAGGGCCGGATCCCGACCGTTCTGTACGCCCCCACCTGGGAGGGCTGGGACGGCAACCCCGGCAACACCTCGATCGTGCTGGCCGGCGAGAACATCGTGAAGAAGCTGGTCAAGGCCGATCCGCCGGTCCGTGTCCTGTACAAGCCGCACCCCTTCACCGGCACCGTCAGCAAGGAGGCCGGCGCCGCGCACCGCCGGATCACCGCCCTGGTCGAGCAGGCCGCCACCGAGCGCGCCGCCGACCCGCGCTTCACGGTCGACGCCGCCGCGCAGACCGCCGCCAAGGCCGAGCTGGCCCGTATCGAGGCCCGCCTCGCCGAGCTGTCCGGCAAGGGCAGCGGCAGCGTCAAGGGCGACGAGGCCGAGGCCACCCGCGACGGGCTGGTCGACCCCGCCCGGCACGAGGAGGTCGCCCGGCTGCGCACCGAGTGGAACACCGCGTACTGGCGTTCCTTCCCCGGCCACGAGCACCGCGTCATCACGGGCGCCGAGCCGCGGCTGTACGACTGCTTCAACGTCTCCGACGCGATGGTCTCCGACATCTCCAGCGTGGTCTCCGACTTCATCGCCAGCGGCAAGCCGTACGCCGTCACGGACTCAGCCGAGCTGGGCGTGGAGGAGTTCAAGCGGCAGAACACCGCGGTGCGCGCCGCGACGATCCTGGCCAACAGCGCTGCCGAACTGGGCGAGCTGCTGGACGCCGTACGGGAGCCGTCCGCCGACCCGCTGGCCGAGGACCGCAAGGACCTCAAGCGGTACCTGCTGGGGCCGGACGAGCCGACCTCCATCGTCCAGTTCAACACCGCGGTGTCGAACCTCGCGATCAAGGCCGAGTCGCGCAACGTCGGCCAGGAGTCACGGGCGGCGGCCGGAGCCGCCGAGGCCCAACCGGCGACCGTACCCGGGCCGCGGGTGGCCGTGGCCGGGGACGATGTGACGGCCTGATCCGCGAACCAACGGCGCGGCCCCCGAGGAGCACTCCTCGGGGGCCGCGCCGTTTCTCGTGGGCGCCCGCACCGTCGTCTCTTGTGCTCGGCCGCACCGCTTCTAGCAGGCCTCTTACGTTTCCCGAATAACGTAAGTCCATGTCAGTTCGCTATGTGACCTGAGTCACGAATGTATGGGTTCGAGGCAACCGCTTCCATCATCCAGCCGTCTATCAAGTAGCGAATGAGGCGATACGGGGGAAATATCCCGTTGATAAGGGGGAAACGTGACCGTCACGCAGCCTGATGTGAGTGTGATCATCGGGGCGTACGAAGCGATGCCGTATCTGATCGAGTGCCTGGCATCCGTCGAGGCACAGACCATCGATCCGGAGCGCATCGAGGTCATCGCCGTCGACGACGGGTCGACGGACGGCACGGGGGAGTGCCTGGAGGAGTTCGCCGCCCGGGTCCCGATGCCGGTGACCGTGATCCGGCAGGACAACTCCGGTGGCCCCAGCGGCCCGCGCAACGTCGGCCTGGGCAAGGCGGCCGGGCGTTACGTCTTCTTCCTGGACGCCGACGACCGACTGGGCCCCGAGGCCCTGGAGCGCATGGTCGCGATGGCCGACCAGAACGGCACGGACGTCGTGCTCGGCCGGGTCGAGGGCGTCAACCGCACCGCGCCCAAGTCGATGTGGGGCGAGACGCTGGAGCGGACCGACGTCTTCTCCTCCAACATCAAGTTCACCCTGAGCGCGCAGAAGCTGTTCCGCCGCGAGCTGCTGACCAAGCACAACATGCGCTTCGACGAGTCCCTGTGGACCGGCGAGGACGCGGTGTTCACGATGGAGGCCTATCTGCGGGCGAACGGCGTCTCCGTGGTCGCCGACCACACCTGCTACTACCTGGTGGGCCGCGACGACGGCAAGCACGTGACCAAGAGCGGCAGCTACACCCTGCGCTTCGACTCCGCGCGCGCCCTGATGAACCTGATCGCCGAGCACGTGCCGGCGGGCGACCGGCGCGACACCCTGATGGTCCGCCCCTTCCTCATCACCCTGCTGCCGCAGTTCGGGCCCAAGTACGCCAAGGACAGCGAGAAGGTCAGGCAGCACAAGCTCGAACTGGCGGCGCCCCTCATGGACGCCTACTGGACCGCGAGCATCGCCCGCCGCTTCAAGGTCGAGGAGCGTCTGCGGCTGCACCTGGTCGCCGAACAGCGGGGTGAACTCCTGCTGTCCGTCGTGGAGTTCATCAAGGCCAAGAAGCAGGCGGCGGCCCTCCTGGAGAAGAAGGGCCGCCGGGTCTACCTCGCCTACCCGCACTTCCGGGACGAGGTGGCCGGGATACCTGACTCCGTGTACCTCGCCGAACCGCGCGAGGCCCGCGTCTTCCCGGGGTACCGGGAGGGCGGCGTGGACTCGTTCGTGCGGCGTGCGGTGCGCAAGGCGCGCCGGGTGCTGAAGTCCTCGCGCGGGGCTACGCCGGGCGGGCGGGCTGCTGCGGCGTGACGGACCGGCGCTGGTCGGGGATCTCCGCGGGGAACTCCGCCGCCAGCCGCTCCGCCATCCGCGCCCGGTGCTGCCGGGCCGCCGAACACAGCGCCTGTACGGCGTCGTTGAAGCGCACCTGTGACGTCGGCTCGTCCGGCCCCAGCAGGTGCCGCTTCAACTCCGCCCGCGCCTGGACCAGTTCGTCCCTCTCGGGGTGCCGCACCGTGTCCAGCAGCTCCGGCACCCCGCCCGCGTCCGGCGTCAGCACGGTCGCCGCGCGCACGGTCGGGAAGGCCTTGCGGAACACGTCCTCCGCGAGGCCGCTGGTGTTCGCCACGGCGTACGGCTTGCCGCTCGCCAGGAAGTCGCTGATCACGCTCGACACATCGCTGATCAGCAGGTCGGCCACGTTGAAGCAGGCGTACAGCGTGGGCCGGGCGGCCGTGACGACCTGGTGCTCCCCCTCCGGCAGTGACGCCCAGTACGCCTCCTCCCAGGCCGCCGTGGCCGCCGCCACCGCCTGAGCCCGCCCCGGCTCCGGCACCGCCTGGAGCAGCATCCGCTCCACCTGATCGGCGCCGGCCCGGTCGGTCGTCGTGGTGAGCCGGTCCAACTCCCGTGTGAGCTGGGCGAGTTCACCGTTCTCGCGCGGCTGCTCGGCCGCCCGCTCCCGGTTCGCCGCCCGGATCAGCTCACGGATCCGCAGATCGGCCGCCCCGGCGCGCGGATCCACCGACCCCGTCAGCGGATGCGGCTTGTACAGCAGCCGTACACCAGGCTCCGCGAGCAGCGCCCGCACGAGGTTCTCACCGGCCTCGACCACCGAGGTGTTGCCGGGGTTGCCGTCCCAGCCCTCCCAGGTCGGCGCGTACAGGACGGTCGTGCGGTGGCCGTCAGCGGCTCCGCCGCGGGCACGGTCCGACGGGCCCTCGCATGGCCGTACGGCGTCCAGCTGTGGTCGGCCGATCTCCACGACGTCCTTGTCCTCGACGCCCACCTCGGCCAGCGCGTACCGCTCCCGCGCCGCCGGCCCCGCCACCCACACCTCGTCGTACGCCTTCGCGTACGGGTTGCAGGACGACAGCTTGTCGCTCTCCCCGTGGTTGACGAAGGTGTGCTTCAGCGTGGGGATGCGCAGGACCTGGGAGGTCTTGCCGGAGTTGGACGGGTGGATGAGGACCTGGAGCGAGGACTCCTCCAGACGCATCAGCGTGGAGACCTTCGGCAGACACAGGATCGGTACGTCCGTCGGCGCGATCTTCTGCACCATGAACCGCTCCCGCAGCACGATCAGGGGACGGCCCTCCAACTGCGCGAGCGGCTCCAGCCACATGTTCGCCTGGTACGCCGAGGAGGCGCCGCCGGAGAAGTACAGGCCGGCCGTCGGCCGGTACTCCGCGAGCCACGCGTCCAGCCAGGCCAGCGCCTCCCGCTCACCCGCCGGGCGACGGCTCGGCAGCAGCCGTACCAGAAGGTCGTACAGGCCCAGGAGGGCGAGCCCGAGGGACAGCGCGATACCGAGGGCCGCGCAGCGGGGGTCGTCGGTGGCCGCCGTGGTCAGCAGGCCCGCGGTGGCCGGGAGGCCGAACACGAGCAGGCGGTCGCCGGGGCGGCGCAGCAGGACCGGTGGGGCGGGGGAGAGGCGCAGGGCCGAGGCGTCGATGTTGCGGGTGACCACCGGCAGGGTGCGGGTACGGCGGACCAGCACCGAGACCGCCTGGATCGCGCAGTGCAGCGCGTAGAAGGCGAGGAGACCCGCGACGAGCGGCGTGTACAGCGTCTCCCGATGCTGCTCGCCGAGCCGCAGCAGGGCCACGACCAGCAGCAGGTCCCGCAGCACATGCCGCACGGTGATGTCCGCGTGCGACTTGGCGAACACCGACAGCATGCCCCGGTGCCAGCGGTACAGCACGCCCTCGACGGCCAGGGACACGACCGTCGCGGCCAGCAGCAGCGGGACGTGCGGGCGCAGCGCCGCCACGGCCTGGGCGACGAAGGCGGCGACCAGGAGAGCCGTGACGAGCGCTCTCGCCGGGATGCGGGACAGGGGTGTGGGCAACTGCGGTCACTCCAAGGTCGGCGCGGGACGTCGTGCGTCCGGGTTAACGCGCGGCGGCCTGCAGACGACACGCACGTGTCCTGGGGGCCTGGAGTGACCGGGCTGCCGCCAGTCGCCGCCCCTACCGTCCGGACTGCAACGCCCGCCGGATCGGGCCGCCCACCACGCGCCGCGCCCGGCGGTAGACGGACGTCGCCGGGAGCGCCGGGCCGCCCTTGGCGCGGGACAGCTCCCGCCGCAACCGGTCGTTGTCCAGGGCGAGTTCGCCGATACGGCTCTGCAGCCAGCCGAACCGGGTGGTGAGCGAGGTGAGGTCGGCGTCGTTCCAGGGGCGCACGCCCGCCGGGAAGGCCAGCGACCTCATGCGTTCGTCGAAGGCGGCGCCGCCGTCGCCGTGGGTGAACGTGTTCTCCAGGCCGTTGCGGTCCAGGAACGCCGTGAACCGCTCGAACCGCTCATGGTGGCCGCTCATCAGGGCGCCGAAGTCGGCCTCCTCGTACAGCGACGCCGGGTCCAGGTCCTCGGGCAGCTTGTCGATCCGGCGGTGCGGGATGTCGAAGTAGCGGCACAGCTCCAGCGTGCGCGAGTCACCGCACAGCACGGTCGCCGGCGTGCCCGCGAGCAGCGCGGCGATGTTGCCGTGGATGCGGGAGCCGAAGGAGAAGTCGAACCCGCGCAGGTCGTCGATCCAGGTGACCGGGTCGACGTAGACGCGGACCTTGTCCTCCTGGTACATCGGGTGCTCGGGGTGCGTCGGCATCGCCGTCACCTGGCCGTTCGGGTCGGACAGGTCCCGCCAGTGCAACTGCCGTGCGTCGCTGATGTTCTGGCCGATGAAACGCAGGTGGGGGTAGCGGGCGTGGGCGCGGTCGATGACCCGGTCCAGGCCCTGGGACTTCACCGCGCTGTGCGAGCCGTTCACCGCGATCCGGGAGCCGGCGCCGAGGGCGGGCTCCCGCTTGGTGACGGTGAGTTCCTTGCCGTACAGGAACAGCGAGGGGCAGCCGATGACCTCGACGTCCCTGAAGCCCAGGTCCTTCAGGTACTTCTCGGTGAACTCGCCCCGGACCCCGATCGAGGCGCTGCGGTCGAGCACGGCGGAGACGAACTCGCGCACCGCGGGCTCGATGCCCTTCAGCCGCGCCGCGTTGTAGCCGAGCCCGGCCTGTGCGCCGACCCCCACCACGACCACGGGGATCCGGAGCTTGCCGATCAGCCGAGTCAGCCGCTTCAACTGACCCTCGAACGAAGGCCGGAACGCGTTCGCGAGCGGGACGACGAAGGCGTCGTACTCCTCGTTGATCCGGCCGGCCGCCGAGACGTCGGTGCGGATGCCGTTCGAGACGACCTCGGTGTGCGGGGTCTCGAGGATCTTGTGGGTGGCGTCGCTGAAGATCAGGTTGCCGGAGTTGGTGGCGATGACGTCCCGGTGCAGGGACTCCTCCACGGAAACCACGTCGTAGGGGCTCTTGCCGGAGCGGACGAGGAGGCGCTTCCCGCGGCGTACATCGTGAACATTGTGTGACACAGAGTTCAAAATATGTTTGCCCTGTCGTTGTTTTCTATAGGCAACCAACGCAACCTTTTTGCCGTGCGCGACGCGTGAGCAAACAGTTACCGCCCGCCTGTCCGGGGGCTGGAATCCCCGCGCGCCGAACGATCCGCTTCGCGTAGATTGCCGAGCAGGCAACCGGATGTACGCGAGGGGAAAGAGCACAGGTGGCAGGGGCAAGGCAGGGTGTGCGCGAGGCCCGCAGGATCGTCGTCAAGGTGGGGTCCTCGTCGCTGACCACCGCGTCGGGAGGGCTGGACGCCGACCGTGTGGACGCGCTCGTCGACGTCCTCGCCAAGAGCCGTAGCGGCGGGGAGCGGGAGGTCGTCCTCGTCTCCTCCGGCGCCATCGCGGCCGGTCTCGCCCCGCTGGGCCTGCGCCGGCGCCCCAAGGACCTGGCCCGCCAGCAGGCCGCCGCCAGCGTCGGCCAGGGTCTGCTCGTGGCCCGCTACACCGCCTCGTTCGCCCGCTACGGCGTCCGCGTCGGCCAGGTCCTGCTGACCAGCGACGACATGAGCCGCCGCGCCCACCACCGCAACGCCTCGCGCACCCTCGACAAGCTGCTCGCGATGGGCGCGTTCCCGATCGTCAACGAGAACGACACCGTCGCCACGGACGAGATCCGCTTCGGCGACAACGACCGGCTCGCCGCCCTGGTCGCCCACCTCGTACGGGCCGATCTGCTGGTCCTCCTGTCCGACGTGGACGGCGTGTACGACGGCGACCCCCGCAAGCCGGGCACCTCGCGGATAGCGGAGGTGCGGGGGCCGGAGGATCTCGCCCAGGTCGAGATCGGCAGCGCGGGCAAGGCCGGCGTCGGCACCGGTGGCATGGTCACCAAGGTCGAGGCGGCCCGGATCGCCGCCGCCGCTGGCATCCCGGTCGTCCTCACCAGCGCGATCCACGCCGCCGAGGCACTGCACGGCGGCGACACCGGCACCTACTTCCACGCCACCGGCAAGCGCTCCGCCGACCGGCTCCTGTGGCTCCAGCACGCCTCCACACCCCAGGGCTCGCTCACCCTCGACGACGGTGCGGTACGGGCGGTCGTGGAGCGCCGCACGTCCCTGCTGCCGGCCGGAATCGCCGCCGTCGAGGGCGAGTTCAGCGCGGGCGACCCGGTCGAACTGCGCGACAGCGCGGGGCGCGCGGTGGCCCGCGGACTCGTCAACTTCGACGCCAAGGAGATTCCGCAACTGCTCGGACGCTCGACGCGGGAGCTGGCGCGGGAGTTGGGTGCGGAGTACGAGCGGGAGGTCGTCCATCGGGACGACTTGGTGATCCTGCATCCCTGAGGGGCGTGTGGGAGGGGGGCGGCTCTCGGGCCGGGCCGAAAACGGGGGGAACGCCCCGCTAGCGATGTCGCCCTCAGGTGGACGTTCCGCAAAACCGCCCCACAAGCCCTTGCGGCCTGCTCAACTTTGTCTCGGGGAGGCATTCCGCACCACCCCGATTCCGGGCATGCGTAAAGGAGGCCGTCGTGAGACGAGTGCGCCCTGGGGCGGCGTCCCGCGGTGCCGGTGGGGCCTCGTCCCGTGCGGCCGGTGAGGAGCGCGCCTTGACGAGCGTCGCGGCCGGCGACCGGTACGAGGAGCCCAAGGATCTGCCCCGTCTGTGGCACGTCACCCTCAGCGTCTCCGGCCAGGAGGCCCCGCTGAAGGAGGTGCGGCGCGCCCTCGAACAGCTCGCCCACGACCACCCCTTTCTGCTGACCAGCAGATACGCCAACGACCACGCCGAGATCCGCTACTGGGAAGAGGCCCGCGACCTGCACGACGCCGCGGCCGTCGCCCTGCGCCTGTGGGGCGAGCACCGGCAGAGCGCGGGGCTGCCGCCCTGGGAGATCGTCGGCCTGGAGGTCATCGACCGCGAGACCTACCACCTGCGCATCGCCGAGGGCTACGGACCGTCACCCGCGACTCCCGTGGGCGTCCACCCCTACTGAGCGGCCCCGCAGGGTTTGTCTCGCGGTTCGGAATGCGCGCTGAACCGGCCTGGCAACCGCACTACCCTTCTTTCATGACCACGCTCTCGCCGTACGACTCCATGTCCCCGGTCAACCGGGCCGCCTACCGCGCCAAGGCCGCCGCCGCCGACCTCGCCCCGCTGCCGCGGGCCGAGAAGGACGACGCGCTGCTCGCCATCGCGGACGCACTGGAGGTCCGTACGAGCGAGATCGTCGAGGCCAACGCCAAGGACATCGCCAAGGCCCGCGAGGCCGGCACCAGCGAGGCGATCATCGACCGGCTGACGTTGACGCCGGAGCGGGTGCGCGCCATCGCCTCCGACGTGCGGGACGTCGTGGCGCTGCCCGACCCGGTCGGCGAGGTCGTGCGCGGCTCCACCCTCCCCAACGGCATCGACCTGCGCCAGGTCCGCGTCCCGCTCGGCGTCGTCGGGATCATCTACGAGGCCCGCCCGAACGTCACCGTGGACGCCGCCGCCCTCTGCCTGAAGTCCGGCAACGCGGTGCTGCTGCGCGGCTCGGCCTCGGCGTACGAGTCGAACTCGGCGCTCGTCCGGGTGATCCGCGACGCCGTGGGCGGGGCCGGCCTGCCCGCCGACGCCGTGCAGCTGGTGCCCGGGGAGAGCCGGGAGAGCGTGCGCGAGCTGATGCGGGCCCGCGGCCTGGTCGACGTGCTGATCCCGCGCGGTGGCGCGTCGCTGATCCAGACCGTCGTCACGGAGTCGATCGTCCCCGTGATCGAGACCGGCACCGGCAACTGCCATGTCTACGTCGACGCCCATGCCGACCTCGACATGGCCATCGAGATCCTGATCAACTCCAAGGCCCAGCGCGTCAGCGTCTGCAACGCCGCCGAGACCCTCCTGGTCCACCAGGACATCGCCCCCGAGTTCCTGCCGCGCGCCCTGGACGCCCTCGCCGACGCCGGGGTGACCGTGCACGCCGACGAGAGGGTGCTGGCGTACGCCAAGGACTCCAAGGCGACCGTCGTCGAGGCCACGGCGGAGGACTGGGAGTCCGAGTACCTCTCGTACGACATCGCCGCCGCGGTCGTGGACTCGCTGGACAAGGCCGTCGAGCACATCCGGCTGTGGACCTCCGGTCACACCGAGGCCATCGTCACGACCTCGCAGCAGGCCGCCCGCCGCTTCACCCAGCTGGTCGACTCCACGACGGTCGCGGTGAACGCCTCCACCCGCTTCACCGACGGCGGCCAGTTCGGCTTCGGTGCGGAGATCGGCATCTCCACGCAGAAGCTGCACGCCCGCGGCCCGATGGGGCTGCCGGAGCTGACCAGCACGAAGTACATCGTCACCGGGGACGGGCACGTACGGCGCTGAGCCGCGCCGAATCCGCGTCATCGGGGCGCGTTGGCGGCCCTCGGGGCGCACGGCGCACGGCCAGGGCATATGCGTCCGACACGCGCCCCCAGGCCGCTTCCGTACTGCGCGCCAGGTGTCTCATAAGGCGGATGAATTTCCCTACCGTCTGCCCAAATTGACCCCCCAGGTCTACTCTGGATCCCGTGCCGGAGGACGTGGGGGGCACGCCGTTCCCTGACGGCTGGGAGCCCGACGACGACCACGACCGCGGGGTGTCGGACGAAGAGTTCGCCTCCGTGGTCTTCGACGAGGCCTTCGTGCAGGCGGCCGTGGTGCACGAGCCGACCGCCGTCGAGCGCCTGCTGGCCGCCGCCCAGGCGAGAGCGGAGGCCTCCGAGGCGGAAGCACGCCGGGCACACGGCCGGGGCGAGCGGTACGACGACGGGTACGGCCCCGACGGCCACACCCCTTTCGGCCATGATCCGGACTTCGACGATCTGGACGACACGGACATAGTCGAGGGCCGTTACGGCGCCCCGGGGACGTACGGCAAGCAGGTCCGCTGGCATCGTCCCGTCGCCTGGATCCTCGCCCTCGTGATGGGCATCGGCATGGTCGCGCTGGCCTTCACGGCGGTCTATCGCGGCGCCTCCTCCAGCGGCCGGGACCAGCAGGTCCCGCCGCCCGCGTCCACCGGTCTCGAACAGGGCAACGGAGTCGCTCCCTCCGCCTCCGCCGACCACTCCCAGCCGGCCATCTCGGCGACCCCGCGTACGCCCTGACCGGACCTGATCGCGGGCCTGAGCGCTACGGACAGCGGTCTGACCAACCTGGTGAGAACCTGTCAGAACTTGTCGTGTACCAGGGCGTTTACCGGGGCTTCCGGCGACCTACCCTGAAAGTATGGGAGGGCCTGGAGACCCACCTGAGGGGACACCCGAGGGCGGACCCGCAGGTGGAGAGGACGAGTACCGATCCGTCGTCTTCGACGAGTCGTTCGTGCGCGCTGCCCGCCTTCAGGAGTTCTCCGCGCAGGAGCGCATGGGCGATCACGCGCCCGCCGTCCGCAGCCGTCCACCCCTGCGCCGGGGGCTGTCCCGGCAGGCACTGATCCTCGTCCTCCTGATCGCCGTGGCCTTCGGTACGGCGATCTATATGGGTGTACGGCATCCCTACCAGAGCCCCGCCAGTTCCGGGCCGCCCGCCGAGCCCCTGCGGATGACCGTCATCCCGCTCGCCCCGCAGAGCAAGGTGCCCGGGGCGACCGACACCGAGCGTCTGTACGCGCAGAGTCCCGCCGCGCAGTTCCGCATCGGCGCGGAGGGCATACCGCTTCCGGCCGCGCGGCGGACGGCGCACTTCTCGGACAGCCAGGTGACCAACGCGCTGAGCATCGCGAAGGACTACATCGTGCGGTCCGCGCTGTATCCCGAGGTGCTCACGGGCGACCAGGTCCGGCCGGTCCGGGTGCTGCTCGACCCCGATCAACTGGACCAGTTCGACCAGAGCTTCAGGCAGCCGGCCGCGGACGGGCGACACGCTCCGACCGGGTGGCTGGTTCGCTTCGATTCCTCCGAGACCGAGCTGGCCGACCGCAAGATCCGCGTGCAGGGCACGCTCCAGGCAGCCGAGACCGACTCGACCACGCTGGAGGTCACGGCGGACCATACGTTCGTGTACGCGCTGCGGGCCGCCCAGGCGGAGCAGGTCGGCGAGGCGTCACTGTTCACCGTCCGGCGCGAGCTGCACTTCCGTTTCGACCGCGAGGACCTGCGGCTGCACCAGGCGCAGCTGGTCGTCTCCTACGTCCAGGCCGGACCGCTGTCCTGCGCCGAGGACTCCACGAACCGGCTCCACCCGCTCCTGGCCGGGCAGACGGCGAAGGAGGGCGGCCCGGCGGGGACCGACCCCTACGCCACGGGTGGGGCCACGGCGCTGTGCGGGTCTCTGGCGGCGGGGGCCCAGCCGAAGGTGTGAGCCGGTCCTCCTCCGTCGGACCCTGTCCTCAGCCGTAGCCGTCGGACCCCTGTCCTCAGCTGCCGGAGCTGCCTGACCCCTGGTCGTCCGTGTCGTCCGTGTCCCCCCGCCTCGGCTCGTCCTTCGGTGTCGCCGTCGTCGTGCCCGTGAAGCCGCCGAAGCCCCGCCGGACCCGGCCGCCCAGGTCTCCCGCGCCGCCCGCGATGTCCGTGACCAGCTTCATCAGCGGGTCCTTGGAGGACTTCACGTGATCGGCGTAATGGGACGCAGACTCGCGGAAGGAGTCGGTGACCGAGGTGTCCTTGTCCTCGGTGCGGCGCGGGTAGTGGCCGTCCATGAGCCGCTGGTAGTCGCGGGACTCGGCCCACTTCTTCAGCTCGGCCGCGCGGACCGTGGTGAAGGGGTGCGAGCGCGGCAGGACGTTCAGGATCTTCAGGACCGAGTCGCGCAGGTCGCCGCCCGCCTCGTACTCCTCGGCCTGCTTCAGGAACGCGTCCACGTTCATCTCGTGCAGGTGATTGCCGCCCGCGATCTTCATCAGGCCGCGCATCGAGGACTGCAGGTCCTGGCCGACGAGCAGGCCTGCCCGGTCGGCGGAGAGCTCCGACTTGCGGAACCACTCCCGCAGGCCCGTCACGATCGCCATGATCGCGAGGTTGCCCAGCGGGATCCAGGCGACCCGGACGGCGAGGCTGGTCAGGAACAGCAGGATCGTGCGGTACACCGAGTGGCCGGAGAGGGCGTGGCCCACCTCGTGGCCGATCACCGCCTGCATCTCCTCCTCGTCGAGCAGCTCCACCAGACCGGTCGTGACCACGATGATCGGCTCGTCCAGGCCGATGCACATCGCGTTCGGCACCGGGTCCTGGTTGACGTACATCGGCGGGACCTTCTCCAGGTCCAGGATGTAACAGGCGTCCCGCAGCATGTCGTTGAGGTGGGTGAACTGCTGGTCCGACACCCGGACCGAGTCGGACAGGAACAACAGCCTGAGGCTGCGCTCGGGCAGCAGGCCGCTCAGTGCCTTGAAGACCGTGTCGAAGCCGCTGAGCTTGCGCAGGGCCACCAGGGCCGAGCGGTCGGCGGGGTGCTCGTAGGCACGCGAGGAGATGCCCGGGAAGCGCCTGCGCTGCCTGCTCGGTACGTTCTCGTGCCCGTTGTGCTCGTGGCCGTCGGACATGTCTTCCCCCATGTGCTCGTGGATGGCTCTGTGCGGCTCTTTGCGGAGCCTTGTTCCGCCCTTTGCGCCCCCGAAGCAGAGCCCAGCCTAGGCGGAGTTACCGTGGACGGGCACTACAGCGAAGGAGTTCCGCGCCATGGAGCACAACCCCGCAGCCGCCTGGCTCACCGAGGCCGCGAGCGCGGCCGAGCAGCAGGGGACGGGGAATCTGCTCCGGGTCGTGCTGATCGTGATGGTCGTGGGCTGTGTGCTGACCGCGTGGTTCCTCTTGCGGGGCTACAGGCGGAAGGACGAATGAGCCCCCGGGAAGGTTCCCCGCGGGCCGTCGGAGGCTCTCCAACGGTGGAGTCGGCGTGTCCGCCGTCAGGGCGCCCGCTTACGATGGGCCGACATCTTTATCCCGCCCACACCGATAGGTCACGCCGAAGATGAGCTTCCACAGCGCAGCTGCCCAGTTGGTCACCCTCGCCGCCGAGGGCGAGGAGCACGGCGGCAACCACCAGAGCATCAGCCCGTGGGCCACCGGAGGTGGCGCGTTCATCATCCTCATGCTGCTGCTGTGGATCACGACCCGCTTCAACCGCGACCGCTGAGCGCCTGCCAGGCCCTTCCCGCTCCGCCCGGACAACTGTCGGCCGGAGCTCTCAGGCGGGGCCGGTAGGGTCTGCACGCATGGGAGAGCAGGACATGCCTACCGGCCCCGGAAACGGCCCGTCGAACCCCGGCAAGCGCCGTCTCGGCGTCATGGGCGGAACGTTTGACCCGATCCACCACGGCCACCTCGTCGCGGCCAGCGAGGTCGCCGCGCAGTTCCACCTCGACGAGGTCGTGTTCGTACCGACCGGCCAGCCCTGGCAGAAGAGCCACCGGCACGTCTCCCCGGCCGAGGACCGCTATCTGATGACGGTCATCGCCACGGCCGAGAACCCGCAGTTCTCCGTCAGCCGCATCGACATCGACCGCGGCGGCCCGACGTACACCGTGGACACCCTGCGTGACCTGCGCGCGCTCAACCCCGAGACCGACCTCTTCTTCATCACCGGCGCTGACGCCCTCGGCCAGATCCTGACCTGGCGGGATTCGGAGGAGCTGTTCTCCCTCGCGCACTTCGTCGGGGTCACCCGGCCCGGCCACCACCTCGACGACGACGGGCTCCCGGAAGGCGGTGTCTCGTTGGTCGAGGTTCCCGCTCTGGCCATCTCGTCCACCGATTGCCGCGCGAGAGTCGCAAAGGGAGACCCCATCTGGTATCTGGTGCCGGACGGAGTCGTGCGCTACATCGACAAGCGCGAGCTGTACCGCGGCGAGTGAGGCGAGTGAGCCGAGAGGGGCGACGGTGAACGACCGATACGACGCGGGGGCCGCAGGATACGACCCCGACCAGTACGAACTGGTCGGCTACGACGAGTACGGGCGGCCGGTGTACCGACCGGTACCGCAGCAGCAACCGCCCCAGCAGCAGTACGACCCCTACGCGCAGCAGGGCTACGGCTACGACCCGTACGCGACCGACCGGCAGCAGCCGGCCGCGCCGTACGACCCCTACGGCACCGGTGACACCGGCCGGCAGCCGCCCACGCCCTCCTACGACCCGTACGGCACCGGCACGCACCAGCAGCAGGCCGGCGGGCACTCACCGCCGTACGACCCGTACGGCCGTACCGCCACCAGCGGTCACCAGCCCCGCGTCACCGAGCAGACTGCCTACATCCCGCAGCAGGCCGGGCCGGTCGAGCCGACCGAGGAACCCCGGACGCAGGAGCGCGGGGACCGGGACTACCGCACCGAGCAGTTCGCCTTCGTCGAGGAGCCCGACCAGGACTCCGAGGACGTCATCGACTGGCTGAAGTTCACCGAGAACCGCACCGAGCGCCGTGAGGAGGCCCGGCGCCGGGCACGCGCGCGCGTGATCGCCCTCGCGGTCGTGCTGGCGCTCGTCGCGGCCGGCGGCGTCGGATACCTCTGGTACGCCGGGAAGCTGCCCGGTCTGTCGTCGTCGGACGAGAAGACCGGCACCGGCACCCCGGTGGCCGCCCAGAAGCGCGACGTGATCGTCGTCCATCTGCACAACACCAAGAAGGGCGGCACCTCCACGGCGCTGCTCGTCGACAACACCACCACCGAGCAGGGCACCACCGTCCTGCTGCCCAACTCCCTCGCCCTGGCCGGCGACGACGGCAGCGCGACCACCCTCGCCAGGTCGGTCGACGACGACGGCTCCGCCGGCACGCGCGACGCGATCGACACCGTCCTCGGTACCGAGATCCAGGGCACCTGGCGGCTGGACACCCCCTACCTCCAGAACCTGGTCGACCTGGTCGGCAACATCGAGGTCGACATCAACGCCGACGTGCCCGACCCGGACGCCAAGTCCAAGGGCGCCGCGCCCCTCGTCCGCAAGGGCAAGGCGCAGACCCTCAGCGGCAAGATGGCGATCGCCTACGCCACCTACCAGGCCTCCGGCGAGGCCCAGAACGCCCAGCTGGAGCGGTTCGGGCAGGTCATGCAGGCCACACTGCGCAAGCTGACCTCGGACACGCAGGGCGCGACCACCACCGTGCAGACGCTGGGCATGATCATCGAGCCGCCGCTGACCGACAAGGACCTCGGCGCCTTCCTCGCCAAGCTCGCCGACCTCGCCAAGGGCGGCGACTACAAGACGGCCATGCTGCCCGTCCAGACCGACGGCACACTGAGCGCCCGGGCAAGCGCCAGTGTCGTCAAGGACGTCCTCGGCGGCACCGCCAAGAGCCCCGACAAGGACGCCGCCGTCCGCGTGTCCGTCCGCAACGCCAGCGGCGCCAAGGGCAACACCGACAAGGCGCGCGTGGTGCTGCTGAACGGCGGCTTCACCTTCCTGGAGGGCGGCACGGCGTCCGCCGAGGCCACGTCCGAGGTCGTCTACGCCGACGCCGCCGACAAGGAGAACGCCACCGAGGTCGCCAAGACCCTGGGCCTGTCCGCCGACGCGGTCACCAAGGGCCAGGTCGCGGGGAACGCGGATGTCTCGGTGGTCCTGGGCCAGGACTACGAACCCTCGTCCTCATAACCGCGGGGCACCCCACGTGAGCCGATAATCACGTGGGGTGCTGTCGGCGGTCCGTGAGACCCTTGATGTCAAGTGACCGCCGACCCGAAAGCCTTGTAGTGACCGCTACCGACCGTTCCCTCGAGCTCGTCACCACCGCTGCCCAGGCAGCCGCCGACAAGCTCGCGCACGACATCATCGCCTACGACGTCAGCGACGTGCTGTCGATCACGGACGCCTTCCTGCTGGCCTCCGCACCCAACGACCGCCAGGTCAAGTCGATCGTCGACGAGATCGAGGAGCGGCTCCAGACGGAGCTCGGCGTCAAGCCGGTGCGCCGGGAGGGCGACCGCGAGGCCCGCTGGGTGCTGCTCGACTACGTCGACATCGTGGTGCACGTCCAGCACAGCGAGGAGCGTGTCTTCTACGCCCTTGAGCGGCTGTGGAAGGACTGCCCCGAGCTCGAACTGCCCGACGACGCCAAGGCCACCCGCGGCAAGGCGGCGGAGCACGCCAAGCTGCAGGCCGCCGAGGAGGCGGCCGAGCTGGGCGGTGAGTGGCGATGAGCGCCACCGGCGACGTGCTCGCGGGCAGGTCCGGCCGGGGCCGCCGCGTCATCCTGTGGCGGCACGGCCAGACCTCCTGGAACGTGGAGCGCCGCTTCCAGGGCTCCACGGACGTCGCCCTCACCGAGGCGGGCGTCTCCCAGGCCCGTCGCGCCGCGCGGCTGCTCGTCAGCCTCAAGCCCGACGCGATCATCGCCTCCGACCTCCAGCGCGCCGCCGACACGGCCGCCGAGCTGGCCGGGCTCACCGGCCTGGAGGTGACGCACGACGAGGGCCTGCGCGAGACCTACGCGGGCGTCTGGCAGGGCCTGACGCACGAGGAGATCATCGCCCGCCACGGCGAGGAGTACGCCGCGTGGAAGCGCGGTGAGCCGGTGCGCCGAGGCGGCGGCGAGCTGGAGACCGAGGTCGCCGACCGTGCCGCGCCCGTGGTGCTCCGGCACGCCGAGAAGCTCCCGGACGACGGCACGCTCGTCGTGGTCAGCCACGGCGGCACGATCCGGACGACCATCGGCCGCCTCCTGGGCCTGGCGCCCGGGCACTGGGAGAGCCTCGGCGGCCTGACCAACTGCTGCTGGTCCGTCCTGGGCGAGGGCGCCCGCGGCTGGCGTCTGCTGGAGCACAACGCCGGCACCCTGCCGGAGCCTGTGCTCGGCGACGACGACTGACGCCGGATTTCACTTTCCGGCAGGTCGCAGGCTACAGTTCTTCTTGTTCGCCCGCCGAGCGGGAGACAAGACGACATGCGGCTTCCACCGTGTGTCGCGGGGCTATAGCTCAGTTGGTAGAGCGCCTGCATGGCATGCAGGAGGTCAGGAGTTCAATTCTCCTTAGCTCCACAGCGAGACAACAAGATCCCGCCGATCGCTTCGATCGGCGGGATCTTCTGGTATCCGCACCGAACTGCTCCGGGTCCGGCTTGAGTCACTTGGGCCTCGCAGGCGTATACCTCTCAAGAGGCGCTTTGGGGTGCGTGTTCGCACGGTTCGTACGGTCGCGGAGGCTGCCGTGTCCGGACTGGTACTGAGGCGTCGCTGACCGTATTGGTCCGGCCGTGGCAGAATCAAACGGCCGGAAGGGGGCGCGGCCCGGACGGGAGGGAGTGGTGATGCCTGCGAGCATCCTCGGAGAGGTCGATCACCTCTTCGAAGCAGTGCTGACACGGGATACGATCACTCGCCTCAGCTGCCCTTCCTGCGGTTCCGTCCATGTCGCGCAGCTCCTCGGTGACAACGGCGGAATTTCCTACGTGTGCACGGCCTGCGGCCACAGCTGGAGCTGATCGATGGGTGCACACAGGCGAAAGTGCGACTGGTGCGGCAGCGGAACGCCGATCGTCCGTGACATGGAACCGGTGAACCCCGACTACCAGTACTGGTGCGAGGAATGCGCTCGGGCGCTGATCATAAAAGGCGACCCCATCGAGACCTACCGTGAACTCGAGGGTGAACCGATCTACGGTCGTCTCCTCGAAGAACACTGCACACTCAAGCGCTTCTATTCCTTCGTCACGGCCTGACCACGGCCGGGGTTGCGGAAGGCGACCCCGGCGATCACGAGGAATAGGCAGCCTGCCGTTCCGTAGCCGGCCGACAACATCAACTCGGTGCCGTTTTGGCGCAGTTCGTTCCGTCCCAGGCCGTGTGGCACCCACCACAGGGCGTACGAGGAGAAGACCAGCAGCGTGCCCAGGGCCGCGGCCCGGTGCGCGCGCGTGGCGAGCAGCAGGACGACCGGCACGCACCACACCCAGTGGTGCGACCAGGACACCGGGCTGACGAGCAGCGCCGTCACCGCGCACGCGGTCACCGCCCAGGCCCGCTCCCCGCGCAACTCCGCCGCCACGGCCACGCCCAGCCCTGCAACGGCCACCACGGCCGCCGTGACGACCCAGACGGCCCCGGGCTCCGGCGTGTGCAGCAGCCGCGCGAGAACGCCGCGCAGGGCCTGGTTCGCGGTGTCCTCGGCGTGCCCGACGCGCCCCGCCGCGAACACCATGCGGGTCCAGAAACGCCAGGAGTCGTACGGCAGTACAGCCGCGGCCAGCAGGGTCGCCCCGGCGAACGAGGCGGCCGCCACGCGCGCGTGCCGCAGCCAGGGGCCGCCCGGGCCGTGCCTGCGGTACGCCACGATGCCCGTGACGAGCAGGAACACCGCGAACAATGCGGGCGTCAGCTTGACCGCCGCCGCGAGCCCGATGCCGACGCCGGCCCAGCGGTCCTGCGGGCGCCGTGACAGATCCCACAGCACCAGGACGGCGAGCAGCAGATTGATCTGCCCGTACCGCAGCGTCGTCCACACCGGCTCGCACCACACGGCCGGTGCCGCGACCCACCACACGCTCTCCACGCGCGCGTGCCCGACCAGACGAAGGGACAGCCGTACGAACACCACGAACAGGGCGAGGTTCCCGGCGGTCCCCAGGGCCCGCATCGTCGCCGTGTCGAGGAGGGTCAGCGGAGTGAACAGCAGGGCCGCGAACGGCGGGTAGGTGGTCGGGAGCCGGGCGGACGTCGTCCGCAGCGCGTACAGGTCGCCGCCGGCCCGTACGGTCGCGCCCTCGGCCCGGTACACCATCAGGTCGATCATCGAGACGTGCGCGGCCCGCTGCGCCACCCAGAACGCGGCGAAGGAGACCAGGCACACCCCCAGGGCGACCGGTGCTCGACGGCGGACGGCGGGGGACGCGATCACGGTCACAAAGGGCGACATTAGCGCCCGTATCGGTGCGGACCGGAATCGATTTGGTGCTGCACCAGGTCGCCCGGTAATGTTGGCGTCGCCGCCGGGGAAACCGGGCGGACCAAAGCGAGGGGCTATAGCTCAGTTGGTAGAGCGCCTGCATGGCATGCAGGAGGTCAGGAGTTCAATTCTCCTTAGCTCCACAGTAGATCCCGCCGGATCGGTTCGATTCGGCGGGATCTTTTTCGTTCCCGAGACCTCTGGTTTCGTTCCGCGGACCCCTGGTCTCACCCGGTTGCCCCTGGTTTCAGAGACACTTGAGGGGCCGTCCGGCTTGGCGACGGCCCCTCTACGCGTGCGTGCCCGGTCTCAGCGACCCAGGGCGCGCCTGCCGCGGCCCTGGGAGAGGACCGGCAGGTTGTTGCGGGACGAGTCCTGCGCGCGTGTGTCCTCCTCCAGGCGCAGGGCGAGGGCGGGGCAACGGCGGACCGCGCGGATGGCCTTGGCCTCGGCGTAGCGCGGCACCTTCGCCTGGGCGACCGTCGGGAAGCCGTCGGCGCCGAGCTGGAAGACCTCCGGGAGGATGTCCGCGCACAGGCCATGGCCGCGGCACAGCGTCCAGTCGACGTAGATCTTCTGGCGGCTGGGGCCGTTCTCCTCGGACTCGGCGCCGCCCGGGATGCCCGAGGGGCCCATGCCGCCCTCGAAGAGCGGCAGAACGCCCTCCACGGGACGTCCGCAGCCGTTGCCGAGGACATGGGCCGCGAGGTCGTCGGTGAACGCCTTGATGGTCGACTCCAGGAACATCGCGGAGCCGTCCGGGTGCGAGCACGCGCCGCGCCGCTTCACGTTCTTGGCGACCTGCTTGAGCGCCTCCAGGGCGGCAGGGCCGCCGCCGTTGAGGATGTCCTCCATGCCGCGCGCGGCGGCGGGCAGACCGAGGTAGCAGGGGCCGCACTGGCCCGCGCTCTCCTCGGCCAGCCACTGTGCGACGCGGAGGGACTCGCCGAGCGGGCAGGTTTCCTGAGTGATCGGCAGGATCGCGCCGGCGCCCAGCGAACCGCCCACCGCGTCCAGGGAGTTGCGCGAGACGATCGCCTCGTTGACCGTCGCCGCGTCGATCCACTTGCCGTGGTAGCCGCCGGTCAGGACGCCTTGCGGGACCGGCGGGGCGCCGGCGAGCTGGAGGACGTAGCGCAGCGGAACGCCCGTGGGGACCTCGATGACCATGGGGCGGGCGACCGCGCCGGAGACCGTGAGCATGACGGTGCCCGGCTCGTCGTACAGGCCGGTGTTGCCGTAGCGCTCCGGGCCGATGCGGGCGGCGATGGCCAGCTGGGCGAAGGTCTCGGCGTTGGACAGCAGGGTGGGGGCGCCGCCGACGCCGTTCTGCGAGGCGCTGACCTTGCGGCCGGGCGGGATCGCCGGGCCGCCGTCGATGGAGCGGATCACGGAGGCGGCGGCGCCGGTGACCATGCGCACCGGGTTGCGCTGCACGAACGCGCGTAGCGCGGACCGACGGCTGTTGCTGAGGCCGCGTTCGGCGAGGGCGGCCTCCATGGAGCGCTGGGTGGACTCACGGGTGACCGCCACCACGAGCGTGCGGGCACCCAGGGCCTCGGCGCACAGCAGCGCGCCGTCCAGGATGAGATGCGGGGCACGGTTGATCATCACCGTGTCCTTGCGGCAGGCCGGCTCGTCCTCGCTGCCGTTGACCACGACGACCGGCCGTACCCCGCGCTTGATCGCGGACTCGGCGACCGAGCGCAGCTTCTTGTGGAAGGGGAAGCCCGCGCCGCCGCGGCCCTTCAGGCTGATGTTCTCGGCGAGCTTCGCGAGTTGCTCGCCGCCCATCGGTTCGAGCGGCCCGTGCACCTTCAGATGCATGGGCAGATCGAGTCTTTCCACAAGGTCGAAGCCCGACGTGAGCTGGGGAAGACCGACCACGCGGACTTCTGGTACGTCGGGCAGGGCCTCGTTCACTAAAAGCCTCCGGAAGGCGTGTTCCAAGGTTCGCCCGAACCCGGTGCGTCGAAGTCGTACGAGGCACCGGGGAGTGTTTCAGTGGCGGGACCGCTGTTGTTGTACGTGTCGTTCTGGTTGTACGTACCGAAGACGGCGTTCGTCTCAGCGGTGTCGTACACATCACTTGAGCCGTAGCCGGCGGCTCCCGAACCGTAGCCCGGAGCCCCCGAGCCATAGCCCGGGGTGCCCGAATTGCCGTAGACGGGGATGTTGTATCCCGTGTCGTTGAGCGGGTCGTAGGCCGACGGGGGAGCCTCGCCGACCGGCGGCGGGGAGGGGATCGGCCAGTTGCCGGTGCTGCTGCCTCCACCGCCGTCGACGCGTGGGATCGCCTCCGTCGGCTGCATGTCCAGGGGCAGGTCCATGCGTGCGGTCTGGTCGGCGTACGGCTGCTGTTGCTGCCCGTGGGAGCGGGGGTTGACGGCACGGTAGGCGGCCGCGAAGCCGCCTGTGGTCTCCGCGGCCGAGGGGGCCTGGGCGGGCATGCCGGGCAGGGGGCCGGTCCGTTCGTCGCGCGACGGGCGGGGCGAGCGGGACGGGCGCTGGTCCTCGTAGCCCGGCAGCGAGTTCCCGGAGGCCGCCCTGGCGCGGCTCTCCTCCAGGTCCTCGCGGCCTCCCGGCTCGTTGCCGATGAGCTGGGCGATCCGGTCGGCGACCTTGCGCTTGACGGGGCGCGGGGCGGCGCGCAGCGCGAGGGCCGCTGCGACGGCGACCACGCACAGCTCGTAGCAGACCATGAAGAAGGTCGCCGCGGGGCGGCCCGCGAACAGGCCGTGGATCAGGGCGGCACACCAGGCCGGGTAGGCCAGCATGTGCATGGCGCGCCAGCGCGCGGCGACCGGCGCGGGGGAGGCGAACTGGTTGCGCAGGGCGCCGGTGACGCCCACGAAGACCATGAGCAGGGCGGCCAGGGAGCCCAGGCCGATGAGGAAGGCACTGCCCGGGATCTCGTCGCCGCCGAAGAGCACCAGGCTGAAGGGGATCAGCGCGGCGACCGGGCTGGCGTGGTCCAGGGCCAGCTTGACGCCGATGTGCACCAGAAGGAACGCGATCGAGGCCACGGCGGTCACCCGGTGGATGCCCTGCGCGATGATCCGCTGGCGGGTGTTGAGGATCATCCGGTCCTGGGCGACGAGGCCCCAGATCACCGAGCAGGTGAGGCAGACGAGCGACAACACACCGGCGCCGAAGTTGAGGAACTCCTGGAGCCAGGTGCCGCCGAGGAACACGACCAGGGGTATGAGCAGCAGAACAGCAGCGGTCGCCACCCCGTAGGCCGACCGGCCCGTCTTGGGGAGCGAACTGTTACTACGACGAGGGTTCATGGGGGCAACTCCGAGCGGTTCGGGAAGGCGGTCCCGCTGCCGCACTCTAAGTGGCTCCATACCGGTGGGTACGGCGTTTGAGTTATTGCGTTGTTATCTACGGGCTGTACGGGGCTTGTGTTGTCCCTTAGCGACTGTTACGCCAGGTAACAGTTGAGCGTTGTTCAACTTTTCGAGGTCTTCACAACTCTGAGGTACGCAAGCGGGGGCCCTGTTGTTCATCGCGCGCCCCCTGCGGAGGTCCATCGTGGCCCTCGCCGGAAGTCCGTCGCGACCCGATCCGGCGCTGCGGTACCCTGACGCCATGCGTGCCGTACGCCTTCTGCTTAGCGGGCCGCGCTGATCAATCCCGACCACCGGGCGAATCGGATGGTCGGAATCGGCGCGGCGTCCCCTCCTGTGCGAGGGGATTTTTCGTTTCCGGAGAACCGCAGCCGCCGGCAGAGACGATCGATGGAGCTTTGAGGATCATGAGCGAGACGAACCCCGCTGCCGCCGCCGAGGCAGCAGCGCCGCACCGCTACACGGCCGCCATGGCGGCCGACATCGAGGCACGCTGGCAGGACTTCTGGGACGCCGAGGGCACGTACGCGGCGCCGAACCCGAAGGGTGACCTGGCGGGCGACCCCGCGGTCGTCGCCCGGCCCAAGAAGTTCATCATGGACATGTTCCCGTACCCCTCCGGTGCGGGCCTGCACGTCGGCCACCCGCTGGGCTACATCGCGACCGACGTCTTCGCGCGCTTCCAGCGCATGACCGGACACAACGTCCTGCACACCCTGGGCTTCGACGCCTTCGGCCTGCCCGCCGAGCAGTACGCCGTGCAGACCGGCACGCACCCGCGTGTCTCCACCGAGGCCAACATCGAGAACATGAAGGTCCAGCTGCGCCGGCTGGGCCTGGGCCACGACAAGCGCCGGTCGTTCGCCACGATCGACCCGGACTACTACAAGTGGACCCAGTGGATCTTCCTGCAGATCTTCAACTCCTGGTACGACGACGAGGCGAAGAAGGCCCGCCCGATCTCCGAGCTGGTCGCCGAGTTCGAGTCCGGTGAGCGTGCCGTACCGGGCGCCGACGGTGGCGCTGATGGCTCCACGCGCGCGTGGAGTGAGCTGAGCACCGCCGAGCGCGCCGACGTTCTGGGCGGGTTCCGGCTGGCGTACGCCTCGGACGCGCCGGTCAACTGGTGCCCCGGCCTGGGCACCGTGCTGGCCAACGAGGAGGTCACGGCCGAGGGGCGCTCCGAGCGCGGCAACTTCCCGGTCTTCAAGGCCAAGCTGCGCCAGTGGAACATGCGGATCACCGCGTACGCCGACCGGCTGCTGGACGACCTGAACGAGCTGGACTGGCCCGAGGCCATCAAGCTGCAGCAGCGCAACTGGATCGGCCGCTCCGAGGGCGCCCGCGTCGACTTCCCGATCGACGGCGAGCGCATCACCGTGTTCACCACGCGCCCCGACACCCTGTTCGGCGCGAGCTACATGGTGCTGGCCCCGGAGCACCCGCTGGTCGACAAGTTCACCCCGGACGCCTGGCCGGAGGGCACCCACGACGTCTGGACCGGCGGTCACGCGACCCCCGCCGAGGCCGTCGCCGCCTACCGCGCCCAGGCCGCCTCCAAGTCGGACGTCGAGCGCCAGGCCGAGGCCAAGGACAAGACCGGCGTCTTCATCGGCTCGTACGCGACCAACCCGGTCAACGGCGACAAGGTCCCCGTCTTCATCGCCGACTACGTCCTGATGGGCTACGGCACCGGCGCGATCATGGCCGTACCCTGCGGCGACCAGCGTGACTTCGAGTTCGCGCGCGCCTTCGAGCTGCCGATCCGCTGCATCGTCGAGCCGACGGACGGACGGGGCACGGACACCTCGACGTGGGAGAACGCCTTCGGGTCGCACGACGCGAAGATCATCAACTCCACCGGTGAGGGTGTCTCCCTGGACGGCCTGGGCGTCGCCGAGGCCAAGGCACGTATCACCGAGTGGCTGGAGCGGTCCGGTGTCGGCGAGGGCACCGTCAACTTCCGGCTGCGCGACTGGCTGTTCAGCCGCCAGCGCTACTGGGGCGAGCCCTTCCCGATCGTCTACGACGAGGACGGCATCGCCCACGCCCTGCCCGAGTCGATGCTGCCGCTGGAGCTGCCCGAGGTCGAGGACTACTCGCCGCGCACCTTCGACCCGGACGACGCCGACACCCAGCCCGAGACGCCGCTGTCGCGCAACGAGGACTGGGTCAACGTCACGCTGGACCTGGGCGACGGCCCGAAGCGGTACCGGCGTGAGACCAACACCATGCCCAACTGGGCCGGTTCCTGCTGGTACGAGCTGCGCTACCTGGACCCGCACAACAGCGAGAAGCTGGTCGACCCGGAGATCGAGCAGTACTGGATGGGCCCGCGCGAGGGCCAGCCGCACGGTGGCGTCGACCTGTACGTCGGCGGCGCCGAGCACGCCGTGCTGCACCTGCTGTACGCGCGCTTCTGGTCCAAGGTCCTGTTCGACCTGGGGCACGTCTCCTCGGTTGAGCCGTTCCACAAGCTGTTCAACCAGGGCATGATCCAGGCCTACGTCTACCGCGACAGCCGTGGCATCGCGGTGCCGGCCGCCGAGGTGGAGGAGCGCGACGGCGCGTACTACTACCAGGGCGAGAAGGTCTCCCGGCTGCTGGGCAAGATGGGCAAGTCCCTGAAGAACGCGGTCACTCCGGACGAGATCTGCGCCGAGTACGGTGCCGACACACTGCGGCTGTACGAGATGGCGATGGGCCCCCTGGACGTCTCCCGGCCGTGGGACACGCGCGCGGTGGTCGGCCAGTTCCGGCTGCTGCAGCGGCTGTGGCGCAACGTCGTCGACGAGACGACCGGTGCCGTGACGGTCGTCGACGCCGAGCCCGACGAGGACACGCTGCGTGCCCTGCACAAGGCGATCGACGGCGTGCGCGGGGACCTGGAGGGCATGCGGTTCAACACCGCCATCGCCAAGGTCACCGAGCTGAACAACCACCTGACCAAGGCGGGCGGCGCGGTGTCGCGCTCCGTGGCCGAGGCGCTGGTGCTGATGGCCGCGCCGCTGGCCCCGCACATCGCCGAGGAGCTGTGGCGCAAGCTGGGGCGCACCGACTCGGTGGTCCACCAGGACTTCCCGGTCGCCGACCCGGCGTACGTCGTGGACGAGACCGTGACCTGCGTCGTGCAGATCAAGGGCAAGGTCAAGGCCCGCCTGGAGGTCTCGCCGGCCATCTCCGAGGAGGAGCTGGAGAAGGTCGCGCTGTCCGACGAGAAGGTCGTGGCGGCGCTGGACGGGGCCGGAATCCGCAAGGTGATCGTGCGGGCGCCGAAGCTGGTGAACATCGTTCCGGCGTAGGCCCTGTCGGGCGGTGTGAGCCTGAGGTGGCTCGGAATTTGGCGTGATTGTGGCGGATGTCTCCGGGTGATCTTGGCTCGGGGTGATCCCCTACGGGCAGGTTCGGGGTTCTGCTGGAACTCCGGGCCTGCCCGCTGCGTTTACCGTTGAAGAGTGACGCGGCATGTGCCGTGGTCGGCCGGAGGAGGAGCTCGTGGAAGCAGTGATCGCAGTCGTCGCCCTGCTCTTCGTGCTCTTTGTGGCGCTCGGTGCGTACGCCACGGTGAAGGTGGTCGGCGCAACCAAGCGCCGTGTGGACGAGACGATCACCCACGCCCGGCGCACCGTCGAGGATCACACCCTGCGGGCCAAGTCCTTCGCCCAGCCGGGTCCGGTCGGCGAGATCGCCCAGCTGCGGCTGAAGCTGCGCACCTCCATGCGGGCCACCCAGGACGCGCTGCACGCGGGCGCGACCGAGGACGAGTCCCTCAAGGAGTCCCTCGGCCTCTTCCAGCGCCTCAGCGCGCACGGGCACGAACTGGACGCCGAACTGCGGCGCCTGGAGTCCGACCCCGACCGCTCGACGCTCGCCGAGCGACTGCCCGACCTGCGCGAGCGCACGGAGCGCATCGTGCACTCGGCGGACTCCTTGCGCTGGGCGGCCCGCGACCGCGCCCACCGCTTCGCCGAAGACGACCTGGACAGCCTCAGCGCACAGATCGACGTGGAGACCGGCGCCTTGCGGCACTGGCAGACGACGGAGCCCTCTCCGGCCGAGTCTCCGACGGAACGTCCGTCGGGAACGTCGTCGACGCCGCCGAAGCCTTCCTCGTCGCAGTCTCCGTCGTCGACGCCGCCCCCGTGGCCGGAGGCCCCCGCCCCCGAGACCGCGACGACCGAGCAGACCTGGCCGGACAGCCCCCGGACGCAGCGTGCCGAGGAGCCGACCAGGCCCGCCATCACCCCGCCCGGCCCCCGCCCGACGTACCCCTGGCAGAAGAAGACCCGCCCCGAGAGCACGACTTGAGCCCCGGTGAGCAGTCGATGATCCGGTCAAGGCACGACCGGGTGAGCGGGGTCGGGCTGCCGCCCGGGCGCTACGGCAGGTAACCTCCAGCTCATGTCCCGCCATGTCGCGATCGTCACCGATTCAACGGCCTACCTGCCGCCGCGGACGATGGAGCGCCACGGCATCACCGCGGTGCCCCTGACCGTGGTCCTCGGCGATCAGGCGCTGGACGAGGGCACCGAGATCTCGACCCGTTCCCTTGCCCAGGCGTTGCAGAAGCGACGCCCTGTCACCACCTCGCGCCCCAGCCCCCAGGTCTTCGCGGAGCACTACCGCAAGGTCGCCGAGTCCGGCGCGACCGGCATCGTCTCCCTGCACCTTTCCGCCGAGCTCTCCGGCACCTACGACGCGGCGGTCCTCGCGGCGCGCGAGGCGCCGGTGCCGGTGCGGGTGGTGGACACCGGGATGATCGCCATGGCCCTCGGCTTCTGCGCGCTCGCCGCGGCCGAGGCGGCGGAGACGGGCGGCACGATGGACGACGCGGTGACGGCCGCGGAGAAGCGGGCCGGGGCGACGGCCGCCTACTTCTACGTCGACACCCTCGACTATCTGCGCCGCGGTGGCCGCATCGGCGCCGCGCAGGCTCTACTGGGCTCCGCGCTCGCGGTGAAGCCGCTGCTGCAGCTGGAGGGCGGCCGGATCGGCCCGCTGGAGAAGGTGCGGACGGCGTCCAAGGCGATCGCCCGCCTGGAGGAGATCGCGGCCGACCGGGCGGGCACGGCGCAGGTCGACATCGCGGTGCACCATCTCGCCGCTCCCGACCGGGCGTCGGCGCTGGCGGATCGGTTGCGGGCGCGGGTGCCGGGGTTGGCCGATCTGCATGTGAGTGAGGTCGGGGCGGTGATCGGGGCGCATACGGGGCCTGGGTTGTTGGGGGTTGTGGTTTCGCCGCGGTGACGGGCGTTTTCGGCGGATGAGTCACTCCGAGACGCTCGGAGTCACTCGGAGCAGCTCGGAGCCACTCGTGTGGGTGGCGGAGTTATCCACAACTGGGCGGTAATCCCCGGGAATTGAGCAAGATCATCGCGGGTGGGGCGGGGTGTCTGATCCTCGTTGCATGGCATTTCGATCACGTACTACACGTACGGGCACACGCACGCTCACCCGCGCGACGACTGTGACCAGCGGTCCGGGCCGCGGTCCGCACTCCGACGTCCGTGCTCGTCACCGACGCCTGCATGCGGGGGGTGGTCGGGCTCGGCAGCAGCGGTTTGCGTCGGCGGAGGAACTGCGCCGACGGGTGGAGGTGATTTTCGCCGAACGGGCGGGGGAGTGGGGGGAGTTAGGGGCAGGGCCACCGATGGGGGAGGCGGAGGACGGGGGCGGCGGCTGGTCCGGGGGTTCGGGTGTGCCGCGGGCTGGTGGGGTGGTGGGGCCGGGTGTTCCTGGGGCTGGTGGGGTCGCGGAATCCGGTACCTGGCGTGGGGATGTGGGGGTGAGTCCCGATATCCGGCGCGGGGATGTGGGCTTGAGTCCAGAGGGGCCGTCTGCTGATGTCCCTGTGGGCTCCGATGTTCCGCGTGGGGATGCGGTGTTGGGATCGCGCTTGGCGGGTGCCGGTGCGGTGCTGGAGCCGGGTACAGCGGGTGCCGGTGCGGTCGCAGGGCCCGGTCACCGAGCTGATCCCGGGAGCGATGACTCCGGCACCGGGGAGTGGCGGTCACGGGCCGGGCTGGCGGTGCGGGAGCGGATGCCGGTCTGGCTGCAGGCGAGGTGTGGGCTGGAGCGGCGGAGCGTCGTCGCGCTCACCGTGGTCCTCGTCCTGGCCGCCGGGTTCGCCGTGCAGCACTTCTGGAGCGGCCGGGCGCAGTCCGTGCGGGCGCCCGAGGTGGTGCGGGCGGCGCCCCCGTACGGGGGCGGGGAGCCAGGTGAGGGGCCCGGGGCGGGTGCGTCTGCGGCCGGTGTGCCGGGTGCCGAGGGCACGGCTGCGGCACAGATCGTGGTGGACGTCAGCGGCAAGGTCCGTGAGCCGGGGATCCATCGCCTCCCGGCGGGCTCGCGGGTCACGGACGCCTTGCGCGCGGCCGGTGGGGTGCGTCCCGGTACGAACACCGACGGCCTCAACCGGGCCCGGTTCCTGGTGGACGGCGAGCAGGTGATCGTCGGCGCTCCGGCCGCCGTCCCCGGCGCGGCGCCCGGCACTGGCTCGGGTGCTGCCGCGGTGGCCGGTGCTGCGCCCACCGCGCCGGTCTCCCTCAACACGGCCACCGTCGACCAGCTCGACACCCTCCCGGGCGTCGGCCCGGTGCTGGCCCAGCACATCATCGACTACCGCACCCAGCATGGCGGCTTCCGCTCGGTGGACGAGCTGCAAGAAGTCAACGGCATCGGCGCCCGCCGTTTCGCCGATCTCCGGAATCTCGTTCGGCCATGAGCCGCGACGCCCGCGGACCCGCCCGCACAACCGAGCTTGCGCCCTCCCGCGCCGCCGTTCACGCCGCGTCCGGGAGCCGGCTCGGCGAGTCCCACCCCCGACAGGAAGGACCGACGGACCTCCGACTCGTCCCACCCGCTCTCGCCGCCTGGGCGACTGCGGCGCTGATGCTGGACGTCTCATCGGTGTGGGTGGCCGGCGCGGCGGTCGTATGCCTGGTCGCGGCGGGCGTACTGCTGTTGAGGCGGCGAGGCGATGGATGTGCTGGTCATGAGGGCGTGCTCCGACGGGATTCCGAGCCTCGGCGGGGTTCCGTGCTTCGGTGGGGTTCCGTGTCTCGACGGGGTTCCGCCGCTGGTCGGGATTCCGAACCTCGGCGGGGTTCCCTGCCTCGATGGGGTTCCGTGCCTGTTCCGGATTCCGTGCCTTGGAGGGGTTCCATGGCCGGTCGGGATTCCGTGGCCGGTCGGGGTCCCGTACCTCGAAGTGATTCCGAACCCGGGCAAGATTCCGAACCCGGGCAAGATTCCGCGCCCCGACTGGATTCCGCGTCCCGACTGGATTCCACGTCCCGACTGGAGCCCACGCCCGGTCGGCGCGCAGCGGCGGGGCGGGATTCTTCGCCGGGTTCGCTCAAGCGGCCGCACAGGCAGGACACCGTACCCGCGCGATTCACCTGGCCCCGCACCTCCGCCGCCGCTGTCCTGCTCTGCGTCGCCGCGGCAGCCCTCTCCGCCGGGCTCCACGGGGCCGATCTGCGGCGCGGACCGGTGCCGGGGCTGGCGCGGGAGTACGTCACCGTGACCGCCGAGGTGGAGGTCACCTCAGATCCGCGGCTCACCCGGCCCCGGGTCAGAGGGAATCACATGGCGCCGGCCTCCGTGCTGGTCAACGCGGACGTACGGAGCGTCGAGCAGGCAGACGGCACCGTGGTGGTCACGCGGGCGCCGGTGCTGATGATCGTCGACGGTGGATGGGGGTCTGCCGGCGACGCCGACCGAACATCGCAGGACGACCGCACACCGCAGGACGCCAACCGAACATCCCAGGACCCCAACCGAACCCCCCGGTCCGCTGCCGACCGACACTCGCCCTGGCTGCGGCTTCTCCCCTCCACGAGGCTGCGCGTGACCGCTCGTCTCGCGCCCGCGCTGGACGACGGGGACCGGATCGCGGCCGTGCTGCGAGTGAGCGACCCCGCCGTGCCGGAGGTCGTGGGGCAGCCGACCGCGGTGCAGCGGCTGGCGGGGCGGTTGCGGGGCGGGTTGCGGGAGGCGACCGACGGGTTGCCGGCGGACGCGCGGGCGCTGCTGCCGGGGCTGGTCGTGGGCGACACCTCGCGGATCACCCCGGAGCTGGACGAGGCGTTCAAGGAGACGGATCTCGCCCACACGCTCGCCGTCTCCGGCAGCAACCTCACGATCATCCTCGCCCTGCTCATCGGCCCACCCGGCCTGGCCCAACGGGTCGAGCGCCGTGGCCTCGCGCCTCGCCTCGGCATCTCCCTGCGGACGACCGCGCTGTTCGGCGGAGGCCTCACCCTCGCGTTCGTCGTCGTGTGCCGGCCTGACCCCAGCGTGCTGAGGGCCGCGGCCTGCGGGGCAGTCGCGCTGCTGGCCCTGGCGACCGGACGCCGTAGATCACTGATCCCGGCGCTGGCGACGGCCGTACTGCTGCTGGTGCTGTACGACCCGTGGCTGGCCCGCAGTTACGGCTTTCTGCTCTCCGTGCTCGCGACCGGCGCCCTGCTCACCCTCGCGCCCCGCTGGAGCGCGGCGTTGCGTCGGCGCCGGGTGCCGCCGCGGTTGGCCGAGGCGTTGGCGGCCGCGGCTGCCGCGCAGGCCCTGTGCGCGCCGGTCGTGGCGGTGCTGTCGGCTCGGGTGAGCCTGGTGGCGGTGCCGTGCAATCTGCTCGCGGAGTTCGCGATCGCACCGGCGACGGTGCTGGGGTTCGCGGCCCTGGCGACGGCACCACTCGCGATGCCCGTGGCCAAGGTGCTGGCCTGGTGCGCGAGTTGGCCGACCGGGTGGATCGCGGACGTCGCCCGGACGGGCGCGGCACTGCCCGGGGCGGGCGTGGACTGGCCCGGCAGCTGGACCGGGGCGGCGCTGCTCGCGCTCGCCACGGTGGTCGTCCTGCTGGTCGGCCGACGACTGTCGCGGCACCCCTGGTGGTGCGGCCTGTGCGGGGTGCTGCTCCTGCTGGTGGTGCTCCAGCCGCCGCCGCTGACCAGGGTGGTCACGGGGTGGCCGCCGCCCGGGTGGCGGTTCGCGATGTGCGACGTGGGGCAGGGCGACGCGACGGTACTCGCGGCGGGCGAGGGCACAGGCGTGGTCGTGGACGCCGGCCCGGATCCGACGCTGGTAGACCGGTGCCTGCGCACGCTCGGGATCACCAGGATCCCGCTCGTCGTGCTGACCCACTATCACGCCGACCACGTCGCGGGCCTGCCCGGCGTGCTGCGTGGGCGTGAGGTGGGCGCGATCGAGACGACGGGGCACGAAGAGCCCGTGGACCAAGTGGAGTTCGTACGAAGGGAGGCCGCCGCTCACCGCATCCCCGTGACGCGGGCCGCCGCCGGGGAGGCGCGGCGCACCGGGGCCCTGAGCTGGCAGGTGGTGTGGCCGCCGCCCCACCCGGTGCCGGCCCCGGAGGGTCCGAACGACGCCAGTGTCACCCTGCTCGTCAGGTCGGCCGGGCTGCGGCTCCTGCTGCTCGGGGATCTCGAACCCCCGGCCCAGCGGGCGCTGTTGAGATCGCCGGCCGGGGCGCTGCTGGGCGGCGTGGATGTGCTCAAGGTCGCCCACCATGGCTCGGCGTACCAGGACCCGGAGCTCATACGACGGGCGGCGCCGCGGCTGGCGTTGATCAGTTGCGGTGCGGACAACCCGTACGGACACCCGGCTCCCGGCACCGTCGCGGCGCTGCGGGCACAGGGCGCGGTGGTGCTGCGGACGGACGAGGACGGGGCGCTGGCGGTCGCGGGTACGGGCGCGGAACTCATGGTGGCGGGAGACTGAGGGCATGGATTCCGTTGAGGTTGATGCCTATCTCCGCCGCCTGGGGGTCGAGCACCCGGCGTGGCCCACTGTGGATGTGCTGCGCGAGCTGCATGTGCGCCATCTGCAGACCGTGCCCTTCGAGAACCTGTCCATCCACCTCGGCGAGGACATCGTGCTGGAGGAGAAGCGGCTGCTGGACAAGGTGGTGGGGGCCGGACGGGGTGGGTTCTGCTACGAACTGAACGGCGCGTTCGGGGCGTTGCTCATGGCGCTGGGCTTCGACGTGACGTTGCTCGCGGCGCGGGTGCACGGGAAGGAGGGGCAGCTCGGGATTCCCTACGACCACATGGCGCTGAAGGTGGGGACGGTGGACGGGGGCGCGTGGCTGGCGGACGTCGGTTTCGGGGCGCACAGTCACTATCCGCTGGCGTTCGAGGCTCGGGGTGAGCAGGTGGATCCGGCGGGCGTGTTCCGGATCGTCGAGGCCGGGCCGGACGCGGCCGGGGTGCGCGGCGGACACGACGTGGCGGAGGCGGCGGACCTGGAGGTCGTGATGGACGGCAGGCCGGAGTACCGGCTGGAGCGGCGGCCTCGGGTGCTGGGCGACTTCGTGGTGGGGGCGTGGTGGCACAGCACCTCGCCGGCCTCGCACTTCACACAGTCGCTGGTGTGTTCGCGGGTGACGGAGGAAGGAGGACGGATCACGCTCAGCGGCCGCACGTTCAAGGCGACGGCGGCCGACGGGACCCGTGAGGAGCGGGAGTTGGGCACGGACGAGGAGGTGCTGGGGGTGTACCGGGAGCGGTTCGGGATCGAGCTGGACCGGGTGCCGGTGGTACGCAAGCCGAGCCGGGACGGCTGATTCGGGCGGGGGATCGCTCGGGGGAGCGGGACCGGGAGAGTCGGACCGGGGAAGCCTGATCAGAGAAGCCGGACCGGGAAGCTGGTCGGGGAAGCCGGACCGCTCGGGCTAATCGCCGAGGTAGTGAAGTCGCTCGGGCGAATCGGGTCGAGGTGGTCAAGTCGCTCGGGAATCGCGCCGTGGGTTGGTCGAGTCGGGCCAGCCGGACCGCTCGGGCGAATCGCACCGTGGGTTGGACGGCGCGCTCGGGGTTGCTCTGGACCAGCAGGGTTGTTCGTGCGCGGACTCGGGTTCGTGCCTCGGCGGGTGCCTGAGAATTGCTCCGTGAGTGATGTGAGACATGTGCTGGTGCTGCCCGATCGTGACGCGGCGGAGGAGGTCGCGGAGGCGCTCGGGGAGCGGTTCCGGATCGACGAGGAGCCGCGGTTGGTGCGGGATGCGCTGGCCGGGGAGGACGATGCCGAGGACGCGCAGTGGCTGGTGGTGCTGCGGGACGAGGCGGGGCGGCTGGATCCGGGGGAGCTGGACGAGTTCGCGGGGGAGTGGGACGGGTGGCGGGAGGAGCCGTAGCTCGACCGGTGCCGGGCGTTGCGGTCGGCCCGGCGTGGGCCACGCCGCCCATCCGATCGCCCGACCGACTAGGCCGGTCCCGCTGCCCGCTGCCCGCTGCCCGCTGCCCGCTGCCCCGCCTCTCCATCGCCGTGGTCCAGGGGATGCTGGCCGGAGTCGGGCTGCCGCTGATGTTCAGCCAGGCCTACGCGATGGCCGACGCCAAGGCGCCGGGCATGCCCGCACACCCGCCCGCTAGACCGGGCCGCGATGCCCGCTGCCCCGCCTCCGCGTCACCCGCCCGCTAGACCGGGCCGCGCCGCCCGCTGCCCGCAACCGGGCGGACACGGGTGCCGCCCCCGTTGTCAGTCCCCCATGCCATGCTTTACGCGATGGCCAGGAAGAGTGCGAATGACGACCCCCTCGCCCCCGTGACCCTTGCCGTGGGTCAGGAGGAGCTGTTGCTCGATCGTGCCGTGCGGGAGGTGGTGGTTGCCGCCAGGGCCGCCGATGCCGACACGGACGTGCGGGAGCTGACTCCGGAGCAGTTGCAGCCGGGCACGCTGGCCGAGTTGACCAGTCCCTCGCTGTTCGCGGAGCGCAAGGTCGTGGTCGTGCGCAATGCGCATGATCTGTCGGCCGACACGATCAAGGACGTGACGGCGTATCTGGGGTCGCCCGCCGAGGAGATCACCCTGGTGCTGCTGCACGCCGGTCAGGCCAAGGGCAAGAAGCTGCTCGACGCCGCCCGCAAGGTGGGGGCGCGGGAGGTGGCGTGCCCGAAGATGACGAAGCCGGCGGACCGGCTGGCGTTCGTCAGGCAGGAGTTCCGGGCGACCGGGCGGTCGGCGACGCCCGAGGCCTGCCAGACGCTGGTCGATGCCATCGGGAGCGACCTCCGGGAGCTGGCGGCCGCGGTGAGTCAGCTGGTCGCCGATGTCGAGGGGACCATCGACGAGGCGGTCGTCGGGCGGTACTACACCGGTCGGGCCGAGGCGTCGAGCTTCACCGTCGCGGACCGGGCGGTCGAGGGGCGGGCCGCGGAGGCGCTGGAGGCGCTGCGGTGGTCGTTGGCGACGGGCGTGGCGCCGGTCCTGATCACCAGCGCGCTCGCACAGGGCGTGCGGGCCATCGGGAAGCTGTCCTCGGCCCGCGGTGGGCGCCCCGCCGACCTCGCGCGGGAGCTGGGCATGCCGCCCTGGAAGATCGACCGTGTCCGGCAGCAGATGCGGGGGTGGACGCCGGACGGAGTGGCGGTCGCGTTGCAGGCGGTCGCCGAGGCCGACGCCGGTGTGAAGGGCGGCGGGGACGACCCCGAGTACGCCCTTGAGAAGGCGGTCGTGGCCATCGCGCGGGCGGCTCGGTCCGGGGGGCGGGGCTAGGCCCTGTCGTTTGGATCATGCGGCGTCGCGGGCCCTGGCACGCACTCCCCGGAGGGGGACCCCAGCCGCGTTGTCGTCACTCGCCGACTCCCTCACGCTCGAACGACCTCGCGCGGGGGGCGGCCGGCACCCCCATCGCGTCGACTCCCTCCTCCGCCTTGCAGCTGCACGCTCCTCCACGCTCGAACAACCTCGCGCGGAGGCACCCCCATCGCCCCCGCTCGGGTCCGTTGAAAGGCGCCGCACCTCACAGCCGGCTTGATCCAAACGACAGGACCTGGGCGAGGAGAGGAGAATCGGGCGTATCAGCCGTTCATCGCCGGATCGGGAAAGGTGGCGACCGTCATGGCTGAACACCCGCACGCCGCGCTCGTCCGCAAGGGCTACGAAGCCTTCCAGCGCGGAGACATGGACACCCTGCGCGGCCTGATGACCGGGGACTGCGCACACCACGTGCCCGGTTCCCATCCGCTCTCGGGGGACTTCAAGGGGATCGACTCGATCCTCGACGGGTACTACGGCCGGCTCTACTCGGAGACGGGCGGTTCCTTCCAGGTCGAGCTGCGCGACATCTTCGTCGACGGACGTGGGCACGCCATGTCCGTGCACCGCTTCACCGCGGCCCGGGGCGACAAGCGCATCGACGAGAACGGCGGCATCGTCTTCCGGATCGTCGGTGAGAAGATCACCGATCTCGACGAGTGCGTCTCGGACATCGACAAGGCCAACGACTTCTGGACGTGACGCAGGCATGCCGAAGGCCCCGGCTCGCGCCCTGGGGAAGGGCGAGGTGCCGGGGCCTTCGGATCAGGCTGCTGGATCCGCACCCGCGTGGCGAACGCAGGCCGCGTGCGAATCCGGGGTGCCGGTCGGGAGCGGATGAGAGAGGGCCCGCTCTGGGTCCTTCCGGCGATCAGACCAGATAAAGGTTCAGCCCTTGAGGGAAGCGACCTTCGAAGCAAGCGCCGACTTCTTGTTGGCGGCCTGGTTCTTGTGGATGACGCCCTTCGAGACGGCCTTGTCGAGCGCACGCGACGCGGCGCGCTGGTACTCGTTGGCCTTCTCGACGTCACCCGCGGCAGCGGCCTCACGGGCCTTGCGGATCGCGGTCTTCAGGGAGGACTTGACGGCCTTGTTGCGCAGCCGAGCCTTCTCGTTGGTCTTGATCCGCTTGATCTGGGACTTGATGTTCGCCACGAATGAGCCTCTTCAACGTAGAGATGCGTGCGAGCACGGGATGTGCCTTCGCATCACTTGCCTTGTCATGTTCAGTGCCTCGCGCTGAGAGGGCATGAGACACAGCCACCCAGGCTACCAGTGGGCCGCCCGACGGCCCAAAACGTCCCCCGGTCGCCGCCCGTGGGACCATGGAACCTACGTATCGATCCGACCCGAGGCATAAGGCGCCTCAAGAGACAGGACCCTGCGTGCCCGCGACCCCTAACAATGTGCCCGAGCCGAGCCGTACCGACCCGGCTCTGATCCGCAATTTCTGCATCATCGCGCACATCGACCACGGCAAGTCCACGCTCGCCGACCGGATGCTTCAGCTGACCGGTGTGGTCGAGCAGCGGCAGATGCGTGCTCAGTACCTCGACCGGATGGACATCGAGCGCGAGCGCGGCATCACGATCAAGTCCCAGGCGGTGCGGCTGCCGTGGGCTCCCACCCACGAACCCGGCAACACGCACATCCTCAACATGATCGACACCCCGGGGCACGTCGACTTCACCTACGAGGTCTCGCGGTCGCTCGCGGCCTGTGAGGGGACCGTCCTCCTCGTCGACGCCGCCCAGGGCATCGAGGCGCAGACCCTCGCCAACCTCTACCTGGCGATGGAGAACGACCTCACGATCATCCCCGTACTGAACAAGATCGACCTGCCGGCCGCGCAGCCCGAGAAGTTCGCCGAGGAGCTCGCGAACCTCGTCGGCTGCGACCCGAGCGACGTCCTGCGGGTGTCCGCGAAGACCGGCCTCGGCGTCGACGCGCTGCTCGACAAGGTGGTCAAGGAGGTCCCGGCGCCGGTCGGCGTCAAGGACGCCCCCGCCCGCGCGATGATCTTCGACTCCGTCTACGACTCCTACCGCGGCGTCGTGACGTACGTCCGTGTCATCGACGGCCAGCTCAACAAGCGCGAGCGCATCAGGATGATGTCGACCGGCGCCACGCACGAGCTGCTGGAGATCGGGACGAACTCGCCCGAGATGCTCGGCGCCGACGGACTCGGTGTCGGTGAGGTGGGTTACCTCATCACCGGTGTGAAGGACGTCCGCCAGTCCAAGGTCGGTGACACCGTCACCAGCCAGCACAAGGGGGCCACCGAGGCGCTCGGCGGGTACAAGGACCCGAAGCCGATGGTCTTCTCCGGTCTGTATCCGCTGGACGGCTCCGACTACCCGGAGCTGCGCGAGGCCCTCGACAAGCTCCAGCTCAACGACGCCGCCCTGGTCTACGAGCCGGAGACCTCCGCCGCCCTCGGCTTCGGCTTCCGCGTCGGCTTCCTCGGTCTGCTCCACCTGGACGTGATCCGCGAGCGGCTGGAGCGCGAGTTCGGGCTCGACCTGATCGCGACCGCGCCCAACGTGGTCTACCGGGTCGTGATGGAGGACGGCACCGAGCACACCGTCACCAACCCGAGCGAGTTCCCCGAGGGCAAGATCAACGAGGTGTACGAGCCGGTCGTACGCGCCACGATCCTTGCGCCGACCGAGTTCATCGGGTCGATCATGGAGCTGTGCCAGACCCGGCGCGGCACCCTCCTCGGCATGGACTACCTGTCCGAGGACCGGGTCGAGATCCGCTACACCCTGCCCCTCGCCGAGATCGTCTTCGACTTCTTCGACCAGCTGAAGTCCAAGACGCGCGGTTACGCCTCGCTGGACTACGAGCCCACCGGCGAGCAGACCTCCAGCCTGGTCAAGGTCGACATCCTGCTGCACGGCGACAAGGTGGACGCCTTCTCCGCGATCACGCACAAGGACGCGGCGTACGCGTACGGTGTGCGGCTCGTCGCCAAGCTGCGCGAGCTGATCCCCCGGCAGGCCTTCGAGGTGCCCATCCAGGCCGCCATCGGCTCCCGGGTGATCGCCCGCGAGACCATCCGCGCCATCCGCAAGGACGTCCTCGCCAAGTGCTACGGCGGTGACATCTCCCGTAAGCGGAAGCTGCTGGAGAAGCAGAAGGAAGGCAAGAAGCGGATGAAGATGGTGGGTTCCGTGGAGGTTCCGCAGGAGGCCTTCATCGCCGTACTGAGCAGTGATGACAGTGCGGGATCGGGCAAGGGCAAGAAATAGTCCCGAGGTGTGCGGATTTAACGGGCCCGTCGCGCCGGTGCGCGGCGGGCCCGTGTCTTTCCTCTGTATGAAGTGACAGCCCGCCGCCCCTTACGCAGTGGCCGGTCGCCCTTTACTCTGATCCCTGCTCGATAGTTACTCGCGAGTTAAACAACAGCCGCAACCTGAGCCAGCCGCACTGTCGCGGGCCCCGGAGGATGTCGTGAGCGACACACAGACACTGATCGAGAACCGTCCGCCGAGCGTGGCGAACCTCTTCCTGGAGCGCGTGGCGGCCACACCGGACGCCGAGGCATACCGCTATCCCTTGCCTCCCGCCTCCGGCCAGGGGCCGGACGACTGGAAGTCGCTGAGCTGGGCGCAGGCCGCCGAGCGGGTCTACGCCATCGCGGCCGGGCTCATCGAGCTGGGCGTCCAGCCCGAGCAGCGGGTGGCCCTCGCCTCATCGACCCGGATCGAGTGGATACTCGCCGACCTGGGCATCATGTGCGCCGGCGCGGCCACCACCACCGTCTATCCGCAGACCAACGCCGACGAGTCGGCGTTCATCCTCTCCGACTCCGAGAGCCGGGTGCTCATCGCCGAGGACGCGGCGCAGCTGGCCAAGGCGCAGGAGAAGCGCGCCGAGCTGCCGAACCTCACCCATGTCGTGGTGATCGACCCGGCCGGGGTCGAGACCGCCGACTGGATCCTCACCCTGGACGAGCTGGAGAAGCGCGGCGCGGCCCGGCTGGAGAAGGACGCCGAGCTGGTCAAGGAGCGGGTCGGTGCGATCACCAAGGACCAGCTCGCCACCCTGATCTACACCTCCGGCACCACCGGCCGCCCCAAGGGCGTACGGCTGCCGCACGACAACTGGTCGTACATGGCGAAGGCGATCGCCGCGACGGGGCTGGTCGGCCCCGAGGACGTGCAGTACCTGTGGCTGCCGCTCGCGCACGTCTTCGGCAAGGTGCTCACCTCCGGGCAGATCGAGGTCGGGCACGTCACCGCCGTCGACGGCCGTGTCGACAAGATCATCGAGAATCTGCCGGTCGTGCAGCCGACGTACATGGCCGCCGTGCCGCGCATCTTCGAGAAGGTCTACAACGGGGTCGCCGCCAAGGCCCGCGCGGGCGGCGGCGCCAAGCTCAAGATCTTCCAGTGGGCCGCCGAGGTCGCCCGCGAGTACGCCAAGGTCACCCAGGACAACTTCCGGCGCACCGGCACCCACTCCGCGCCCTTCGGCCTCGCCGCCAAGCACAAGGTCGCCGACACGCTCGTCTACGCCAAGATCCGCGAGGCCTTCGGCGGCAACCTGCGCGCCTGTGTGTCGGGCAGCGCCGCCCTCTCCCCGGAGATCGGCTACTTCTTCGCCGGCGCCGGCATCCACATCCTGGAGGGCTACGGCCTCACGGAGTCCTCGGCCGCGTCCTTCGTGAACCCCGGCGAGGCCTACCGCACCGGCACGGTCGGCAAGCCGCTGCCCGGCACGGAGGTGCGCATCGCGGACGACGGCGAGATCCTGCTGCGCGGTCCCGGCATCATGGAGGGCTACCACGGGCTGCCGGACAAGACCGCCGAGGTGCTGGAGTCCGACGGCTGGTTCCACACCGGCGACATCGGTGAGCTGTCCCCGGACGGGTACCTGCGCATCACCGACCGTAAGAAGGACCTGATCAAGACGTCGGGCGGCAAGTACATCGCGCCGGCCGAGGTCGAGGGGCAGTTCAAGGCGGTGTGCCCGTACGTGTCCAACATCCTGGTGCACGGGGCCGACCGGAACTTCTGCACGGCGCTGATCGCGCTGGACGAGCCGTCGATTCTGGGGTGGGCCGAGGAGAACGGGCTCGCCGGGAAGTCGTATGCGGAGATCGTGGCCGCGCCGGCGACCGTCGAGATGGTCGACGGCTATGTGAAGCAGCTCAACGCCGGGCTGCAGAAGTGGCAGACCATCAAGAAGTTCCGGCTGCTGCCGCGGGATCTCGATGTGGAGCACGGGGAGATCACGCCGAGTCTGAAGTTGAAGCGGCCGGTTGTGGAGCGGGAGTACAAGGGGCTGATCGAGGAGATGTACGCGGGTACGCGGGAGGCGTAGCGCGGGAGCGGAGGGGCGGCGGGGGACCGTTGGCGGCTGCGGGGTTCGTCGTGGCTGGTCGCGCAGTTCCCCGCGCCCCTTAGGTCAAGACACTTGCCGTCCGCCTGCCAGGTGCCGTAGCTCCCGGACTTGGTTCCGCAGCTTCGCGATGTCCGGTGGGTTCTCCCCGTCCAACTCCCTTTCCAGGGCCGTCAGACGTATGAGGAACTCGGCACTGTGCGTCGGTTTCTGGGTCAGTAGGCGCTCCAGTTCCCGGCCCTTGCGGTACAAGTCCAGGAACACCGTCACCTTCGCCCGCAGTACCCACGGATCGAACGGCTTGGTCAAGTAGTCCGCGGCGCCTGTCGCGTAGCCGCGGAAGGCGTAGCCGGGGTCGTCCTCCGCACCTGTGAGGAAGATGATCGGGACGTCCTTGGTCTGGTCGAGCCGTTTGATGTTGGTGGCTGTCTCGAAGCCGTCCATGCCCGGCATGCGGACGTCGAGCAGGACCAGGGCGAAGCGTTGGCGCAGCAGCGCCTTCATCGCCTCCTCGCCCGACCGCGCGCGCACGAGCGGCTCGTTGAGGGACCCCAGGACGGCCTCCAGCGCGATCAGGTTGTCCTCCATGTCGTCGACCAGGAGGATTCCCGCACGCTCGTCGGTCGTTGCCTCAACACTCATGATGGCTGTGCCTCATTCAGTCTGTGTCTTCTCCGGTTCCGTCGGCTCTGGTGCGCCCTCGGGGTCCAGGAGGTCGCAGACGACGGTCAGCAGCTGATCCACGTTCACCGGCTTCGGTACGTAGTCGTGGGCGCCCCGCGCGATGGACTTCTCCCGGTCTCCGGGCATGGCCTTCGCGGTCAGCGCGACGATGGGCAGGTCGGCCCAGCGCGGGGTGCGACGGATGGCGGAGATCGTCTCGTAACCGTCCATCTCCGGCATCATGATGTCCATCAGGACGAGTTCGACGTCCGGGTTCCGCTCCAGTGTCTCGATGCCCTCGCGGCCGTTCTCCGCGTACAGGACCGGCATGCCGACCCGGCCCAGGACATGGGTGAGCGCGAAGACGTTGCGGATGTCGTCGTCGACTATCAGTACCCTTCGGCCGGGGAGCACCCGGCCCGCCCGGCCCGTCTGCCAGGCCTCCAGCTTGACCGGGATCGGCCAGGACTCGTCCGTGTCGTGGGTGCCCGTGAAGGGCTCCGTCGACAACTGGTCCGGCACCGGCAGCAGACGGTCCTCGGGGGTCGGGCCGGTGGCGGCGTGACCGGGGCTGACGACCGGGACGTACAGCGTGAACGTGGAGCCCTCGCCGGGCTGGCTCTCGGCGACGATACGGCCGCCCAGCAGGCCCGCGATCTCCCGGCTGATGGACAGCCCGAGTCCCGTGCCGCCGTACTTGCGGTTGGTGGTGCCGTCGGCCTGCTGGAACGCCTCGAAGATCACCGGGAGTTTCTCCTGCGCGATGCCGATGCCGGTGTCGGACACGGCGAACGCGATCACCTCGTCGCCCTCGCGGACGTAGTGGTGCTCGGGGTCCTTCACCCGGTTCACCCGCAGCTCGACCCGGCCCGTCGCGGTGAACTTGATCGCGTTGGAGAGGAGGTTGCGCAGGATCTGCTGCAGGCGCTGCTCGTCCGAGAACATCTCGCGCGGCACGTCGTCGCCGACCGACACCTCGAATGAGAGCCCCCGGTCCAGGGTGAGCGGGCGGAAGGTGGCGTGGACGTAGTCGAGGAGTTTGATGAGGGGCAGCTTCTTCGGGCGTACGTCCATTCGGCCGGCCTCGATCTTCGACAGGTCCAGGATGTCGTTGATCAGTTGCAGGAGGTCGGAGCCGGAGCGGTGGATCGTCGTCGCGAACTGGACCTCCTGGTCGGAGAGATGGCCGTCCGGGTTGTCGGAGAGCAGCCTCGCCAGGATCAGCAGTGAGTTCAAAGGCGTCCGCAGCTCGTGCGACATGTTCGCCAGGAACTCCGACTTGTACTGGGAGGAGGTGGCCAACAGAGCTGCCTTCTCCTCCAGTTCCGCGTTCGAGCGCTGCAACTCCGCCTGCTGCATCTGGAGTTCGTCCGAGCGTTCCTGGAGCTGCATGGCGAGGCGCTGGGACTCGCCGAGCAGGGACTCCGTACGGGAGTTGGCGATGATCGTGTTGATGGCGACGGCGATGGTGTTCACGAACTGGTCGAAGAACGCCAGGTGCACGTCGGAGAAGCGGGAGAAGGACGCCAGCTCGATCACGCCGAGGAGCTTGTCCTCGAAGAGGATCGGGATGATGACGACGCTGGTGGGCGCCGCCTCGCCGAGCCCACTGTTGATCTTGATGTAGTCCGGCGGGGCCTCCTCGACGAGGATCCGCTTCTTCTCGCGGGCCGCCTGCCGGACCAGGCCGTGCACAGGGAGACCGCCGGTCTCGATCGTCGTGCCCTGCGCCGAGCCGTACCCGGCGATGAACGCGAGCCCCTTCGCCGGAACCGCGGTCCGCAGCGAGGCGCTCTCCTCGTCCGGGTCGGCCAGGAAGAACGCGCCGTACTGGGCGTTGACCAGCGGGGTCAGCTCGCGCAGCAGCAGGTCGGCGACCTCCATCAGGTCGCGGTGGCCCTGCATCAGGGCGGCGAGGCGGGCCAGGTTGGACTCCAGCCAGTCCTTGGCGCGGGTCGTCTCGCGCAGGTTGGCCACCATCAGGTTGATGTTGTCCTTCAGCTCGGCGACCTCGCCTCGGGTCTCGACCGTGATCGAGCGGGACATGTCGCCCTGGGCCACGGCTGAGGCGACCTCGGCGATCGCGCGGACCTGGGTGGTGAGGTTCGACGCGAGTTCGTTCACGTTCGTCGTCAGGCGCTTCCAGGTGCCGTACACGCCCTCCACCCGGGCCTGGCCGCCGAGTTGACCCTCGGAACCGACCTCGCGGGCCACGCGGGTGACCTCGGAGGAGAAGGAGGAGAGGGTGTCGACCATCGTGTTGATGGCGGTCTTCAGCTCCAGGATCTCGCCGCGCGCGTCCACGTCGATCTTCTTGGAGAGGTCGCCGTTGGCGACGGCGGTCGTCACCTGGGCGATGTTCCTCACCTGCGAGGTGAGGTTGTCGGCCATGTAGTTGACGTTGTCCGTGAGGTCGCGCCAGACGCCGGAGACGCCCAGCACCTGGGCCCGGCCGCCGAGCCGGCCGTCGGTGCCGACCTCGCGGGCGACGCGGGTGACCTCGTCGGCGAAGGCGCGCAGCTGCTGCACCATCGTGTTGACGGTGTCCTTGAGTTCGAGGATCTCGCCGCGGGCGTCGACGGTGATCTTCTTGGAGAGGTCGCCGTTGGCGACGGCGGTGGTGACCTGAGCGATGTTGCGGACCTGGGAGGTCAGGTTCAGCGCCATGAAGTTGACGTTGTCGGTGAGGTCCTTCCATACGCCGCTCACCCCGCGCACCTGGGCCTGACCGCCGAGGTTGCCTTCGGTGCCGACCTCGCGGGCGACGCGGGTGACCTCGTCGGCGAAGGCGGAGAGCTGGTCCACCATCGTGTTGATGGTCGACTTCAGCTCCAGGATCTCGCCCTTCGCCTCGACCGTGATCTTCTTGCCGAGGTCGCCCTGGGCCACGGCGGTGGACACGAGGGCGATGTTGCGGACCTGCGAAGTGAGGTTGTCCGCCATGAAGTTGACGTTGTCGGTGAGGTCTTTCCATACGCCGCTGACGCCGCGCACCTGAGCTCGCCCGCCCAGGTTTCCTTCCGTGCCGACCTCGCGGGCGACCCTCGTCACCTCGTCGGCGAAGGCGGAGAGCTGGTCCACCATCGTGTTGATGGTCGACTTCAGTTCGAGGATCTCGCCCTGGGCGTCGACGGTGATCTTCTGACTCAGGTCGCCGTTGGCGACGGCGGTGGTGACCTGGGCGATGTTGCGGACCTGGGAGGTGAGGTTCGACGCCATGAAGTTGACGTTGTCGGTGAGGTCCTTCCATACGCCGCTGACGCCCCGCACCTGGGCCCGCCCGCCGAGTTGCCCCTCCGTGCCGACCTCGCGGGCGACGCGGGTGACCTCGTCGGCGAATGCGGAGAGCTGGTCGACCATCGTGTTGACGGTCAGTTTGAGTTCGAGCAGCTCGCCGGTCGCCTCGACGGTGACCGTACGGGTCAGGTCGCCGCGGGCCACGGCCGTCGTCACCAGGGCGATGTCGCGCACCTGGGCCGTCAGCCGGGACGCCATCGTGTTGACCGCCTCGGTCACGTCCCGCCAACTGCCGGACAGTCCCGTCACCTTGGCCCGGCCGCCGAGCCGGCCCTCGGTGCCGACCTCGCGGGCCACGCGGGTCACCTCGCCGGTGAACAGGGAGAGCTGGTCGACCATCTTGTTCACGGCCCGGCCGAGGCGCCGCAGGTCGCCGCGTAACTGGCGGCTGCCGTCGTGCAGATCGACGCGCTGGGTGAGGTCGCCGCCGGCCACCGCGTCCAGCACGCGCGTCGCGTTCGCCGCCGGGGCCACCAGGGCGTCGAGCACGTGGTTGACGTCGTTGACCCGGGTCGTCCAGTCGCCCTGGCCCGGGCTCGCCGAGAGCCGCTCGTCGAGCCTGCCGTGCCGTACCAAATCCCGTTTCACCCGCTGCACTTCGCTGTTGAAGTGCGTGCTCCGGTCCATGATCTGGTTGAACACGGCCGTCAGTTCGGCCACCACTCCCTCGCCGGTCTCCGGGAGCCGGCGGAAGTCGCCGTCGCGGGCCGCGGTCATCGCGGCGAGCAGCGGGCGCAGTTCCGATGCTCGAATTTGACCGTCTTTCTGTCCGTCTTCGAGCACACGGGTAGCACGGTTTTCACTCATGGCGGCCCACTTCGGTAACTCGGTGCTTATGGGCGTGGCCAGTCTGTCACTCTGTCGGCGTCGACTGAGGCGTATTCGTCCGAACCGCTCGGGGAGCTGTCCATGGGGGCCATTCCGGTGCAACGGGAGACCGTTACCCGTGCCTCTGATGCGCCTGCGCCAGAGAGCGCGCGCCCGCGCGCGGATCACGACACACGCCCGCGCGCGGACCGCGACCTTCACCCGTGCACCGAAACCCGCACCACCCTCCCCGGCACTCCCCTCTCCCCGGGCTCCGCCCGCTCCCTCGTGCGCGCCGCCCTCACCGAGTGGGCCACCTCAGGGCTCCCCGGCACCGAGCGCGTCAGCGACCGTCTCGTCGACGACGCCGTCGTGGCCGTCAGCGAACTGGTCACCAACGCCGTCGTGCACGCCGGCACCGATGTCGAGCTCACCTGTCGCCTTGAGGAGGACACCGGCGCCCTCCTGGTCGAGGTCCTGGACCACCACCCCTCGCGTGCCCCGCGCGACGGCGAGGTCGACGCGCCGTACGAGACACCGGAGTACGGCCGGGGCCTGCGGCTGGTGTCCCGGCTCGCCGAGTCCTGGGGGGTCACCTACCGCACCGGCGCCAAGACCGTGTGGGCGCGGCTGCCCGCCGAGGATCCCTTGGCGGGCAGGGACGACATCGAGGCGTACGCCGAGGAGCGCGCGCTGGAGCGCGAGTTGCGCGTGGCCGAGATCCTCGCGCCGGAGCCGCCGTCTCCTTCGGCGGAGCCCGGGGGCCCCCATGAGCTGGGGTACGCGGAGTATCCGCAGCGTTCGGGCCACCCGGCGTATCCGGGCCACCCGGCATACCCCCATCGCCCCGAACGGGAACGGGACTGGCTCAACCGCGGCGCCCTGTCCTTCCTCGCCGAGGCCTCCGACCTGCTCGCCGGGCAGCTCGACGAGAACCTGGTCGCCGCGCTCGCCGGCCAGCTGATCGTGCCGCGGCTCGCGGACTGGTGCGCGGTGTGGCTGGAGGACGAGGTCGCCGGGCGCTGGGGCTACCCCCGGTCCGACGAGGGCGGGGGCGGGGGAGGCCGGCTGGCGGACGGCGCCGCGGGTGCCGGGCCCAAGCTCGCCCGCGTCTGGCACGGTTCCGAGAACCTCATCGAGGAACTCCGCCGCGCCCTGGAGAAGGAGCCGCCGCAGCCGTCCGACCACCACCGCACCGGCCCGGTCCCCTATCCCTGGCCCGCCGAGTCGCTCGGCGAGCGGGGGATCCGCGGCACGGCGCTCGCGTACCGCCTGATCGCCGGCGGCCGCCCGCTGGGCACGCTGGTCATCGGGCGGGCCGGCCTGGACCGCTTCCCCGACGAGGTCACCGGGCTCGTCGAGGACCTCAGCCGCCGGGTGGCCCTCGCCATCGGCGCGGCCCGCCAGTACGCCCGGCAGGCCACCATCAGCCGGGTCTTGCAGCGCGGCCTGCTGCCCGGCGCGGTCGCGGAGATCCCCGGCGTCGCCAGCGCCCTGGTGTACGAGCCGTGCGACAAGGGCGGCCCGAGCGGCGACTTCTACGACCTCTTCCCGGCCGGCGACGGCCGCTGGTGCTTCGCCATCGGCGACGTCCAGGGCAAGGGCCCGGAGGCGGCTGTGGTGATCGGCATCGCGCGCCCCTGGCTGCGGCTCCTCGCCCGCGAGGGCTACCGGGTCGCCGACGTCCTCGACCGCCTCAACCAGCTCCTCCTCGACGACGCCACGGAAGCCGCCGACGCCGCCGCCCGCGCGCTGGTCGGCCCGGTCGTCCCCGGCGACGACCCGCAGACCCGCTTCCTGTCCCTGCTGTACGGCGAACTGACCCCCTTCGACGGCGGCATCCGCTGCACCCTCGCCTCCGCCGGTCACCCCCTGCCGCTCCTGCTCGGGACGGGCGGCGAGGTCCACACGGTCGCTCAGCCGCAGACCCTGCTCGGGGTCGTCGAGGACGCGACGTACACCAGCGAGACCTTCGAGCTGCGCTCCGGCGACACCCTGCTGTGCGTGACCGACGGGGTGACCGAGCGGCGCAGCGGGTCCCGCCAGTTCGATGACGGCGACGGCCTCGCGACCGCGCTCGCGGGGTGCACGGGCCTGAACGCCCAGCTGATCGCGGAACGGATCCGCAGGCTGGTCCACGAGTTCGGCGGCCGGCCGCCGGAGGACGATCTGGCGCTGCTGGTGCTGCAGGCCGAGTAGCCGGAAGGCCCGCACAACCGGCCCGGCAGGACCGCCGGGCCCGAGCAACCGGCTGGGTACGGGACAATGGAACCCATGCCCTCCGCACTCCCCGACGGCGAGCCCGCCCCCGACGACGGCGCGCTCCCCGCGCCCGCGCTCGCCGGGTCCGCCGACCGCCCCCTCGGCTTCTATCTGCACGTCCCGTACTGCGCGACCCGCTGCGGCTACTGCGACTTCAACACCTACACGGCGACCGAGCTGCGCGGCACGGGCGGGGTACTGGCGTCCCGCGACAACTACGCCGAGACGCTGGTCGACGAGGTCCGCCTTGCCCGCAAGGTCCTCGGCGACGACCCGCGCGAGGTCCGCACGGTCTTCGTGGGCGGCGGTACGCCGACGCTGCTGGCCGCCGACGATCTCGTACGGATGCTGGGGGCGATCCGCGACGAGTTCGGACTGGCGCCGGACGCGGAGATCACCACGGAGGCGAACCCGGAGTCGGTCGACCCGGCCTACCTCGCCACCCTCCGCCGGGGCGGCTTCAACCGGATCTCCTTCGGCATGCAGAGCGCGCGGCAGCATGTGCTGAAGATCCTGGACCGCACGCACACACCGGGGCGCCCGGAGGCCTGCGTCGCGGAGGCCCGCGCGGCGGGCTTCGAGCACGTCAACCTGGACCTGATCTACGGCACGCCGGGCGAGTCCGACGACGACTGGCGGGCCTCGCTGGAGGCGGCGCTGGGCGCCGGCCCGGATCACGTCAGCGCATACGCCCTGATCGTCGAGGAGGGCACCCAGCTGGCCCGTCGTATCCGCCGGGGCGAGGTCCCGATGACGGACGACGACGTCCACGCGGACCGGTACCTGATCGCCGAGGAGACGCTCACGGCGGCCGGTTTCGACTGGTACGAGGTGTCCAACTGGGCGACCTCCGAGGCCGCCCGCTGCCTGCACAACGAGCTGTACTGGCGGGGCGCCGACTGGTGGGGCGCGGGGCCGGGGGCGCACTCGCACGTGGGCGGGGTGCGCTGGTGGAACGTGAAGCATCCGGGCGCGTACGCGGCGGCGCTGGCGGCGGGGCGGTCGCCGGGGGCCGGTCGGGAGCTGCTGTCGGAGGAGGACCGCAGGGTGGAGCGGATCCTACTGGAGCTCAGGCTGCTGGAGGGGGCGCCGCTGGAGCTGCTGCGGGAGGAGGGCCTGCGGGCCTCCCGCCGCGCCCTGTCGGACGGACTTCTGCAGCAGGAGCCGTACGACGAAGGACGCGCGGTACTGACGCTGCGAGGGCGTTTGCTGGCGGACGCGGTGGTGCGGGACCTGGTGGACTGAGGGACGTGACGGCTCTACGCCGGAGCCGTCACGAAGTCGATCAGTTCCTCCACCCGCCCCAGCAACTCCGGCTCCAGGTCCTTGTAGGACCCCACCCGCTGCAGAATCGCCTGCCACACCGCCCCGGTGTTCTCCGACGGCCACCCCAGCGCCCGGCACACCCCCGTCTTCCAGTCCTGCCCGCGCGGGACGCGAGGCCACCCCGCGATCCCCAGCGACGACGGCTTCACCGCCTCCCAGATGTCGATGTACGGGTGGCCCACGACGAGGGCGTGCTCACTCGTCACGGACTCGGCGATGCGCCATTCCTTCGTGCCCGGCACCAGGTGGTCCACCAGGACCCCCAGGCGGGCGTCCGGCCCCGGTGCGAATTCGGCCACGATCGACGGGAGGTCGTCCACGCCCTCCAGGTACTCCACGACCACGCCCTCGATGCGCAGGTCGTCGCCCCACACCTTCTCGACCAGTTCCGCGTCATGGCGGCCCTCGACGTAGATGCGGCCGGCGCGGGCCACGCGTGCGCGTGCGCCGGGGACGGCGACCGAACCGGAGGCCGTACGGGTGGGACGGGCGGGAGCCGAGGACGTGGGCCGTACGAGGGTCACCACTCGCCCCTCCAGCAGGAACCCGCGCGGCTCCAGCGGAAACACCCGGTGCTTGCCGAAGCGGTCCTCCAGGGTCACCGTGCCCGCCTCGCAGCGGATCACCGCGCCGCAGAAACCCGTGCCCGCCTCCTCGACGACCAGGCCCGGGTCGGCGGGTACCTCCGCCACCGGCTTGGGCTTCTTCCAGGGCGGAGTCAGGTCCGGCGAGTACTGGCGCATTCGGATGACGATAGGAGAAGTCTGGGCCGGGTGGAGTACGGATCACCGCGACACGCCGAATCGGGCCGCGAGGGCGTCGCGCTGGCGTCGTACGAACTCCGCGTCCACCACCGCTCCGTGACCGGGCACGTACAGCGCGTCCTCGCCGCCCAGGTCGAGGAGGCGGTCCAGGGCCGCCGGCCAGTGCGACGGTACGGCGTCGGGGCCGGCCTGGGGTTCGCCGGACTCCTCGACCAGGTCACCGCAGAAGACCACCTCGGGGTCGCCCGGCACGAGCACCACCAGGTCGTGGGCCGTGTGGGCGGGGCCCACGTTCGCCAGCAGGACCTGGCGGGCGCCGTCCAGGTCGAGGGTCCACTCGCCGCTCACCAGGTGGTGGGGGTGGACCAGCGCGTCCACGGCCTCCTCCGCCGCGGCGGCGTCCAGGCCGTTGCGGACCGCGTCCCCGCGCAGCTCGTCGCGCGCGTGCCGGCCGTCGAGGACCGTGTCCACGCCCACCGCGCCGTACACCTCGGCACCCGCGAACGCCGCCGCCCCGAAGACATGGTCGAAGTGGGGATGCGTCAGCGCGAGATGAGTCACACGGTGACCCGCGAGCCACTGTGCCTGCGTACGCAACCGCACGCCCTCCCCGAGGCTCGACCCGGCGTCGACGATCAACGCCGTCCCGTCCCCGACGACCAGCCCTGCCGTGCAGTCCCACCCCGGAAGCCGGCACCGCCCGACCCCGGCCGCCAGCCGCTCCCACCCCAGCTCTTCCCAAGTCACCGTCATACCGCGACGCTAAGCGACACCGGGGAAGTGAGGGCACATCCCCACGCCGCCCGGCACGCTCCCCCAGAGGGGGGACCCCCACTCGCCGCACCGGCCAAAGGCCCTAGTAGCTCCGCTACGAGGACCTTCGTCCAGCGCACCGAGAGCACGCACCGAACGACGCGGGAACGCACCCTCACTTCCCCGGCGCCGCTTGGCCAAGACAGCACGTCCGGGCACGGCGTCGCGGAACCGGCCTTGCCCGGGGCGTACCCCACCGCCGTACACTGGGCCGGGGGCGGCTGGCACTCGGGTGGACAGAGTGCCAGACAAGGTGGCAAAGGGAACGACTGGAGGTGTGCGCGGGATGCTGAGTGAACGCAGGCTCCAGGTGTTGCGCGCCATCGTCCAGGACTATGTCGGCACCGAGGAGCCGGTGGGGTCGAAGGCCCTGACCGAGCGGCACAACCTCGGCGTCTCCCCGGCGACCATTCGCAATGACATGGCAGCCCTGGAGGACGACGGGTTCATCGCCCAGCCGCACACCAGCGCCGGGCGGATCCCCACCGACAAGGGTTACCGGCTGTTCGTCGACAAGCTCGCCGGCGTCAAGCCGATGACCCCGCCGGAGCGGCGCGCCATCCAGAACTTCCTGGACGGCGCCGTCGACCTGGACGACGTCGTGGCGCGCACCGTGCGGCTGCTCGCGCAGCTCACGCGGCAGGTCGCCGTCGTGCAGTACCCGTCGCTGACCCGGTCCACCGTCCGGCACGTCGAGCTGCTCTCGCTCGCACCCGCGCGCGTGATGCTCGTACTGATCACGGACACCGGGCGGGTCGAGCAGCGGATGGTCGACTGCCCGGCGCCCTTCGGGGAGGCCTCGCTCGCGGATCTACGCGCGCGGCTCAACAGCAGGGTCGCGGGGCGGCGCTTCACCGATGTGCCGACGCTCGTCGAGGACCTCGCGGAGGCCTTCGACGTAGAGGACCGCGGCACCGTCTCGACCGTGCTCTCCACCCTCCTGGAGACACTCGTCGAGGAGAACGAGGAGCGGCTGATGATCGGCGGCACCGCCAATCTCACCCGCTTCGGACATGACTTCCCCCTCACTATCCGGCCCGTCCTGGAGGCGCTTGAGGAGCAGGTCGTGCTCCTCAAGTTGCTTGGCGAGGCCGGGGATTCGGGCATGACCGTACGCATCGGTCATGAGAACGCCTACGAGGGACTCAACTCCACGTCCGTCGTGTCGGTCGGCTACGGTTCGGGCGGCGAGGCAGTCGCCAAGCTCGGCGTGGTCGGACCGACCCGCATGGATTACCCGGGAACGATGGGAGCGGTACGCGCAGTGGCACGGTACGTCGGACAGATCCTGGCGGAGTCGTAAGTGGCCACGGACTACTACGCCGTTCTCGGCGTGCGTCGCGACGCGTCGCAGGAAGAGATCAAGAAGGCCTTCCGGCGGCTCGCTCGCGAGCTGCACCCGGACGTCAACCCCGATCCGAAGACCCAGGAGCGGTTCAAGGAGATCAACGCCGCTTACGAGGTGTTGTCGGACCCGCAGAAGAAGCAGGTCTACGACCTCGGCGGCGACCCCCTGTCCCAGGCCGGCGGCGCCGGCGCGGGCGGCTTCGGCGCCGGTGGCTTCGGGAACTTCTCGGACATCATGGACGCGTTCTTCGGTACGGCGTCCCAGCGCGGTCCGCGCTCGCGCACCCGGCGCGGTCAGGACGCGATGATCCGGCTGGAGGTCGAGCTCGACGAGGCGGCCTTCGGTACGACGAAGGACATCCAGGTCGACACGGCCGTCGTCTGCAACACCTGTAACGGTGAGGGCGCGGCGCCGGGCACCTCCGCGCAGACGTGTGACATGTGCCGCGGGCGCGGCGAGGTGTCCCAGGTCACGCGGTCCTTCCTGGGCCAGGTCATGACGTCCCGCCCCTGCCCGCAGTGCCAGGGGTTCGGAACGGTGGTTCCCACGCCGTGTCCCGAGTGTGCGGGGGACGGCCGCGTACGGTCCCGTCGGACCCTCACGGTCAAGATCCCGGCCGGTGTCGACAACGGCACCCGGATCCAGCTCGCCGGTGAGGGCGAGGTCGGTCCGGGTGGTGGTCCCGCCGGTGATCTGTACGTCGAGATCCACGAGCTGCCGCACTCGACCTTCCAGCGGCGCGGCGACGACCTGCACTGCACGGTGACGCTCCCGATGACCGCGGCGTCCCTCGGTACGAAGGTGCCGCTGGAGACGCTGGACGGTCTCGAGGAGGTCGACATCCGGCCGGGTACCCAGTCCGGGCAGTCGATTCCGCTGCACGGGCGGGGCGTGACGCATCTGCGCGGCGGCGGGCGGGGCGACCTGATCGTCCACGTCGAGGTGCAGACGCCCAGCAAGCTGGATCCCGAGCAGGAGCGGCTGCTGCGGGAGCTGGCCAAGCTGCGCGGTGAGGAGCGGCCGCAGGGGCAGTTCCAGCCTGGGCAGCAGGGGCTGTTCTCCCGGCTGAAGGACGCGTTCAACGGCCGCTGATCCGGTGGTCCGGCCCCACCCCGTGCCATGGGGCGGGGCAGATTCGGACTTGTTCGGGGGACGTGACAACATGCCGTCATGTCCTCCGCACTGACCGATCTCTTCCCTCATCCGATCGTGCAGGCCCCCATGGCGGGCGGCGTCTCCGTGCCGCATCTCGCCCAGGCCGTGTCCGAGGCGGGCGGGCTCGGGTTTCTCGCCGCCGGGTACAAAACCGCCGACGGGATGTACCAGGAGATCAAGCAGCTGCGCGGGCTGACCACGAAGCCCTTCGGGGTCAACCTCTTCATGCCGCAGTCCGAGTACGCCGACAAGGCCGCGGTCGACGTCTACGCACACCAGCTGGCCGGCGAGGCCGCCTGGTACGACATCGAGCTCGGGGACCCGGACAGCGGGCGGGACGACGGGTACGAGGCCAAGCTGGCCGTGCTGCTCGACAACCCCGTTCCCGTCGCCTCCTTCCACTTCGGCGTCCCCAGCAGCGAGGTGCTGGAGTCCCTCCGGCGCGCCGGGACCTTCACCCTCGTCACCGCCACCACCCCCGACGAGGCCCTCGCCGTGGAGCGGGCCGGCGCCGACGCCGTGATCGCGCAGGGCGTCGAGGCGGGCGGTCATCAGGGGACGCACCGCGACAACCCCGAGACCGACGGCACCGGCATCGGACTGCTGTCGCTGATCGCGCAGATCCGTGAGGCCGTCGGCCTGCCCATCGTCGCCGCGGGCGGCATCATGCGCGGCAGCCAGATCGCCGCCGCCCTGGCCGCCGGCGCCGACGCCGCCCAGCTGGGGACCGCCTTCCTCGCCACCCCGGAGTCCGGCGCCAACGCCCTGCACAAGCAGGCGCTGACCAACCCCCTGTTCGTCCGCACCGAGTTGACGCGCGCGTTCTCCGGGCGGCCGGCCCGTGGCCTGGTCAACCGCTTCCTGCGCGAGCACGGGCCGTACGCCCCCGCTGCCTACCCGGAGGTCCACCACCTCACCTCGCCCGTGCGCAAGAAGGCCGCCGCGTCCGGCGACCCGCAGGGCATGGCGCTGTGGGCGGGGCAGGGGCACCGGATGGCACGTGAAATGCCCGCCGGGCAGCTGGTGGAGGTGCTGGTCGCCGAACTGGACGCCGCCAAGACAGCGTTGTCGGGCAAGGGAGGGCTCCGATGACCGCGCCGGTGTTCGTGGTCGACTCCCTGGAGGGTGTGGGCCCCGGCTCGATCATCGACGTGACCGGCGCGGAGGGACGGCACGCCGTCTCCGTACGACGGCTGCAGCCCGGCGAGGACGTGGTGATCACCGACGGGCGGGGCCGGGGCGCGGCAGGGGTCGTCCTCAGCGCGTCGGGGAAGGACCATCTGGTCGTCGAGCCCTTCGAGTTCCCGGTCGAGCCCGAGCCCAGCCCCCGGATCACCGTCGTCCAGGCCCTCCCCAAGGGCGACCGCGGTGAGCTGGCGGTCGAGACGATGACCGAGACCGGCGTGGACGCGGTCGTGCCCTGGTCGGCCGCCCGCTGCATCACCCAGTGGAAGGGCGACCGCGGCCTCAAGGCGCTCGCCAAGTGGCGTGCCACGGCCCGCGAGGCCGGCAAGCAGTCCAGACGCCTGCGCTTCCCCGAGGTCGCGGACGCCGCGACGACCAAGCAGGTGGCCGCCCTCCTCGCCAAGGCCGACTTCGCCGCCGTACTGCACGAGGAACGCGACTACGGCAGCGAGGCGCTCGCGACCGCCGAACTGCCCGCCGAGGGCGAGATCGTGCTCGTCGTCGGTCCCGAAGGCGGCGTGTCCCCCGAGGAGTTGGCCCTCTTCGAGGAGGCAGGCGCCAAGGCGTACCGTCTGGGCCGCACCGTCCTGCGCACCTCCACCGCCGGAACCGCGGCGACCGCACTGCTCCTCGGCCGTACGGGCCGCTGGTCCTGACATCGCAGGCCTTACGCCGATGTACGTGGAGCTTCGGCGCGGCCCTTGGCGCGGCTGAGGTCGACCGCCTCGGCGACCGCGGAGAACAGCTCCCAGCCGTCCAACTCCCCACCGCCGGGCAGGAGTCCGCGCGTCTGCGCCTCGTCGACGAGGGCCCGTACGACGCCGGGCTCGCGCAGGTTGAGGAGGGCGCCGCGGCCGTCGGCGACGCAGCCCGAGAAGAACCAGCCCTCGGCGACAATGCGGCCCGAACCGGCCTCGCCCGCCCGGAACACGATCCGGGTGCGGGCGCCGTCCCGGTAGAGGTTGAGGACCTCGCGGCAGACGTCGCCGTCCCGGTGCTTGTGCCGGACACTCCAGAGGTACGTCGTCCGCTCGTCCACGACGAGTCTGCGCAGCCTGCGGTCGGATCGCATCCGGCCACGCTACGGCGCCGGGCAGCGCCTGGTCTCCAGGTTTTCCGCCGCGATGAGCCGGACGTGACGTGCGCGAGCACGGAGTGGCCGTATGCGCTCTACCGCGTCGGCCGGGACAGTGGCAGGCTGCCGTCCATGGGGGCATTCAGGAGGGTTTGGGGCCGCACGGGTCGCACCACGGGTCGCCCACGTCCCGCCGGTCGTCGCGCCTACGAGGCACGGGTGGCCGGTGTGGCGGGGCTCGCCGTGGTCGCCGTCGGCGGGGCGGTCGGCTGTGATCCGGGCGGGCTGAGCAGCGCCACCGTGGCGTTCACGACCGACCAGACGGTGACCAAGGAGCTGGAGCGGCAGAAGGCCGACGTGCAGTGGCTCAACTGCACGGGCTCGTACGAGGGCGGCAAGGGCGGCTCCGCCGCGCCCAGCGCGACCGAGAACACCGTGGTCAAGGTCGACTGCGAGGGCGAGACCAAGGACGGCAAGGACATCGTGGTCACCGGCCGGATCACCCGGGCCGTGAGCGGTTCCTGTGTGCGCGGGGACCTCGTCGCCAAGATCGACGGCAAGGAGTGGTTCCACGTGAACGGGCTCGGCGACTGCGACTCCACGCCCTCGCCCGTCAACCCGGGCAACGGGCAGCAGCCCGGGCCCACCGTCACGGTGACCGTCACCAAGACCGTCTACTGCAAGCAGCACCCGAACTGCTGGCCGGAGGGCAAGTGAGCGGTCCCGCAGGGGAGTTCGGGCAAGTGATCCAAGAGCCTGTTCGTGGCCGCCGCCCTTGCCTAGGGTGATCGGGTGACACAGACCTCGGCCGCGTCCCCGCCCCCGACGCCGACCTCATCCTCATACCTCCGCTATCCGCATCCGCACGGCGACCTGGTCGCCTTCACCGCGGAGGACGACGTCTGGCTCGCCCCGCTCGACGGCGGCCGGGCCTGGCGGGTCAGCGCCGACAACATGCCGGTCAGCCTGCCGCGCATCTCGCCCGACGGGACGACCGTCGCCTGGACCTCCACCCGCGACGGCGCCCCCGAGGTGCACATCGCGCCGGTCGACGGCGGCCCGTCGAGGCGGCTCACCCACTGGGGCAGCGGACAGACCCGGGTACGCGGCTGGACCCCCGACGGCCAGGTCCTCGCGATCACCACCCACGGCCAGGCGGGCAGCCGCCGCAGCTGGGCCCACACGGTCCCGCTCGACGGCGGCCCGGCCACCCTGCTGCCGTACGGCCCCGTCGGCGATGTCGCGTACGGACCGCACCTCGTGCTCGCCTCCGCGCCCATGGGACTGGAGGCGGCGCGGTGGAAGCGCTACCGGGGCGGTACGGCGGGCAAGTTGTGGATCGACCCGGACGGCACCGGGGACTTCGTACGGCTCCACGAGGAGCTGGACGGGAACATCGAGTACCCGGTGTGGGTGGGGGAGCGCATCGCCTTCCTCTCCGACCACGAGGGCGTCGGGGCGGTGTACTCCTCCCTCCCCGACGGTTCCGATCTGCGGCGGCACACACCTGTCGACGGCTTCTACGCCCGCCACGCCGCGAGCGACGGCACCCGCGTCGTCTACGCCTGCGCCGGTGAACTGTGGCTCCTCGACGACCTCGACGGGGCCGAGCCGCGCAGGCTCGACATCCGGCTCGGCGGGCAGCGCACGGACCGGCAGCCGTTCCCGCTGAACGCCGCCCGCTGGTTCGGGTCGGCGGCCCCGGACCACACCGCACGCGGCAGCGCGGTCGCCGTGAGGGGTGCCGTGCACTGGGTCACCCACCGCTCCGGTCCCGCCCGTGCGCTCGCCGCCGAGCCGGGGGTACGGGCCCGGCGGCCCCGCACCTTCCGGGCGGAGGGCGAGGAGTGGGTCGTCTGGGTCACGGACGCGGAGGGCGACGACGCGCTGGAGTTCGCCCCGGCGACCGGGCTCGCACCCGGGGCGACGCCGCGCAGGCTCGCCGCCGGGCAGCTCGGGCGGGTGCTGGGGCTCGCCATGGCGCCCGACGGGAGCCGGGCCGCGGTCGCCGCGCACGACGGGCGGGTACTGCTCGTCGAGCGGGAGACCGGCGAGGTGCGCGAGGTCGACCGCAGCGAGGACGGCGACGTGGACGGGCTGGTCTTCTCGCCGGACTCGGCCTGGCTCGCCTGGTCGCACCCCGGCCCGCGCCCGCTGTCCCAGCTCAAACTCGCCAACACCACCGACCTGTCGGTCTCCGAGGCGACCCCGCTGCGCTTCCAGGACTACGCGCCCGCGTTCACCCAGGACGGCAAGCACCTGGTGTTCCTGTCGACGCGGGCCTTCGACCCGGTCTACGACGAGCACGTCTTCGACCTCGCCTTCGTGGTCGGCTCCCGCCCGCACCTGATCACCCTCGCCGCGACCACCCCGTCCCCCTTCGGCCCGCAGCGGCACGGCCGCCCCTTCGACGCGCCCGACAAGGACGAGACGCCCGACAGCGAGGGCACCCCCACCACCCGCATCGACCTCGAAGGGCTCGCCGACCGCATCGTGCCGTTCCCGGTCGAGGCTGCCCGCTACACCAACCTGCGCGCCGCCAAGGACGGCGTGCTGTGGCTGCGGCACCCCGTGCGCGGCGCCCTCGGCGCCTCCCGGGCCACGCCCGACGACCCCGAGCCCAAGACCGAGCTGGAGCGCTACGACCTTCTCCAGCGGCGCGTCGAGCATCTCGCCGACGACGCCGACCACTTCGAGGTCAGCGGCGACGGCAAACGGGTGCTGCTGTGGACCGACAGCCGGCTCAAGGTCGTACCGAGCGACCGGCGGGCCTCCGGCGACGAGGACAGCGACACGAACATCACCGTGGACCTGTCCCGGGTACGGCAGACGGTCGACCCGTCGGCGGAGTGGCGCCAGATGTTCGAGGAGACCGGCCGCATCATGCGCGACCACTTCTGGCGGCCGGACATGAGCGGGGTGGACTGGCCGGGCGTACTGGACCGCTACCGCCCGCTGGTGGACCGGGTGGCGACCCACGACGACCTGATGGACCTGCTGTGGGAGGTGCAGGGCGAGCTGGGCACCTCGCACGCCTACGTCTCGCCGCGCGGCGGGCACGGCGGCGGGGCCCGGCAGGGCCTCCTCGGCGCCGACATCTCCCGCCACCCAGACGGGAGTTGGCGCATCGACCGCATCCTGCCGTCGGAAACCTCCGACCCCGACGCGCGGGCGCCGCTGGCCGCACCCGGGGTCGCGGTGCGGGCCGGTGACGCGATCGTCGCCGTGGCCGGGGTGCCGGTGGACCCGGTGACCGGACCCGGGCCGCTGCTGGTCGGTACGGCGGGCAAGGCGGTGGAGCTGACGATCTCACCGGCGGGCGGCGGGGACGTACGGCATGCGGTCGTGGTCCCGATCGCGGACGAGCAGCCGCTGCGGTACCACGCGTGGGTGGCGGACCGGCGGGCGTACGTCCACGAGAAGTCCGGCGGACGGCTGGGCTATCTGCACGTACCGGACATGCAGGCGCCCGGCTGGGCCCAGATCCACCGTGACCTACGGGTCGAGGTGGCACGGGAGGGCCTCGTGGTGGACGTCCGCGAGAACGGCGGCGGACACACCTCGCAGCTGGTCGTGGAGAAACTGGCGCGGCGGATCGTGGGCTGGGAAGTGCCGCGCGGCATGCGCCCGAACAGCTACCCGGTGGACGCCCCGCGCGGGCCCGTGGTGGCGGTGGCGAACGAGTACTCCGGCTCCGACGGGGACATCGTCAACGCGGCGATCAAGGCGCTGGGTCTCGGCCCGGTGGTGGGCACGCGGACCTGGGGCGGCGTGATCGGCATCGACAGCCGGTACCGCCTGGTCGACGGCACCCTGATCACCCAGCCGAAGTACGCCATCTGGCTGGAGGGCCACGGCTGGGACGTGGAGAACCACGGCGTCGACCCGGACGTGGAGGTCCTCCAGCGCCCACAGGACTACGCGGCAGGCCGTGACGCCCAACTGGACGAGGCGATCCGAATCGCCCTGGAGGCACTGGAGCAACGGCCGGCCAAAACGCCGCCCAGTTTGCCCACCTGAGGGGCGCGGGGCTGTATCGATTTGCGGCTCCGCCGCGTGGGCGCGACCAGCCACCGACTACCGTCAGTCGGCGACGATACGATGCCCCACGTAGAGATCCGTCCAACCCCCGGAGGGAACATGGCAGGGGAGCCGCAGGACGACTGCTTGTTCTGCAAGATCGTCGAGGGCCACGTCCCGGCGACGATCGTGCGGGAGTCGGAGACGACCGTCGCCTTCCGGGACATAAACCCCCAGGCGCCCACCCACGTCCTGGTCATCCCCAAGGCGCACTACCCGGACGCCGCCGCCCTCGCCACCGCCGAGCCGACCCTCGCCGCGGACGTCCTGCGTGAGGCCCAGGCCGTCGCCGACGAGGACAAGCTGGAGAGCTACCGCATCGTCTTCAACACCGGTGCGGGCGCCGGTCAGACCGTCTGGCACGCCCACGCCCACATCCTCGGCGGCCGCGGCATGCAGTGGCCCCCCGGGTAACGGAAGTAAGTCGAAGTCGCCGTGTCCGTACGTGAATTGGTCGTCCTCGGGACCGCGAGCCAGGTTCCGACCCGCCACCGCAACCACAACGGGTACCTGCTGCGCTGGGACGGCGAGGGCATCCTCTTCGATCCCGGCGAGGGCACCCAGCGGCAGATGCTCCGTGCCGGGGCCGCCGCGCACGACCTGAACCGGATCTGTGTCACCCACTTCCACGGGGACCACTCGCTCGGCCTCGCCGGCGTCATCCAGCGGATCAACCTCGACAAGGTTCCGCATCCCGTCACCGCCCATTACCCCCGCTCGGGGCAGCGCTTCTTCGACCGGCTGCGCTACGCCACCGCCTACCGCGAGACCGTCGACATCGCCGAGGCGCCCATCAGCGCCGACGGGGTCATCGCCGACACCGGCGGCTACGCGCTGCACACCGCACGGCTGTCGCACCCCGTCGAGTCGTACGGCTACCGCCTCGTCGAACCCGACGGGATCCGCATGCTGCCCGACCGCCTCGCCGCGCACGGCATCAAGGGGCCGGACGTCGGGCGGCTCCAGCGGGAAGGGGTGCTCGGCGGAGTCTCGCTCGACGACGTCAGTGAGGTGCGGCGCGGGCAGCGGTTCGCGTTCGTCATGGACACCCGGCTGTGCGACGGCGTGTACACCCTCGCCGAGGGCTGCGACATGCTCGTCATCGAGTCCACCTTCCTGGACGAGGACGTCGAACTCGCCGTGGAACACGGGCATCTGACGGCTGGTCAGGCCGCTCGCGTCGCCCTCGACTGCGGCGTACGGCATCTCGTGCTCACCCACTTCAGCCAGCGCTACACCGAGCCCGACGAGTTCGAGCGGCAGGCCCGGGACGCCGGGTTCGACGGGGAGCTGACCGTGGCGCACGACCTGCTGCGGGTACCGTTGCCGAAGCGGCGCTGACCTCGCCGTACGATGCTTCGATGCCCCTCCCGAAAGCAGAACTGCACCTCCACATCGAAGGCACCCTCGAACCCGAGCTCGCCTTCGAACTGGCCGCCCGCAACGGCGTCGAGCTGCCGTACGCCGACACCGACGAGCTGCGCAAGGCCTACCAGTTCGAGGACCTCCAGTCCTTTCTGAACCTGTACTACGAGCTCATGGCCGTCCTGCGCACCGAGCAGGACTTCGCGGACCTCGCGAACGCCTACCTCGCCCGCGCCGCCGGCCAGGGCGTGCGGCACGCGGAGATCTTCTTCGACCCGCAGGCCCACACCAAGCGGGGAGTCGAGCTGGGCACGGTCGTCGAGGGGCTGTGGCGGGCGCTGGCCGGCAGCGAGGCGAACCACGGCATCTCCACCCGGCTCATCATGTGCTTCCTGCGCGACGACTCCGCCGAGTCGGCCATGGAGACGCTCCGGGCCGCCGAGCCGTATCTCGACCGGATCGTCGGCATCGGCCTGGACTCGGCCGAGGTCGGGCACCCGCCGGTGAAGTTCCGCGAGGTCTACGAGGCCGCCGCCGCCCTCGGGCTGCGTCGCGTCGCGCACGCAGGCGAGGAGGGGCCGCCCGCCTACATCACCGAGGCCCTCGACGTCCTCGGCGTCGAGCGCGTCGACCACGGGCTGCGGTGCATGGAGGACCCGGCGCTGGTCGAGCGGCTGGTGCGGGACCGGGTGCCGTTGACGCTGTGTCCGCTGTCGAACGTGCGGCTGCGCACCGTCGACGTCCTCGCCGACCATCCCCTGCCCGCGATGCTCGACGCCGGGCTGATGTGCACGGTCAACTCCGACGACCCGGCCTACTTCGGCGGGTACGCGGGCGACAACTTCGACGCGGTGCGCTCGGCGCTGGGCCTGACCGAGGACCGGCTGCGCGAGCTCGCCCGGAACTCCTTTGTGGCGTCCTTCCTGGAAGATGACGAGGAGCGGCGGGAGAGGTATCTCGCGGAGGTCGAGGCGTACGAGTTCCCCTAGCCGAGTGCCCCTTCAGGGCGCTCAGGGCGCTCAGGCTGCGGTTGCCTTGTCGTAGGCAGGTGCCTCCACCGCGATCTCCACCACCGGCAGCGGGCGCCTGCCCGTGCCCAGCGCCACCACCGTCAGCGGTACGGCGATCACCAGCAACCCGACCGCCAGCACCGCCCCCATCACCGGGAACCCGGCCTGCGCCGACAGCACGCTCCCGGTCAGCGGGCCCGCCGCCGTGCCCAGTGACGACGCCGAACCGACGAGCACCGCCCAGCGGCCGCGCCCGTCGAGGGCGGCGGCGAGGCCGATGACGTACGACAGGACGATCGGGTAGAGCGTGTTCCAGGCGATCTCGCCGGTCGCGAAGGTCGGCAGGTCGGTGGCCGACGCGCTGAGCGTGATGCAGGCCGCGATGAGGGCCGTACCGGCGCCGATGGGCAGCGCCCGACCGACGCGCGGGCCGAGCGCGCCCGCCCCGGTGACGCCGAGCAGCCCGGCGCCGAGCGCGACGGCGAACACCGCGCCGACCGTGGCCTCGGTCAGATGCGCCTGCGTCAGTCCGATCCGGCCGCTGACGCCCCAGAGGGAGTTCTGGGCGAGCGACCAGCACAGCATGCAGACGGCGAGGGTCAGGCCCTGGCGGCGGTGTGGCAGGGGGGACCTGTCCCAACCGCTCTGCTGCGGCTTGGCCGTGGCGGCCGGGAGGCGGCCCGTCAGCGGCCATACGGCCAGCGCGGTGAGGGCGATCGCGGCGAGCGGGAGGCCGTGGCCGGGGCCGAGGTGCGGGACCGTCAGATAGACGGCGCCCGCGAGGGCGGAGACGCCCAGGAGGCCGACCGTGGTGGCCCGGTGCGGGTCGGGCTGGGCGGCGATGCGGGTGGCGGCGACCGCGGTGGCCGTACCGGATCCGAAACCGCCGACGAGCACGCCGAGGACGACGGCCGGTACGGGGTGCGCGAGGGCCGCCCCGCCGTAGCCGAGGAGGGCGAGGGTGAGGCCGACGCGGGCCAGCCTGCGGGCCCCGATCCGGTCGACGCGCGAGGCCAGCGCGAACCCGGCGGACGCCGAGCTCAGCAGCAGTGCGCTGCCGACGGCACCCGCCTGGGTGGGGGAAAGCGGAAGCCCGGAGTCGAGCCTGCCGACGACGGTCGGCAGCAGATACGGGGCGAGGTACCCGGCCGTGAAAAGGGCGACGAGGGGCCAGGGGGTGGTGCGGGGGGCGAGCACGGGCGTTCCCAGGGCATGCGAAAGGAGCGGCTCAGGAGGAGCCAAGAGGAGGAGGAGCGCAGGCCGTCGACGGACAGGAACGCGCGGAGAATTTGTATCAAGGAGGGGGAGCCGCGAAGAAGTGGGGGCGGTGTGATGTGGGGCACGTTCTGTTTGGGGTGGGGGAGGTCGGGTAAACGAGCGCCCCGCACACACCCCTCAAGTGCCCCCCAAGTGCCCCGACCCCGGCCCTCACCTGCGCCAGTGCACCGACCCGCCGCCACCCGGAACCGTGGCCTCGATCTTCGCCCTGATCTCCCGCATCACCGCGACGATCCGCTCCTCGTGCCCCGCCGACAGCCGGGCCACCGGCACCGAGCAACTGATCGCGTCCTGGGCCGGGATGTCGTAGCGCAGGGCGAAGCCGAAGCCGACGATGCCGGGGACGCCCTCCTCGCGGTCGACCGAGTGGCCGCGTGCCCGCACCTCGGCGAGGTCCGCGGCGAGGGAGTCGCGGGTGGTGTGGGTGTTGGGGGTGAGGGCCGCGTACGGGCCCTCGGCCAGCTCCGCCTCGGGGCGCTCCGCCAGCAGCGCCTTCCCCAGCGCCCCCGCGTGAGCCGGGAGGCGCCGGCCGACGCGGCTGATGGTCCGCAGGTACTCGTGCGACTCGCGCGTCGCCAGATACGCCACGTCCCGGCCGTCCAGCCGCCCCAGGTGGATCGTCTCGCCCAGCGCGTCGGACGCCTCGTCGAGATAGGGGCGTACGACGCGGACGCGCGGGTCGGAGTCGAGGTAGGTGGTGCCGGTGAGCAGGGCGTGGATGCCGATGCCGTAGAGCGAGCCGGTGACGTCGGTGCGGACCCAGCCGCGGGAGATCAGGGTCTGCAGCAGCGCGTACATGGAACTGCGCGGCACGCCCAGTTCGTCGGCCAGCTCCTGGAGGCGCGCCGGGCGGTCGCCGCGCGCGGCGAGGAGTTCCAGCAACTCGACCGTCCGCGCCGCGGACTTCACCTCGCGGACGCCACCTGTCTCTGACATGGGGCGATCGTAATCGGCTCGAATCGGCTCGACCGCGCCATTGACGGTCGCCGTTCGCGTATCTAATCTCCATTTTCATACGTGGATGGCGTCTACATGGGGAGATGACGAGGGTGAGCCTCGATACGGACACGGCCCGGCGACTGCGGGACGGCATGGCACAGGGCGTCCTGTCGTTCCCGCTCACGAGCTTCCACGAGGACGGCTCGCTGGACCCGAACGGCTTCCGCGCCTACGTCGCCGACCAGCTGGCCACCGCTCCCGGCGCCCTCTTCCCCGCCTGCGGCACCGGCGAGTTCTTCTCGCTGGACGAGGACGAGTACCGGCAGGCCGTCTCGATCGCCGTCGAGGAGTCGGGCGGGCGCGTGCCCGTCGTCGCCGGGACCGGGTACGGCTGGGCGCAGGCCGTCCGGTTCGCGCGCATCGCCGAGGAGGCCGGCGCCGACGCCCTCCTCGTCCTGCCGCACTATCTGATCGCCGCCCCGCAGGACGGCCTGGTCGCCCAGCTGGAGCACATCGCCGCCCGCACCCGCCTCCCGCTCATCGCCTACCAGCGCGGTCAAGTCGCCTTCACGGTCGCCTCGTTGAAGCGCATCGCCGCCATCCCGAACGTCATCGGCCTCAAGGACGGCCACAGCGACCTCGACCGCCTCCAGCGCCTCACCCTCGCCGCCCCCGAGGACTTCCTCTTCTTCAACGGCGCCCTCACCGCCGAGATCCAGGCCCGCGCCTACGCCACCGTCGGCGTCCCCGCCTACTCCTCCGCCGTCCACGCCTTCGCCCCCGAGATCGCGAACGCCTTCTTCGCCGCCCTCCAGGCCGGCGACCACGGCACCGTCGACAAGCTGCTGCGCGACTTCTACGTCCCGCTCGTCGAACTCCGCGACCGGGTGCCCGGATACTCCGTGTCCCTGGTGAAGGCGGCGGCCCGGCTGCGAGGCCGCCCCGTCGGCCCCGTACGCGCCCCGCTCACCGACCCGTCGGCCGCCGACCTGGCCGACCTGCGCACCCTGCTCACCGCCGGACTCGACCTCGTAGGAGCCGCACTGTGAACCTCACGATCACCGATGTCCGCCTGACGCCGATCCTGGTCGCCGACCCGCCCCTGCTGAACACCCAGGGCGTGCACCAGCCGTACACGCCCCGGCTGATCGTGGAGGTCGAGACGGCGGGCGGGGTCGTCGGGGTCGGTGAGACGTACGGCGACACCAAGTACCTGGAGCTCGCCCGGCCGTTCGCGGAGAAGCTGATCGGTCGTCAAGTCGGGGACCTCAACGGCCTGTTCGTCGTCGCGGACGAGGTGGCCGTCGACCAGTCCCGGGTCTCCGGGCAGGTCGACGTCGGCGGACTGCGCGGTGTCCAGACCGCCGACAAGCTGCGCCTGTCCGTCGTCTCCGGCTTCGAGGTCGCCTGCCTCGACGCCCTCGGCAAGGCGCTCGGGCTGCCCGTGCACGCGCTGCTCGGGGGCAAGGTGCGGGACGCGGTCGAGTACAGCGCGTACCTGTTCTACAAGTGGGCCGAGCATCCGCAGGGCGTGCCCTCGGAGAAGGACGACTCGGGTGCCGCCGTCGACCCGGCGGGGGTCGTGGAGCAGGCGCGCCGCTTCAAGGAGCGGTACGGGTTCGCCTCCTTCAAGCTCAAGGGCGGCGTCTTCCCGCCCGAGGAGGAGATCGCCGCCGTACGGGCCCTCGCCAAGGCCTTCCCCGGGCACCCCCTGCGCCTCGACCCCAACGGGGCCTGGTCCGTGGAGACCTCGCTGAAGGTGGCACGGGAGCTCGGGGACGTCCTGGAGTACCTGGAGGACCCGACCCTCGGTACGGCCGCGATGGCCGAGGTGGCCGCGCGGGGCGGGGTGCCGCTGGCGACCAACATGTGCGTGACGACGTTCACGGAGATCAAGGAGGCGTTCACCAAGGACGCCGTCCAGGTCGTCCTCTCCGACCACCACTACTGGGGCGGGCTGCGCAACACCCAGCAGCTGGCCGCGATCTGCCGCGCCTTCGGAGTCGGGGTGTCCATGCACTCCAACACCCACCTGGGCATCTCCCTGGCCGCGATGACCCACGTCGCGTCGACCGTGCCCAACCTCCACCACGCCTGCGACTCCCACTACCCCTGGCAGTCCGAGGACGTCCTCACCGAGCGCCTCACCTTCGACGACGGCAAGGTCGCCGTGTCGGACGCGCCCGGCCTCGGCGTCGAACTGGACCGCGACCGGCTGGCGGAACTGCACCGGCGGTGGCTGGAAGACGACGGCTCGCTGCGGGAACGCGACGACGCGGCCGCGATGCGGATCGCCGAGCCGGGGTGGGTGACGCCGACGGTGCCTCGCTGGTAGGAGGCCGCCGACCTGCCCGGACAGGGTGGATCCGGCGGGATCGCCGTGGCGTTGTCGGTGGCGTGGTGCACACTGGCCAGATCAGCACCACGCCAGGGAGCGCACCGTGACCACGCCCACCGCGCCCAACGGAAAGGGACCCTCGCCCCAGAGACCGCTGCCCAAGGCGGCGGGGCCGTATCGCCGGGCCCAGGTCGACCCCCTCGTCGGCCTGCGCACGCCCGCCGACCCGCCCTGGGACGTGTACCTCACGGGCCCGGTCTTCCTCGACATCATCTTCACCGGCCTCGACTCGGCCCCGGTGCGCGGGACCGAGTCCTGGGCGCGCGGGATGGGGTCGAGCCCGGGCGGCGTCGCGAACATGGCGACGGCCCTCGCCCGCCTCGGCCTGAAGACGTCGCTCGCGGCGGCCTTCGGCGACGACCACTACGGCGAGTACTGCTGGGACGCGCTGGAGCACGGCGAGGGCATCGACCTCTCGCCGTCGCGCACGGTGCCGGGCTGGCACTCGTCGGTGACGGTCTCGATGGCGTACGAGGGAGAGCGCACGATGGTCTCCCACGGCCATGAGCCGCCCCCGGAAGAACCGGCGCCGGACTGCCCCCCACGCGCGCGCGCCGCCGTCGCCTCCCTGGTGCCGGGCACTCGCGCGCCCTGGATCGCGCAGGCCGCGAGCAAGGGCGCCCGTATCTTCGCCGACGTCGGCTGGGACGACACGGGCGCGTGGGATCTGGCGGGGCTCGCCGACCTGGAGCACTGCGAGGCGTTCCTGCCCAACGCCCAGGAGGCCATGCGCTACACGGGCACCGAGTGCCCCCGCGAGGCGGCCCACGCCCTCACGGCGTATGTCCCGGTGGCCGTGGTGACCCTCGGCGCGGAGGGCGCGTACGCCGTGGACGGCCGGACCGGGGAGACGGCCGTGGTGCCGGCCATCGAGGTCGAGGCCCTCGACCCGACCGGCGCCGGGGACGTCTTCGTCGCCGGCTTCGTCGCCGGCACCCTGGCCGACTGGCCGCTGGCGGACCGCCTCGCCTTCGCGGGCCTGACCGCCGCCCTCTCGGTCCAGGAGTTCGGCGGCTCCCTGTCGGCCCCCGGCTGGGCCGAGATCGGCGCGTGGTGGCGCCGGGTGCAGTCCCATGACCAGCAGGACCCCGAGGCACTGCGCCGGTACGCGTTCTTGGCGGACCTGGTGCCGGAGGAGGCGACGAGACCGTGGCCGCTGCGGCGGGCGGTGCCGACGATCGGGTTCAGACGGTTGGCGTGAAGCGCAGTCCGGCAGGACTCCTCACCTGGGCGTCGCCTCACCTGGGCGTTGCCTCAGCTGGGCGGCGCCGGCTTCAGCACTACGAAGTCCGCGTTCGACGGGTCGAGGCACACGGCCAGCCTGCCGACGCCCTCCGCGTCCTCCGGCCCCATCTGTACGCTGCCGCCGTTCTCCGTGACCTTGGCGACCGCGGCGTCGCAGTCGTCGACATTGAAGACCGGGTGCCAGTACGGCTGCCCGCCCGCCAGCGCGAGGTTCTCCTTGGGCAGCTCCATGAGCCCGCCCTGCATCCGCTCCTCGGGCTGTCCCGCGGGCGTGATGAGGGTGTACGCGCCCCCGCCGCCCGGCAGCTCCATATCGCTGTACTGCCAGCCGAAGACGGTGCCGTAGAACTCCTTCGCCGCCCCCGCGTCGCTCGTGTACAGCTCGGTCCACGACAGCGACCCCGGCTCGTCCGCCAGCTCGAAGCCCGTGTCCTTCCCCGGCTGCCAGACCGCGAACTGGCCGCCCAACGGGTCGCTGAACTGCGCCATCCGACCCCAGTCCTCAAGGTCCATCGGCGCCACCCGCACCGTGCCGCCCGCGCCCTCGACCGCCTGCTTCGCGGCTTCCGCGTCGGTGACGGTGAAGTAGAGCATCCAGGCCGAGCGCGCCCCCTCCTCGGTGAGCTTGCCGAGCCCCGCGACCGTCTTGCCGTCCTTCTTGAACATCCCGCCTTCGAAGTCCTCCGCCTCGCCCATGGACTCGTACTCCCAGCCGAGCACCGCGCCGTAGAAGGCCGCGGTGGCCCGGACGTCGGGGGCACCGAGGTCGAGCCAACAGGGGGAGCCGGCGGTGAGGTCAGTGGTGATCATGGCGACGCCCTTTCGCAGACCTGTCTGCCCCCAGCGTGACACCGGCCACTGACACTCGCCCCTCGGACGCTCTCCGGGCGCCGCGCCGCCCGACCCTGGCTACCATCCGCCCATGAGCGACGACGCGCACACGGCCCCGGAACCCCCCGAACCCCCGGACGCCGACCGCCTCGCCGCCCTCGCACACGCCTGGGCGGAGGCCATGGTCTCCAACGACCCCACCCGCATCGCCGACTTCATGGCCGACGACTGGGTCATCGTCTCCGAGTCGGGCATCTCCACCAGGGCCCAGTTCCTGACGTACGTCGAATCCGGCGACCTGACCCACTCGGCGTTCCAGCTCGTGGGCGAGCCCAGGATCCAGGTCTACGGCGACTCGGCTGTCCTGACGGCCCGGGTGACGAACACGGCCCACTACCAGGGCGAGCGCTTCGACGCCGACGAGTGGACGACCGACGTCTTCGTGCGTCGTGACGATGGTTGGCGGTGCGTGTTGAGCCACATCACGGGGGCGGCCCGGACTTGAAACGCCGGTCCGGGCAAGGTCAGCCCGTTGGGGGTGCCCCCTCTGGGGGAGTTTGAGGACGAGGCTCTTTCGGGGCGGACCTCAGCCCGCCGTCACCGTGGAACGCACCGCCCCGTCCGGCCCCGCCACCAACACCGGCGTCTCGGGCCCGCCCAGGTCCCGCACCGCCGCGAGGTCCTCCGCCGACGGCGACTCCGCCTCCGTCACGACCGCCGCCGCCTCCAGGGACTTCGCCCCCGAAGCCACCGCCATCGCCACCGCCGTCCGCAGCGCGCTCAGCCGCAACGAGTCCAGGGCGACGGTCCCGGCGACATACGTACGGCCGGTCTCGTCCCGTACGGCCGCCCCCTCGGGCACACCGTTGCGGGCCCGCGCGGAACGGGCCAGGGTGACGATCTTGCGGTCCTCGGGGTCCAGCGCGCTGTTGTCGGTCATGACCTGAGCATACGTAGCGGCGACCGGCCCAACCGAGCACGGGGTACGGCCCGACCGGCCACTGGGTACGGCCTACCCGGCCACCGGATACATCGCCCCGCGCCGCCCCTCCGGCGACGCCAGCCACTCCAGCTTCGCCGCCGTGTTCGCCTCGTCCAGCGGCGTGTGCAGGACGATCGACAGATCGGGCCGCACCGGCATCTGCATCACGCTCGACTCCAGGCACAGCAGCCCGACCAGCGGATGGTCCAACTCCTTACGGATCTGCCCGGCGTCCTCGATGTCCCGCCGCTCCCACAGCTCGCGGAACTCCGGGCTGGACGCCTTCGCCTCGGCCAGCACCGCCTGGAACCCCTCGTCGTCGGGGGAGGCCGAGCAGGCGGCACGGAACTGCGCCACGACCGTACGGGCGTTGCGGTCCCAGTTCCTCGACCGCGACCGGTACATCGGGTCCGTGAAGAAGTCGATCAGGCAGTTCCACCGCTTGCCGGGGTGCATGCCGAGCACCGTCGCCGCCGCGTCGTTGTGCAGCACTCCGTTGTAGTACCGGTCCATGATGTGGGCCGGATACGGCATCCACGCGTCGATCAGCCGCCGCAGCCCGTCGCACATGTCCTGCTTCTCGGGCGCCACTTCACGCTCGGGCGGATTCATCCCGGCCAGCACATACAGATGCCGCCGCTCGGCGTTGCTCAGCCGCAGCACCCGCGCCACCGAGTCCAGCACCTGCGGCGACACGGAGATCTCCCGCCCCTGCTCCAGCCACTGGTACCACGACGCCCCCACCCCGGCCAGCACCGCGACCTCCTCACGCCGCAACCCCGGCGTACGGCGCCGCGCCCCACCGTCCGGCAGCCCCGCCTCGGCCGGTGTCACCCGGGCCCGCCTGGTCATCAGGAACTCCCGCAGCTCACTTCGCCGTCTGCTCTTCAGCGCGCCCTGGGCCACGTACGAATCCCCCTCGTCCTGTTGGCTGGTGGTGCCACCACCAGGACAACTTCCCGCTCCCCACGGCTATTCCGGCGCCCGCAGGCTCTTGCCCATGGCGATCGACTCCGACAGTCCCACCACCAGCTCCCCCACGACCCCACCGCTCGACACCCCCCGGACCCCCCGGATGTCGACGCGCGACAAACTCGTCCTGTTCGTCCTGTGCGCCGCCCAGTTCATGGTCGCGCTCGACTTCTCCGTTCTGAACGTCGCCCTCCCCGTCCTCGGCGCCGACCTCGGCATGAGCCAGTCGGCGCTGCAGTGGGCGGTCACGGCGTTCGCGCTGCCGTCCGGTGGCTTCCTGCTCCTCTTCGGCCGCATCGGCGACCTCTACGGCCGCCGCAAGCTGTTCCTCACCGGCCTCGCCCTGTTCGCCGCGGCCTCGGTGCTCGCGACGTTCGCCTGGGACCCCGCGTCGTTCCTCGCCGGACGCGCGCTCCAGGGCCTCGGCGCGGCGGTCATCGTCCCGACCGGCATGTCCCTGCTCACGACCACCTTCGCGGAAGGCCCCGCCCGGGCCCGCGCCCTCGGCATCTCCGGAACGCTCATGTCCCTCGGCTTCACCATCGGCATGGTCGCGGGCGGTGTCCTGACCGACGCGCTCGGCTGGCGCTCCACGATGGCCCTGCTCGCGCTCTTCGCGCTGGTCGTGCTGCCGCTCGCGCCCGGCCTGCTGCCCGAGTCCCGCACCCCGGAGCGCCCGCGGCTGGACGTGCCCGGCGCGATCACCGTCACCGGCGGTCTGCTGTCCCTGATCTACGCCCTGACGACGGCCGCCGACCACGGCTTCGGCCGCGCCGACGTCATCGCGACCCTGATCGCGGGCATCGCGCTCCTCACCGCCTTCGTGGTCGTCGAGTCCCGCACCGAGGCACCCCTGGTCTCCCTGCCGATGCTGCGCCGCCGCACGGTCGCATGGGGCAACCTGGGCGGTCTGGTCACCTTCTCGATGATGTCGACGGTGATCTTCGTGCTCACCCTGTACCTGCAGGAGATCCTGGACCTGTCGGCCTGGGAGACGGGCCTGGTCTTCGGCTTCCAGGGCGTCATGTCGGTGATCGCCGGCGCGCTGACCCCGCGGTTCGTCAGCCGTCTCGGCGCGCGCCGCACCCTGGTCGTCTCGCTGGCCGGCCAGGGCGCCTTCATCGCGGGCCTGCTGTTCCTGAACGCGCACACCTGGTCCGTCTGGCTCGCCACCGCAGCCGTCTCGCTGGCGAGCATGTTCCACCTGGGCGCGATCATCTCCTACGGCCTGACGGTCACCTCCGGCGTCCCCGATGAGGAGCAGGGCCTGGTCACCGGCCTGGTCACCTCCACGCAGCAGGTCGGCCTCACGGTCGGCATCCCGCTGCTGGGCGTCCTCGCGACGACCGCCGACGACCTGCTCTCCGGCACCCGCACGGTCATGGCCCTCGACGCGGGGATCCTGCTGGTCGCCGCGGCCCTGATCGCGCTCGGCCTGCGGACCCGGCGAGCGGCCGGTTCAGAGACGGCCGGCTCAGGAGCGGTCGAGGCGGAGCCGCTCGGCTCGCGGTAGACCGGCGACGACGAGGTCGTACGAGTCCTCGATGAGCTCCCGGACCAGGCGGTCCGGGAGGTCGCCGTCCACCGTCACGGTGTTCCAGTGCCGCTTGTTCATGTGATAGCCGGGGATGATCAGGCCCTCGTGCTCGCCGCGGAGCCGCACCGCGTCCTCCGGGTCGCACTTGAGGTTGACCTTGAGGGGGCGGTCGTCGATCCAGCTCAGGGCGAACATCTTGCCCAGCACCTTGAAGACCGAGATCTCCGGGGCGAAGGGGAAGTCCTCCACCGCCGCGTTGAAGGATAGACAGAAGGTCCGCAGCTCCTGAGGGGTCACTCCGTCACTCCGGCTTCGTCTCCTCCTCCGGTGAGTCCACCGGACCCACCGGCTCCACCAGCACCGTCAGGATCTTGTTCCGGCGGCCTGCCGCGGCCTCCGCCGTCAGCCGCAGCGCACGGCCGTCGGGCAGCTCCACGACCGACGACGCCCCGGCGATCGGCACCCGGCCCAACGCCTTGGCGAGCAGCCCGCCGACCGTCTCCACGTCCTCGTCGTCGTACTCGTCGAGGCCGTACAGCTCACCGAGGTCGGTGATGTCCAGCCGCGCCGTGACCCGATACCGGTCCTCGCCCAGCTCCTCCACCGGCGGCAGCTCACGGTCGTACTCGTCGGTGATCTCGCCGACGATCTCCTCGAGGATGTCCTCGATGGTGACGATGCCGGCCGTGCCGCCGTACTCGTCGATGACCACGGCGACGTGATTGCGCTCCTTCTGCATCTCGCGCAGCAGATCACCGGCGTTCTTGGTGTCGGGCACGAACACCGCGGGCCGCATCGCCGTCGACACCAGCTCGCTCTCCGCGTCCCGGGAGATGTGCGTCTTGCGGGTCAGGTCCTTCAGATACACCATCCCCACCACGTCGTCCTCGCTCTCCCCGACGACCGGTATGCGCGAGAAACCGGAGCGCAGCGCGAGGGTGAGGGCCTGGCGGATGGTCTTGTAGCGCTCGATGACGACGAGGTCGGTCCTCGGGACCATGACCTCGCGCACCAGCGTGTCGCCCAGCTCGAAGATCGAGTGCACCATACGGCGCTCCTCGTCCTCGATCAGCGACTCCTTCTCGGCGAGGTCCACCATGGCGCGCAGCTCCGCCTCCGAGGCGAACGGACCGCGGCGGAAGCCCTTGCCGGGCGTGAGCGCGTTGCCGATGAGGATCAGCAGATACGGGATCGGCCCCATGATCCGCGCGAGCGGCAGCAGCACATACGCCGCCGCCGTCGCCGTGTTCAGCGGATGCTGACGGCCGATGGTGCGCGGGGAGACCCCGACGGCGACGTACGACACCAGGACCATGACCGCTATGGCGACCAGCAGCGCCTCTGTGGTGCTGTCGAACTCCTGGAGGCTGGCGTACGTCACTATCGCCGCGGCGGCCATCTCACAGGCCACGCGGACCAGCAGCGCGACGTTCAGATAGCGCGTCGGATCGGCGGCGACCAGCGCGAGCTTCGCGCTGCCGCGACGGCCGCTGCGTACGGCCTCCTCGGCGCGGAAGCTGGAGACGCGCGCCAGGCCCGCCTCCGCGCAGGCGGCGAGCCAGGCGACGATCACGAGGGCGATCGCGCCGGAGACGAGGGGGATGCTCATGACACGGTCGGGGCCGGGGAGGGCCCGGTCAGGCCCTTCTCCGAACGCCAGCCGTCCACGATGGCGGCCTGCAGGCCGAACATCTCGGCCTTCTCGTCGGGCTCCTCGTGGTCGTACCCGAGCAGATGCAGCACACCATGGACGGTGAGCAGCTGGAGCTCCTCGTCCATGGAGTGCTGCGTGGGCGCCTCCGCCCCCTGCTTGGCGGCGACTTCGGGGCACAGCACGATGTCGCCGAGCAGCCCCTGCGGCGGCTCGTCATCGTCCTTCGACGGCGGCCGCAGCTCGTCCATCGGGAAGGACATGACATCGGTGGGCCCCGGCAGGTCCATCCACTGGATGTGGAGCTGCTCCATGGCGTCGTCGTCCACGACGATCACCGAGAGCTCGGAGAGCGGGTGGATGCGCATCCGCGCGAGCGCGTAGCGGGCGATGTCGAGGATCGCCTGCTCGTCGACCTCGGTTCCGGACTCGTTGTTGACGTCGATCGACATGGTCGTGCGTCTTCTCTACTTCCCCTTGTGCCCGGCCTTGCCGCCTCGGCCCTTGTGCGTGCCGTTCTGGGTGCCGTGCGTGTTGTCGAACTTCTCGTACGCGTCGACGATACGGCCGACCAGCCTGTGCCGGACGACATCGTGCGAGGAGAGCCGGGAGAAGTGGACGTCGTCGACGCCGTCCAGGATGTCCTGCACCTGCCGCAGGCCGGACTTGGTGCCGTCCGGGAGGTCGACCTGGGTCACGTCACCGGTGATGACTATCTTCGAGTCGAAGCCGAGGCGGGTGAGGAACATCTTCATCTGCTCGGGGCTGGTGTTCTGGGCCTCGTCGAGAATGATGAAGGCGTCGTTGAGCGTCCGGCCACGCATGTACGCCAGCGGCGCGACCTCGATGGTCCCCGCGGCCATCAGCCTCGGGATCGAATCCGGGTCGAGCATGTCGTGCAGCGCGTCGTACAGCGGGCGCAGGTACGGGTCGATCTTCTCGTACAGCGTGCCCGGCAGGAATCCAAGACGCTCACCGGCCTCCACCGCAGGGCGGGTCAGGATGATGCGGTTGACCTGCTTGGACTGCAGGGCCTGCACCGCCTTGGCCATGGCGAGGTAGGTCTTGCCCGTGCCGGCGGGGCCGATGCCGAAGACGATCGTGTGCTTGTCGATCGCGTCGACGTAGCGCTTCTGGTTGAGGGTCTTGGGGCGGATCGTGCGGCCGCGGGAGGAGAGGATGTTCTGGGTGAGCACCTCGGCCGGGGTCTCCTGGCCGTCCCCCTCGCCGTTCTCACTGGCTCTGAGCATGGCGATCGAGCGTTCCACTGCGTCCTCCGTCATCGGTTGCCCGGTGCGGAGCACCAGCATCATTTCGTCGAACAGGCGCTGTATGAGGGCGACTTCCGCGGAGTCGCCGAGCGCGCTGATCTCATTGCCCCGGACATGGATGTCGGTCGCCGGGAAGGCCTTCTCGATCACGCGCAGGAGGGAGTCGCCGGACCCCAGGACGGTCACCATGGGGTGCTGGGCGGGGACGGTGAACTGTGCTCGTGCGTTCCCCTGCGCGGGGGTGTGAGCTGTGGGTGTCTGAGTCATGGGCCGGCTCTGTAGGCCTGCTCATCCTCCTCGATACGACTCGCCTGCCACGTGGGCGGCCTGGCGATTTCAAGAGTACGCCGGGGGACTGACAACGCCGTAGGCCTTTTCACGGGACGAGTCCGCCCAGGAGGCGGGCCCGCTCACCCGGGGTACGCCCCCCGTCACCCCTGGTCGGTTTCCTCGCCCCCGCCGCCCCTACCCGTCCCGTCCCTGGGGGCTCCGCCCCCAGACCCCCGTTTCGGCCTCGAAAGGGCCTCGTCCTCAAACGCCGGACGGGCTGAAAAACCAGCCCCTCCGGCGTTTGAGGAGCGGGGTCTGGGGCGGAGCCCCAGAAGGATGGGACGGGTAGGGGCGGCGGGGGCGAGGATCCGAGTCAGAACCCCAGTTTGCGCAGCTGGCGCGGGTCCCGCTGCCAGTCCTTCGCGACCTTCACATGGAGGTCCAGGAACACCGGCGTGCCGAGCAACGCCTCGATCTGCTTGCGCGACTTGATCCCGACGTCCTTCAGCCGCTTGCCCTTGGGCCCGATGATGATGCCCTTCTGGCTGGGGCGCTCGATGTAGACGAAGGCGTGGATGTCCAACAGGGGCTTGTCGGCGGGGCGGTCCTCGCGGGGGAGCATCTCCTCCACCACGACCGCGATGGAGTGCGGCAGCTCGTCGCGGACGCCCTCCAGCGCGGCCTCCCGGATCAGCTCCGCGATCATGACCTGCTCGGGCTCGTCGGTGAGATCGCCCTCGGGGTAGAGCGCCGGCCCCTCCGGCAGAAGCGGGACGATCAGGTCGGCCAGCAGGTCCACCTGCTTGTCGCCGACCGCCGAGACCGGCACGATCTCGGCCCACTCGAAGCCCAGCTCCTTGCCGAGCTGGTCGATGGCGATGAGCTGCTCGGCGAGGGTCTTGCTGTCCACGAGGTCGGTCTTCGTGACGATCGCGATCTTCGGCGTCTTCTTGATCGACGCCAGCTCCTTCGCGATGAAGCGGTCACCGGGGCCGAGCTTCTCGTTCGCGGGCAGACAGAAGCCGATCACGTCGACCTCGGCCCAGGTGGTGCGTACGACGTCGTTCAGCCGCTCGCCCAGCAGCGTGCGCGGCTTGTGCAGTCCAGGGGTGTCGACCAGGATCAGCTGGGCGTCGGGCCGGTGCACGATCCCGCGTACCGTGTGCCGCGTCGTCTGCGGCTGGTTCGCGGTGATCGCGACCTTCTGGCCGACCAGAGCGTTCGTAAGGGTGGACTTGCCCGCGTTGGGGCGGCCCACGAAGCAGGCGAAGCCGGCGCGGTGGGGTGCCTCCGACGATGCCGACGGCTCGGATGACTTGCTGCGAACGCTCATGGCGCCCATTCTCCCTGATCCACAAACCCCTGCCGCACAAGGGAGCGACCGCCCCTGCCGCGCGGGCGCCGCGTCCGGCGCGGTCGCCGGGTTCGGAGCGCACCGGCCGGGACCTTACGGTGCACGCCGGGACCGCCTACGATCACGGGGTCCTGGGGCACGGTGCCCCGATCACCGCGTCCGTCTCCTCGCGTCCGTCTCCTCTTCCGTTCCCGCCGCGCAGAAGGTCAAGAAGCAGGCATGAAGCTGATCACCGCGATCGTCAAGCCGTACCGGCTCGACGAGGTCAAGACCGCCCTCCAGGAGATCGGTGTGCACGGTCTGACCGTGACCGAGGCCAGCGGCTACGGCCGTCAGCGCGGGCACACCGAGGTCTATCGCGGCGCCGAGTACCAGGTCGACCTGGTGCCCAAGGTCCGTATCGAGGTCGTCGTCGAGGACGCCGCGGCCGACGACGCCATCGACGCCATCGTGAAGGCCGCGCAGACGGGGAAGATCGGGGACGGGAAGGTGTGGGCGCTGCCCGTCGAGACGGTCGTACGGGTACGGACGGGCGAGCGCGGCCCCGACGCGCTGTAGGCGTCGGACGTCAGACGCCGGGACCGCACCCCGTCAGCGCGTCACGCGCCTCAGTCGAACACGAACGGGCCCGGCGACTGCGGCCCGGTCGCCGTGCAGGTGATGGTGATGCCGAGGACGGTCATCTGCAGCGAGCCGCCGAAGGCCTCCAGGCTGTCCCCGGAGGCGACGGTGCCGCTGAGCGGGCCGACCTGGACGGGGTCGCCGGCGGCCATCGCCGGGTTCTCGGTGCCGGAGAAGGCGACGGTGCCGCCGCTTGCCTTCACCAGGGTGAGAGTCGAGGAGATCGAGTCCTCCCCGAGCGCGATCGGCGCGGTGATCGCGGAGGAGTTGACGGTGATCGTGGCGGCGGTGCCGTTCTGCGTCGCGGTGAGGGTGGCCTCGCCGCCGCCGAAGCTGCCGCAGTCGGCGGTGATGGTCGCGGTTCCGGGGGCGACGGCGAGGGCGGCGGGCGCGAAGGCCAGTCCGGTGGCCGCGAGGGCCCCGGTCACCAGCGCCGCACCTGCTCCGATTCGCGTTCGTCTCATGGGGATTCGCTCCCTTTCGGGGGTGGGGGAATGCCTGCCTGTGGGGGGTCGCGGAACTGCTCGGCAGGTGGGTGCGGGCACACTGCGTGGAGAGCTGAATCTGACGGTCCGTCGGAACCGCCGTTTCCATTGATGCGCGTGGGGCGAGGGTCGGCAAGGGTGATTTCTGGCCTCAACTATTCAGGCCTTGCTGGGCGACATGTCCTGCAGCCCGACCACCCGCAGCAACTGCAGCCGCTCGTACGTCTCCGTCCCTGGTCGCGCCGTGTGCACGATCAGGAGTTGGTGGTGCTGGTGGCTGAGCATGACCTCGCAGTCCAGCTCCAGGAGGCCGACCAAGGGGTGCGGGAAGCGTTTCGTCGCGCGGTCGCGCTGGGACACCTGGTGTTCGTCCCACAGGCGGGCGAACTCCTCGCTGGACGCCCGGAGTTCGGCGACCAGCGCGGCCGGTTCCGGGTCATCAGGGCGGGCCGCGGCCACCGCGCGCAGGCTCGCGACGTGGCCGCGCGCGTGGGCAGCGCGGTCCTCGTCCGGGAACAGGGAGCGGGCGGTCGGGTCCAGGAAGAACAGGCGGGCCAGGTTGCGGTCGCGCGGGGGGCGGGACATCACATCGCCGACCAGAGCCTTGGCCATGGTGTTCTGGGCGAGCACCTCGCCGCAGTCGGTCACCAGCTGCGCCGGTGTGTCGTGCAGACGGTCCAGGATCAGCAGCAGGCCGGGGCGCACATGCCCGGACGCCGTCTCGCGCCGCGGGGGCTCCTCGCCGCCCAGGTGGAACAGGTGGTCGCGTTCGTCGTCCGTGAGGCGCAGGGCGCGCGCCAGCGCCGTCAGCATCTGGCGGGACGGGCGCGGTCCCCGGGACTGCTCCAGCCGCGCGTAGTAGTCCACGGACATCCCGGCCAGCGCCGCCACCTCCTCCCGGCGCAGCCCCGGCGTACGGCGGCGGGCGCCGGCCGTGAGGCCCACGTCGGAGGGGTCGAGGCGGGCACGGCCGCGGCGGAGGAAGTCGGCGAGTTCGGCTCGGTTCACCCCTCCAGGCTGCGGCACACCGCCCGGCTTATCCAGGGACTGCCGATCCCCTGATCAACGGGTCTCTCCCGCTCGTACCGGCTCCGGCCGAGGGTGGTCGGTGACGAGAGGAGCGGAACATGCGGAACACGCAGAGCACGCAGAACATGTTGACGTTGGTGACCGGTACGACCGGGCAGGTCGGCCGGCGTTTCGTGCCGAGGCTGCTGGCGCAGGCCCGGCCGGGGGAGCGGGTGCGGGTCCTGGTGCGGGACGCGGCGCGCGGCGAGCCCTTCGCCGAGCTGGGCGCCGAGGTCGTCGTCGGCGACCTGCGGGACGCGGAGGTGCTGGGCAAGGCCGTCGCCGGGGTCGACGCGGTCGTGAACGTCGCCGCGTCCTTCCGCGGGGTGCCGGACGAGGAGGCGTGGGCCGTCAACCGGGATGCGGCCGTGGAGCTGGGCCGCGCCGCGCTGGCCGCCGGGGTGGGGAGGTTCGTGCAGGTCAGCACGGGGCTGGTGTACGGCGTCGGACGGGGCCGCCCGCTCACCGAGGACGACGAGACCCGGCCCGGCGGGGCGATGTGGGGCGCCTACCCCGAGTCCAAGGCGCAGGCCGAGCGGGAGTTGCTCGCGCTGGAGGGGCTGGACGTTCGGGTCGGCCGGCTTCCCTTCGTCTACGGCGAGGGGGATCCGCATCTCGCCCAGTCCCTGATGTGGGCCGGGAAGTGGGCGGCGACCCAGCGGCTGCACATGGGTCACCATGTGGATGTCGCCCAGGGGCTGTTGCGCATTCTGCATGCGCCGGGCATCGCGGGACGGGTGTACAACATCGCTGACGACGCGCCCGTGACGGCGGTTGAGTTGCACCAGCTCAACGGGGTCGAGGTGCCTGCGGATCTCCATGACCGTGTCGACCCCGATCCGTGGCTTGCGATCACCTCCACGGAGCGGATTCGTCGTGAGCTGGGGTATCGGCCGCTGTATCCGTCGGTTTATGCGGCGCGGGACGCTGGGGCGCTGTGACGGAGTGCCGCTGTGGGCCGTCTGGCGTCTGCGGGTGCGTTGCGGCTGGTCGCGCCCACGCGGCGGAGCCGCAAATCCAATACAGCCCCGCGCCCCTTAACGGCGTCTAATCGACGCCCCTGATACGTCCCACCAGCACCGCCCCCGCCAACCCCGCCCCCGCCGCCACCAGATACAGCACCCGGTACCCACCCAGGTAAGTCACGATCGGGGCGGCGAGGGCGGGGGCGGCCACCTGGGGGAGGGCGTTGGCGATGTTGATGACGCCGAGGTCCTTGCCCCGGTCCAGCGCCTTCGGGAGGACGTCCGTCATCAGCGCGAAGTCGACCGACATGAACACCCCGAGGCCCAGGCCCAGCAGCGCCGCCACGACGATCGCGCCGGTCCACGTCTGCCAGCCGGCGAGCAGCACGGTGGCCGCCGCCATCAGGACCCCGGACCACTGGACGAACGGCTTGCGGCGGCCCACCCGGTCCGACCAGGCGCCGCCCACCACGACCGTGGCCAGCAGCGTCACGCTGTTCACCGCGGTCAGGATGAGTACGCCCTGCTCGGGGTCGTCGTAATGCAGGCGGTCTCGCAGGTAGTAGAGCAGGTACAGAATCACCAGCGCGTTGCTCAGGTTGATCAGGAAGCGGGTCAGCCAGGCCCAGCCGAAGTCCGGGTAGCGGCGTGGGCTCAGCCAGAAGCCGCGCACGAAGGAACCCCGGGACCAGGCCGGCCGGTCCGCCACCCCCAGCCTCAGATCCCGGTACCGCAGGACGTACGGCAGCACCCCCGCCACCGCGAACACCGCGCACGCCGCATACCCCGCCGCGATCCCGCCCGCCGCCGTCGCCAGGCCCGTACCGGCGACCGCCCCGAGGATCTGCGCCGCCCCCAACCAGCCGCCCACCACGCCCCGTTGGAGCCTCGGCACCCGGTCCGGCACCGCCGCCGTCACCGCCGCGAAGGCCGCGTTCAGGGTCAGCTGGACCAGGCACCAGGCGACCGCCATGGTCCACAGCCCGTCCGCCCCGGCGAGCAGCAGCAGCGACAGCGCTCCGCCCGCCGCCCCGGCCACGATCCATGGCGTACGGCGGCCCCAGCGGCCCGTGGTGCGGTCCGACAGCGCGCCGAAGAGCGGGTTGGCGAACAGGGACACGACCGCCCCCACGCCCGTCACCCACGCCAGCAGCGTCTCCTTCGACATCCCCGTGCCGGGTGCGAAGTCCTCCGCCTGCTGGGCCAGCAGGATCTGCAGCGGGCCGTACCAGCCCACCCAGATCGCCACGTTGGCGAGCGACAGCGCCGCCGTCCAGCCCCCGCCGACCCGGTCGCCGGGCTCGGCGAGGGCTCCCGGTGGGGCCGCGGTCATCTCTGGGCCCGGAGCAGCTCCTGGAACCAGCCGTACGACGCCTTGGGCGTCCGCGTCAGCGTCACGCCGTCCTCGAAGTCCACGTGCACCAGCCCGAACCGCCGCGCGTACCCCTCCGCCCACTCGAAGTTGTCCAGCAGCGACCAGACGAAGTACCCGCGGACGTCCACGCCCGCCTCCACCGCCCGGTGCAGCGCGCGGAGGTGGCCGTCCAGGTAGGCGATCCGCTCCTGGTCGTCGACGCCCTCGTAGGAGCAGCCGTTCTCGGTGATGACGATCGGCGGGAGCCGGTCGCCGTAGCGCTCGCGGAAGCCGGTGAGGAGTTCCGTGAGGCCATCGGGGACGACGGGCCAGCCGAAGTCCGTCGTCGGCACGCCCTCGATCTCCCTTACCGAGAAGGGTAGTTCGGCGGGCATGCTGATGCCGCCGAACTCGATCTCGGTGCCCTGCGGGGCGCCCACGCGGGTCGGCGCGTAGTAGTTGATGCCGTAGAAGTCGAGCGGCTCCGCGATGACCTTGAGGTCCGACGCGATGTCTCCCGGCATCAACTCGCCGATTCCCTCCGGGTATTCGCCCAGCAGCAGGGGGTCGGCGAACAGGCGGTTGAGGAGTACGTCGTAGAAGCCGGCCGCTTCCAGGTCCGCCTGTTCCTGTGATGCCGGCCAGGTCGGGCCGTGTGAGTTGGCGATGCCGATGTCCGTGGCGCCGGCCGCGCGCAGGGCCCGTACGGCCTGGCCGTGGGCCAGCAGCTGGTGGTGGGCGACGGGCAGCGCGTCGAAGAGGAGCTGCTTGCCCGGCGCGTGGGTGCCCAGGGCGTGGCCCAGCAGGGTGTGTTCGGCGGGCTCGTTGATCGTGATCCACTTCTTGACGCGGTCGCCCAGGCGCTCGGCGACCACGGACACGTACTCGGCGAATCGGGCGGCCGTGTCCCGGTCCAGCCAGTCGAGCCCGACCGGCAGGTCCCAGTGGAAGAGGGTCGGGACGGGCCGTACGCCCGCCGCGCACAGCTCGTCCACCAGACGGTCGTAGAAGTCGAGGCCCTTCGGCGCGTTCACCCGCGGCCAGGAGATCGAGAAGCGGTACGCGTCCACGCCCAGGTCGGCCAGCAGGGCCACGTCCTCGCGGTAGCGGTGGTAGTGGTCGCAGGCCACCGCGGCCGTGGAGCCGTCCTTCACCCGTCCCGGCTCGGCCGTGAAGGCGTCCCACACGGATGCCTCGCGCTCGTCCGTCGCTCCCTCGATCTGGTGGGCCGAGGTCGAGACGCCCCACAGGAAGCCGGCCGGGAACTGCGGTATCGGGTTCGTCGCGCCGCGCGCATCAGTCGCCATGCGCCGGATCATCCGTACCGGCGGTAACGGAAGTCAACGGCCGAGCGTGAACTGCCCGTTACGGCGCCCGCGAGAACCGCCCGTCACGGCCCCCGCGTGAAACCGTCCGTCACGCTCCTTCCTTCAGCACCCTGGAGATCAGCTTGCGCTGCTCGTCGGTGAGCCGGGGGTCCGCGCAGTACACCGTGTTGCCGTCCACGGTGATCTGGTAGCTGAAGCCGTCCGGAACCCCGATCGGGGGCGTGCCCCGGCCGGACGCGACCGCGCGCTCGGCCAGGGCCTGCCACTCCTGGGCGTCGGGCCGCCCCGAGGTGTCCACCTCGGCGAGCCGCTCGATGCCCGCGAATCCACCCGTGCGCCGTACCTGAATACGCATGGGTCTCTGTCTAGTACGGACTCAGGAGATCTGCACCCCGACCTGCTCCCACGCCTTCGACACGGCCTGCAGCTCCTCGCTGCCGTCGCTGAAGCGTTCGCGTGCCGCCTTGACGGTCAGCTCGGCGAAGTCCGTGAACATGGCCCGGTCCGTCAGCTCGCCGCCGGTCAGGACGTCGTACCAGATCTGTCCGGCCTTCTCCCAGGCGTTTCCGCCGAGCGCGGTGGCGGCCAGGTAGAAGGCGTGGTTGGGGATGCCCGAGTTGATGTGGACGCCGCCGTTGTCGCGGCCGGTGCGGACGTAGTCGTCCATGGTCGCGGGCTGCGGGTCCTTGCCGAGGACGTCGTCGTCATACGCGCTGCCCGGCTCCTTCATGGAGCGCAGGGCCTTGCCGGAGACGCTGGGCGCGAGCAGGCCGGCGCCGATCAGCCAGTCGGCCTCGGCGGCGGTCTGGCCGAGCGTGTACTGCTTGATGAGGGCGCCGAAGACGTCCGACATGGACTCGTTCAGGGCGCCCGGCTGGCCGTAGTAGGTGAGGTTGGCCGTGTACTGGGTGACGCCGTGGGTCAGCTCGTGGCCGATGACGTCGATCGGGATGGTGAAGTCGAGGAAGATCTCGCCGTCACCGTCGCCGAACACCATCTGCTCGCCGTTCCAGAAGGCGTTGCCGTAGTCCTCGTCGTAGTGCACGGTCGCGTCCAGGGGCAGGCCGTCGCCGTCGATCGAGTGCCGGCCGTAGGCCTTGAGGAAGAGCTCGAAGGTGGCGCCGAGGCCGGAGAAGGCCCGGTTGACCGTGGCGTCCTGGCCGGGGTCCTGGCCCTCGCCGCGGACCTTGGTGCCGGGCAGCGCGGTCTTGTGCTCGGCGTCGTAGATGGTGCGCAGCGGCTGGTCCGACGGTGCCTTCGCCGTCGGGGCGGCCGCGAGGGCGAACTCGGTCGTCACGCGGCGCCGGCCGCGCAGCTCGCTGTCTCGCATCAGGGTCCGCTGGGCGGGACCGGAGAGCGCGGGGTCGTCGTTCCGGGCCAGTTTGTCGAGGACGTGTGGTGGTACGACGGTGCAGAAGACGGGCTCGAAGCCCCCGTTGGTCGTCATGACCGGCACCCTTGCACTGCGTTATGCCTCTGTCACTACCCGCAACCATGATTGGTGAAATATGCGGACAGGGAGCCGCACGCTCCGTGACGAAGTGGTATAGCGCACTTTTTGTCCTGTTCGTCCCCCGGGTCCCGCATACTGATACGACGCCCCGCACCGGGAGTGGCTCGGCTAGCATGCTGCGCATCATGCGTTTTGGGCTGCTTCTTCTTAGCTGCCGCGGCGAGGGCCTGTAGTCCAGGTCGACTCCCTCCCCGCGGAGCTTCGCGTTGCGTCGTCGGCCGTCCTTCCGGACATCCTGAGGAGCCCCGCAGACATGGCGAACCGCCAGCAGCCCAGCACTATGCCGATCCACAAGTACGGCCGCTACGAGCAGGTCGACATCCCCGACCGGACCTGGCCGGACAACCGCGTCACCGTCGCCCCCCGCTGGCTCTCCACCGACCTGCGCGACGGCAACCAGGCGCTGATCGACCCGATGTCACCCGAGCGCAAGCGCCGGATGTTCGACCAGCTGGTCAAGATGGGCTACAAGGAGATCGAGGTCGGCTTCCCGGCGTCGGGGCAGACGGACTTCGACTTCGTGCGGTCGATCATCGAGGAGCCGGGCGCGATCCCCGACGACGTCACCATCTCCGTACTGACCCAGGCCCGCGAGGACCTGATCGAGCGGACCGTCGAGTCGCTGAAGGGCGCCAAGCGCGCCACCGTCCACCTGTACAACGCCACCGCGCCGGTCTTCCGCCGGGTCGTCTTCCGTGGCTCCAAGGACGACATCAAGCAGATCGCCGTCGACGGTACGCGGCTGGTCATCGAGTACGCCGAGAAGCTGCTGGGGCCGGAGACCGAGTTCGGCTACCAGTACTCGCCGGAGATCTTCACCGACACCGAGCTGGACTTCGCGCTGGAGGTCTGCGAGGCGGTCATGGACGTCTACCAGCCGGGTCCGGGCCGCGAGATCATCCTCAACCTGCCCGCCACGGTGGAGCGTTCGACCCCGTCGACGCACGCGGACCGCTTCGAGTGGATGAGCCGCAACATCTCCCGCCGCGAGCACGTCGTCATCTCCGTCCACCCGCACAACGACCGCGGTACGGCCGTCGCCGCGGCCGAGCTGGCGCTGATGGCCGGTGCCGACCGCGTCGAGGGCTGTCTGTTCGGGCAGGGCGAGCGCACCGGCAACGTCGACCTGGTCACCCTGGGCATGAACCTGTTCTCGCAGGGCGTCGACCCGCAGATCGACTTCTCCGACATCGACGAGATCCGTCGTACGTGGGAGTACTGCAACCAGATGGAGGTCCACCCGCGCCACCCGTACGTGGGCGACCTGGTCTACACGTCCTTCTCCGGCTCCCACCAGGACGCCATCAAGAAGGGCTTCGACGCCATGGAGGCCGACGCGGCCGCCAAGGGTGTGACGGTGGACGACATCGAGTGGGCCGTTCCCTACCTGCCGATCGACCCGAAGGACGTGGGGCGGTCGTACGAGGCGGTCATCCGCGTCAACTCGCAGTCCGGCAAGGGCGGTATCGCGTACGTCCTGAAGAACGACCACAAGCTGGATCTGCCGCGCCGGATGCAGATCGAGTTCTCGAAGATCATCCAGGCCAAGACGGACGCCGAGGGCGGCGAGGTCACCGGTGGTGACATCTGGGCGACCTTCCAGGACGAGTACCTGCCGAACCCCGAGAACCCGTGGGGTCGTATCCAGGTCAAGAACGGTCAGTCGACGACGGACACGGACGGCGTGGACACGCTGAAGGTGGAGGCGATGGTCGATGGCGTCGACACCGTGCTGACCGGTACCGGCAACGGTCCGATCTCGGCCTTCTTCGACGCGCTGGACGCCGTGGGTGTGGATGCTCGGCTGCTGGACTACCAGGAGCACACGATGAGCGAGGGGGCGTCCGCGCAGGCCGCCTCGTACATCGAGTGTGCGATCGACGGCAAGGTCCTGTGGGGGATCGGGATTGACGCCAACACGACGCGGGCGTCGCTGAAGGCCGTTGTCTCCGCCGTCAACCGAGCTGCTCGCTGACGGTTCGCTCCACTGGGGGGCGCGACTACGGAAGTGCCCCGATGGGTTCGCCGGTCGGCTGCGGCGCCGTCGTGGCTGGTCGCGCCCACGCGGCGGAGCCGCAAGTCGATACAGCCCCGCGCCCCTAAGGGTTGCCCCGTCCACCGTTTCTCGGTGGGCGGGGCGGGTCTGTTTTCGGCCATTGACCTGTGCAGGTCACGGAAAGGTCTCGTCCGGGGTACTGACTCCGGCTCCGGGATGTGGCTAACATCACGCAAGCGCGGCGATGTTGCCGCGGCGTTACGGAGGTGCGACGTGCTGCCAGGACGGGGACAAGACGGTCGTGCCGCCAGGCTTGCGCGCATCCTGGGGACCCGCACCGCGTGGTCGGCCGTGGGTGACGGCGAGTTCTTCTGCCCGGGATGCGGGGGCGACCGCAACTACCAGCGGCTGACCGGACAGCGCCGCTTCACCCTGCTCGGCATGCCCGTCCTGCCGCGCGGTGAGACCGCGCCCGTCGTGGAGTGCGCGGCCTGCCGTCGTCACTTCGGCACCGACGTCCTGGACCACCCGACCACCACCCGCTTCTCCGCGATGCTCCGCGACGCCGTGCACACCGTCGCCCTCGCGGTGCTGGCGGCGGGCGGCACCTGTGCCCGTCCGGCCCTGGAGGCCGCCGCTGCCACGGTGCGTGCGGCCGGCTTCGACGACTGTACGGAAGAGCAGCTGAACGCCCTGGTGGAGGCGCTGGCCGCGGACACCGGGCGGGTCTTCTCCGAGCCCTGCGGTGCCGGGCTGGCCATAGAGCTCCATGAGGCCCTCGACCCGCTCGCCCCGCACCTCGCTCCGGCCGGCCGTGAGTCCATCCTGCTGCAGGGCGCCCGGATCGCCCTCGCCGACGGCCCGTACACACCCGCGGAGCGCGACGTCCTCGCGACGGTCGGCGGCGCCCTCACCATCTGCGCCGAGGACGTGACCCGCCTGTTGGCCGCGGCGGCGCGCACTCCGTCCTAGTCACCCTGGTCACCCGAGGCCGCCGCGTACTCCCCGGGGAGTAATCACGTCGTTGCGCCGCCCCCGGTAGTAGCCCCCAACTCGCCCTCCCGCCCGACGAATCGGCACCCCCGTGCCGGAAGTCTGGAACCGACCCAGACATCCGGACCGGAGGGAGGCCCGTCAGATGGGGGCCGTAAGGACAGCAGTGCGGCGACGGCGTGCCGTGCCCTGGCTCGTGCTCGGGCTGTGGATCGCAGTGCTCGCGATCGCCTCGCCGTTCGCGTCGAAGCTGGCGGACGTCCAGCGTGACCGTGCCATCGACTACCTGCCGGCGAGCGCCGACTCCACGCAGGTCGCCAAGATCCAGGACCGGCTGCCCGGTGGCGAGGCCACCGAGATGGTCGTCGTCTATCACCGGGATGGCGGGCTGACCGCCGGTGACAAGGCGACGGCCGCGGAGCAGATTCAGCGGATCGCGAGCGCGCACCCGCTCACCGCCGAACCGCGGGGCATCCCGTCCCGGGACGGCACCACCCTGATGTACCCGGTGGCCAGCACCGAGCCGGGCCAGGACGAGGAGGCCCGGGACGAACTGGTCAACGCCGTAAGAGACATCGCGCGGGGCGGGGACGGGCTCGGTGTCGACGTCGGCGGTGAGGGAGCGCTCGCCACCGACGCGGGCGAGGTCTACAACTCGCTCGACGGACCGCTGCTCTACACCACCGCCGCGGTGGTGGCCCTGCTGCTGGTCCTCATCTACCGCAGCCCGTTCCTGTGGCTGGTGCCGCTCACCGTCGCGGGCCTGGCCGACTATCTGTCGATGGGCGTCGCCTACGGCCTCAACCAGGGGTTCGGGACGTCCGTGTCCGGCCAGAGCTCCGGGATCATGACGATCCTCGTCTTCGGTGCGGGGACGGACTACGCACTGCTCCTCGTCTCCCGGTACCGGGAGGAACTGCGGCGCATCGAGCGGCCGTACGACGCGATGGTCGCCGCGCTCAAGGGCTGCGGGCCCGCCGTGCTCGCCTCCTCGGGCACCGTCGCCGTCGGGCTGCTGTGCCTGCTCGCCGCCGACCTCAACTCCAGCCGGGGCATGGGCCCGCTCGGCACCGTCGGTGTGCTGTGCGCGCTGGCCGCCATGCTGACGCTGCTGCCCGCGCTCCTCGTGCTGCTCGGCCGGCGCGTGTTCTGGCCGCTCGTGCCGCGCTTCGGCAGCACACCCAAGGCCCGCCGGTCCCTGTTCACCGCGATGGGCAGTTCTGCCGGACGCCGGCCCCGCACCGTCCTCGCGGCCGGCGCCGTCCTGCTCGGCGCGCTCGCGCTCGGCGCCCTCAACCTGCCGGGTGACCTCAAGCAGGAGGACTCCTTCACCAGCAAGCCCGACGCGGTCGCCGCCATGGAGACGCTCGCCGCGGCCTACCCCGAGCGCGGCACCCAGCCCATCAGCGTCATCACGCCGCAGGACCGCGCCGAGGCGACCCTCGCCTCGATCCGCTCCACCCGGGGAGTCGACAGCGCGCAGGAGGGCCGTACCGGAGAGGGCTGGACCGAGATCTCCGTCCTCGCCGCTGCACCTCCTCAGTCCGCCGGGGAGACCGCCACGATCGAGGCCCTGCGCGACCGGCTCGACGGCTCCTACGTCGGCGGGCCGAGCGCCGAGCAGATCGACCTGAAGGACACCAACGCCCGGGACCGGCTGGTCGTCGTGCCGCTCGTGCTGCTGTCCGTGCTGCTGATCCTGGTCGCGCTGCTGCGCTCGCTCGTCGCGCCGTTGATCCTGGTGGCGGCCGTGGTCGCGGTGTGGGGCGCGGCGCTAGGCATCGGCGGGCTCGTCTTCGGGCCGGTGTTCGGCTTCGAGGGCACGGATCCGGGGCTGGGGCTGCTGTCCTTCGTGTTCCTGGTCGCCCTCGGCGTGGACTACGGCATCTTCCTGATGCACCGGATGCGCGAGGAGTGCCTGACCGGTGCCGAACCGGCGACGGCCGCGCTCACCGCGCTCCGCACCACGGGCGGCGTCATCGCGTCGGCCGGACTCGTCCTCGCCGCCACCTTCGCGGTGCTCACCAACATGCCGCTGGTCGCCCTCGTCGAGCTGGGCTTCGTCATCGCGGTGGGCGTGCTGCTCGACACCTTCCTCGTCCGCACCTACCTGGTCACCAGCGCGAGCGTCGCGCTGCGGCGCAAGGTGTGGTGGCCGGGCGAGCTGTCCCGGGCGCCCGAGCCCCCGGTACGGCGGGAACGCCAGCCGGAGCCGGTGTGAGCCTCGCCCGCACCGTCAGGGCGTCCCTCCCCTCCCGGAGGGGCGCCCGTGTGGCGGAGGATGAGCCAGTGCAGCAGACGACGAAGGCGGGGGGCCCGCGCCGCATCGGTGAGCGGGTCATGGCGGCCATCAACCGCGACCCCCTGACCGCCCCGCACCGCACCCGCAACGACGCGCTGCTGGCCGTGGCGTGGGCCGTCCCCGCCACGGCGATGGCCCTGCTCGGCGACAAGGGGCTCCGGCCCGACGCGCTGGGCTGGACCCTGCTGCTCGCCGGCCATGTACCCCTCGTGTGGCGGCGCCGCCATCCGCTGCCGGTCCTGCTCGCGGTGATGGTCTGTATCGCGCCGTACCACGCCCTCGACAACAACCACGCCGCTCCCATCTTCGCGACGATGGTGGTGCTGTACACGGTCGCGGCAACCGGCACGGTCCGCCGTACGTTGCTCGTCGGCGCCACCGTCCTCGGCGTGACGCTGCTCCTCAACACCCTCACCAACCCCGACGGGACGATGGAGATCCTGCGGATCTCCGGCTGGGTCGTCGCGTTCCTCTTCTGCGGCATCGACGTCCGCTACTACCGCCAGTACGTCGCCGCCATAGTCGACCGCGCCGTACGAGCCGAACGCACCCGCGAGGAGGAGGCCCGCCGCCGCGTCGCCGAGGAACGCCTGCGCATCGCCCGCGACCTGCACGACCTGCTGGCCCACAGCATCACCCTCATCGGCGTGCAGACATCGGTGGCCGCGCACGTCCTGGCCGCGGACCCGGAGCGGCTGGACCGCGCGGCGGTCGCTAAGGCGCTCGACGACATCGCCGAGACGTGCCGCACGGCTCGCGGAGAACTCCGTACGACTCTGGACCTGCTGCGCGAACAGGGGGTCGCCGGCGAGGGGCGCGGCCCGCTGCCCGGCCTCGACGGAGTGCCGGACCTGGTGGCGGCGGCGCGGCTGGCCGGGGCGCGGGTCGAGACGGCGGTACGGGTGCGTCAGGCGCCGCCCGCCGTGGGCGCGGCCGCGTACCGGATCGTGCAGGAGGCGCTGACGAACGTCGTACGGCACGCGGGGCCCGAACCCGCCGTACGCGTCGAGCTGTCCGAGGAGCGGGGCGCCCTGCGGGTGTCCGTCATCGACGAGGGCGTGTGTCCCGGGGGCGCGAATCCCGAGGGCGCGGACGATGCCCCCGGCTACGGACTCGTCGGCATGCGGGAACGGGCCCGCAGCGTGGGTGGCACACTCGACGCCGGGCCACGCGACGAGGGGGGTTTCCAGGTGACGGCCGTACTGCCCGTCGGAACGGTCGAGACTGCCGGAACCGCCGAAACGGTCGGAACCGTCGGAACGGACCGGGAGCGTGACCGGTGATCCGCGTCCTGCTCGCGGACGACCAGACGCTGGTCCGCGAGGCGTTCGCCATGCTGGTCGAGTCGGCCCCGGACATGGAGGTCGTCGGCCAGGCGGGCACCGGCCGACAGGCCGCGGAACTGGCCCGCAGCGCCCGCGCCGACCTCGTCGTGATGGACATCCGCATGCCCGACCTGGACGGCATCGAGGCGACCCGTCTCATCGCGGCCGACGAGGACCTGGCCGGGGTGCGGATCCTGGTCCTCACCACCTACGACACCGACGAGAACATCGTGGACGCGCTGCGGGCCGGCGCCTCCGGATTCCTGGTCAAGGACACCAGGCCGGCCGAACTCCTCGACGCCATCCGCACGGTGGCAGCGGGGGAGTCCCTCCTGTCACCGGGCCCGACCGCACGGCTGATCGAGCGTTTCCTGCGCAGCCCCTCCGCACCCCCTGCCGGCGGGCCCGAATGCCTGTCCGAACGTGAACGCGAAGTGCTGACGCTGGTCGCGCGCGGCCTCAACAACACGGAGATCGGGGAGGCGTTGGGACTGAGCCCGCTGACCGCGAAGACCCACGTCAGCCGCATCATGGGCAAGCTGGGGGCGCGGGACCGGGCGCAGCTGGTCATCGTGGCGTATGAGTCAGGGATGGTGACACCGGGGAGCCTGTGACGGACAGGTCAATTGCTGACACCCCGTCAAAGGACCTCAAGGGACCTCAAGGGAACCCGAAGGAACTCGATGACCATCCTGAGCCGCACACTCAGCCGTACGTTCCTAGTCACCGCAGTCCTCCTGACCGCCCCCCTCACGACGACCGGAACCGCCTCGGCGGACACCGGCTGCACCTCCTCCGTCCCGTACCTGTCGGGCGAGGGCGGTTACGACACCTACCGCATCCCGGCGACCGTCACGACCCAGCGCGGCACGGTGCTGGCCTTCGCCGAGGGCCGGCACGACGGTGCGGGGGACACCGGCAACATCGATGTCGTCCTCAGACGCTCCACCGACGGCGGCTGCACCTGGGGCCCGCTGACCGTGGTCGCCGCCGGGGAGGGCGACACGCGGGGCAACCCGGCGCCGGTGGTGGACCCGCGCACGGGCGCGGTCGTGCTGGTCACCTCCTACAACAGCGGTGCTGTGACGGAGGCGGAGATAATGCGGGGCGAGGTGACGCCGGAGGAGAGCCGGCGGGTGTTCGTGCAGCGGAGCCTGGACGACGGGCGGCGCTTCTCCTCCCCCCGGGACATCACCCGGCAGGTGAAGCCGGCGAACTGGCGCTGGTACGCGACGGGACCCGGGCATGCGATCGCGCTCAGGAAGGGCCCGTACGCGGGCCGGCTGGTCGTCCCCTCGAACCACTCGGTGGCTCCGCCGGCCGGCTCCGGTGACACCGGCCAGGAGCCCAGGTACTACGGCGGGCACGCGATCTACAGCGACGACGCCGGGCTCACCTGGCGCCTGGGCTTCGTGGACGACACCTACGACGGCGAGAGCAACGCCAACGAGTCCACTGCCGCCGAACTCCCCGACGGCAGGGTGTACTTCAACTCCCGCGACCAGCACGGCACGAGCGCCGGGAACCGGCTCGACGCCCACTCCAGTGACGGCGCCGAGACCCTGGACCTCCCGTACACCGTCCAGTCCACCCTGGACGACGTCCCCGTGGTGGAGGGGAGTGTCCTCCAACTCCCCGGCGCGGAAGCCCCGTTGCTGTTCTCCGGGCCCTCCGTTCCCACTGCCCGCCAGTCGATGGCGGTGTGGCGCAGTACGGACGGTGGATCGACGTTCACGAAGGCGCTGACGCTGTCTCAGCAGCGGGCGGCGTATTCCGACCTGGTGCCGCTCGACCGGCGCACGGTCGGGATCCTGTACGAGACGGGGGTGACGGGGACGTACGAGACGATCGAGTTCCGGCGGGTGCCGGTGGCTGACCTGAGTTAGCGGGCTGAAATCAGCCCCTTGGGGGTGCCCCCTCTGGGGGAGTTTGAGGAGCGGGGTCTGGGGCGGAGCCCCAGAAGGATGGGACGGGGTAGGGGCGGCGGGGGCGAAAACCCTACGGCCGCCCCGCCCGCGCCGCGATCCCCCGGAAATGCACCGCCATCGCCTGCTGGGCCCCCTCCACGTCCCGCGCCCGCAGGGCGGTCACGATCTCGCGATGCCAGCGAGCCGTCAGCTCGGGTGACGGGTCGTCGGGGCGCCCTCGCGCGCCGGACACCCGGCGGAAGACCGTCCAGAACGCACCGAGGAGCTGGGGAACCAGGTCGTTGCCGAGGGACGCGTACAGCAGCTCATGGAACTCACGGTCCAGCTCCGGGAACGCCCGCCCCGCACACCCCGCCGCCTCCATCCTCACCACCACCCCCTCCAGCCGATCCAGCTCCGCCTCCGTCACCGTCGCCGCCACCCGCCGGATCAGCCCCTCCTCCAGCACCTCCCGCACCTGGAGGATCTCCGCGAGGGCCCCGGCGTCATGGTCGTGCCGGGCGAGCGTGCGGAAGGTCAGCCCGTCGATCAGCGGGGTGAGCGAGGCCTCGCCGACGTACGTGCCGTAGCCGTGCCGGATCTCCACGATGTCCAGGGCCTGGAGCGCCTTGAGCGCCTCGCGGACGGAGTTGCGGCTGACGCCGAGGTCGTCCATGAGCTCGGCCTCGGTGGGCAGGAGGGCGCCGGCCTGGAGCCTGCGGTCGATGATCAGCTGCATGACCTGGCGCTGGATCCGGCTGTTCCTGGACTCCTCGGACGTACGGGACGTACGGCTGTTCCTGGGCTGCCCGGGCATGCGGCGCATGGTACGCGCACCCGGACGTCCCACGTCCCATGTCTGCCGGATACGGCTCTGACGGGGGATCAACTCTCGCCATTTCACAGCGCCATTGGTCCGACCTGTGGCAGATGCGCCATTCGTGTGAGATCCCTTGACCGCCCTCAGCGCCCCACCTATGGTCGCGCTGACCGTCAGGACGTAGGACGTCGTATCTCCTCACCGATCCGAGATCGTTCCGAACCCCATCAGGCCTCTTTCTCCGCTGGAGGAACCGTGCGCGACGTGACCCACGACGTGCCGGCGCTGCACCGCCGGTCGTTCCTGAAGTACACCGGCGCGCTGGGCGCGGCCGCCGCCGTCTCCGCGTCGCTGTCGGCCTGTTCGTCGGGGCCGGAGTCCACCAATGAGACCGGCGGGGGCGGTGGCCAGAACCGGACGCTCACCGCGGTGATCGGCTACGGCAACGACGGCAGCTGGGACCCCACCCAGACGGCGTCCGCCTTCTGCATGGCCGCCAACAACCACATCTACGAGGGGCTCCTCGACACCGACCCGATCTCCCGCGAGCCGTACGCCGCGCTCGCCACCCAGGTGCCGGCCGACCCGAACAGCACGTCCTGGAAGTTCGCGCTACGGGCGGGCGCGAAGTTCCACGACGGTAAGCCGGTGACCGCCGACGACGTGGTCTTCGTCTTCGACCGGATCCTCGACCCCAAGACGCAGACCCTCGCCAAGGGGTTCTTCGCCGGTTGGCTGAAGGAAGTGCGCAAGATCGACGCGCAGAACGTCGAGCTGGTGCTCAAGTTCCCCTTCCCGGACGGGATTTCGCGGCTCACCCTCGCCAAGATCATGCCGAAGCACGTCTACTCCCAGCCGGGTGCCTGGGAGGACGCCATCGCGGGCAAGGCGATCGGCTCGGGGCCGTACCGGCAGACCGCGCACCACCCGAAGTCCAACACCACCTTCGAGGCGTATCCCGACTACAACGGCCCGCGCAAGGCCGCCTTCAAGAAGATGAACTGGCTGACGATCGTGGACGCCGCGCCGCGCGTGGCCAGGATCTCGGGCGCCAGCGCCGGTGCGCAGATCGCGGACAACATTCCGTACGCCAATATCCAGCAGCTGGAGAGCGGCGGGCTCACGGTCGCGGGCGGCGCCGGGATGAACAACCTGTTCCTGATGTTCAACACCAAGCACAAGCCCTTCGACGACGTACGGGTCCGCCAGGCGCTGCACTACGCCATCGACACCGGCAAGATGATCGAGGTCGCCCTCAAGGGGCACGGGAAGCCGGCGTCGTCCTTCCTCAACGAGGCCAACCCCAGTTATCGCAAGGCCAAGACCGTCTACGACCACGACCCCGACAAGGCGAAGGCGCTGCTGAAGGAGGCCGGGGTCAGCGGGCTGGAGATCGAGATCCTCGCCGTGAACGTGAGCTGGATCGTCGACTGTCTGCCGACCATCAAGGCGTCCTGGGACGCGATCGGCGTCAAGACCACCCTCTCCCCGCAGGAGACGACGGCCGTCTTCACCAAGATGGACCAGAAGCAGGACTACCAGGTGGTCGCCGCCGCCTCGAACCCCAACCAGTTCGGCCTCGACGCCGACCTGATCATGCATTACAACTACGGCCCCGAGAACCTGTGGATGCAGTACACGCGGTGGGCCGACAACTCCGTCGCCAAGGCGCTCTTCAAGGACATGGACCAGGCCACCCAGGAGCCGGACACCGACAAGAAGAAGACGATGGTCCAGGACTACATCGACGTCGTCGCCGAGCAGGCCGTGCTCTACCCGGTCGTCCACAACGAGCTGATGACGGCCTGGAACCCGAAGCAGCTCACCGGGATAAGGGCACAGCCGTACCCCGGCATCAACCTCCTCCAGGCCAAATGGTCCTAGGCCCTAGGAGCTCCTGAGTGGTCACCGTCGTCAGGATCCTGGCCCGCCGCGTCGTGCTGCTCGTGCCGCTGATGCTGGGCATCGTGCTGTTCGTGTTCCTGGTCATGCGGTTCTCGGACGTCGACCCGGCGTCCGCGTTCTTCCAGGGCGCCAACCCCACCGCCCAGCAGCTGCACGACTTCCGCGAGGAGAACGGCCTGCTGGATCCCCTCCCCGTCCGCTACGTCGCCTTCCTCGGCGACCTGCTCCACGGCGACATGGGCACCAGCGCCCTGACCCGGGCGCCGGTCGTCGACCAGGTCATGACCGCGCTGCCGCTCACCATCCAGCTCACCTTCCTGGGCCTCGGCATCGCGGTCGTCCTGTCGCTGCTCGGCGGCGTGACGGCGGCCATCTACCGCGACCGGCTCCCCGACCAGATCATCCGCGTCGTCTCCCTCACCGGAGTCGCCGCCCCCGGCTTCTGGCTGGCGCTGCTGATGATCCAGTACCTCGCCGTCGACCTCGGCTGGTTCCCGACCGGCGGCTACATCAACCCGGCGGACTCCTTCACCGGCTGGCTGAAGACCATGACCCTGCCCGCCCTCGCGCTGTCGCTGCCGGTGGCGGCGCAGCTGACGCGGATCGTGCGCACGGCGGTGGTGGAGGAGCTGGACAAGGACTACGTGCGCACGGCGATCGGCAGCGGGCTGCCCCCGGTGGTCGTCGTCGGCCGCAACGTCCTGCGCAACGCGCTCATCAACCCGCTGACCGTGCTGGGCCTGCGCGTCGGCTACCTCCTCGGCGGCGCCGTCGTCATCGAGACGATCTTCTCCCTCCCCGGGATGGGCAAGCTCATGATCGACGCCGTGAAGAACGGTGACCCGGCCGTCGTCCAAGGTGTCGTCCTCACCACGGCGATCGGCTTCGTGGTCGTCAACCTGGTCATCGACATCCTCTATCTCCTGGTCAACCCGCGACTGCGGGAGGCGGCATGACGTTCAACCGCAAGCGCCTGGCCGAGGCACTGTCCCGGCCCGGCATCCGGCTGCGCGGCTGGCGCAAGCTGCCGCTGCTGTCGAAGGTGGCCGTCTGCTTCCTGGCCGTCGTGATCCTGATGGCCCTGTTCGCCCCGCTCCTCGCCCCGCACGACCCGCTCGACCAGCAGGCCCCCGTCGACGGCACCGGACACCCGTCCGCCGAGCACTGGATGGGCCAGGACAGCCTCGGCCGGGACATCCTCAGCCGGCTGATGTACGGCGCCCGCTGGTCGCTGGCGATCGGTCTTGGCGCGACCGGGCTCGCGCTGGTCGTGGGAGCGTTGCTCGGCGCGATCGCGGCGACCTCCCGCAAGGCGGTCGACGAGACGGTGATGCGCTGCCTGGACGTGGTGATGGCGTTCCCGGGCATCGCACTGGCCGCTGTCCTGATCGCCGTCTTCGGCGGTGAGATCACCGTGCTGATCTGCGCGATCGCGTTCCTGTTCATGCCGCCGGTCGCGAGGGTCGTCCGGGCCAACGTCCTCGATCAGTACGGCGAGGACTACGTGACCGCCGAACGGGTCATCGGCGCCCGCACCCCGCACATCGTGCTCAGGCACGTCGCCATCAACTGCGCGGCGCCCGTCCTCGTCTTCTGCACCGTGCAGGTCGCGGAGGCGATCGTCTTCGAGGCGTCGCTGTCCTTCATCGGCGCGGGCGTACGGCCACCGGACCCCTCGTGGGGCAGCGTCATCGCCGACGGCAAGAACATGGTCCTCACCGGGGGCTGGTGGGCGACCGTCTTCCCGGGCCTGCTGATCCTGATCACCGTCCTGTCGCTGAACATCCTCTCCGAGGGCGTGTCGGACGCGTGGGCGGCGCCCTCGGCGCGCGAGGTCGACGTACGCGACGAACACGACCGTCTGGAGGCGCCGGAGCCGGGCAGCGGTGAGGTGCTGCAGTTGCCGGGGCTGACGGAGGCGGCGGCGCGGCTGCGGTCACGGGCGCGGCCGTTGCCCCAGGGGCTGCAGCCGGTGCTCGCCGTGGAGCACCTGGCGATCGGGTTCGAGGGCCGGCACGGCGGGGTGGACATCGTCGACGGCATCAGCTTCGAGGTGCAGCCCGGTGAGGTGCTGGGGCTGGTCGGCGAGTCGGGTTGCGGGAAGTCGCTCACCGCCCTAGCGGTGATGGGCCTGGAACCCAAGGGCGCCCGGGTGCGCGGCCATGTCCGGTTCAACCAGCGGCAGTTGGTGGGCGAGCCGATGCGCGTGAAGCGACGGCTCCTGGGCCACGAGATGGCGATGATCTACCAGGACGCCCTGTCGTCCCTGAACCCGGCGATGACGATCCGCTCGCAGCTCAAGCAGGTCGTACGCCGCGGAGGCCGCCGTACCCCCCAGGAACTCCTCACCCTGGTCGGCCTCGACCCCGAACGCACCCTGCGCAGCTACCCGCACGAGCTCTCCGGTGGCCAGCGTCAGCGCGTGCTGATCGCCATGGCCCTGTCCCGCGACCCGAAGCTGATCATCGCCGACGAGCCGACGACCGCGCTGGACGTCACCGTGCAGGCGCAGATCATAGAGCTGCTGCTGAGGCTGCGGGAGGAGCTGGGCTTCGCCCTGATCCTGGTCTCGCACGACCTCGCGCTGATCGCGGACGTCACCGACCGGGTGGTCGTGATGTACGGCGGCCAGATCGTCGAGACGGGCGTGACCGCCGACCTGGTGGAGGCGCCGGCGCACCACTACACGCGGGGCCTGCTCGGGAGTGTGCTCTCACTGGAGTCGGCGCAGGAGCGGATGACGCAGATCAAGGGCGTGGTCCCGTCCCCCGCCGACTTCCCCGCGGGCTGCCGTTTCGCGGACCGCTGCCCGCTGGCGAGCGAGGTGTGCCGGACGACGCCACCGGACCTGGTGGGGACACCGGCACATACGGCGGCCTGCCATCACCCGGCGGTGGTGCTGGCGCCGACGGACCGCTCGGAGAGCGGGGTCGTCCAGTGAACGCGAGGGGAGTCGCCCGGTGAACGCGCTGGTGGAGCTGTCGGACGCGCACGTCGTGCACAAGGCGCGCAGCGGCGGCCTGTTCACCCGGGACAGGGTGTACGCCCTGACCGGCGCCGATCTCGTCATCGCGCCCGGTGAGACGGTGGGCGTGGTCGGCGAGTCGGGGTGCGGCAAGTCGACGCTGGCGAAGGTGCTGGTGGGGGTGCAGCGGCCGACGGAGGGGACGGTGTCCTTCCGCGGGAGCGACCTGTGGACGATGACGCCGGCCGAGCGCAGGACGGCGGTGGGCGCGGGCACCGGGATGATCTTCCAGGACCCGTCTACGGCGTTGAACCGCCGCCTGCCGGTCCGGCAGATCCTGCGGGACCCGCTGGACGTGCACGAGCGGGGCACCAAGCGCCAACGCGAGGATCGGGTACGGGAGTTGATGTCTCTCGTAGGCCTCCCGCGTGCCCTCAGCGACGCGCTGCCCGGCCAGCTGTCGGGCGGTCAGCGCCAACGCGTCGCGATCGCACGGGCGTTGGCGCTCGACCCCGACCTGGTGGTGGCCGACGAGCCGACGAGCGCGCTGGACGTGTCGGTCCGGGCCCAGATCCTGAACCTCCTCCTGGACCTGAAGGAGCGGCTGGGCCTCGCCCTGGTCTTCGTCTCGCACGACATCCAGACGGTACGGCGGATGAGTGACCGCGTGATCACGATGTACCTGGGCCGGATCGTCGAGGAGGCCCCGGCGTCCGGTGTCACCGACGGCTCCCGGCACCCGTACACCCGCGCCCTGTTCTCCGCGACGCCCGGCCTGCTGGACCCCATCGACCCGATCCCGCTGGTCGGCCCGGTGCCGTCGGCGACGCGTCCGCCGAGCGGGTGCCCCTTCCGGACGCGGTGCTGGAAGGCGGACGGGGTGTGTGCGGACGGGATGCCGGAGTTCTCGGCCGCGTCTCGCCCGGAGCATCGTTACAGGTGTCACCATCCAGTGGAGGAGGGCGAGGCCACCCGCGACCTCGTACGACAGAGTCTTTCCAAGGAGCCTTGATGACGATCCCCACCCCGCTCACCGGTGTCGTCCCGCCCGTCTGCACGCCCCTGACACCGGACCGCGAGGTGGACGTCCCGTCGCTGCTCAGGCTGGTCGACCACCTGGTGGCGGGCGGGGTGCACGGTCTGTTCGTGCTGGGTTCGACGTCGGAGGCGGCGTATCTGACGGACCGGCAGCGCAGGGTGGTGGTGGAGGCGGTGGCCGGTCACGTCTCGGGGCAGCTGCCGGTGCTGGCGGGTGTGATCGACATGACGACGCCGAGGGTGCTGGACCACGTGGCGTCGGTGACGTCGGCGGGCGCGGACGCGGTGGTGGCGACCGCCCCCTTCTACGCCCGCACCCACCGCGCCGAGATCGCCCGCCACTACCGCCTCCTCGCGGCGGCCTCCCCCGTCCCGGTCATTGCGTACGACCTCCCGGCCTCCGTCCACACCAAGCTGCCCGCCGACGTGGTCCTGGACCTCGGCGCTGAGGGCGTCCTGGCGGGGCTGAAGGACTCCAGTGGCGACCTGGCCGGTTTCCGCGAGGTCGTGACCGGGGCCCGGAGCCGTTCCGACGTCCGGGGCTTCAGTGTGCTGACCGGCTCGGAGCTCGTCGTCGACGCGGCGCTCGCGATGGGGGCCGACGGGGCGGTGCCGGGGCTGGCCAACGTGGATCCGCACGGGTACGTCCACCTCGACCGGCTGTGCCGGGCCGGGGACTGGGAGCGGGCCCGGTCCGAGCAGGAGCGGCTGTGCGCCCTGTTCGGTCTGGTCACCGTCGGGGATCCCGGGCGGATGGGGGGCAGTTCGTCGGCGTTGGGGGCGTTCAAGGCGGCGCTGCATCTGCGGGGGGTGATCGACTGTCCGGCTACGGCGGAGCCGCAGGTGCCGCTGGCGGTGGAGGAGGTTGAGCGGGTGGGGAAGTATCTGGCCGGTGCGGGGTTGCTGTAGGGCGGGTTTTCGCCCCCGCCGCCCCTACCCGTCCCGTCCCTGGGGGCTGCCGCCCCCAGACCCCCGCTTCGGCCCTGAAGGGGCCTTGTCCTCAAACGCCGGACGGGCTGAACTACTCAGCCCCTCCGGCGTTTGAGGAGCGGGGTCTGGGGCGGAGCCCCAGAAGGATGGGACGGGTAGGGGCGGCGGGGGCGAAAATAGAGCGGTCAGGAATCAAGAAGCGCCGCCCCCCTGCCGCCGCTAGCGTGACGGCCATGGACATCTCGATTCACGCCAGCTTTCTTCCGCAGGACGACCCGGACGCCGCCATCGGCTTCTACCGCGACACCCTCGGCTTCGAGGTCAGAAACGACGTCGGCTACGGCGGAATGCGCTGGATCACCGTCGGTCCGGCCGGGCAACCCGACACCTCCATCGTGCTGACTCCCCCCGCCGCCGACCCCGGCGTCACCGACGACGAGCGCAAGGTCATCGCCGAGATGATGGCCAAGGGCACCTACGGGGGCATCGTCCTGGCCACCCCCGACGTCGACGCGACGTTCGAGCGCGTGCAGGCCGCCGGCGCCGATGTCGTCCAGGAGCCGATCGACCAGCCCTACGGGGTCCGCGACTGCGCCTTCCGCGACCCCGCGGGCAACATGATCCGAATCCAGCAGCGGGCCTGAGCCACCCACCGGAGGGAGAGCACACCATGAGCAGGGCCAGGGCCACGAGGACGGGCGCGCAGTCACCCGCGCCGCACGCCGCCGACAGTCATGAGCAGATCCGCGTGCACGGCGCCCGCGAGAACAACCTCAAGGACGTCAGCATCGAGATCCCCAAGCGCCGGCTGACGGTCTTCACCGGCGTCTCCGGCTCGGGCAAGAGCTCGCTGGTGTTCGACACGATCGCCGCCGAGTCGCAACGGCTGATCAACGAGACGTACAGCGCCTTCCTACAGGGCTTCATGCCGAACAGGGCCAGGCCCGAGGTGGACGTCCTCGACGGGCTCACCACCGCGATCACCGTCGACCAGCAGCGCATGGGCGGCGACCCCCGCTCCACGGTCGGCACCGCCACCGACGCCAACGCGATGCTGCGCATCCTGTTCAGCCGACTCGGCAAGCCCCACATCGGCCCGCCCAGCGCGTACTCCTTCAACACCGCCTCGGTCAGGGCGAGCGGCGCGATCACCGTCGAGCGCGGCGCGAAGACCAAGGCCCAGAAGGCGACGTTCGAGCGCACCGGCGGTATGTGCAACCGCTGCGAGGGCCGTGGCTCGGTCTCCGACATCGATCTCACCCAGCTCTACGACGACTCCAAGTCGCTGTCGGAGGGCGCGTTCACCATCCCGGGCTGGAAGTCGGACAGCCAGTGGACGGTGCAGCTCTACGCCCAGTCCGGCTTCGTCGACCCGGACAAGCCGATCCGCCGCTACACCAAGAAGGAGCTGCACGCCTTCCTCTACGGCGAGCCGACCAAGATCAAGGTCAACGGCATCAACCTCACCTACGAGGGCCTGATCCCGAAGATCCAGAAGTCGTTCCTGTCCAAGGACAAGGAGTCGATGCAGCCCCACATCCGGGCCTTCGTGGAGCGTGCGGTCACCTTCACCACCTGCCCCGAGTGCGACGGCACCCGGCTCAGCGAGGGCGCCCGGTCCTCGAAGATCGACAAGGTCTCCATCGCCGACGCCTGCTCCATGGAGATCCGCGACCTCGCCGAATGGGTCCGCGGGCTCAAGGATCCGACCGTGGCGCCGCTGCTCACCGCGCTGCAACACACCCTCGACTCCTTCACGGAGATCGGCCTCGGCTATCTCTCCCTCGACCGGTCCGCGGGCACCCTGTCCGGCGGCGAGGCACAGCGCGTCAAGATGATCCGCCACCTCGGCTCCTCGCTCACCGACGTCACGTACGTCTTCGACGAGCCCACCATCGGCCTGCACCCGCACGACATCGCGCGCATGAACGACCTGCTGCTGCGCCTGCGGGACAAGGGCAACACGGTGCTCGTGGTCGAGCACAAGCCCGAGGCCATCGCCATCGCCGACCACGTCGTGGACCTGGGCCCCGGCGCCGGCACGGCGGGCGGCACCGTCTGCTTCGAGGGCACCGTCGAGGGGCTGCGGGCCAGCGACACCGTCACCGGCCGCCACCTCGACGACCGGGCCACGCTCCGGAACACGGTGCGCAAGGCCAACGGCACCCTGGAGATCCGCGGCGCGGCGACCAACAACCTCCAGAGCGTCGACGTCGACATCCCGCTCGGCGTGCTCTGCGTCGTCACCGGTGTCGCCGGCTCCGGCAAGAGCTCCCTCATCCATGGCTCCATCCCGGCGCCTCAGGGCGTGATCTCCGTCGACCAGACGCCGATCCGCGGCTCCCGGCGCAGCAACCCGGCGACGTACACCGGCCTCGCCGACCCGATCCGCAAGGCGTTCGCCAAGGTCAACGGCGTGAAGCCGGCCCTGTTCAGCGCCAACTCCGAGGGCGCCTGCCCCACCTGCAACGGCGCCGGTGTCATCTACGTCGACCTCGGCATGATGGCCGGCGTCGACACCCCCTGCGAGGACTGCGAGGGGAAGCGGTTCCAGGCGTCGGTGCTGGAGTACCACCTCGGCGGCCGGGACATCAGCGAGGTGCTCGCGATGTCGGTGACCGAGGCCGAGGAGTTCTTCGGCAGCGGCGAGGCCGCCACCCCGGCCGCCCACCGGATCCTGGAGCGGATGGCGGACGTCGGACTCGGCTACCTCACCCTCGGCCAGCCCCTCACCACGCTGTCCGGCGGCGAGCGCCAGCGGCTGAAACTGGCCACGCACATGGGCGACAAGGGCGGGGTGTACGTCCTCGACGAGCCGACCACCGGTCTCCACCTCGCCGACGTGGAGCAACTGCTCGGGCTCCTCGACCGGCTCGTCGACTCGGGCAAGTCGGTCATCGTCATCGAGCACCACCAGGCGGTCATGGCGCACGCCGACTGGATCATCGACCTCGGCCCCGGCGCCGGCCACGACGGCGGCAAGATCGTCTTCGAGGGCACCCCCGCCGACCTCGTCGCCCAGCGCTCCACCCTCACCGGTGAGCACCTCGCGGCCTACGTCGGCGGCTGAGCCCAGATGTGTGTCACGACCCTGCCGGTGAGGTCCTTCGTCGCGGCCCGTTCCCGGGAGGTGGCCCGTTCCCTGGAGCGGGCACAGCGGTGGACGGGCCCGGAGGGAGTTCGGGATGATGCGGGTGTGCGATCCAACCACTCGACGCCCGAGGAGCAGCGCCTGCGGACCCTCAAGGCGCTGCGCCGCGTCCGCGACCGGATGGACCGCGAGTACGCACAGCCGCTGGACGTCGAGGCGCTCGCGCGCGGCGTGCACATGTCGGCCGGGCACCTCAGCCGCGAGTTCCGGGCCGCGTACGGCGAGTCGCCGTACGGCTACCTGATGACCAGGCGCATCGAGCGCGCGATGGCGCTGTTGCGCCGGGGCGACCTCAGCGTCACCGAGGTGTGCTTCGAGGTCGGCTGTTCGTCGCTGGGCACCTTCAGCACGCGCTTCACCGAGCTGGTCGGCATGTCGCCCAGCACCTACCGGCGGCAGACGACGGACGCGACGACGGAGGCGGCAGCGGGCACGACCGTGGGCACTACGGCAGGGATGCCGTCGTGCCTGTCGAAGCAGGTGACCCGGCCGCTCAGGAACCGCGAAACGCAGGTCGGCGAGCCCCAGGCATCCTGACAGGTCGGGGGCGCCGTCCCCGGTGCGGCGCCCCCGACCCGTCGTTGTTACGGCAGGGTCCGCTGGTAGTACTTGTCGCCGTCGGAGTCGTAGACCAACTTGCCGCCGACGTCGTAGCCCTTGATGTGCGGTGCCACGGTGACCTGCTGGTTCAGCTCGCCGGACGCCACGAAGAAGCCGTCGTCGAGGGCGGCCTCGCTGCTGGAGCCGCCGTAGGAGACCGTCACCTCGGCCACCGACGGCTTGACCATGCCGACCACACCCCAGCGGAACGGCAGTTTCCAGTTGCCGCGGTCGATGACCGACTGCTGGTAGAGCTTGCCGGCGTTGGGGTTGACGTACACGGGGCCCTCGTCCTCGATGAGGCCGGTGTCGTCGCTGAAGCCGGAGATGCCCTCGGTCTGGCCGTCGTTGATGCGGCACATCAGCGACGTCCGGTCCGCCGACTTCTCCTGCACCGCGACGACGAACATGCCGTCACCGGGGGCGTTGGAGTCGCCGGTGCTGCGCATCGCCAGCAGGATCCGGTAGTCGTCCGCCGTGCCCCGGCCCGGGTCGCCCGAGGCCTGCAGGCCCCCCGCGTCGTAGGCGAGGCAGTTCTCCAGTCCGTCCGCCGCCTGCTCGAAGGTGATCCCGTCGAACAGCTGCCGTGCCGTGCCCGGCCGTGCGGGCCCGCTCGGTGTCGCGGACGGTGTCGGTGAAGGGGCCCGCGTGGCACTGGCCGAGGGCGTCGGGTTCGTCGCCGTGCTGCCGCCCCTCCCGCCACCGCCCAGCGCATACGCCCCGACCGGCATCGCCGCCAACGTCACCAGCGCCGCCCCGGCCGCCGCCACCCGGCGCCGCCGCTCCACCAGGCCCTGCCGCCGGATCGCCGGATACGGCGCCGGCGACGGCCGGATCGTGTACGCGTCCTCGGCGAGCAACTCCCGCAACTGCTCCTCGAAGTCCCGCTCGCCCTGCCGCTGCTCCTCGTCGCTCACCTGCCGCCTCCCTGCTCCTCCGGGACCCGTGCGAGCCCCGGGAACGTACGCAATTTCGCCAGCCCTTTCGACGCCTGGCTCTTGACCGTGCCGACGGAGCAGCCGAGTACGTCGGCGACCTCCGCCTCGGACAGGTCCTCCCAGTAGCGCATGACCACCACCGCCCGTTGTTTGGGCGGTAGTTGGGCGAGGGCGCCGAGCAGCGCGCCGCGCTCGTCCACACCCGCGTAGCCCGCGTCGCGCCCCGGCGTCTCCGGCGGTGCGTCGGTCAGCCGCTCGGTGACCCGGCGTTTACGGAACCGGTCGCTGTTGCAGCTGACCAGCATCCGTCGGACGTACGCCTCCGGATTGTCGGCGCGTGCCACCCGCCGCCATGACCGGTACGCCTTCGCCAGCGCGGTCTGCGTCAGGTCCTCGGCATGGTGCGCGTCACCGGTGAGCAGATACGCGGTCCGCACGAGATGGGACCACCGCGCCCTGACGAACTCCTGGAACTGGGCCTCTGGTTCGGCCTGCATCAAGCACCCTCCCTCGCCCACCAGACCACGGATGCGCCGGATTCGGTTGCCCGGGTGGCCGGGCGCCTTTCGAATGGGGGCCATGGAAGACGAGAAGCAGTGGGGCGAGAACGACGCCGGAGTCCTCAGGCTGCCGTCCGGACGCCTGGTACGGGGCCGCGGCCTGCGCCATCCCCACGACCCGACGGCACCGACCCCCACCTACGGCCTCTACCTGCTCGGCAGACAACCACCCGAGGTCCCCTGGGAGTCCCACTGGCTCCGCTGGCCCGACTTCAGGCTCCCCGCCGACCGCCCGGCCGCCCGCACCGCGCTCACCGAGGCCTGGGAGCGAGCCGCCACCGCGAGGGTCGAGATCGCGTGCGGCGGCGGTCGCGGTCGTACGGGTACGGCGCTGGCGTGTCTGGCGGTCCTGGACGGCGTACCGGCAGAGGAGGCCGTGGACTTCGTGCGGCGGAACTACGACCGGCACGCCGTGGAGACGCCCTGGCAGCGCGGGTACGTGCGTCGATTCAGGTGAGCGTTTCCGCCAGCAGCCGGGCCGTCTCGACGATCAGGGCGTGGTCGTACGCCGCGTCCTGCTCGGGCCGGGTCGTCTGGACCACCAGGACGAGCGGGGTGCCGTCCTCGGTCCAGGCGATCCCCGCGTCGTTGTTAGCGCCGTAGAAACCCCCGCCCGTCTTGTCGGCGATCGTCCAGGTCTTGGGCAGGCCGGCGCGGAAGCGGTTGAAGCTGGTGGTGTTGTTCAGCAGCCAGTGGGTGAGGAGGTCGCGGTCGGGGCGGTTCAGGGCGTCGCCGAGGACCAGACGGGCGTACGTGCGGCCGATCGCGCGCGGGCTCGTGGTGTCCGTGACCCGCCACGGCTCCGCCGAGTTGAGTTCCGTCTCCCAGCGGTCGAGGCGGGTCACCGGGTCGCCGAGGGAGCGGGCGAAGCGGGTGATGGCGGTGGGGCCGCCGAGCTCGCGCAGCAGGAGGTTGCCGGCCGTGTTGTCGCTGAAGCGGATGGCCACGTCGGCGAGTTCGGCGACGGTCATGCCGGTGGCGAGATGCTCCTCGGTCTGCTTGGAGTTCTCCACCAGGTCGGCCTCGGTGTAGTGGATGCGCTTGTTCAGCACCTCGCCGTCCCGGTCCAGGTCGCGCAGGACGGCAGCGGCGGCCAGGGTCTTGAAGAGGGAGCAGATCGGGAACCGCTCGTCCGCGCGGTACCGGACGGTCCGCTTCGTGGCGAGGTTGTGCGCGAACACGCCCAGCCGGGCGCCGTGTTGTTCCTCCAGCGTACGGAAACGGGCGGAGACGTCGTGCTCGCCCCCGGTGGCATGGGCGGGGGCGCTGGTGAGCAGGGCGGCCGCGGTGGCGGCGGTGCCGGTCGTGAGGAGCGTGCGTCGGGTTAATGGGGACTTGGCGGGAAACAGGATCTTGCTCTCCTTCGCTCGCGATTCTTCGACGATCTCTGCACTGATCGACGCCCTGTCTCATCCCTTGGTTGCGCCGCCGTAGACCATCGGCCGACAGCGCGGCGGGCGCGCGCTCGCCACAGTGGCGGTATGGAGAACACCAAGGGGATCAGCCGGGCACGGTTTCTGGCGGGGGCGGCTGCCGTCGGACTGGCAGGGGCGGTGCTGCCCGCGGGGCAGGCCGCGGCGACCGGAGCGAGTGGACGAGAACGGCACCACAAGGGCTTGAAGCACCAGGGCGTGGTCTACACGGTCGGCGCTGGGGAGACGCCCGGCACCGCGTGGAGTGCGGCCCGGATGCGCAGGGACGTCCGGATCATCCGCGACGAGCTGCACGCCGACACCCTCGACGTCACCGGCGACGGCGTCGAGCGCCTCACCGCCACGGCCGCCGAAGCAGCCGAGCGCGGGCTCCACGTCTGGCTCCAGCCGACCCTCGGGGATGTGCCGGAGCGCGAGATCCTGGAGAGCATCGCCGAGTGCGGCCGGTTCGCGGAGCGGCTGCGCCGGCAGGGCGCGAGCGTCGACTTCAGCGTGGGCTGCGAGTTCTGGCTGTTCGTGCCGGGGATCGTGCCGGGGGAGACGGTTCTCGATCGCGTCGAGAACCTTCAGAAGGGCACGGTCGACATGGCGAAGATGCAGCGCCGCCTGGCCCGCTTCACCGCCAAGGCGGCGAAGGTCGGCCGCTCCGTCTTCCACGGCCGGCTGAGCTACGCCGCCGCACAGGAGGAGGCCTTCGAGCCGGTCGACTGGAACCTCTTCGACATCGTCGGCATCGACTACTACTCGTACCACCGCCAACAGGCCGACTACGTACGCGAGTTGAAGCCCTACCTGCGCTGGGGCAAGCCGCTTGCCATCACCGAGTTCGGCACGTGTGCGTACGTCGGTGCACCCGAGTCGGGCGGCATGGGCTGGTACATCGTCGACTACGACAAGGACCCACCGGAGATCAAGGGCGACGTGGTACGCAGCGAACGCACCCAGGCCGCCTACCTGACAGATCTGCTGGACGTCTTCGAGTCGATGAACCTCTACGCGGCGATGGCCTTCGAGTTCGTCACCCCCGACGCCCCGCACCGCCCCGACAACCCGCGCTACGACCTGGACCTGGCGAGCTACGCCATCACCAAGCCAATAAAGGACGACCCCGACGACCCCGGTTCGGACTGGCACTGGGAACGAAAGGAGGCCTACCACGCCTTGTCACGCCGGTACGCCAGTTGCCTTTAAGGGGCGCGGGGAACTGCGCGACCAGCCACGACGGCGAAGCAGACAACGCACAACATCACGTGGCAAATCCAATGAACCCGTCACTCGCAGTAGAGATCCTCGCGGGGCCGCTCACCCGTCGCCAGGAACCGAGACCCGGTGTCATCCCCACACGCGTTGCCGTTGTTCAGATACGAGCCATGGCCAGTGGCGTCCACGGTGACCATGACCGCCCGCCCGCCGAAGGCCTCCCGCAGCTTGAGCGCGCTGCTCAGCGGGCTGGCCACGTCCCGTTCGTTCTGAATGAGCAGCACGTTGGACGGGCCGCGGTCGGTGACCCGCAGCGGTGCCTCCTTCGGCTGCCACGGCCAGGCGGAGCACGGCAACGCGTTCCTCGGCATGCCCGCGGTGAGCGGGAACTTCGCGCGACTCTCGGCGACTCCCTTCTGGTACACGGCGGCCGACCTGGGCCAGGCGACGTCGTTGCAGATGGTCGCGGAACCGACCGCGATGAGGTTCTGCAGCGCGGTCTCCGGCGGGCCGGACGGCACCGGCGGCACCGTGCCCTTCTGCGCGGCCAGCATCAGCTTGGCCAGGGCCGGGTAGTCGTCGGGGTCGTAGAGGCTGCTCAGCATGGTGTTGCGCAGCACGTTGCCGTTCAGCTCCGCCGGGTTGGCGCCGGGCCAGGGGATCGGCTCGCGGTCCAGGCGGGCGGCGAGGCGCAGGAACAGGGGGCGCACCTCGGCCGCGGTGTCGGCAACCCGGTCCGGATTGCCGGGCGCCGACGCCCACTTGGCGAACTCGGGGAAGTTTTCCTCGACGTTCCCCTCGAACGCCTGGAGCCAGGCGCGCTCGGCCCGGACCGGGTCGGGGTTCTGGTTGCTGTCCAGCACGATGCGGTCGGTGCGGTGCGGGAACATCTCGCTGTAGGCGGCGCCGACATACGTGCCGTACGAGACGGCCCAGGCGGACAGCTTGCGCTCCCCGAGCGCGGCTCGGACGCTGTCGATGTCGCGGGCGTTGTTCTTGGTGCTGATGTGCCTCATCAGCTCACCGCCGTTGCGCGCACAGGCGTCCGCGATGCGCCGGTTGGCGGCCATGGTCTCGGTGACGGATCCGTCCGGGGCGGGCCAGGGGCGCTGTGTCGTGACAGCGAGCTCACTGTGGCCGACCTCGCAACTCACCGGAGCCGAGGGGGCGTTGCCCCGCGCCGCGACCCCGATCAGGTCATAGGCGTCCCGCACCTCCTGCGGTAGCTTCTGCCCCTTGCCCGAAGGGGCGTTGAGGCTCGATCCACCGGGCCCGCCGGCGATCAGCATCAGCGCGCCGCGCCGGGCGGACGGCTTCTCGCTGGGAATGCGGGAGACGGCGATGTCGATTTTCGGGCCGCCGGGGTCGGCGTAGTCCATCGGTACGGACACGGTGGCGCACTCCTGCCGCGGATCGAGGCCCTCGCCCGCGCATTTCTTCCAGTTCGGCGGCGCTGCCGCGGCACTCGCGGACGAGGTCAGCGGGGTGATGACTCCGAAGACGATTGCGGAGGCGGTGGCGATCAGGGCGGCACTCTTCGTGATCTGCTTCATGTACAGCAGCCTCGCGGATCTTGACGAAGTGTCACATCCGGGTAACTCCCCTATGTTTCCTGGGGTTTACCGGGTGGGGTTTACCCCCGCCCCGGCCGTGCCCAGTCCCCTCCCCAACACCATGATGAGCCGGTCCTCGCCGGATCCCAGATAGTCCCGACGCACCCCGCCCTCGGCGGCGAACCCCAGCGACCGGTACAGCATGATCGCCGCCGCGTTCGTCGGCTCGACCGTCAGCCGAACCTCGCCGACCCGCTCCCGGCGCAACTGCCGCAGCACCTCCAGCATCAGCCGTTTGCCGAGCCCCCGGCCGCGCTGGTCGGCGCTGACGGCCAGGCTCAGGACCCAGCACACATAGCCGTCCGAGGTGGTGACGAACAGGACGTAGCCGTGCAGGCTTTCGCCGTCGTCGAGGACGAGGATGCGATCGCCGTGCACATCGAGGTGCTGGCGGAGGACGAAGTAGGGGTACGGGTCCTCGGGGAAGACCTCCCTGTCCACGCGGAGCAGCTCGGGCAGATCCGCTTCGGTGACGCCCCTCATCGTCAGCGGCCGATCGCTGCTGTCGGCGAAGAACGCCTGGTCAGAGCGGTTACCCAGAACAGGGAAACGTTCCTCCGGCACAGCCATCAACTGCCCCCTATGGGATGGAATGGAGTCACTCGTGAGGGTGAGCACCCGTTGCCCGCCGTTTCAGATGCTCAAGTGGAGATCCGCCCATCTTGAGCAGGGCCGATCCGGCGCTTCAAGACCGTGACTTGGCTATGCCTCGACGCGCTCCCAGTGCGCCTTCTTTTGGTACCGTAAGTGAATGACCCAGAGATCGTCGGGGGACGTCCAGCTGAACGCACAGGTGCACTGGGCGGAGTTCGACCCGATTGCCTACGTGCAGCACAACTACAGCGCCTTACAGGCTGAGGACGCTGAGATCCTGCACCTGATCCGGGATCATTTCGTCGATCATTTCCGGAAGCAGGGCGTCGGGCCGGTTTCCGGTATCGATGTGGGTGCCGGTGCCAATCTCTATCCCGCACTCGCCATGATGCCGTGGTGCGAGGAGATCACCCTCCTCGAGCGCTCGCCCGCCAACGTCAAGTACCTGACCAGCCAGGTCGACGCCTACGACACCAACTGGGACCCGTTCTGGGGTGCCCTGTGCGAGGGCGAGGCCTACAGCTCCCTGGGCGCGGACCCGCGGGAGAGGTTCCGCAAGGTCGTCCATGTCGAGCAGGGCGACCTCTTCGGCCTGGAGCGGCACGAGGGCCGGTGGTCCATGGGGACCATGTTCTTCGTCGCCGAGTCGATGACCACCTCCCACAAGGAGTTCGCGCTCGGCGTCGAGCGCTTTCTGCGCGCCCTCGCCCCCGGCGCCCCCTTCGCCGCCGCTTTCATGGCGCATTCACAGGGCTATCACGCGGGCGAACATTTCTTCCCGGCCTGTGACGTGGGAGAATCCGAGGTGCGCGCGAGCCTTGAGGCATTCGCGCGGGACTTCAAGGTGCAGCGGCTCGAATCCGAGGCCGAGGTGCGCGACGGATATTCGGGAATGATCGTCGCCTACGGCTGGCGCCGAAATCCGGATGACTTTTCGTAGTGAATCTTCACAACAGAACAGCGATATTCCTCAATTGATGGCAGTGCGGTCTGTGCGAGGGGCATGGGATGCAGATCAAGCCACGCCAGCATCTGCTGGACATCTGGCAGGCGGTAGCCCGCCACTCTTTCGACGGGGGAGAGTGGGATTGGGGCGACTGGGGCAAGGAGAGCAGCGTTGCCGACGCGGAGCGGTTGCTCTGCCTGCTGTACCCCGCCACCGAGATCCCCGCGTTCCGGCTGGATGACCCGGACACCACACAGGAGGACGTCCAGCAGGCCCTGAAGCGGGCCGGCGGACGCCTGGAGGTCCCGGCCAACCTGGTCACGGCCGCGGCCGGCTTCATGCGGGCGCACACCGGTGAGGACAAGAGGCCCACCTTCGCCGGGGGTTACTACTTCGGCTCCGCCGACAAGACCAAGCAGCTCAGCGAGGAACAGCGCCAGGTCGGCGTCGTCGACTCGTTCTCCATGTCGATCACCCTGTGCCTCGCCACGCTCGGCTTCCTCAAGATCTACGAGACCAGGACCCGGCGCAGCGACATCAAGGAGACGATCTCCGAGCTGCGCCAGGACACCAGCAACCGGCTCACCGCCGCCATGGTGAGCCTGCTGCGCTCCTTCACCGTCAACGTCTTCGACACCGACTCCTCGCAGGGCGCCACGCTCTGCGAACTCCTCGGCCAGGGACGGCTGTCACAGCGCCAGGTGCTCAACAAGTTCCAGAACCGCTTCCGTTCACTGCGCGCGGCGATCAACGAGAGCGTCTTCCTCGGTATCGACGTCCAGGAAGGTCTCAAGGACGAGAACCAGCTCTTCGAGTGCGGCTGGGCCTGGAGCATGGTGAAGGACGCCCCCGAGGTCGAGACCGACGAACCCATCGGGCCGCAGCCCGAGGGCGTCGCCAACGCGGTGCCGTATCTGTACTTCACCGTGGTCGCCCTCGACGGTATCCAGGACCTGTTCTCCGACCGCACCCTCACCCTCGGCCTGCTCAACACCGAGCAGCAGAAGCTCGCCGAGGCGCTCCGGCTGCGGTGGGAGCTGACCCAGCAGTACTGGTCGCGCATCGCCCGCTTCGACGACGACCGCTGGCCCCTGGAGGACCTGCCCTGGCGTACGACGGGACAGAAGCTGGAGTCGGAGTACTTCTCCCTCTCCGTCGCCGCAATCCTCGTACACGACCTGATGCGGCGCCGGGCCACCGACGACGACCTGACCCGCACCGTCAGCATCATGGAACGCCTCGCTGAACGAGGCCGTATCACCAGCCGGATGACCGTCGACGACCCCATGGTCCACGCGCTGCACAACGTCGGCATCGCGCTGCCGCTGCAGGGCAGCGAGCGGCTCGGCCCGCCCATGACGTGGTCCATGACGGACTTCTCGGCGCAGCTGCTGAAACGAACCGTCCAGCTGTGCACGCTGTCCCGCAACCTCGCCTCGCACGACCGGCTGCTCAGACTGGCCGAGGACATCTTCGACCACATGTGGAAGCGCCGGATCCGGGACGGCGAGGGCGTCGGTCTGTGGGACAACATCCACGCGGCCTATCCCGAGGCGGAGATCCACAAGCGGCGTGTGCCGGTGTCCTGGAGCATCACCGAGCGCGTCACCGAGGTGATGGTGCAGGCCTACGAGATGTACCAGCAGCCACCGATCCGCAGCCTCGAACTCACCGAGCTGTCCAAGGCGTTGCTCAGCGAGTCGGCCCACCTCCTGGGCAACGAACAGATGGAACCCGCGCCCAAGGACGACGGCCGGCACGGGATGCAGCTCAGGAACATCGAGGTGAAGCTGCGCCGCGCCCGCACCCTCGTCGACGAACAGCCGGGCACGGCCTACGCGTTGACGCTGGAGGTGCTGGGACAGCTCGACGCGCTCGCCCGGGCGCGCCAAGCCGCGGACCGGGGAGTGTGAACCGTGCTGATCTTCGCGGCCTCCGACAAAGGAGGCACGGGCCGCTCCGTGACCAGCGCCAACCTCGCCTACCACCGCGCACTGGCCGGGGACGACGTCTGCTACCTCGACTTCGACTTCGGCTCGCCCACCGCGGCGGCCGTCTTCGACGTGGGCGACGCCCGCGAGGAGACCGAGGACCGCGGCCTGCACGCCTACCTCATAGGAGAGGTGAGCGAACCGGCCCGGATCGACGTCTGGTCCGAGACCGAGCACCAGGTGCTGCGCTTCCCGCCGCCCGGCTGCGGCCGCCTCGTCCTGATGCCCGGCGACGTCAGCGGCGGCGAGTTCGCCACCGGCGAGGAGAACCTGCGCCGCTGCGTCGACCTGCTGATGACGCTCTACTACGAGTTCGACCTGGTCGTCGTCGACCTCAGCGCCGGCCGCTCCTACGCCGTCGACATGGTCCTGGAGGCCACCGCACAGCCCGAGATGAGCGAGGTCACGGCCCGCTGGCTGGTCTTCCACCGCTGGACCCGCCAGCATGTGGGCGCCGCCGCCAGCCTGGTCTTCGGCAGGCGCGGCATCGTCGCCGGCGGCGTCGACCGCGGCCATGACGAGGAGGCGCTGCGCAACTCCATCCGCTTCGTGAGGGCCGCCGTACCCGACCCGGAGTCCCCGCTGTGGTCCCAGGTCTCGCCCACCCAGTCGGCCTGGATGCGCAAGACCGACGACGACCTCAAGCAGCTCGCCTCCAACCTGGGCATCGGATACAGCCAGGTGCTCGGCTCCGTACCGCTCGAACCGGTCCTGCAGTGGCGGGAGCAGCTCATCACCGACGAGGACGTGCTCGACAGTGAGATCGCCAACCAGGACACCTGGACGGCGCTGAGTGGGCTCGCCAAACGTCTGACCGACGACGAGTCCTGGGAGCAGGCGTGACCGAAGCCGTGTTCCAGGAGACCACCGCGGAGCTCCGCACCCAGTCCGTGCCGTTGGCGCACCTCTCGCTGGAGCTGGGCCACCTCTACATGGAGGACTTCGAGGCGGGCCCCAAGCGCCTGGGCGAGCACTTCGCCGAGGTACGGATCTGGGTGGACGCGGTGCGCGCGTCGATGGCCCGCCGCAGCAAGCGCCCGCGCATCAGCACCTGCTTCCTCATCGACGACTACTTCACCCGCTTCTCCACCCCGGCCGACCTGATCCCGATGGTGCTGAAGGAGGCCGAGAAGGCGGGGCTGGTCATCGACTACCTCGCCCGCGAGTCGGCCTGCGCGGTCGCCGACCGCGTCGAACTCGCCGAATCGGTCATGCACCGCCTCGTCGAGTCGCCGCCGCCGGGCAGCTACGGCTCCCGCCCGCCCGTCAGCCGGACCGGCTGGCTCGCCAACGGCCAGCGCACACCGACGATGCCGGCCCCCGCCCTGGGCAAGGTGGCCAAGGGCTGGGCGCCGCCCCAGGAGACCGCGGCCCGCAACCACTCGGTCTTCATGGACGTCGAGCTGTGGTCCGAGAAGGACGGACAGCGGCTGTGGTCCTGCCCGTTCCTGGCCGCCGTATGGCAACTGGCCCGGCTCGGGCTCCTACGGCACCTCGGTGAGCCCGTGCTGGTGCCGAAGGAGTGGCAGGGCGAGGACTTCCCGCACGACTGGGACCGGCTGGCGCCGCTGCTCAGGCTCACCGACACCAGGGCGCCGTTCAGCGCGTACCGCACCTGCACGCTGATGCCGAACCGGTTCCTCGCCGTCGAGGACGCCGTACGGCTCATCCTGGACCAGATAGACGTCGACGCCGGGGCGCTGAAGCAGGTCGAGGACCGGTCAGCGGCGGAGGGGATGCCGGTGCCGGCGGCGGTCGCGCAACGTGCCACCTACGTCTTCTACGAGGAGCCCGGCTACTCCTCCGAGGCCGAGGAGACCTGAGATGACGGCGGCCCTGGGACAGCCCGCGCGCTCGGTCCTCGCCTGTGGCGAGGTGCGCACCTGTCTGCTCCCGTCCTTCCAGGCACTGGACGGCCGGGCCGCCGCCCAGCTGCTCAAGCTCCGTGCCGACGTACCCGTCCGGGTCTCCGAACGGCCCACCATGCACGCCCTGTCCCCGGAGATCCTGACCGGCGTGGACTGCCGGCTGCCCACCGCCAACGGCAGCAAGGTCCGGGGCGTCGGTACGGTGGCCGCCCGCGCGGCGCTGACCGAGGGGCGTCTGCTGCAGTCGACCGCGTACTTCAGCCTCCCGGCCGCCGGGCCCGACATCCGGCGCCCCTGGGGCCAGTACCTGGTCCGCCCGGGCCTGGTCGAGCCGTTCGGCAAGCTGCCCCAACAGGCCGCCGCCGAGGGCGTGTTGCGCGGTGCGGGGCGTGGTGAGCTCGACCTCGGGATGATCGCGGAGGGCCTGCTCTCGCAACTCCGCCGGCACGCTCTCCTCGACCGCAGGGTGCCGTTCAAGTCCAGCCCGACCAGGCTGCGTTGGGTGGTCCGGCGCGAAGCGGAGGGTGAGTGGGCGTCCCTGGTGAGCTTCGTCGTGGCCGAGGGCGGCTTGCGGACCATGGAACTACGGTTGCCCGAGCACATCCCCGCCTCAGCGGCAGCAGGTCTTTGCGAGGATCTCGCCCTGCACGACTGGCTTTTGACGACCGTTCAGCACATGCTTGACAACAGCCGTCTCGGCACGGCGGACGGGCCTTCGGTCGTGGAGGCGCTCCATCCGGTCGTGGTTCATCTGCTGCACCTGTGGATGCCGCGGGCGCATGTGGACCCCGCGCTGGGTCATCTGTGGGACGTACTGGAAGACAAACCGGGGTTCTCCCGACAGTGGGAGAACCTGAGCCGCCGCATCAGAGACCGACTGGCCCTCCAGGCCGTGGCGACGCCGAACCAGGCACTGAGCCCGCGCTGAGGCGGGGCCCAACCGAATACCGACGGGGGATGAGAGATGAGCGGAGCGCCATTAGGAACAGGGAACAACGGAGGACACGCACCGCGCCAGGAGCCGCGCATGCCCAAGATGTTCTGGCGGATCCTGATCACCGCCTCGGCGGCGGGCGGGGCCTTCCTGCTGACCAGCATCCTGGATCAGGACGACGGGAACATCTGGCAGTGGGTGGCGTCCATCGTCATCGGCAGCGCGGCGCTGATCGTGCAGTTCCTGATCGACTTCGGGGAGCGGTTCGAGAAGGTCGACACGCGCTTCAACGAGATCCTCGCCGCGACGACCCTGTTCAGCCAGGTGGACGGTTCGGTGCTCCGCTCCGACGAGGTGACCCGGCTGGTCCTCGGCTACACCAAGGTCCGTGAGCAGGGCGGCGACATCGTGCAGGCCTTCGCCGAGAAGGAGTTGGGCCGTCTCGCCAAGATGATGGAAGGCCTCGGCAGCGGCAGCGCGGACTGCCCCGGCGAGAACCACGAGTGGCTGATCGACATCACCGACTGCGTCAAGATGACCCTCGACGCCACCAGCACCTCGGTGGACCGCGAGTTCTGGTCCAGCGGGCCCGCCGACCGGTACCTCGCCGCGCAGGAGAAGGCGATCAAGCGGCGGGGCGTGGAGATCCGGCGCCTGTTCATCGTGCGGACCGAGGACGAGGTCACCCCGGAGCTCAGGGCGCTGTGCGACGCCCAACGGCGGCGGGGCATCGACGCGCGTATCGCGGTGCGGTCGCTGATGGAGTCGAACCCCAGAGTGAGCGACTTCATCGTCTTCGACGGCGAACTCTGCCACGAGACCAAGCCGGACCAGGAGAACAACCCGGACAGCACGTTGCTGAGCACCGAGCCGGACCATATCGAGGACCACATCACCCAGTTCACCGAGCTGTGGGCGGAGGCGGAGCGTCAGCAGACCGCTCCGCGGGTCACCGCGGAGACGTGAGGAAGCCGCCGGCGACCCGACTCGAACCTCCGCAGCGGTCCGTGAATCTCTCGTTACAGCACGGTGATGTGAATCTCTTTTGGATGAGGTGTGGCGACGGGTGTCGTAGATTTGACCCGTGACCAATCAGCGCTGACTCGATTGTTAGAGGAACGGGTTCGAGTCAGCGCAGTCGCACGGGGGAGGTTCACCAGATGTGGGGCAAACGGGGCATGCGTACTTCGGAGCGATCTCGGGGTGCGCGCGAAAACCGGCTGCGTGACGCTCAATTGCGCATGCACAGTCGTCATTTGATGCGCCGGCTCACGCCTCAGTTGCCGCTCAGCGTCACCGCTCTGTGTGATGAGCTCGGTGAAATGCGAGGCAGGCCGATCAGGCTTATGGAGTGGGATCTGTCGGCCGACGGGCCGTTCGGGGTGCTGATATCCCGTGAGCACGAGGACGTCATCGTCTACCAGGCGAAAACCACCAAGGCGCACCAGGCGCACATCATTCTTCACGAGGTGGGGCACATCATCGCGTTCGACCTGGCGGGTGAGCGGCCGCCGGGCACGGTGGAGCGGAGCTGCTATTCCGACCGGGACGAGCGCGACGCCGAGATCATCGCGTCGACCATCATGTACCAGGCCATTTCGATGAGCCGGCGCGTGCGCAGCCACGGACTCGACGAGCCCTGGCGGCCCTCGGTCTACAACAGCCTCGTCCTCACCGACGGAGCGGCGTGAGCGCGCTCAATCTCATCACGATCGTCACGCTTCTCGGTGGTGCGGTGTGGACCGTGCCCGCGCTCCTGCGGCGACGCTTCCGGGACCCCATGCGGCTGCATCTCTGCCTGGCGTTGCTGCTGATGGGGGCGGGGAACGTGCTGGCCCAGCCGTCCGTCCTGGGCCTCGTCGACGGCTTCACCTTCGAGGGCTTCTCCAAGATCACCTACAATGTGGAGATCCTGATCGGCCTCAGCCTCATGGTCGGCTTCCTCCGGGAAAGCCCGCTGAAGCGCTGGGCGCCGCCATGGCCCTGGGAAGTCGGTGCCTGTCTCGTCTGTCTGGCGGGGATGCTCGCCATGACGGTGATTCTGCCGGCGCAGTTGCGCAATCACGTACTGACGTCCGCCTATCTCACGGACTGGCGGGTGCGCACCTTCTACAACTTCGGCAATTTCTATCTGTTCTTCGGATACGCGGCCAGTGCCTACCTGGCCGGGCGCCATGCCCGACGGGGGCGTTCGTTGCGGCGGCTTTCGCTGAACATCATCGCCGTCGGTCTGACCGGACTGGCTTTCACCTGTATTTTCCGGTTTCTCTGGGTGAATCTGCCGACGCTGCGGGAGCCGGGCCGGCTGATCGACTACACCGACGTGTTCTTCTTCGGTCAGGTCGCCGCCATTGTGGTGTGCCTGGGGCTGGGGCTGCCCTTCTTCGTCAGCGTGGCCCAAATCCTGCGGGAGAGGCTGGAGCAGCGCAGTCAGTTCCGTGGGCTGGAGGAGCTGTGGCGCCGGTTGGTGGAAGTCCATCCCGAGCTCGTCCTGGATCATCGCAGCCGCCGCTGGGATGCTTTTCTCGTGAATTCCCCGGTCGTTTATCGGCGTTATGTCGAATGCCGCGACGGTCTGACCCGGCTCGGCCCCTATCTCCGGCTGGCGGCCGAGGAGATGTCGACACCCGTACCGCAGGACGACCCGCGGGCGTCCGCGCGCCTCATCGCCCACGCCCTGCGCATGCACGGCGACCACGAGACGCGCGACGGCGGCCCGCCGATGGAAGCGGTCTTCGTCCTTGCCCCGCGCAGTCGCCGCAGCGTCGACGGCCACGACTACGAAGAGGACCTCGGCACCCTCATCCGGCTCTCCGACGAACTGCGCGCGCTGCGGACCTCGTAGGTGTCCTACGCCTTGTCGTCCCCGGCGGAGGGTGACTTCTTCGCGTCGTCCAGCACGTCCATGATCGACAGCAGCTGCTCGCGCAGTTCGGGGGTCAGCCGGCCGGCCCGCATCGCGATCGACTGCACCTGCCGGTCGGCGAGTGCCGCCGCCCACTCCTCCTTCGGCTCCGCGGGGCGGGCGGGAGGCTCCTCGTTGATGAGCGCGCTCACCGACACCGGCAGGGTCATGTCCCGGGACTGGAAGTAGGTGACGAGCGCGGAGAGCACGCTGACCGTCGGGTTTGTCTGCGAGCCGTTGCGCAGGGCGGTGAGGTAGCTCCGGGAGATCGTCACGTCGTGACTCGGGTCGTTCGAGATGGCCTGGGCGACCTCGGACGTGGACGGCTCGCGCAGCCGGCCGACGGCATCGGCGGTGGCCGCATCGGCAAACCAGGAGTTCAAGCGTTCTGCCAGCGTAGCCATGCGTCCGACCTCCGTAGGCCTCGGCGACTCGGGGGTTCCTCTATATGAGCGTGGAGAGCGTAATCATCGACGGGCACCCTCTGTCCACCCGTGCCCGGTTGTTATGTCACCGCTCCTTGCTTTGAGAGTAACACGAATGACATGTCCAGTGTTGTTGCTGCTACTATAGTCGACATCAGAACGATGAAAAGTTCTCGATGCTCGCAATGTGGCAGCTCACGCTGGAGGGGATATGCGTAGCGGTACCGTCTTCACTCAAGGGCTTCGCCAGGCTGTAGGGGGCAGCCCGTTCTGGACGGTCGAGGCCGTCCGTCAGGTGCGATACCACGTCGTCAGCTCCAACGGCCTGTTCGAACCCGGCAACACGGCCCTGCTGACCGGATGCCCGGACACCCCGTTGCACCCGGGCGACCGGCGGCTCGTCGTCATCGACGAGAACGTCGACGCGCTCTACGGCGGCGACGTACGCGCCTGGTTCACCACCCACGGGATCGACGCGACGGTCGTACCCCTGCGCGCCGACGAGGCGGTCAAGCAGTGGGACGCCGTGTCGCGGGTGGTCGACGCGATGAACGACTTCGGGATCGACCGCCGCCGTGAGCCGGTGCTCGCCGTCGGCGGCGGGGTGCTGACCGACGTCGTCGGCTTCGCGGCCAGCCTCTACCGGCGCGGAACGCCGTACATCCGCATCCCCACGACCCTGATCGGCCTCGTCGACGCCGGGGTCGGCGTCAAGACCGGGGTCAACTACGAGCGCGGCAAGAACCGTCTGGGCACCTACGCGCCGGCGACGGCCACCTTCCTGGACCGGTCCTTCCTGCGCAGCCTGTCACCGCGGCACATCAGCAACGGCCTCGCCGAGATCCTCAAGATGGCCCTCATCCGTTCCGAGGACCTGTTCGCCCTGCTGGAGTCGCGGGGCGCGGCCGTCCGCGCCGACCGGCTCCAGGGCTCGACCGACGACCTGGCCCGGGCCGCGGACGCCATCATCGCCGAGTCCATCCACCTCATGCTGGAGGAACTCCAGCCCAACCTCTGGGAGTCCGCGCTGGAGCGCTGCGTGGACTACGGCCACACCTTCAGCCCGACCCTGGAGATGCACGCCCTGCCCGAGCTGCTGCACGGCGAGGCCGTGGTCATCGACATGGCCCTGACGACCGCGCTGGCGACCCTGCGCGGCGATGTCGCCGAGGCCCAGGCCCAGCGGATCTACGACGTGATCCGGGCGCTCGGACTGCCCCTGTGGAACGACGTCCTCGACGATCCGGCCCTGCTCGACGACGCCCTGCGCGACACCGTGCGGCACCGCGACGGCCAGCAGCGGCTGCCCCTGCCGATCGGCATCGGACGGCACCGCTTCGTCAACGACGTCACGCCCGCGGAACTGCGCGACGCCGCGCGTCTGCTGCGCGACCACGCCCAGGGACACGTCCCCTCGGCCGGGTCGCTCGTGCCCGAGCAGGTCGGCGCGTGAGCCGTACGCACCGCGGCGCCACGACGGCGGTCGTGGTCGGCGGCTCGACCGGCATCGGGCGCGGCATCGCCGACGCCTGGGCCGCGCAGGGCATCGAGACCCACGTCTTCAGCCGCAGCGAGCCGGCCGGCCCCGGCGCCGACCGCCTCGTATGGCACCGGCTCGACTTCCGGGACCCCGAACAGGCCAAGGAGGCGCTGCGGACCCACCTGCCCGCCGAGACCTCCCTGGTCTGCTACTCGGCGATCTACTTCACCTCCCGGCGCGAGCCGTTCCTGGAGACCGACGAGGCCGACTGGCTGGACCAGTTCACCGTCAACGTGCACGGCCTGGCCTGGACGTTGAAGGCGGCGCTGCCGACGCTGCGGGCCGCCGCGCCCGGACTGTTCCTGCACATCTCGTCCGAGGTCGTCTACAACGCCGGTCCGAACCGCTCCGGGTACGCCGCCACCAAGGCCGCGGCCAACTCACTGATCCGGTCCGTCTCCCAGGAGATCGACCCGGACGAGGTGACGTTCGTCCAGGCGCTGCCCGCGGGCATGGTCGACAGCCCGGGTATCCGCGCGCGCCGCTCGCCGGACTTCGACTACAGCGGCTACATGGCCCCGGCCACGTTCGCCGATTTGGCCGGCGAACTCGCCCACACGCGCGGTGTGCCGTACGCGGGCCAGGCCCTGGTCGTGCAGGAGGACGCGACCTGGTCGTCCGTGGCGGAGGGGCTGCCGATGTCCCAGTCCCGCCCCCTGGACCGCTCCCTTCGATAGTCAGGAACGAACAGATGCCCAAGGCACAGCAGGCCGCCCCGGCGGCGATCCCCGACGACCCCCTGAGCCAACTGCGCGCCGCGGCGCTGCTGTTCGACATGGACGGCACGCTGGTGGACTCGACGGCCCTCGTCGAGTCCACCTGGGCGGGCTTCAGCGCACGGCACGGAGCCGACCTCGCCGAGGTCCTCGCGTTCGCGCACGGCCGCCCCACCCGCGAGACGGTGGCCCACTTCGTCCCCGACCCTGACCTGGCGGCGGCGGAGACCCGGCGGCTCGTCGCGCACGAGGAGTCGGAGACCACCGGGATCACCGAGATACCCGGTGCCCGCGCGCTCCTCGCGGCGCTGCCGCCGGGCTCCTGGGCCGTCGTCACGTCGGCGGGGCGCAAGCTCGCCGAGGTCAGGCTCGCCGCCGCGGGACTGCCCGTGCCGGACGTCCTGGTGAGCGCCGACGACGTGGTCCACGGCAAGCCCCACCCCGAAGGCTTTCTGCACGCCGCCGCCGTGCTCGGCGTGCAGCCGGCGGACACGGTCGTCTTCGAGGACTCCGGCGCCGGAGTGCGGGCGGCCCTGGCGAGCGGCGCCCGCACGGTGGTGATCGGCGGCCTCGACGCGTTCGACGAGGTGGCGGAACGATACGCCGACTTCCGTGGCTTCCAGGTCGCCACGGCACGCTCCGCGCCCGGCGAAGTCGTCCTGACCGTGCCCGAGCGGCTCGCCGGCCGGACCGTGGGGCGGCGATGACCGGGACCGAGGGCCAGGTGTTGACCGGCACGGAGCCCCCGGCGGCGGCTCGTGCCGAACTCCCGGCGGCGGCTCGTGCCGAACTCCCGGCGGCGGCTCGTGCCGAACCCCTGGCGGCGGCTCGCGCCGAACCTCCGACGGCGACCGCCTTCGCGGCGGACGTCGGCGGCACCTGGGTGCGGCTGCGGACCGGGGGAGTGGGTGCCCCCGTCGAACGCCTGCGCTCGCCCAGCCTGCTCAACCACCCCGACCGGCCGGTCGCGCGACTGCGTGAGGACATGGTCGAGCTGCTGTGCGGGGCGGCGCCGCCCGGTGCCAACGCGGCGATCTCCTTCGGCGCGGCCATCGACCATCTCACCGGCACGGTCTACGGATCGGCGCCGCTGTGGGGGTCGGAGACGACGCCGTACGACCTGGGCGCCGCGCTCCGGGCGCGCCGGCCCGACGTCAGCTGGCAGCTGGTCAACGACGTCACGGCCGCGCTGGCGGACTTCGCCGCCGCGCACGCCCGGCCCGGCGTCCGGCGCGTCGGCTATCTGACCGTCAGCAGCGGCATCGCGCTGCGCGTGGCCGACATGGAGCGGACGCGGATCCCGGTCGACGAACGGGGCCTTCAGGGCGAGATCGGCCACCTGCCGGCCATGACCACCGGCCCTGAGCTCCACGGTGCGGGGCTGCTGTGCGAATGCGGGGCGGCGGACCACCTCGCCTCGATCTCCTCCGGGCCCGGCATCGCCCGGGTCGCCGAACGACTCGGCGTCGACGCGGGGCCGGCGGTCGCGGAGTGGCTCCCCGAGGCGCTCGCCGCGGACGACCCCCGGGCGCGACGGCTGCTGGAGCTGTGCGTCGAACCGGTGGCGCACATGCTGCGGACCCTGTGGTGCCTCGACCCGCACCTCGACCTGCTCGGCGTCGGCGGAGGCGTCGTCGAGGGACTCGGTGCGCACTACGCCGACGAACTCCGCCGTCGGCTCGGCCTCGCCACCTCCTACGCCGACCAGGGCCGCGACCCCGCCTGGCTCGCCGACCGGCTGGTGTTCTGCGCTCCTGGCACGGTCGACGCGCTGCGCGGCGCGGCACGCGTCGGCCGCTGGCTGCCGGGGATCGCGTCGTGAGCGGCGCGGTCCACCGTGCGCTGGTGCGCCTCCCGGCGGACGCCCGGGGCCGCACCCGCGTCGAGGTCGCCGAGGTGCCCACGCCTCGGCTCGACCCCGGGGACGCCCTGCTGGCGCCGGTCACCGTCGGCGTCTGCGGCACCGACTGGCAGATCCTGCGCGGGCTGCGCGACGACCCGAGCCGCGTCCTGGGGCACGAGGGCGTGGCCCGGGTCGTCGAGCCCGGCGGCACCGGACTGCCCAGCGGTTCCCTGGTGACCGTCAACCCCACTCACCCAGGCGACCCCTCGTTCCTGCTCGGGCACAACCTGCCGGGCCTGTGGGCGGAACGCACCCGCATCCCCGCCACGGCCGTACGCGACGGCCTGGTCCTGCCGGTGCCGGAGGGCGCGGACCGCCCCGGGGTGGCCGCCCTCGCCGAGCCGCTCGCCTCGGTGCTGTACGGCCTTGAGATCGCCCTCGGTACGACGCGACCGGCCGCCCTGGTCGTGTGGGGCGACGGCATCGTGGGACGGCTCGCCCTGGACGCCTGGCGGCGTGAACTCCCCGGACTGCGCACCCTGTTGGTGGGACACGGCACCGACGCGGTCGACCCGGGCGACCCCGGCCTGCCCGACCTGCTCGCCGAACTGCCCGCACCGGTCGGCGTCGTGATCGCCACGCCACGCACGGGCACCCGGGAGGCGCTGACCGCGGTGGACCGCCGGGTGCGGGGCACGCTCCTGGTCGACGTGCACGCGGGCCTGTCGGCGGGCCCGGTCCCGCTGTCCGCCGGCGAGCTCGACGTAGCTGCTCTGCGTGCCGACAACTGCGGGGGAGAGCCCCGACCGCCCCGCGTGCACCACTTCGATCGCCCGACCGGACCCCTGCTGTTGTACGGGCACCGTGGGGTGTCGGGCGCTCACCTGCGGCAGGCGGTCGACCTCCTCCTGACCGGTGCGCAGGAGCCGCCGGGGAGCGCCGTACTCACCCACGAAGTGGATCTGCCGGGCGCCGCCGACCTGGTCAACTCCGTGCTGTCCGCCTCCGGGAGAGTGGCCGGCGGGCGACGGGTGCTGAAGACCGCGATCCGGATCGGGGGTGGGCGATGACCGCCCCGCTGCCCGACCGGGTACGGCTCCTCACCGCCGTAGCCGTGGCCGCCCCTCAGTGGCGGATCAGTACCGACCGGCGTGCGGCGGCCCGGGTCGCTCTCGCGGAAGGGGCCGATCAGCTGCACCTGGACTTCGGTGGGGCCCATCGCGGGCCGCCGCTGAGCGACCCCTCCGAACTGCGCGAGGCCGAGGCCGTCGTCAGGGACATCCCGGTGCCCGTCCTCGCCGTGAACCACGTCAACGACATCGGACTGGCCGAGGAGCACGGCACGGCGAACCCGGTGGCCGTCACCCTGCTGGAGCGGGCCCTGGAGTGCGCGCTGCGGCTGGGGACACGTGTCCTGCACGTCCCCGGCTTCCGGCGGAGCCTGCCGAGCACCGAGGGGCAGCGGGCCGGCACCGCCGACGCGCTGCGCGTCCTGTGCGAGCGGGTCGCGGCGGCGGACCTGACCCTCGCCTACGAGTCGCCGCTCGGCCCCGCCGACTCCCTCGCCCTCGCCCGCCGCGTGAACCACCCGGCCCTGCGCCTGGTCCTGGACACCGGCAACCTCCTGGACGCCGGTGAGGACCCCCGGCGCTTCGCCGACCTCGTCGGGGCCGCCGGGCTGCTCCTGCCGGACCTGCACGTCAAGGACCCCGCGCACGCCACCGACGGCGGCACCCCGGTACCGGGCACGGCCTTCGACGCGCTGCCCGGCCTGCTGCGGCACTCGGGCGCCCGCTCGGTGCTCGTCGAGAACGACTACGCCCACTCACCGACCCGCCTGCGGACGGACATCGCCCTGTGCCGTTCCGCGATCGGGCTCAGCCACGCCAAGGACGAACGATGAAAGCCATTCTGCTCACGGGCCCCCGCACGGTGACGGTCGCCGAGGTCGCCCCGCCCGAGCCGGGACCGGACGAGGTCCTGGTCCGGGTCGGCCTGCTCGGCCTGTGCGGCACGGACCTCGGCTTCTACGACGGCAGCAGCAACTACCTCCGCGACGGCCTGAAGAGCTACCCCTTCGTCCCGGGCCACGAGTGGATCGGAACGGTGACCGGCCTGGGCCCCGGCGTCGACCCGGCCCTGGCCGGGCAACGCGTCGCGGGACACAACTTCCGTACCTGCGGCCGCTGTTCGCACTGCCGCGCGGGCCGTATCAGGTACTGCCCGGACCGCAGCGAGATAGGCGTCCTCGGCCCGCTGCCCGGCGCCGGAGCGCAGCTGATCACCGCACCCGTGAGCACCCTGACCCGGATCCCCGACACCTTGTCCGACGCCGCCGGCGTGCTGCTGGAGCCGACCGCCGCCGCGGTCCACGCGGTGGACCGGCTCGCGGTGACCGCCCGGGACCGGGTCGCGGTCCTCGGCGCGGGCACGCTGGGGCTCGCGGCGGCCCAGGTCGCCCGGCACCTGGGTGCCCCCACCGTCGTCTTCGACCCCCTGCCCACCGCCCGCGAACTGGCGCACCGCCTCGGCCTGCGCGTCGAGTCCGCGCCGGCCGCTGCGGACGAGGAGGCGTACGACGCCGTGATCGAGGCGTCCGGCAGTGTGGCGGCGGTCCGTTCCGCCGTCCGTCTGGTCGCGCCCGGCGGGCGGGTGGCCCAGCTCGGCACGCCCCACCACGCGGTCGACGCGTTCGACGCGGCGGGCCTGGTCATCCGGGACGTCACGCTGCATGGTGTGCTGTCCGGCATTGGCTACTGGGACCGGCTCGTCGACCTGGTGGAGTCGGGCGCGGTGGATCTGGACGCCCTCGTCGACCGCGCCTTCCCGCTCGACGACCTGGACGCCGCCTTCGCCCGCCTCGCGGACGGCGGGCGCGCCCGGCCCAAGGTCCTCGTCCAGGTCGATCCGGCCCTGCGGGACGTGACGGGTACTCCGGCGCGTGCGGCCTCCCGGGACGCCGTGGCCGGGGCACGCCGGTGAGCGCGGCGGTTTCGACGGCCGCGCCGGCCAGGATCGACGCGCCGACCGCGGCCCGCCTGGCCGTGCTCGCCGGGGCCACCTTCGTCTACGTCACCTTCGAGCTGTTCCCGGTCGGACTCATCCACGACATCGCCGCCGACCTCGATGTCGGCGTCGGCCGGGTCGGGTTGCTCATCAGCGGATACGCCGTCGTCGCCGCCGTCGTCACCATCCCGACCGTCGCCCTCGCCGCACGCGTGTCCCGGGGTACGGCCCTGGTGGTCTCCCTGGTGGTCCTGGTGGTGGCCGAGTTGCTCGCGGCGGCCGCCACGGGGTTCGCCATGATGGTGGTCAGCAGGGTCGCCGCGGCGCTGACCCACGGGGTGCTCTGGTCGCTGGTCGCTCCGGCGGCCGCCACCCTGGTGCCCCGGGAGCGGGTGGGGACCGCGACGGCCGTGGTGTTCGGGGGCGCCTCGCTCGCGGCGATCGTGGGCAGCCCGGGCACCGCGTTCGTCGGTGAGTTCATCGGGTGGCGGGCCACCGCCCTGCTGCTGGCGGCGGCCACGGTGGCGGTGACCGTCGTGCTGGTGTGGGCCCTGCGACCCCGTCCGACGACTACCGCACCACCGCACGACGACCGGGCGGGGGCCCTGCCCGGGACGGCGGACCGGCCGGCGGCCGGTCGGTCGGCGGGCGATGGGTCGAGTGCCGATCGGTCGGGGGTCGACTGGCCCGCGGTCCTGAAGCTGTGCGCCGTCGCCGTGGTGCTGGTCGTCGCGCACTTCCTCAGCTACACGTACTTCGCCGTCATCGTCACCGAGGTCACCGGAGCGCCCGCGGCGGTGGTCGTGCTGCTGGCCGTCTTCGGCGGCGCGGGGGCGGTCGGGACGTACCTCATCGGCCGTCACCTCGACAGCGCCCCGCAGCGCTCCGCGGTGGTGACCATGGTGGCCTTCGCGGCGGGGGTCGGTCTCCTGGCCCTCGCCTTCGCGCCGGTCCCGACGGTGGTGCGCGGTGCCGTCGCCGCCGTCGCCGTCGCGGTGTGGGGCGGGGCGTTCGCCGCGGCGGGGCCGGTCTTCCAGACGGGGGTGATGCGGCTGGCGGGCGCCGACGCCGACCGGGCGTCCTCCGTCTACGTCACCGGCTTCCAGATCGGCATCGCGGGCGGGTCGGCCCTCGGCGCGATGCTTCTCGGTCACCCGGTCGGCATGCTCCCCCTGGTCTCGGCCGTGCTCGCCACGGCGGTGCTGGTCACCGTGCTGATGCGGCGGCCGATACCGAGCTCGTGACTGTGCGGCTGTACACCTTCAACGCCAAGCTGCTTGTATAGTGGACAGCAAGCCACTAAAATAATCCTCAGTCCTTGAAAAGGGCTTCCTGTCTGGTGAAGGGGGTCCGTCGCTCACGAGAGGCACTGCATGCGGTCCCGTATGGCTGTCCTGATCCTGGCCATCTTCTGTGTCGGCACGGCCGAACTCGCGCCGAGCGGCATGCTGGGCGACCTGTCCCGGGACCTGTCGGTGACCATCCCCACCGCGGGGCTCCTGGTGACCGTCTACGCCCTGACCGTGGTGGTCGGCGGACCGCTCGTCACGGCCGCCACCACCCGGGTCCGGCGCAAGCACCTGCTCGTGGGACTGCTGCTGGTCTCGGTCGCCGGCAACGTCGTCTCCAGCCTCGCCCCCACCTTCGGGCTGCTGGTCGTGGGCCGCATGCTCACCGCCATCATCCACGGCACCTTCCTCGCCGTGTGCGTCGTCATCGCGGGCGACATGGCCGACGAGGGCAAGGAGGGGTCGGCGATCGCCGGCACCCAGCTGGGCATCAACCTCGCGACCGTGCTCGGCGTCCCGCTCGGCACCCTGGTGGCCCAACAGCTCGACTGGCGGGCCACGTTCGGCAGCGTCGCCGTCCTCGCGCTGCTCGCCACCGTCCTGATCCTGCTGGTCATCCCGGACGGCGGCGGCACCAGCGGATCGTCCGCGGCACACGAGCTGCGCGTGTTCCGTAAATGGCAGGTGGTGGGGACCGTCCTGGCCACCGTCCTGTGCTCGGCCGGCATGTTCACGCTGATCACCTACATGGTGCCGCTGCTCACCGACGTCGGGGACTTCCCGCAGGCGTGGGTCCCCGCGGTGCTCGTCGGCTACGGCCTTGGCTCCATCGCCGGCAACGCCATCGGCGGCAGGTGCGCCGACCGGTCCGTCGACGCGGCGGTGCTCGGTCTGTCCTGCGCCCTCGCCGCCGTATGCCTGCTGTACTGGCTCGCCGCCCCCTCACCGGTCGGCGCGGCGGTCTTCCTGATCCTCTTCTCCATGGCGACCTTCGCCCTCATCCCCGGACTCCAGGCCAAGGTGCTCTCCGCGGCCGCCGATGCGCCGACGTTGTCGCTGACGGCCAACATGTCCGCCTTCGGGCTCGGCGCCGCCCTCGGCTCCTGGGCCGGCGGCCAGATCATCGACCAGGGCCTCGGAGTCCGCGCGGTGACGGTCGGCGCCGCGGCGTTCACCGCGCTCGGCGCCCTGCTCATCGCCCAGACGGTCCACAGCGGCCGGCGCCGGCGCAAAGCCCTCAACGGCCCTGACCGGAGCGGCACTTCGGACCGGCGGCCCGCCGACCACGGGACCGCCGCCGCGCCGAACTCCTGAACCGGACCTCCCGGCCCGGACCTCACGACCCGGAGCTCCCAGCCCGGAGCTCCCAGCCCGGACCTCCCGACCCCGGACCTTTCTCACGAGAAAGCCACCCTCATGTCGAGCAGCCTCGCGCCCTCACCCAGGCCCAAGCTTCCATCGCTGACCGGGCTGCGCTTCATCGCCGCCGCCCTGGTCTTCTTCTTCCACGCCTCGCTGATCTTCATATCGATGAACCCGTTCGCCGACCCGGACACAGCCGACGGCTTCCGCTGGCTGTTCAGCAAGGCCGGCTGGATGGGGGTGTCGTTCTTCTTCGTCCTCAGCGGCTTCGTGCTGACCTGGTCGGCCCGGCCCGGTGATACGGTCACCGGATTCTGGCGGCGACGCGTGGTGAAGGTCTTCCCCAACCACGTCGCCACCTGGGCCCTGGCCATGATCCTGTTCGCCGGCACGGCCATCCCGGTCGACGTGTGGCTGCCGAACCTCTTCCTGATCCACTCGTGGTTCCCCGACCCCGCCGTCCACCTGAGTCTCAACGCCCCTGCCTGGTCGCTCTGCAGCGAGCTGCTCTTCTATCTGCTGTTCCCGTTCCTGCTGCGGCCGGTGCTGCGGATCAAGGAGCGCGGCCTGTGGCTGTGGGCGGCGGCGATGGTCGCCGGGATGCTGGCCGTGCAGCTGGTCACCGACTTCCTCGCGCCCAGCAGCCCCCCGGCGCCCGGCACCGACGTGACGGTGTGGCAGTTCTGGTTCGGCTACAACTTCCCGCCGGTGCGGATGTTCGAGTTCGTCCTCGGCATGATCCTGGCCCGGCTCGTGCTCGCCGGCGCCTTCCCGCGGGTCGGCATCGTCCCGGCCGCCGTGCTCTGCGTCGCCGGTTACGCCGCCGCGATGGCGGTGCCGTTCCTGTACGGCCTCAACCTGATGACCGTCGTCCCCATCGCCCTGCTGATCTGCGCGGTGGCGCACGCCGACGTGGAGGGCGCCCCGACGGTGCTGCGCGGTCGCACGATGCAGTGGCTCGGCGAGGTCTCCTTCGGCTTCTACCTCGCCCAGCAGATCGTGCTCTCGTTCGTGCGGACGACGCTGATGGACAACCGGACCGTCGCGACCCCGACCGGTATCGCCGTCGTGGTGGCCGAGTTCGCCGGAGCGCTCGCCCTCGGCTGGCTGCTCCTGGTGTGCGTCGAACGCCCCGCCATGCGCCGCTGGGCCCGCCCCCGCAGGAAGACCGCGGACCCGGCCGACTCCTCCCCGACTCCGCAGCAGCTGACCGCCGCCTCCTGAAGGGAACAGGCATCCATGACCTCGTCGTCCCCCGCTGTCGCCGCCGACGGCGCCTCCGGGAGCCACCGGACCAAGCTTCCCTCGCTGACCGGGCTGCGCTTCATCGCCGCCGCGCTGGTCTTCTTCTTCCACGCGACCTTCAGCGACCCGCCCATGAACCCGTTCGCCGACGAGAGCTGGGAGGAGGGCTTCCGCTGGCTGTTCAGCAAGGCCGGCTGGATGGGGGTGTCGTTCTTCTTCGTCCTCAGCGGCTTCGTGCTGACCTGGTCGGCCCGGCCCGGTGACACGCTCACGGGCTTCTGGCGCCGGCGCCTGCTGAAGATCTTCCCCAACCACGTCGTCATGTGGGCGCTCGCCATGGTCCTGTTCGCCGGGGCGATGACGCCGGTGTCCGCGTGGCTGCCGAACCTGTTCCTGATCCACTCGTGGTTCCCGCAGCACGCGACCTTCATCAGCGTGAACCCGCCCAGCTGGTCCCTCTGCAGCGAGCTGCTCTTCTACCTGCTGTTCCCGTTCCTGCTGCGGCCGGTGCTGCGGATCAAGGAGCGCGCGCTGTGGCTGTGGGCGGCGGCGATGGTCGCCGGGATGCTGGCCGTGCAGCTCGTCACCGACTTCCTGATACCGCAGAACCCGCCGACCCCGGAGGGCTTCGGCATCTCCCTGTGGGAGTTCTGGTTCGGCTACAACTTCCCGCCGGTGCGGATGTTCGAGTTCGTCCTCGGCATGATCCTGGCCCGGCTCGTGGCGGCCGGAGCCGCACCTCGCATCGGGATCATCCCGGCCTCCCTGCTCTGCGTGGTCGGCTACGCCGCCGCGATGGTGGTGCCGTTCCTGTACGGCCTCAACCTGATGACCGTCGTCCCCATCGCCCTGCTGATCTGCGCGGTGGCCCGCGCCGACGTGGAGGGTGCCCCGACGGTGCTGCGCGGTCGCACGATGCAGTGGCTCGGCGAGGTCTCCTTCGGCTTCTACCTCTCCCAGTACGTGGTCATGTACTCCGTCCGTACGAAGCTGATGGACGAGCGGCTCTTCAGCCCGGTGCCCGGCCTCCTCGTCCTCCTCGGCTTCTTCTTCGCCACGCTCCTGGTCGGCTGGCTCCTCCTGGTGTGCGTCGAACGCCCCGTGATGCGCCGCTGGGCCAGGCCGCCCGCCCGGACGGCACCCCGGGACGAGGAGCCGCGCCCCGCCCCGGCCCTGCACTGAGCCCCCCCCACGGCCCCATCTTCCCCATGGCCACCCTCAAGTTCCCCCCACCACCCGCAAGTTAGGAGATCCCAGTGCCCACGATCGACGTCAACGGCACCCCCGTCCACTACACCTCCCAGGGCAACGGCCCCGGTCTGCTGTTCGTGCACGGCACGGCCGCGAACGGCGAGACCAACTGGGGCCACGTCCGGGAGCACTTCACCGAGCGCCACACCGTCATCACCCCCGACTTCTCGGGCAGCGGCAACACGCCCCTGCACGCCGACGAGCTGAGCCTGGACGAGCTGGTCGACCAGGTCATCGGCGCGGCGCGGGCGGTGACCGACGAGCCGTTCGACATCGTCGGCTTCTCGCTCGGCGCGGTCGTCGCGGCCGCCGCGACGGCCAAGTACCCGGAGCTGGTCCGCCGGCTGATCGTCATCAACGGCTGGGCCCGCAACGACGATCCGCGCCAGCAGCTCGCCGTCGACCTGTGGCGCCGGCTGCCGGACATCGACTCGGACGCCTTCGCCGCCTACAGCGCGCTGCTGATCTTCTCGCCGCCCTTCCTCGCGGGCTTCGGCAGCGACGGCGTCAAGGCCACCGTCGCCGGGATCACCCCGGAGGTCGGCACCCTGCGCCAGATCGAGCTCGACCACCGCGTCGACATCACCGAACTGCTCCCCGCCATCGGCGCCCGCACGCTCGTCGTCGGCTCCAGCCGGGACCTGCTGATCCCCGTGGAGCACTCGCGCGAGATCCACCAGGCCGTCAAGGGCAGCGAGTACGCCGAGTTGGAGAGCGGCCACATGGTCGTCTTCGAGAAGACCGCCGAACTGGTCCAGCTGATCACCGAGTTCCTCGACCGGGACTGACCCCGGCCGGCGGCCGCCCGTGCAGCCGGAGCGAGCGCACTTCGCTCCTCCGGCCGCACCGGCCTGCCCACTTCCCGTCTTCCTCCGGAGAGACATCATGTCCATATCCGCCGAATCCGACGCGATAACCACGGAGCGTGCCCCCCGGCCCCAGCAGGCCGTGCACGGCCGACTCCCCTCCCTGACCGGGCTGCGTTTCATCGCCGCCCTGCTGGTCTTCTGCTACCACTCCTCGCTCGCCCTTCCCGCCCTCAACCCCTTCGCCTCCCAAGGCGTCGCCGACGGCTACCGGTGGCTGTTCAGCAACGCCGGCTGGGCCGGGGTGAGCTTCTTCTTCATCCTCAGCGGCTTCGTGCTGACCTGGTCGGCCAGGGAAGGCGACCGGCCCCGGCACTTCTGGCGCCGCCGGTTCTTCAAGATCTACCCGAACCACCTCGTCACCTGGGTCCTGGCCCTCGCCCTGCTCTCCGGATCCGCGACCCAGTGGTGGCAGGCGGTGCCGAACCTCGCCCTGGTGCACGCCTGGGTCCCGGAGTTCACGGTCTTCCTCGGCGTGAACCCGCCCAGCTGGTCCCTCGCCTGCGAGCTCTTCTTCTACCTGTGCTTCCCGCTGTTCCTGCGCTGGATCAAGCGGATCCCGTCGGCGCACCTGTGGCGCTGGGCAACCGGCGTCGCCGCCGCGGCGATCGCCGTACCCGCACTGGCGTATCTGCTGCTGCCCGCGAACCCGCCGATGCCCGAGGGGTCCCCGGCATCCGTCTGGCAGTACTGGAGCGTGTACATGCTGCCGCCGGTGCGCGCCCTGGACTTCGTGCTCGGCATGCTGATGGCGCGCATCGTCCTCACCGGCCGCCGGTTCACCGTCAAGCCGCTGCCCGCCGCGCTCGCCTGTGTGGCGGCGTACGCCCTGTCCCTCTACGTCCCTTGGCTCTACGCCCTCGACGCGGTCTTCGTCGTCCCGATGGCCCTGCTGATCCCGGCGGTCGCCCTCACGGACACCTCGGGCCGGCGCTCGGTGCTGCGCAGCCGGGCGATGGTCTGGCTCGGCGAAGTGTCCTTCGCCTTCTACATGGTTCATCTCATCCTGCTGAACGTCTTCCGCGACATCCTCGGCCCGGACCGGTACTTCGGGACCGCCGCAGGCATCGGCGTACTGCTCGCGCAGGCGCTGCTGACGCTCGTCGCGGCATGGCTGCTGTACGAGGCGGTGGAGAAGCCGGCGATGCGCCGCCTGGGACGGCCCCGCAAGTAGTTCGCCCGCACAGAGTTCGTCCGCGCAGAGTTCGTCCGCGATCAGTTCGCGCGCAAAGAGTTCGGCAGTTCGCCCGCAAGGAGTTCGCATGAAGGCAGTGATCATCGACCGCTACGGACCGCCCGAGGTCCTCACCACGGCCGACCTGGACGAGCCGCGGCCGGGCCCCGGCGAGATCCTGGTCCGGGTGGCGGCCGCCGCCGTGAACCCGGTCGACCTGGCCGTCCGCCGCGGCGACATCCCCTCCCCGGTACTGCCGGCCGTCGTCGGCTGGGACGTCTCCGGAACGGTCGTCGAGACGGGCCCCGGCACCACCCGCTTCCGGGCCGGTGACCGGGTGATCGCCGCCCGCTCCCAACTGGCCACCGGAGCCGGGGTGAGCGCCGAGTACGTCGCCTTGGACGAGACCCTCGCGGCCGCCGCCCCCGGGAACGTCCCGCTGGAGGACGCCGCGGCCCTGCCGCTGGCCGCCCTCACCGCCGAGCAGGCGCTCGACCGGCTGGGACCCGACTTCCAGGGCCGTCTCCTGGTGAGCGGCGCCGCGGGCGCGGTCGGCGGTCACCTCGTCGAGCTCGCCGCCCTGCGCGGATGGCGGCCGGCCGGTCTCGCCCGCACCTCCGACGCGCACACCGTGACGGAACTGGGCGCGGCCGAGGTCTACTCGGACACCGCCCCGCCCCCGGCCGGGTCGTTCGACGCCGTCATCGACGCGGCGGGCCGCCCGGCGACGATCTCGGCGGTACGCGACGGCGGACACTTCGTCTCCCTCACGCCGTTCGCGGTACCGGAGTCCGAGCGGTCCGTCGAGGTGGAGATCTACGGCGTCCAGACCGACGGCACGATGCTCGACGCCCTGGCCCGCCACGTCGAGGCGGGCAAGCTGACGCTGCGCATCGCCCAGGTCCTCCCCTTCGAGGACGCGTCGCGCGCCCACGCTTTGCTGGAGGCGGGCGGCACCCGGGGCAAGATCCTGCTGACGCCCGCGGTCACCTGAGAGCGTCGAGGAAGCCGGTCCAGGCGGCGGCGGGGATGAGGAGTACGGGGCTGGCGGCGGCGAGCTTGGTGTCCCGGACGGGGACGATGCCGGGGACTCCGTCGGCGACTTCGACGCAGTTGCCTCCGTCGCCGTTGCTGTAGGTGCTCTTGCGCCAGCGGGCGGCGCCGGGGAAGTCGTACGCGACCTCGACGCAGCTGCCGCCCTCGCCGTTGCTGTAACTGCTCTTGCGCCAGCTGGCGTTGCTCAGGTCGTACTCGCGCATCGTCTGAAGTCCTCAGCCGCCGATTCGATCAGGGCCAGGGACGCCGACGGCGACAGTGCGGTGCCCCTGAGCAGATCGTATGCGCGATGCGCCCGCTTCACCACAGCCGGATCGTCCAGCAATGTTCCCGAAAACGCCGTCTCTGTATAGGCGACCGGCGGGGCGTCCTCGAACTCCATGAGCTGCAGCATCCCGCCCATCGACGCGTGCGCCCCGGCCGCGTACGGGATCACCGTCACCCATACCGTGCGCTCGCGCATCAGCTGCGCGATGTGCTCCAGCTGCTCGGCCATTGCCTCCGGACCGCCCACCGGGGTGCGCAGCACGTTCTCGTGCAGGATCGCCCAATACTCCGGCCTTGTAGCGTCCTTGAGGATCTCCGCCCGTTCCAGGCGGGCCATGACCTTCTCCGCCACGTACCCGTCGGTGACGAACGGGTTGGCCGCGAGGGTGACCGCCTGTGCGTACGCTGCCGTCTGCAACAGGCCCGGCACCACCGTGGGCGCGAACTCACAGATCTTCGTCGCCGTCCGCTCCAGCTCCACGACGGGCGCGAAGTAGTCCGCGTACCGCTTGTCGTTGATGAGCTGTCGCCACGTCCGCTCGAAAAAACCGTCGGTTTGCAGCACCTCGTCAATCCGCTGGGCGACATCCAATTGCGGCTTTCGAATTGCCTGTTCGAACTGCCCGATGTATCCACCTGAGACGAAAACCCGGGAACCCAACTCCACTTGCGTGAGTCCGGCGTTCTCCCTCTGCCGCTTCAGCTCGGACCCGAAGAACTCCCAGGCCGCCTGACGCGAACCATTGGCCATGGCCAACCCCTTTGCGCTGCCCCGTACTTGTAGAGCACAGACTCCTGCCGAGTGTAGGCGTCGCAGGTCACCATGGAAGTGCAAAGAGTGAAACCCGAATAGGAGGGGAGTTCAGTGACGGCACGACACTCGGCGCGCTGCGTCGAAGAAGCGGAGGAAGCAGTGAAGGAATTGCGGGCGGTGCTGGAGAAGGCAGGAATTACGCTCCCGACACTCCGGATTGACCCGGCGAGTCTTGCGCGTGAAGCCCCTTGCCCGCTCGTGGAATTGGGGCGGTGTTCCGTCGAGACCGCGCAGCGGCTGGCGGCGGTTCTGCGATGAAGCCGCCGATCGGATCGTACGTCGTCGACACCCGTTCGGGTCGGATCGGCGTAGTGATGGGGCATGAGGGGCCCTATGTCCAACTGAGGCCGTACGGGGGCGGGAAGGAATGGGACGCCGACCCGGGCGTCGTACGCAACGCCACGCCCGCCGAGCGGCTCCGCGCGGCGACCGCGTACGCCAACGCACGCAGCAGGGGTGAGGTTCCTTGACGTAAGGGCGGGCGCATAGGGTGCGGCGGCATGGGTCTGTGGAGATGGAGGAGGAGAGGGGCCAAGGCGTCCCGCCGCTACCCCGTGCCCCTCACCGTGCACCAGCTGTGGATGGTGTCGCTGAGCGCGCCGGTGAGCCGGGACCGGGGCGCCTCGCGCACCACGCTGTATCCGTTCACGCGGATCGACGGGGACGCCGCCCGGCGCTGGTTGGCCGAGCAGTGGGAGATCACCTCGCGTGAGCAGTTGGTCGGCCGCCTCGACGGCCTGTCCCGCAGCGGGTACCGGGCGCGGGCGTACCGCGTCACCGGCGTCGCGCCGCTGGCTTGGGACGCCGCCCTGTACGTCGACATCGCCCGCCGTGGCTTCGCCGGCGGGCTGATCGACGAGTCCGACGCCTGGACGGCGCTGAAGAACATCGTGCCGACGGTGGTCGGGACGTACGGCTCGTGGAGCGAGTACGCCGATCACTATCTGCTCGGGCGGAGGGTGTGGCGGGAGGGACTGCGAGGCACGGAGGACAACGGCTTCCCGGCCCCGCAGGAGGCCGCTGACGTGCACCTGCGCTCCCTCCTGGACCCGGCGAACCGCGCCAGCCCATGGAACATGGCCCCCTGGGACGCCATAAGCCACCCCGACCGAACCCGCTGACTCCCGCCGTACGCGAGAATGAGCCCATGAGTCTGTTCCGCGACGACGGCATCGTGCTGCGCACCCAGAAGCTGGGTGAGGCGGACCGGATCATCACCCTGCTCACGCGCGGTCACGGGCGCGTGCGGGCCGTGGCCCGGGGTGTGCGGCGTACGAAGTCCAAGTTCGGTGCCCGGCTGGAGCCCTTCTCCCATGTCGACGTGCAGTTCTTCGCGCGGGGGAGCGAGCTGATCGGGCGCGGGCTGCCGCTGTGCACGCAGAGCGAGACCATCGCGCCGTACGGCGGTGGGATCGTGACCGACTACGCGCGCTACACCGCCGGGACGGCCATGCTGGAGACCGCCGAGCGGTTCACGGATCACGAGGGCGAGCCGGCGGTGCAGCAGTACCTGCTGCTGGTCGGGGCGCTCCGGACGCTCGCGCGCGGTGAGCACGAGCCGCACCTTGTCCTCGACGCCTTCCTGCTCCGCTCCCTCGCCGTCAACGGCTACGCCCCCACCTTCAGCGACTGTGCGAAGTGCGGCATGCCCGGACCGAACCGCTTCTTCTCGGTCGCCTCCGGGGGCTCGGTCTGTGTCGACTGTCGGGTGCCCGGTAGCGTCGTACCGTCGCCGCAGGCGCTGGAACTGCTGGGTGCGCTGCTTACGGGAGACTGGGAGACCGCGGACGCCTGCGAGTCGCGGTATGTCCGGGAGGGCAGCGGGTTGGTGTCCGCGTATCTGCACTGGCATCTGGAACGCGGGCTGCGTTCGCTTCGTTACGTAGAGAAGTAAGCCGGAAGAGAAGAAAGCCGGAAGAGGAGACGAGAAGCACATGGTGGTAAGCGGGTTCCTGGGGCGTCGGCGACGCGAGTACAGGGCGCCGGAGCCGCACCCGTCCGGTGCCCGCGCGCCGAAGCTCCCCGGCGAGCTGATCCCGAAGCATGTGGCGATCGTCATGGACGGGAACGGCCGCTGGGCGAAGGAGCGGGGCCTGCCGCGCACCGAGGGGCACAAGGTCGGCGCCGAGCGGGTGCTGGACGTGCTGCAGGGCGCCGTCGAGATGGGCGTGGGGGCGATCTCGCTGTACGCCTTCTCCACCGAGAACTGGAAGCGGTCGCCGGACGAGGTGCGCTTCCTCATGAACTTCAACCGCGACTTCATCCGCAAGACCCGCGACCAGCTCGACGAGCTGGGGATCCGGGTGCGGTGGGTCGGGCGGATGCCGAAGCTGTGGAAGTCCGTGGCCAAGGAGCTCCAGATCGCCCAGGAGCAGACCAAGGACAACGACAAGCTGACGCTGTACTTCTGCATGAACTACGGCGGGCGGGCCGAGATCGCGGACGCGGCGCTGGCCCTCGCGGAGGACGTGAAGGCGGGGCGGCTGGACCCGTCCAAGGTCAACGAGAAGACCTTCGCCAAGTACCTGTACTACCCGGACATGCCGGACGTGGACCTGTTCCTGCGCCCGAGCGGCGAGCAGCGCACGTCCAACTACCTTCTCTGGCAGAGCGCTTACGCCGAGATGGTCTTCCAGGACGTGCTGTGGCCGGACTTCGACCGGCGTGACCTGTGGCGTGCGTGCGTGGAGTTCGCGTCCCGTGACCGGCGGTTCGGCGGGGCGATCCCTAACGAGGAGCTGCTGGCCATGGAGGGTAAGCAGGACTGACCAGCCTGTCCGGCGTTTGAGGACGAGGCCCTTTCGGGGCCGAAGCGGGGGTCTGGGGGCGGCAGCCCCCAGGGACGGTCACCCCAGACCACCCGCACCGAACTCGGCTCAACCCGCGGCGCACTCCGCACACGTACCGAAGATCTCCACCGTGTGCGCCACGTTCACGAACCCGTGCTCCGCCGCGATCGCGTCCGCCCACTTCTCCACCGCGGGGCCCTCGACCTCGACGGCCTTGCCGCAGACGCGGCAGACGAGGTGGTGGTGGTGTTCGCCGGTCGAGCAGCGGCGGTAGACCGACTCGCCGTCGGAGGTGCGCAGCACGTCGACCTCGCCGGCGTCGGCGAGGGACTGCAGGGTGCGGTAGACCGTGGTCAGACCGACCGAGTCGCCCTTGTGCTTGAGCATGTCGTGCAGGTCCTGCGCGCTGCGGAACTCGTCGACCTCGTCAAGGGCCGCCGCCACGGCAGCCCGCTGCCGGGTCGCGCGGCCCTTCACGGGCGGTCCAGCGGTCGTCACCGTTGCCTCCTCACGTCTGCACTTGCCGGGCCATTGTGCCAGCCCGGACCCACAGCGGTCAGACGCCGACCTTGCCGTCGGATTCCCTGCTGGCCGGAATCGCGCACTCCGCCGGGTCACCGGCGTGCTCTGCCGCGGCCAGGGCTCGGGCCCTGCGGCGGGCCAGCGGGGCCGCCAGCGCCGTCAGCGCGATGAACGCGCCGATGGTCAGCAGCACGATGGTCGCGCCGGGCGGGACGTCCTGGTAGTACGAGGTCACGGTGCCGCCGATGGTCACCGAGACGCCGATACCGACGGCGATCGCGAACGTCGCCGCGAAGCTGCGGCTCATCTGCTGGGCCGCCGCGACCGGCACCACCATCAAGGCGCTGACCAGCAACAGCCCGACCACCCGCATCGCGACCGTCACGGTCACCGCCGCCGTGATCGCCGTCAGCAGGTTCAGCGCGCGCACCGGAAGCCCGGTGACCCTCGCGAACTCCTCGTCCTGGCTCACCGCGAACAGCTGGCGGCGAAGACCGAGGGTGACCAACACCACGAAGGCGGCGAGCAGAACGATCGCCGTCACGTCCGACTCGCTCACCGTCGACAAGGAACCGAACAGGTACGACGTCAGGTTCGCGTTGGAGCCCGTCGGCGCGAGGTTGATGAACATCACGCCGCCGGCCATACCGCCGTAGAAGAGCATCGCGAGCGCGATGTCACCGCGGGTGCGGCCGTACCAGCGGATCAGCTCCATGAGCACCGCGCCGAGCACGGAGACCAGCGTCGCCATCCACACCGGCGACCAGGAGAGCAGGAAGCCCAGGCCGACGCCCGTCATCGCGACATGGCCGATTCCGTCGCCCATCAGGGCCTGGCGGCGCTGGACCAGATAGATGCCCACGGCGGGTGCCGTGATGCCGACCAGGACGGCGGCGAGCAGCGCCCGCTGCATGAAGTCGTAGTTGAGGAAGTCCATCAGCTCAGCAGTCCCGTCCGGAGAGGTTCGGCGTCGTGAGCCGCGTGCGGGTGTACGTGGTCGTGGCCGGGCAGCGCGTGCTGGCCGACGGCCTTCGGAGGCGGGCCGTCGTGCAGGACGCAGCCGTCGCGCAGGACGACCGCCCGGTCGATCAGGGGCTCCAGGGGGCCCAGTTCATGGAGGACCAGCAGGACCGTCGCGCCGGCGGCGACCTGCTCCCTGAGCGTGTGCGCGAGCACTTCCTGGCTGGCCAGGTCCACGCCCGCCATCGGCTCGTCCATGATCAGCAGTTCGGGGTCGGAGGCCAGGGCGCGGGCGATGAGGACGCGCTGGTGCTGGCCGCCGGAGAGGGCGTTCACGGAGTCCTTGGCGCGGTCGGCCATGCCGACGAGCTCCAGGGCACGCCGTACGGCCGCGTGGTCGGCCTTGCGGAAGACGCCGAAGCGGGTGCGGGAGAGGCGGCCGGACGAGACGATCTCCGTCACCGTGGCCGGAACCCCGCCCGCTGCCGTCGTGCGCTGCGGGACGTATCCCACCCGCGCCCAGTCACGGAACCGCGCCCGCGGGGTGCCGAACAGCTCGATCTCGCCGGCGCTGACCGGCACCTGGCCGATCACGCTGCGTACGGCGGTCGACTTGCCGGAGCCGTTTGCGCCGAGCAGCGCGACGACCTCACCGCGGTGCACGGTGAGGTCGATGCCCCGCAGGACGGGGCGCGAGCCCAGCTCGGCGCGGACGTCGCGCAGCGAAATGACGGGCTCGGTCATGCCGTCCTCCGTAGGTTGGTCACTTGGCTCCCAGGGCGGTCTGCAGCGACTTGAGGTTGGCCTCCATGACCTGGAAGTAGTCGTCGCCCTTGGACTTGTCGGTGATGCCCTCCAGCGGATCGAGCACGTCCGTCTTCAGGCCGGCGTCGTCGGCGAGGGTCTTCGCGGTCTTGTCGGACACCAGTGTCTCGTAGAACACGGTGGTCACGCCGTCGGCCTTGGCCTCCTGCTGGAGTTCCTTGATCCGGGCCGGGCTGGGCTCGCTCTCCGGGTCGAGACCGGAGATGGCCTCCATGGTCAGGCCGTAGCGCTCGGCGAGGTAGGTGAAGGCGGCGTGGTTGGTGAAGAAGACCTTGGTCTTGGTGTTCTTCAGACCGTCCGCGAACTGCGTGTTGAGGCCGTCGAGCTTCTTGACCAGCGCTTCGGTGTTCTTCTTGTAGTCGGCCGCGTGGTCCGGGTCCGCCTTCTCGAAGGCCGCGCCGACCCCCTTGGCGACCTCCGCGTACTTCACCGGGTCGAGCCAGACGTGCGGGTCGAGGGCGTGCTCCTCCTCCTCGGAGCTCGCCTCCTCGCCCTCGTGGCCGTGGCTGTCCTCTACGCTGCCGTGGTCCTCCAGCTTGGTCAGCGTGGCGGCGTCGATCTTCGTCTTCGCGCCGGACTGCGTGACGGCCTCGTCGACGGCCGGCTGGAGACCCTTGAGGTACAGCGCCGCGTCGGACTCCTCGAGCTGCGCCCGCTGCTGCGCGCTGACCTCCAGGTCGTGCGGCTCCTGGCCGGGCTCGGTCAGACTGGTGACCTTCACATGGTCGCCGCCTATCTGCTCGGCGAGGAAGGCCAGCGGGTAGAACGACGCGACCACGTCGAACTTCTCCGTGTTGCCCGCCGCCGTGCTGTCCGAGGAGCAGGCGGACAGCGTGCCGAGACCGAGGGCGGTCGCGGCCGCGATGGCAACCCTGGATATGTGGTGTCGTCGTACGTTCATGACACTCATTTTCAGCAAATATGGAAACCATTGTCAACAAGCGTGAGCGGCCGTCCACGGAGCGCTACCTCGGAGGGGAACCGATTTGGTTGAGGGCCAGCCCCCGCCGGTACCCTGAAGCATTCGCTGTGAAGCGCCTCGCTTCGTCGCCCGTCGTCGTAATGAAGAGAGCACCGTGGCCGCCGACAAGATCGACACCATCGTCAGCCTGAGCAAGCGCCGTGGCTTCGTATTCCCCTGCAGTGAGATCTACGGCGGCCAGCGCGCCGCCTGGGACTACGGACCGCTGGGTGTCGAGCTCAAGGAGAACCTGAAGCGCCAGTGGTGGCGCTACATGGTGACGTCGCGCGAGGACGTCGTCGGTATCGACTCGTCCGTGATCCTTGCGCCCGAGGTCTGGGTCGCCTCCGGCCACGTCGCCACGTTCACGGACCCGCTCACCGAGTGCACCTCCTGCCACAAGCGGTTCCGCGCGGACCACCTTGAGGAGGCCTACGAGGCGAAGAAGGGCCACCTCCCGGAGAACGGCCTGGCGGACGTGAACTGCCCGAACTGCGGCAACAAGGGCCAGTTCACCGAGCCCAAGCAGTTCTCGGGTCTGCTCTCCACCCACCTCGGCCCGACCCAGGACTCCGGCTCGATCGCGTACCTCCGCCCGGAGACCGCGCAGGGCATCTTCACCAACTTCGCCCAGGTGCAGACCACTTCGCGCCGCAAGCCGCCGTTCGGCATCGCGCAGATGGGCAAGTCCTTCCGCAACGAGATCACGCCCGGCAACTTCATCTTCCGCACCCGCGAGTTCGAGCAGATGGAGATGGAGTTCTTCGTCAAGCCGGGCGAGGACGAGAAGTGGCAGGAGTACTGGATGGAGCAGCGCTGGAACTGGTACACCGGCCTGGGCCTGCGCGAGGAGAACATGCGGTGGTACGACCACCCGAAGGAGAAGCTCTCCCACTACTCCAAGCGCACCGCTGACATCGAGTACCGCTTCCAGTTCGGCGGCAACGAGTGGGGCGAGCTGGAGGGCGTCGCCAACCGCACCGACTACGACCTCGGTGCCCACTCCAAGGCCTCCGGCCAGGACCTCTCCTACTTCGACCAGGAGGCCGGCGAGCGCTGGACGCCGTACGTCATCGAGCCGGCCGCCGGTGTCGGCCGCGCGATGCTGGCGTTCCTGCTCGACGCCTACGTCGAGGACGAGGCGCCCAACGCCAAGGGCAAGATGGAGAAGCGCACGGTGCTGCGCCTGGACCACCGTCTGGCCCCGGTGAAGGTCGCGGTGCTCCCGCTCTCCCGCAACCCCGAGCTCTCCCCGAAGGCCAAGGGCCTCGCCCAGGCGCTCCGCCAGAACTGGAACATCGAGTTCGACGACGCGGGCGCGATCGGCCGCCGGTACCGCCGCCAGGACGAGATCGGTACGCCGTACTGCGTGACGGTCGACTTCGACACCCTGGACGACAACGCGGTCACCGTGCGCGAGCGGGACTCGATGAAGCAGGAGCGCGTGTCGCTGGACCAGATCGAGGGCTACCTGGCCAGTCGGCTGATCGGCGCCTGAGGCATCTTCTGGATCTGCTGGATCCGCTGAAAGCCCCGTGAAAACCCCGGTTTCGTTACGGTCGTAACAGACGTAACGAAACCGGGGTTTCGCCCATCCAGGGCGCATACGGCTCCGAAGGGGAGGCATGCGCGGCCCGCAGGGGGCCACGCGTCTCTTACGGGGGCACCATGCGCAAGCAAGCAGTCATCGGCGTGACCACGCTCGCCCTGGCCGTCGGGGCCGTCGGCTTCGTCGCCGCGAACGACAACGGCGAGGCCGCTCCTTCGATCTCCACCCAGTCCGGCGGCACAGCGGCCGGGCTGCCGCAGGCGTCCGGCAACCGGCTCGTCGCCGTCGGACTAACCGCCGACCAGCGCCTCGTCCGCTTCCGCGTCGAGCGGCCCGGTGTCGTCCTGCCGCTCGGCAAGGTGAGCGGCCTCAAGGGCGACAGCAGGCTCGTCGGGATCGACTTCCGGGTGCAGAACAACAGGCTGTACGGCGTCGGCGACCAGGGCGGCGTCTACACGATCCGCGAGATCGGCGCCAAGGCCACCAAGGTCTCGCAGCTGAGCGTCGCTCTGCGGGGCACGAGCTTCGGCGTCGACTTCAACCCGGCCGCCAACCGGCTTCGCGTCATCAGCGACACCGGTCAGAACCTCCGCCACAACATCGACGACCCGGCGGGCGCCCCCGCCGCGGGCACGACGGCCGTCGACGGCACCCTCACCAACCCGCCGGTGCCGCCCGCGACGACGGGTGCGACGGCGACGGGCGTGACGGGGGCGGCGTACACGAACAACGACCTCGACGCGACGACGGCCACGACCCTGTTCGACCTCGACACGGCCCAGGACCAGGTCGCCATCCAGTCCCCGGCCAACGCGGGCAACCTCGCCCCGACCGGCAGGACGGGCGTGGACGTCCCGCGCGACTCGGGCTTCGACATCTACAGCTCGGCGAACGCGGGGACGAACACCGGCTATGCGGTTGGCGGTTCGCGGGCCTTCCGGGTCAACCTGCTGACGGGCAGGGCGACTTCGGTCGGTGCCTTCCCGCGGGGGCGGCAGGTGGTGGATCTGGCGATGCCGGTGCGGCAGGGCTGAACCGGGGCTCAGAGGTCCAGGTCGACGTAGAGCGCCGCGTGGTCGGAAGCCGCGTCGACCTTGGACTTCACCTCGTCGAAGCGCTTGATCTCCGGGGGCGGATTCCAGAAGATCCCGCGCTGCTCCAGGGCGACGTGCTGCACCCGGTGCCACAGCGGCGGCGGGAGCAGCAGGTAGTCGAGCTTGTCCTGCGGCCGGTGGCACCCTCCGTGCGTGCCTGGCCCTCCTCGGTAGGAGGAGTGGCTCATCACGTCGCGCAGGCCGGTGTCCAGGAGTGCCTCGATCGGTTCGCTGTCGAGGTCGTCGTTGAGGTCTCCGGCCACCACGACGTGCGGGGTCCGCTCCCGGGCGGCCTCGTAGATCTCCGCGAGGCGCTTGGCCTGGGCCAGGCGCAGTGGCGGGTCGTCGTTGCTCTGGCTCTTGAGGTGGTTGCCGAGGACGACCAGGGGTGAGCCGTTGAGCTCGATCTCGAACTCGGGGCAGTCGCGGCTGAACAGGTGCTCGCCGGGGCGCTCCGGGTCGGGGTCGAAGAGGTGGGACCGGACGGACGTGATGGGGTGGCGGCTGAGGATCCCGATGTCGATGCCGCGGCTGTCATTGCCGTCGATCAGCATGTTGTAGGGGTACGGCCGCTTGCCGAGCTTGCCGGCCAGGATCTGCTGGTTGAAGCGGTCCAACGTCAGCCGGTCCTCCACCTCCACCACGAGCAGGATGTCGGCGTCGACCTCGTCGACCACCCGGCCGGTGTTCCGCACCGCCTCCGTGTCGATGTCCTCGCGCACGAGCTCGGCCCAGCCGGCCCACGCGCCACGGCCCGAGGCGCCGACCTTCCAGGAGCCGGCCTCCTCGAACAGGCTGGAGTTCTTTCCCGGGCGGGTCTGGTTGATGTAGATCGGCGGGGGGTTGTCCGGGTTCCACACGTGGGCGCCGTGCTTCTTTATCAGCGCGGACATCCGCGCCTTGTCCGCCGCGTCGTAGGTCGTCAGGTTCAGCAGCGCGACCAGCGTGCTGAAATCGGCGAGGACCTCGTTCCGCTTCGTCTCGTCCGTAAGGTTGAACGCCTTGGGGCGGCGGAAGAGGTTCTGCGCGTTGAAGGTGGCGATACGAACGATCATGGCAGCCTCCCGCAGGCGGCGCATGAGCACCGGTCGGCCGACGGCAGGCGCCGCCGGGTGACTGCTCGCCGACAATCCCATTGTCGGAGGGGGTGGCAAAGGTGTCCAACGGGGCGATGGGAACCGATTGGTCCCACAGCCCGGCCACCGATTGGCCCTGTATCCCGGCGTCCGGCGGCACAAGGGTGGCGGGCATGAGTCTCGCCTTCCTCCTCACCACCCTCGTCGTGGTCGCCACCCCCGGAACCGGCGTCGTCTACACCCTCGCGGCAGGCCTCTCCCGCGGCCGCCGGGCGAGCGTCGTCGCCGCCTTCGCCTGCACACTGGGGATCGTGCCGCACATGCTGGCCACCATCACCGGCCTGGCCGCGCTGCTGCACGCGAGCGCGACCGCCTTCCAGATCCTCAAGTACGCCGGTGTCGCCTATCTGCTGTACATGGCGTGGGCCATGCTCAGGGACAAGGACGCCATCGCGGTGGACGAGGGCGCCGCGCCGCGCTCCTCGGGGCGGGTGATCGTGCAGGGCGTGCTGATCAACAGCCTCAATCCGAAGCTGACGATGTTCTTCTTCGCCTTTCTCCCGCAGTTCGTGGACCCGGGCGAGGCGAACGCCCTGCCGCGCATGCTGGCGTTGAGTGGGGTGTTCATGGCGATGACGTTCGTGGTCTTCGCTGCGTACGGCGCGCTCGCTGCCTCCGTCCGCCATCACGTCACCTCTCGGCCCCGGGTGATGACATGGCTGCGGCGGACCTTCGCGGGGGCGTTCGTGGCGCTGGGGGCGAAGCTGGCGGGGACGTGATCAGTTGGCGAAGGCGGCGAAGAGGGTGTCGATGCGCAGGCGCAGGTCGGCCGCGGTGGCGCCCTTGATGACCACCGAGACCATGTCGCCGTCTTCGATGTCCCGCGCGGCGCGGACCTCCAGGGAGTGGGCGGGGCCGCTCAGGGGGTAGGAGTACCAGGCCTCCGGGTCCTCGTCGTCCGTCGATTCGAGGCCGATCTCCACCGTCTCCCAGTCGGTGTCGTCGAAGGGGTAGTTGATGTAGCCGGAGAGGAGTCCGAGGAAGGGGCGGAGATCGGACTCCTTCCAGACAGCGCCTCCCATCTCGTCCGGCTCGGTCTCCGGGTACGTCTCCTGCCGCGTCGGATCGGTCATCCGCAGCCCGGCGCCGACCGCGTACAGGTCCCTGATGGTGACGTGGAAGTGCGCCCAGAGATCGAGCTCGCGACGCGTGCAGTCCGGGTCCTGCGCGGCGAACGGCAGTCGCCGGACATACCTGCGGCGGGCCTCGTCGAACCGGCAGGGCTCCGCCAACGCCTCGCTCCAGTGCGCGAGTTCGGGTGCGTACCGTTGCTCGACCGCCCGCGGGTCCAGGTCGAGGTACCGGGCGATGTCCTCCCACGAAGCGCCCCGCTCCCGCTCGAACACGACCGCCCGCGCCAGCAGCTCTTCGGCGTGCTCCACCAGCTGCCGGGCCTCGCTCGCCCGGCCGCCGAGGCCGGTGTCGGCGTCGTTGCGGGTGACCACCAACGTGCCCGCGTCCCTGGCGAGGTCGGCCGCGGCCTGGCTGAGCACGAGCCGGGCCAGGGCCTCCCGGGTGTAGGGGCCGGAGGCGTCGTTGTCGTGGGGTGTCGTGTCGATCACGGGGGCAGGGTTGCACGGGCGCGCGGTCGGTGTCGCGGCCATTCCGGCGAGCGGCCGCCGGCCCCTGACTGACGGCCGCCGGCCTCCGCTCACCCCACCGCTCAACGCCCCTGCAGCGCCTTCACGTTGTCGCCGAACGTCCAGTTCTTCGAGCCGTCCCAGTTGATCGACCAGGTCATCAGGCCCTTGAGCGCGGTGCCGTAGTGCTGCCAGGCCTGGGTGACGAGGGACGGTGACATGTGGCCGCCGCCCGCGCCCGGCTGGGCGGGCAGGCCCGGGACCTGCTTGTCGTACGGCACCTTGATCGTCGTACCTTGGATGACGAGGCCCTTGTCGAGGCAGTCGGTCTGGGCGACGAAGCCCTCGACGGTGCCGGCGGAGTAGGAGTCGCCGGAGCAGCCGTACATGCTGCCGTTGTAGTACTGCATGTTCAGCCACCACAGGCGGCCGTTGTCGGCGTACTTCTTGATGACGGGGAGATACGCGCCCCAGATCGAGCCGTAGACGACGCTGCCGCCGGTGACGTACGCCGTCTCCGGGGCCATCGTCAGGCCGAAGTCGGACGGCATCTGCGCCAGTACGCCGTCGATAATGCGGATCAAGTTGGCCTGGGACGTGGAGAGTTGGGAGATGTTGCCGCTGCCGACCAGGCCGGTCTCGATGTCTATGTCGATGCCGTCGAAGTTGTACCGCTTCAGGATCGGGACGATCGTCGCCACGAAGCGGTCCGCCACCGCGGTCGAGCTGAGGTCGATGCCCGCCGTCGCGCCGCCGATCGACAGCAGGATCGTCTGGCCGGCCGCCTTCGCCGCGCACATCTCCGCCGGTGTCGCCACCTTCACGCCGGTGTCCATGCCGTCCTCCCAGAGGGCCGTTCCGTCGGAGCGGATGACCGGGAACGCCGCGTTGATCACGTTGTAGCCGTGCGCGGGGATGCGGGAGTCGGTGATCGGGGTCCAGCCGAAGGGCGGGTGGACTCCGTTGGCGGCGCCGTCCCAGTTCTCCCAGTAGCCCTGGAGGACCTTGCCGGCGGGCTTCGACCTGACCGCGCAGGTGTCGGCGGCGGAGGCGGTCGTGGCGACGGGGAGTTGGGCGAGGCAGGCGGTCGTCAGTGCGGTGGCGAGCAGGCGCAGGGCGCGGCGGAGCATGCGGGCCTCCCGGTGGGGGGTGCGGTGAGGTGTCGTCGGTGTGTCGTAGGTGCCGTAGTCGGTAGGTGTCGTAGGCATGACAGTGCTCGTGGTCCAGACCTTTCGTCAATAGGTCTGGACCATCCAGGGAGGAGCTTGGCAGGTATGGAATGACAGATATTGAAATCTGTCAGCTGTTAGGGCATGGTGGAGGCATGACGATGCAAACCCGCTCCCTCGGAACCACCGGCCCCCAGGTCTCCGCCCTCGGCCTCGGCTGCATGGGCATGTCCGCGCTGTACGGCGACACCGACCGGGCCGAGTCGATCGCCACCCTCCACGCCGCCCTGGAGGCCGGCGTGACCCTGCTGGACACCGGCGACTTCTACGGCATGGGCCACAACGAGATGCTGATCGGCGAGGCCCTGCGCGCCGCGCCCGCCGACCTGCGCGAACAGGCGCTGGTGAGTGTGAAGTTCGGTGCGCTGCGGGACCCCGACGGCGGCTGGGCCGGGTATGACGGCCGGCCCGCCGCCGTGAAGAACTTCGCCGCGTACTCGTTGCAGCGGCTCGGCGTCGACCACATCGACGTCTACCGGATCGCCCGGCTCGACCCGGCCGTACCCATCGAGGAGACGGTCGGCGCGATCTCCGAACTGATCGAGAAGGGGTACGTCCGGCACGTCGGCCTCAGTGAGGTCGGCGCCGAGACCATCCGCCGGGCCGCCGCCGTAGCGCCCATCGCCGATCTGCAGATCGAGTACTCCCTGATCTCCCGCGGCATCGAGGAGTCGATCCTGCCGACCACCCGTGAGCTGGGCATCTCCATCACCGCGTACGGCGTGCTCTCCCGCGGTCTGATCTCCGGCCACTTCACCCGCGACCGGCAGCTCGGCACGAACGACTTCCGCGCGATGTCGCCCCGCTTCCAGGGCGAGAACCTCCAGCACAACCTGAACCTGGTGGAGGCGCTGCGGAAGATCGCCGAGCAGAAGGGCGTGAGCGTCGCGCAGATCGCGATCGCCTGGGTGCTGTCGAGGGGCGAGGACATCGTTCCGCTCGTCGGCGCCCGCACCCGGGAGCGGCTCGGCGAGTCGCTGGGCGCGCTGGACGTGACGCTGGACGCGGCCGACCTCGCCGCGATCGAGGAGGCCGTGCCGGCGGACGCGGCGGCGGGCGACCGCTACCCGGCCGCGCAGATGAGTCACCTGGGCAGCAAGTAGTGTCCGAGCCGCCAGGTACCGTCTGAGTCATGGCACCGCCCCCCGAGACCCTGACCGCCGAGCGCATCCTCGAAGCGACCGAGGAGGTGCTGCGCCGCCACGGCCCCGCCAAGGCCACCGTGGTCGACGTGGCCCGCGCGCTCGGCGTCAGCCATGGCACCGTCTACCGGCACTTCCGCACGAAGGCGGCGCTGCGGGAGGCGGTGACCAAGAGGTGGCTGGACCGTACGTCGGACGCCCTCTCCGTCATAGCCGCCGAGGACGGCGACCCCGAGTCCCGGCTGCGGGACTGGCTGGCGGCCCTGTTCGCCGCCAAGCGCAGGAAGGCGGGCGACGATCCCGAGCTCTTCGCCACCTACAGCGTCCTCGCCGAGGAGAACACCGAAGCGGTCGGTGCGCACATCGCCGACCTGACCGGTCAGCTGGCGCAGATCATCGAGGCGGGTGCCGGCGCGGGCACCTTCACCACGGCCGACCCGGCGGCCACCGCCCGCGCCGTCTTCCAGGCCACCGGCCGCTTCCACGACCCGTGCTATGCGCGTGAGTGGGAGGAGCCGGGTGCCGAGGAGGACTTCGCCGCGATGCTGGAGCTGCTGCTGCGCGGTCTGCGCGCCGCGGGCTAGTCGGCCAGCGGGCTAGCGGGCCGTCAGGGAGTAGGCGGTGACCTCCAGCGCGGTGTCGACGGCCCTGTATTCGGGGGTCTGCCAGGCGGTCGCGTCGATCGCGCCGGTCGCGTCGATCGGGGCCTCGGTGGTCCGGGCGGCCGGGTGTTCCGCCTGCTCCATGGCTTCGTTCATCCTGCGTACCTTCCTTTCGGAATCCTGCGAGGACTCTTGCCAAGGAGTATTCAAGGACCCCGGATGTTCGGCCATTTGGAGTCGCCCAACCGGGCCGCGCACCATCCCACGGCGGCCCCGCGACCGCGGCTACGCCTCCGTTGGATCCACCGTCGCCTGGTGGGCCTCCGCCAGATGCTCCTCCGCCTTCAGCCACGGCAGGAACTGCGCGGCCTTGCGCCAACCGCACGTGTCACATCTGACCGTGCGCTGCGCGCCCCTGCGTAGTACCTGTACGACGTGCTCCCGCCCGTGTTGGTCCCAGCGGCTCACCTTGCTTGTGTTGATCTCCAGCATGACGCCTCCCGGCGATGGGCATTCCAGGAACACCTCTCTGGTTGCGCAGGAATGAGCATGCCGGACAGACCGAGAGGCTCGCACTGGTTCGCGGGCATCAGTTACGGCACGGTCGTGCCGGTGGCCTCCCTTGAGCAGTCGGCTCATGGTTGGGCAGTTGGTCTTGCTGCACACTGCTTCCTATTCGTTGGCATCGTTGCCCGAATCGAATAATTCGCTCTCCGCCCTGGGGGGCTGGAGTCCTGGACCGGCAGTCTGGTCCGGTGGCGATCGGCCCGTTCCTGGAGGATCTGCCTTACCCGCATGTGCGGGGTGTGCAGGGAGATGCCAGGGTCTCCGTCTCGTTCCAGGACGTTGATCGCTCCCGCGTGGTCTGCCTGCCATACGTCGGTCACGTCCGCTGGAGTGGTGTATCGACGGCCACTCGGTGATCTCGTTTTGAGGCTATGCGGTGAGTTCGGTCGGGAGGACGGTCTCGTCGGTTTCTGACTCGATCGGGTGGAGGCGGGCCTTGGCGAGCAGGTCGAGTCCCATGTAGCGGCGGGCTTCGGTCCATTCGTCGTTCTGCTCGGCCAGCACTGCGCCGACCAGGCGGATCAGGGCGGTGCGGTCGGGGAAGATGCCGACCACGTCGGTGCGGCGGCGGATCTCCTTGTTGAGCCGTTCCTGCGGGTTGTTCGACCAGATCTGCCGCCAGATCTCGCGCGGGAACGCGGTGAACGCCAGGACGTCGCCCTGGGCGGAATCCAAGTGGGCTGCGGCTTTGGGGAACTTGGCCTCCAGGGCCTCCAGGACGTGTCGCATCTGGGCCTGGACGGCGTCGGTGTCGGGTTGTTCGAAGACGGTCCGCAGCAGGGTGGCCACCCAGGGCTGGGCCGACTTGGGGACCTGGCTCAGCAGTGCGCG
>NZ_JBITCM010000001.1:676149-1007156 GCF_044453205.1 Streptomyces sp. NPDC051738 | reverse complement strand
AACCGACGACACAGCCCTGCCCACCGAACTCACCGCATAGCCTCAAAACGAGATCACCGAGTGGCCGTCGATACACCACTCCAGCGGACGTGACCTTGCGGTGTTTTCCGCGACTGCTTGCTCCGCAGACGACTCCCGGGCGGAGGAGCCCACGAAGTCCTCCAAGCCCAGCCAGGAGAAGGAGACAGAGGCCGCCCCGTCCGACGACGCGAGCCAGCCGTCCGTGGCGCAGCCTCCAGAGCTGGACGCGACCGAGACCGTTGCCGCGGAGCAGGGTGAGACGCACGGCAATCGCAGCTTCGAGTTCGGCAAGGGAAAGAAGGGCGACGCGCTCATCGTCGCGGTGCGATGCCAAGGTAAAGGGACCATCAACGTCACTGTGCGCCCCCTTGCCTTCTCCTTTCCACTGGAATGCCTCGACAGCGAAGTGAGCACCATCCAAAACCAGGTGGACATCGCCGGAGCGGACGACAAGGGGACCGTCTCCGTCGAGGCGCCGACGACGGTGCGCTGGTCCATGACCATCGGTCACGGCGAGGGAGCAGCCGCGGAAACCCTCTGAGCCGGCAGGCGCATAGGTCCGGTGTCGTCAGTGCCGAGTGCACTGTCTTGTCGGATTCCGCGTCTGCCGCCCGCCTCCCCGGTCGCCCCCTCGAGCCCTGCGCGCGGCTCGTTTAGCGTCGCTATAGAGAGCCTCCAACCACATCGACTCGTAGCAACTCATTCCGTCGACGCGGCATGCCAGCCGACAGGCGATGGCATGGTCGTGCCACTCGACAAAGGTGGCCTCGGCAAGGCTGTGCGACTGCGACTGCGACTGCCGCGATTGCTCACTCATGTCAGCTGCTTCCCTTCCGCCATGTCCACCGTGACGTAGAGCCGCACCACGGCATCCACTTCCTCAGGCCGTTCGCTGCGCTTCCCACCCGCCCGTGGAACCAGGGCCGGGCTAGAGGCTCCCAACACAGCTCGGCGGCAAGGAGCGGCAAGCCCCGTCCGCACTCGGTTCGTAGGCGCTCCGAACTTCTCCACCAACGGCGCCAACGTGCCGTTTCGGGGCTGAGCGTGGGCCACGCGCCGGGGGCCGGTTGTCTGGGCGCCTGGGCCACGTCGGGAGTCGGCGGCTTGTGACCGTCGCGCTGTGGCCAACGCGCACGTATGACGCGTATGACCCCCAGGGCGAACCGGAGAAAGTGCGTTCACCGTCCGTTGTCCCCGGCCCCGTACCGCCGAGGAGGAACAGGCCCAGCATCTGATGCGAAGCGTTCCACGCTCACCTTCCCGTCTCGAACCAGAGCAGCTTCCCTGCGCGACGGTCCAGGACGCCGTCACCGAGGGACACGCCGCCCCAGCAGTCGGCGTACTCCTGCACGAGGCGCAGGCCGCGTCCACCGTCGGCGTCCGGCCGGGCGAGCGGGACGTGGTCTTGGGGCGGTCGGCCGAAGGGTGCGGGAATGCGGGGGTGGCTGTCCCAGACGCCGACGCGCAGACGTCCGTCGGCGAGGGCGGTCAGGCGGAGTGATGCGGGGCCCTTGGTGTGGAGGTAGGTGTTCGTCACCATCTCTGACGTCAACAACTCGACCGTGTCAAGGATTTCGAGCCTGCCGTGGCCGACGAGCACCGACCGTACGGTCATGCGTGCGACCCGTGCCGCGCGCGGGTCGTGGGGGAGGCGGAGGGCGTACACCCAGGTGTCGGGCGGGGATACGGTGCGCATGGAACCTCCAGGAGTCTCGCAAGGAAGGGGGCCTGAGCTCGCTCAACTGCCGTGCTGGGCGGTGGCATTGCCTGGGTTGGTGCGCTTCCGGCTTATGGGCGGGGGGAGTTGAGCTGCCAGCACGCACAACGTAGCGTGGAGATTGGAAGGTATTCCATTGAATCCACGAAGACCTACCAATAGCCACCCGTGTGAGTGACGCTGCACGCCCGCGCTGAGGAGAGAAACGACACGACATGTCTCCCGCCCCCATCACGACCCTGCGCCAGCAGCGCCTCGGCGCCGAGCTGCGTAAACTCCGCGAGCGCGCGGGCCTGACGTCGACCGCAGCCGCCGAACTCCTGAGCGCCCCGCAGGCTCGGATCAGCAATATCGAGGCCGGGCGCTACGCCGTGAGCGCCGATCGCGTGCGCACGCTGGCACGCAACTACACCTGTGCTGACGAGGCATACGTCGACGCCCTCGCCGGCATGACGGGCGCCCGAACACGAGGCTGGTGGGAGGAGTACCGCGACACCCTCCCGTCGGGACTCCTCGACCTGGCGGAACTCGAGTACCACGCCACGGCGGTCCGCGTGGCCGTCACCGTGCACATGCCGGGACTGCTCCAGACCTCGGAGCACGCCCGCGCCACTATGCGGGAAGCCGTTCCGCCCCTACGTCCGTACGAGATCGAGCACCGCGTCTCCTACCGCGTGAAGCGCCAGGCCGTCCTGTTCGAGGGCACTCCGACCCCCTACACAGCCATCGTCCATGAGGCAGCCCTGCGCATGGGCTTCGGCGGCACGGATATCGCCTACGCCCAGCTGCGGCACCTACTGGAGATGAGCGAGCAGCCGACGGTCACTGTGCTGGTGCTGCCCTTCGGCCAGACCGGCTTCCCCGCCTCGGGACAGCCCATCACATGCGCGAGCGGCCCTGTCCCACAGCTCGACACCGTGGTCCTGGACACCGACCATGGCTGCGAGTTCCTGGATGCCGAGGCTCAGTTGGACCGCTACCGCTCCGTACTGGACCGCATGGAGTCCCGCGCTCTTCCCGAGCCCGAATCCCGAGACCTGATCCACCGCATCGCCGCCGAACTCTGAGGAACCCACCATGCCCGAACTCACCTGGCAGAAGTCCACGTACAGCGCCGAAGCCGCCAACTGCGTCGAGATAGCCACTACCCCCACCACCATCCAAATCCGCGACACCAAGAACCCGACCGGCCCCTACCTCACCCTCCGGCCCACCGCGTGGGCAGGCTTCCTTTCACACGCGATGACCACGAAGCGGTAATCCGCGCGCAAGTTCTCGCAAGTTCCTGGCCTCCGGTCGACGTTGAGCACAAGATCGAGCACGGATGCCCAACGACAGGGGAGGCAACGATGGCTCTGATCAAGCTTGGCCAGGATCCCGAGAGCCCGGAAGGCAAGTCGCCCACCATCTACCTCGACGACGTGAAGGGCACCTACCTGGTGCAAGGCTGGAAGGTGGACGACGAGGCTCGGCGCTCGCAGCTGGATCTTCCGGGCCACGAGGACGTGATCGAGATCCCGAAGCAGATGGTGCAGTTCTTCCCGGAGGTGAAAGGCGATGGCCGTGCCGACTCTTGAGGACCGACTGCGACGCTGCATCCGTTCCGCCGTACATCTGGAGATGCGCGACGGGTACATGCGCTCGGACCCTCGATTCGCCGCCTGGCAGAGCGGCGTCCGTAATGATCCTGCGGAGAGCGACCCGGAGCGTCGGCCGTGGCTGCGGCTCGTCGCCGACCTCGTAGCCCAGGGGGCCGAGGTACGCAGGGCCCGGATCGTGTCGGAGCCGGTGTCGGACTACATCCGGTTCGAGCACCACCTGACCGGCCCAAATGTGGCGGCGGGCGAGCAAGTGCGCTGGCTGCCTCGCCGCCACGCATCCGGACTGGCTCTGCCCGGCAACGACTTCTGGCTCTTCGACGACAGCTCGGTCGTCTTCCACCACTTCGCCGGCGACGGTGAACTCGCGCCGGACGACGAGGAGTTCACCGACGATCCGGTCATCGTGAAGCTGTGTGCGGATGCCTTCGAAGCGGTCTGGGCCTTGGCGATACCGCACACGGACTACAGGATCCTCTGATCCCCAACCCCCAGCGTGACTTCCTCCAATGTCCGACATCGCTTGTCACGTCAGGGAGCCCACCGCGTCAGCTATCAGGGAGCGTGCCGCCGCACCCCGCACAGTCCCCTTTGACAGCCGCTCAAAGGCCCGGGCGTACAGCTCGACCTGGCTGGGCTGCGTGAGGGTTGCAGCAGCATCCAATGTGTCCGCGTGCACCCTGGCGTTGTCGAAGATGGTGAAGGTTGGCATGGGCCACACGGTCCGTTGCGCCGACAACGGGACGATACCCACAGCAACGTTCTGGAGATCCATGACCCCGAGCAGGTGGCCAAGCTGTGCAGCCATGGTCTCGGCGCTGCACAGCCGGTACCGCAACACCGGCTCCTCCAGTACGAACGAGAATCGCCGAGCTCCATTGCTCAGCACCGCGTTGCGCCGTATGCGGGCCGCCACTGCCCCACTCACGTCGTCGGGCGTTCCCCGGAAGTCCGCAATGGACGACAGGAGGGCGCTGGCGTACCCGGCTGTCTGGAGGAATCCGGGGATCACGTCAGAGACGTACACGCGGAAGGTCTTGGTTTGTTGGTACAAATCGCCTGTCGACTCTTGCAGGCGACGGAGACCGCTCCGCTGGAGTCGCCGCCACTGAACGTGAGCGTCGGCGGACTGCCGGTTTGCCGCGATCAAGTCGGGAGCCTGATCCTCAGCGGCGCAGGCCCGGCACCACGCTTTGATGTCCGCGTCAGAGGGAGGGGTCTTAGCGTTCTCGATCCGGGACGACTTCGACTCTGACCAACCGCACCTGACAGCCAGCGCCCGCCCGCTGATCCCGGCATCCTTCCGAATCTCACGCAGACGGCCGGCGAGGGCCTCGCGCGCCTTCTGGACGCTTGAAGAGGGGTGTTGGGGCATGGAGCTGGCCTTCGTCAGATCTTGTACAGGTGGTGCGGTATTGCTCGCTCCCAGACTGCTTCGAAGGCAGCAGAGCACAGCTTCACGCTCTCCGTGTCCGCCGTGATCTCGTCCTCGACCACCACGCCGTCACCGGAGAAGTGGTGCACCCGGAGCAGCGCACCGTCGAACAGCCAGAAATCATTTCCCGGCAGGGGAAGGGCCGTGGCCCGTCGCCGTGGCAACCACCGAACCTCCTCACCGGCAGTGACGTTGGCGTGAGTGACGTAGTGCTCCCAGCGGATGTACTCCGATACGGGCTCCGAGATCACCCGGGCCCGGCGGATCCGTACGCCCCGGGCAACAGTGTCCGCGATCAACTGGTCGTACGGATGCCACCAGGACTCGCGCTCCTGCCAGTTGATCCGTTCACCACGTTTCCACGCTTCGAACCGGTCTGTCGCTGCGTAGGAGTCCCGTAGCTCCAGGTGGACGGCAGACCGCTCGCACTGCCCAAGCAGCTCAGCGAAGCTGGGCACGCTCGACGGCATCACATGCCTCCCTGATCATCGGGATCATCCGGGCCGGAATCCTGACGATGGCTTCACTATCGGGCACCCTGCCGTTCGCAGGGCTACTCGCCTCGCACTCCGCTTGAGTCTCGGGGCTCGGCTTCCAACCCTGCAACAAGATCTCCTGAGCTTCTGCGTCCGCCCACACGGTGGGGCAGTGGTCCCGGTCCGTGTCGGGGTCGATACCAACGAACACTACGGCCATGACTGACTCCCTGGTTCAGGCACTTGCTTGGGCTTGCAAAAGCTTGGTTGAGCTGCGGATAAAGCGTCAACACCGCAATCGGCCAAGCCAATTCATGTGCAAGCTCATGCAAGTTTGTAGAGCCCCGGACACACCGACTCCTAGCGTCGTGCCATCGCCATATGAGCCCGGGAGGCAGCGATGTCACAGAAGCCGCAGGACTACCACCTGACCGAGCTACTGGCCGAACCCTCCGCCGTGCCCGGGTGCTCGGACTGCCTGTCCCGTTCGGTCAGCAGAGAGAACGCACGCTCCAGAGGCGACTACAGCGGCGTATCCGACGCGAACGTTGAGCTGCGGCAACACCAGGCAGAGGCCCACGCCTCGTGAGCACAGAAACCAACGCGCACTTCTTCGCCGAACACCCCTTGATGACGCTACGGGTGTCGCGCGACTCCGGGCCGACCTGGGGCTCCGAGCAGGCTGTGTTTGCGGCAGGCGACCTCCCACCCCTGATGACCAACCAATGGCCGTCTTGCCAGTGCCGGCGTTGCACAGAGTCCGGCAGGCATCGCAACCGCTGAAGAGCGCCTCATTCCCACGAACTCCCGCCCGACCGGGCGGCGGCGGTCAGCATGGCCGCGATCAGACCAGCTGAGCAGGAAGGCACAGCGATGCTGAACGGAACCGACCTGTACGCACTCGACATCGACGGAGCCGCGTTCGTGAAGGCGTGCGGCGGCCCCTGCACCGAAGGGTGCGTAACCCTGGCCCGAATCGGCGACGACGCCTGGGCCCTCGGCGACAGCAAGCGGCCGGACGCGCAGCCGCTCCGCTTCACCACCGAGGAGCTGGACGCGGCCGGCATCGACCCGGCGCGCTTCGGCCTGACCGTCTGACCGCTTCCCCTCCACCGGTCGGGCCGGATTCATCCCGCCCCTGAATCAGACCCCTGAATCCGGCCCGACCGGCATCGTCGAACGGGAACGAAACGGGAACGACTGGTGCACCACCACGCCTACCTATGGACCGGCCCCAAAGAGCGCTTCGACAACGAGGCCCTACGGCGACCCCCGCATCCTCAGCCCCCACCCCCACCGGCCCCCAACGACCCCACAGGGGAACGCCTGCTCCAGCGCTACCGGGAAGTGGCGGCAGAGTTCCCGACCTCCGATCTGCCACCGCTGGAGACGGCGTACTGGCTGATCAAACCGCGGTCACTCGTTCGCGGCACCTGGGACGAGGCGAAGGAAGCGGCAGCCTGGCTCGGGGAGCGGCTGGCCGAGCACGCTCATCGGTTCGCGGAGCAGCATGACCGTGACACCGGACGCCTGATCCGGCTGGTCGAATCCGCCGCTGAACGACTCGCCTCGGGAACCGACGTGTCGTACGGCTTCTACCTCGAGCGCCCCGCCTACCTGTCCATGGCCGTGGTGACATGCTCCCCGAACCGCTCGATGCCCAGCCTGTCGTGTCCCCTCGGATGACCCTCGCATGACCGTCTGATGGCCACAGGAAAGACATGGGCCCCGTTCACCACGTCGGCCGAGCCGACACACCACCATCCACCACCAGGTCATGCCCCGTGACCCAGGACGCCAGCCCCGACGCCAGAAACACGCACGCGTCCCCCACGTCCTCCGCCCGCCCCAACCGCCCGACCGGCGCCGCCCGCTCCCACCGCCGCACCCCCTCCGGCCAAGCCTCCTCCAGCCCCTCCCGGTGGATCAGCCCGGGCGAGACAGTGTTCACGCGGATGCCGAAGGCGCCGTACTCCAGGGCGGCAGAGCGGGCGTGCATCACGACTGCCGCCTTGGAGGCGGAGTAGTGGGCGTGCAGGGGCGCGGGGTGGGTCGCCTCGATGGAGGCGATGTGGGTGATCGAACCGCCCCCGCCCCCTTCCTGCCCCCGCATCGCCTCGGCCGCCGCCTGCGTGCACGCGAACACGCTCGACAGGTTGGTGTCCACGACCGCCCGCCACTGCGCCACCGTCATGCCCGCCAGCTCCCGCGTCGGCTGCACGCCCGCGTTGTTGATCAGCGCGGTCAGTCGCCCGTCCCCCCACTCGGCGGCCTCGGCCACCACCCGCCGGCACTCCTCCTCGTCCGTCAGATCGGCCCGCAGCACCAGCGCCCGCCCACCCGACTCCCGGATACGGGACGCCACTTCCCCCGCCGACTCCATCGCCGTACGGCAGTGCAGTACGACCGCCGCCCCTTCCTCCGCGAACCGGATCGCGATCCCGCGCCCGATGCCGCCGCCCGCACCCGTGACCAGGGCGACCTGTCCTTCGAGGAGTCCGCGTCCGCTCATGGGCGGCACAGTGCCTCGATACGGTCGGCCTCGGCGGGATACCGCGCCGTCAGCTCCGCCAGGTCGCCGTGCTCGTAGCCCTCGTAGGTGAAGCCCGGCGCCATCGTGCAGCCGAAGAAGGCCCAGGAGCCGCCCGGCACCACCCGCGCGCCCATCCAGGTACCGGCGGGCACGGTGAGCTGGATGTGCTGGCCGTGGAGGAGGTCGGGGCCGAGTACGGCGGTGCGGGTCGTGCCGTCGGGTGCGAGGAGCAGGAGTTCCAGGGGGCCGCCCAGATAGAAGTGCCAGACCTCGTCGGACGGCAGGCGGTGCAGGGCCGAGAAGTCGTCCGCGGTGAGCAGCACGACTATCGCCGAGCCCTGCGGGCGCCCGTCGGTCATCTCCGGGCCCGCCCAGGTGCGGCGGAACAGTCCGCCTTCGCGCGGGATCGGCTCCAGTGCGTAGTGCGCGACGAGGTCTTCAGGGGTCACGCCGGGAAGGCTACCTCCCGGGTGAGGAAGGCGAGTTGGGCCTCCTTCTGCGGGATGTGCACCTCCGGGAGGTCGATCTCGGGCAGCACGACCGCCGGGCCCGCCGTGAAGCCCTGCCTGAGGAAACGGGCGATGGCCTTCTCGTTGCGCACATCGGGGTCCACCACGACCCGCTGCCGGTCCAGGGCCAGGAAGACGTACGACGTCATGACCGTCAGGAGCGCCGAGGTCCAGCCGGGGCGCCCGCCCCCGGCACCGGCCGGCGCCAGCAACAGGTGGACCCCGATGTCGCCGGGGCGGACGTCGTAGCACTCGCTGACCCGGTCGGCCTCCGGCTCATACGTCTGGAGGAGCGCGACCGGGTCGGAGTCCCGCAGGACCAGGAAGGCGTGATGGGTGTCGAGGGTGTCCATGTGGGCGTAGATCTCGGCCACCTGGTCCCTGGTCAGGCCGTTCATCCCCCAGAAGGCGGCCCGCTCCTCGCTCACCCAGCCATGGACGACGTCGGCGTCGGCCTGCGGGTCCAGGGGCCGGATTCGGACGGCGCCGAGCCCGTCGACCATCTGCTCATGCACCCATTCGCGGGCTGCCGTCGGCTGTTCAGACATCGGATTCCTTCTTGAGCTTGGTGAAATCGGTGACGACCGGGACCAGCTCTCCCCCGAGCCACAGGGGGAGTTGGTCGCGGTGATGGGCCGTGCCCGGAACCCCGGAGGCACCGAGCGGGACCACCCAGAGGCTCGCCTCGCGGTCGGCCAGGTCCCAGACGTAGCGGGCGGCCGGGCCGCGCGCGCTCAGGTCGGTGAGGCCGGGGACGGCCGAGGTGCACAGGACGCAGTCGTGGTCGCCGGAGAGGCCGGGTGCGTCGTACGACGGGTCGGGGAGGGCCCGCCAGGGGGCGAGGCGGTGGGTGTCGCCCCAGGTTCGGCCCCCGTTCCCCTCGGTTCCAGCGGGCTGCTCGGCGGCCACCTCCTCGACCGCCGCGCGGACGGCCTCGGCACGGTCGATTCCGTACAACTCCTCGGCGCGCAGCAGGTGTTCGAGGGCGAAGCCGACGCGTGGGAGCAGGGCCAGCCAGGGGAGGAGTACCTCCGGGTAGGCGGGCGGGGTGACCAGCGCGGCGAAGGCCGGGTCTGCGGCGAGTCGTCGTACGACCGCCCCGCGCACCGCCGAGTAGACGGCAGCGGCGTAGCTGCTCGCGTCCATGCGGCGGTCCCAGGCCAGGAGGGTCCGCCGGATGCGGGCGGCCTCGGGGGTGAGGGCGTCGAGGGAGTTCAGGAGTTCCAACAGGGGTTCCGCGGAGGCCAGTTGGGTGTCCATGTGGATCGCCGGCATGTCGGCGGCGGACCAGCGGGCCTTCTCGCCCAGCAGGGCGGTGATGCGGTCGGCGCGATGGGGCGGCGCGAACTCGACGCCCAGGGGTGTGGCGATGCCGCGCTGGTTGGCCATGGCGGCGACTCCGTCGGTGAGCCCGCCTCGGGGCGTCTCGTGCCAGCCCTGCCAGTCGTGGCCGGGCTCCCAGGCGGGCACCAGCCGGGTGCGGTTGGCGGCGGAGCGCACCGGCACCCTTCCGGCGACGCGGTGCAGCAGGCCGCCCTCGGTGTCGGCGGCCTGGACGACGTTGACGGGCTCGGCCCAGAGGTCCACGGCACGGTCGACGTCGGCGACGCGGCGGGCGCGGAGAAGGGGGAGGAGGGCGCTGAAGCCGAGGTCGGCGGTGACGCGGGGTGGGTAGCGGAGGGCTACGGCGAGGGGTGGGGCGTCGGGGAGCTCGAACCCGGAGGAGAAACCTTCCTGCAATCCGTCCGGCAGGCCTTCTTGCAGACCTTCCTGCAAACCGTCCGGCAGACCTTCCTGCAGACCTTCTTGCAAACCGTCCGGCAGGCCCTCCGGCCCCCCGATGATCACCGGCCCCCGCTCCGTCTCGATCACCTCGACCTCGACCGGCTCCTCCCCCGCCACCTCCACTACCTCGGTGTGCCGCGTGGCGCGCCGCCACACGCCGTCCGGGCCCAGGGCCTCCACGCCCGCACCGGTGCGCCGCAGCCGCTCCCGGTACAGGTCCTGGTAGTCCGCCATGGCGTTGGTGATGGCCCAGGCGACCGTGCCGGTGTGGCCGAAGTGGGCGATGCCGGGGACGCCCGGGACGGCGAGGCCGATGACGTCGAACTCGGGGCAGGAGAGGTGGATCTGCTGGTAGACGCCGGGTTCCTCGATGAAGCGATGCGGGTCACCGGCGATGATCGGCCGCCCGGTGACGGTCCGCTCGCCGCTCACCAGCCAGCCGTTGCTGCCGGAGGTGCCCGGCCCGTCGATGGCGAACAGCCCGATCGCGTCGGGGCCGAGATGCCGTACGGCCTGCTCGCGCCAGAGCTTGGCCGGGAAGCCCGCGAACAGGATGTGGATGCCGAGCCAGACGCCGAGCGGGGTCCAAGGCTCCCAGTCACCGGGAGTCAGCCCGGCCCGCGCGAACTCCGGGGTGCGGCGGGCGCCCTCGGCCAGTGTCTCGTTGACCCCGTCGACGTACGCCCGCACCCAGCGCGCCGTCTCGGGGTCCCGTCTCTCCAGTTCGGCGAAACACCGTCTCGCCGTGTCGTCGAGGCGGGCCCGTCTGACGAACCGGTCCCAGGGCAGGGCCTCGGCGCCGAGGAAGGACGCGGAGGTGCCCTTGGCCCGGTGCCGCTCGACCTCCAGCTGCCAGGCCCGGTCGAGGGCGGTCACCCGGCCCTGGGTGCGGGCGAGTTCGGTCACGTCGTCCGCGCGGAGATGCGGAATGCCCCAGGCGTCGCGGTAGATCTCACCCGTCACCCTGTGTCCCTCCTATGCTTTAGGTTAGCCTTCCCTAAGTAATCTGGGCAGGAATCGTACTTGAAGGGTGAAGAAGCCATGGGGCAGGGGCACGGCTGGGAGGGCGCGGTCCTGAAGCTGCTGCGCGCGAAGGACTTCGTGTTCACGGTGACGGGCGCGGAGGACGTCACTCCGCACTATCGCCGCGTCCACCTTCAGGACGGAGGCCTGCTCGCGGCGGCGGGCGTCCACCCCACGATGTGGGTCCGCCTGTGGTTCGACAACGCGGGCAAGCCGCACCAGCGGGCGTACACCCTGGTCGACCCGGACCCGGCGGCCGGCACCTTCAGCCTGGAGTTCGCCCTGCACGAGGGCTGCGCCAGCGACTGGGCGCGGGCGGCCAAGCCCGGCGACACGATCGAGGCGACCATCCACGGCACGGGGTTCACCGACCCCGACCCCGCGCCCTCCCATGTCTTCGCCGTGGCCGACCCGGCCTCGCTCCCCGCCCTCAACTCCCTGCTCACCGCCCTGGACTCGGCGCCGGCGACGGTCTGGTTCGAGGGCGAGCAGGGCGACCTCCCCTTCCGCACCGAGCGCGCCCGCCACGACATACGCACCCTGCCGAGGCGCGACGCCGGGGCCCACCTGGTCGCCCAGGTGAAGGAGGCCCTCCCCGACCTCCTCAAGGGCACCGCCGACCCGTACGTCTGGATCGCCTGCGACACGGCGACGACCCGGGCCCTGACGTCGTACGTCCGCAAGGAGCTGGGCATTCCCAAGCAGCGGGTGAACGCGCTGGGGTACTGGCGCCCCTGAACCGTACGGCTGCGGGGCATGAGGCGAGGGGGCATGATCGGGGGCATGGACGTCACCCTTCACCTCGCCCAGGACCCCGAGGCCGACGAACTCCTCGGCCGCAGCCCGCTCGCCGCGCTGGTCGGCATGCTGCTGGACCAACAGGTTCCGATGGAGTGGGCGTTCAAGGGGCCCCGTACGATCGCGGACCGGCTCGGCGCGGAGGACCTGGACGCGCACGACATCGCCGCCCAGGACCCGGAGGCGTTCTCGGCCCTGCTGTCGGAGAAGCCGGCCGTGCACCGCTACCCGGGGTCGATGGCCAAGCGGATCCAGCAGCTGTGCCAGTACCTCGTCGAGCACTACGACGGTGACGCCGAGCTCGTCTGGAAGGGCGTCGACGACGGCCGCGAACTGCTGCGCCGCCTGGAGGGCCTGCCCGGATTCGGCAAGCAGAAGGCCCAGATCTTCCTCGCCCTCCTGGGCAAGCAACTGGGCGTGACCCCCACGGGCTGGCGAGAGGCCGCCGGCGCCTACGGCGAACCCAAGTCCTACCGCTCCGTCGCCGACATCACCGGACCGGAATCCCTGACCAAGGTACGGGCCCACAAGCAGGAGATGAAGGCGGCGGCGAAGGCGGCGAAGGGGGCTGGGAAGTAGCGGGCGGGGCCGCGGGGGGACTGCGGCTCGTCGGCAGCGACCAGGGACCAGGCCACGGGTGACCTCCGGCGCCGCAGATGGCGATCGGCGCCAGAAGCGACCTCCGCACCGCAGGATGCGATCGCGCCCGCGAGGGATCTCCGGCGCCACGGACGGCGGCCGCGCCACGGACTGCCTGCGGCACCACAGCCAGCGACCAGCGCTACGCGTAGCCTCCAGGGCCCATACGGCGTCCGGCGGCACGAACATCCTCGGCGGACCTCCCGCCCTGCTGCGGCTCAAGCCGGGGTCACCGCGCAGCTCATCTGACACCTGACGACCCTCCGTGCCCTCACCATCTGCACGCCCTGCTGCGGCCGACGCCACGGAGCTCGTCGCCAGGCGCGGCGGACCGCGCTCACTCCACCCGCGGGACGGGGTCGCGTCCGGGGGCGGTCGACTGACCCGCACTCGCTACCCGTCCTGCCGATCCACAGCCTGCCTCCCTGGAGCCCCGTGGCCCCGTGGCCCCACGGCCGCCGCCCTGCCCGAATCCCGCGCGCCCGCCGGCCTCCCCCCGCCGACCTCCGCACGCCGACTTCCGCACGCCACCCACCCCACCCGGCCGAAGCACGCGGCAGCGATCCCGCGTCAGCCGTCAGCCGTCAGCCGAGTGGCCCTTCCCGAATGGCGGAGCCCGTGCGGGCGTTCGCAGCATGGAGCATGACCGAGGTACCGACCGGTCCTGCCGGGGGCCGGGACTACGACGACCGCCGGGTGCATGCCGGGCGGCCACCCGGGCCGGGGACGTCCCACGAGCCCGAGCCGCCCTTCGAGGGCCCCCTGCACGCCCTCTCCCGCGCCGCCTGGCAGGTCGTCCTGCTCACCGGGGTCGCCTCCCTGATCCTGGGGGTCCTGATCCTGGTCTGGCCGGGCGCCTCACTCTTCGCGTCCGGGGTCCTCTTCGGCCTCTACCTCCTGATCAGCGGCGTATTCCAACTGGTCGCCGCCTTCGGCACGCACAAGACGACCTCGCTACGGGTGCTGGCGTTCATCAGCGGCACCGTGTCGGTCCTGCTCGGCCTGTTCTGCTTCCGCCGACCGATGCAGTCGATCCTGCTGCTCGCCCTGTGGATCGGCATCGGCTGGCTCATCCGCGGCATCACCCAGACCCTGGCCGCCGCCTCCGACCGGTCCATGCCGGCCCGCGGCTGGCAGATCCTCCTCGGCGTGGTCACCGTCATCGGCGGGATCGTGCTGATCGACTCCCCGATCGAGTCGGTCACCGTGCTCACCTTGCTGGGCGGCTGGTGGCTGGTGGCGGTCGGCGTCGTCGAGATCGTCACCGGACTCCGGATGCGGGGGCGGGCCCGGCAGGTCCCGCACGAGCTGTGATATCCAGCGAGCATCGGTACGCGCATCGGTACGCCGAGCGGGCGGTTCTCGCGTCCGACGCGATGAACGCCGTACGGCCACCGGGGAGATGACCTCCCGTGAGCACCGCGAGCATTCTCCCGCGCAGCCGCACCTGGCTGCGGGTCCTCGTGCTGCTGCTCGCCCTGCTGGTACCGGGCGCGCACGCCCAGGCGCATGCCGTGCCCGCCATGGCGGCCGGGGTCTCCGGTGAGGCCGCCGCCGAGCACGACGCCCTCGACACGGTCCTGCGGCCACCTGCCCGCACCGACCGGCGCACCACCGTACGGCCGTGCTCCACGCCCCCGCCGAAGCCGGCGCCCAGCGTTCCGGCCCGCCTCTCCCACCCCGCGCCGCCGCGACCGCCGTACGTCCCGCACATCCTGCGCACCGTGGTCCTGCGCTGCTGACAGGCCCCCGCGACGAGGTCCCTCAGGACGACACAAGGAGCACAGTCATGCCCACCGACCACTACGCAGTCCTGCGCGCCCTGCTGCGCGCGGAGGCCGTCCGCAACGCCCCGAAACCGCAGCTGAAGCAGGACAAGCCGCAGCAGCCCCCGCAGAAGCGGGAGCGCGGCTGACGCGGGCGCGGCGGAGGCCGGGCTCCCACCGGAGCCGGCCCCTCCGCCGCGCCGCCGAGGCCTCCGGCACGTGGCCGGCCCCGAAATCCCGCCGCGGAAGGCCTCCGGCACCTGGAGGACCGGGAAGACCCACCGCCGAAGACCGCCACCTCGGCCAGCGCCCGCCCTGCGCTGCGGCTTCTCCGCCGCCTACGACAGCCGCGCCGCCGCCGAACTGGCCGCCCGCACCTGGACGGCCGGGGAGACCCACCGCCGAAGACGGCCGCCCCACCCCCGCCCCTGCCAGCGCCCGCCCCGAGCCCCCCCCGGCAGACCGACCTACCGCCTCCGCCGAGCCGTCCCAAAGACCGACCGTGTGATCTCCCGCCCGATCTGCGTACCGATTGACCGAGCCAGGGACTTGAACATGCCGCTCCCGACGACCTGCTCGACGACCGAGGGCTGCTCCTTCTGCTCGCCCCCGCGCTGCTCTGCCCCGCGCTGCTCTGCCCCGCGCTGCTCAGCCCTGCGCTGCTCAGCCCTGCGCGCCCCGGCCCCGCGCTCCCCGGCAGTCGCCGCCGCGCGCATCTCGTCGGGGCCCTTCGCGCCCCGGGACGCCTGCAGCCGTTCGTACGCCGACTCTCTGTCCACAGCCTGTGCATACCGCCCGTACAGCCCGGACGACGTCACCGCCCGCTCCAGCGCGCCCGCCTCGATCGGCCCCATCAGCGACTCGGGCGCCCGCAACCGGGTCGCCGCGACCGGCGTCGGCGCGCCCTTCTCGCTCAGGACGGTCACCACGGCCTCGCCGGTGCCGAGGCCGGTGAGGAGTTCCTCCAGGTCGTACGCCGAGTTGGGGAAAGTCTTCACCGTGGCCTTGAGCGCCTTCTGATCGTCCGGGGTGAAGGCGCGCAGCGCGTGCTGGACGCGGTTGCCGAGCTGGCCCAGGACGTCGGCGGGTACGTCCTTCGGGGTCTGCGTCACGAAGAAGACGCCGACCCCTTTCGAGCGAATGAGCCGCACGGTCTGGGTGATCGAGTCCAGGAACGCCTTGGACGCGTCGTCGAACAGCAGGTGCGCCTCGTCGAAGAAGAACAGCAGCTTCGGCTTGTCGGCGTCTCCTACCTCCGGCAGATCGTGGAAGAGGTCGGCGAGCAGCCACATCAGGAAGGTCGAGAACAGCTGCGGCCTGTCCTGTACGGCGGCCAGTTCGAGGACCGAGACCACGCCCCGCCCGTCCGACGCCGTCCGCAGGAGCTCACCCGTGTCGAACTCCGGCTCCCCGAAGAAGTCGGCCATGCCCTGCGCCTCGAACGCGGTGAGGGACCGCAGGATCACCCCGGCCGTGGCGGTGGACAGCCCGCCGATGTTCTTGAGTTCCGTCCGGCCCTCGTCGGAGGTCAGGAAGGCGACCACCGCCCTGAGGTCCTTGAGGTCGATCAGCTCCAGGCCCTTGGTGTCGGCGTAGTGGAAGATCAGGCCGAGGGACTGCTCCTGGGTCTGGTTGAGCTGGAGGACCTTGGAGAGCAGGACGGGGCCGAAGCTGGTGATCGTGGCGCGTACGGGGATGCCGCGGCCGATGCCGCCGAGCGCGTAGAACTCGGCGGGAAAGCCGGTCCCGGCCCACTCCTGGTGGACCTCGGCGGTCCGGGACCGCACCTTGTCGTTCGACTGCCCCGGCGCCGCGATCCCCGAGAGGTCGCCCTTGATGTCCGCCAGGAACACCGGCACGCCCTGCGCCGACAGCTGCTCGGCGATCAGCTGGAGCGTCTTGGTCTTCCCGGTGCCGGTGGCGCCCGCGACCAGGCCGTGCCGGTTCAGCACGGCCAGCGGGATCCGGATCTGCGCGTCGGGCAGACACCGCCCGTCCCAGAGCAGCGCACCCAGGTCGAGGGCGGGCCCGCCGAACGCGTACCCGGCCGCGATCTCCAGCGCCTCCCGCGCAAGGGCGGGAGCACTGCCACGCGCCTCGCCACGCGCCCCCGGAGCAGCCCCCGGCGACACGGTCCCGGAACCGGCCTTGGCCGCGCTCTCTCGATCCCTCATCTCAGACCTCCACTCCCACCACCGGTCGGCCCACCCCTCCGACCCCCCGATCGGACCAGCCCTCCACCATCCGGCCCAACATGCGTTCGGTATCCGTTCGGTTGGGCCCCCGGCCGCCTGCCCCGGCTTCCGTTCAGGCCCGTTCCGGCTTCCGATCCGGCCACGGTTCCCTCACACCTCGCCGGTTCACCCTGCTTTGTCCCGACTTTTCCAGCGTCGCACTCCGCCGTCATGGCTGCGCCCGGAACGTCTTGACCGGTAGGCTTTCCGTGTGATCTTCAAGCGCATCGGAAACGGCCGGCCGTACCCCGACCACGGCCGGGAAAGCACCCGGCAGTGGGCGGACGTCGCGCCGCGCCCGGTCCGCCTCGATCAGCTGGTGACGACCAAGGGTCAGCTCGATCTGGAAACCCTGCTCGCCGAGGACTCCACGTTCTACGGCGACCTCTTCGCGCACGTCGTGAAGTGGCAGGGCGACCTGTATCTGGAGGACGGCCTCCACCGCGCCGTGCGCGCGGCGCTGCAGCAGCGCCAGGTGCTGCACGCGAGAGTCCTGGAACTGGACTGACGGGCGGACGGACAGGCTGGCGGACGGACGGACGGGCCGCAACGGTCCCGGACACCCGGGGCGGCGCCCCCGTGCGTCGTTCTGGTCGATCTGTTGGCCCTTTCGGGTTGGACTGAGCGGTATCGAATGATCATCAGGTAGGCATCGCCGCTCAGGCGCACTACGCTGCGCTCATGAGCATGCTGACTCCCCCGGGCATGGGCGGCGAGTACCGGATCCGGGGGAACAAGTACCCGCGGATGCGCCGTCCCCGGCGCGGCAGGCTCGTGGTCCTCGCCGTCGCCTCTGTCGCCGCGCTCGGCATGATCGGCTGGGGAACGCTGCAGCTCATCGACGTCTTCACCGGCAACGGCAGAAAGGCTTCGGCAGCCGGCGCGAAGGCCGACTGCGAGACCAAGGTGACCCCCTCGGGCACCCCCTCGCCCAGCGCCACGGGGCCGCTGCCCGAGCCGGGCGGCATCACCGTCAACGTCTTCAACGCCACCACCCGCAGCGGGCTCGCCAAGCAGACGGCGGACGAGCTCAAGAAGCGCGGCTTCAAGATCGGCGACGTGGGCAACGCGCCGAAGGAGTTCGACAAGAAGGTCAAGGGCACCGGGATAGTGCTCGGCCCGGCCGAGTCGATCAACGGCTCGCTGCCCGTCCTCGCCACCCAGCTCACCAGCGCCGAGCGCCGCACCGACGCCGCCCGCAAGGGCAAGGACGTCGACCTGATCATCGGCAACAGCTTCAAAGCGCTGACGAAGAAGGCGGACGCCGACAAGGCACTGGCCGCGCTGGCCGAGCCCGAGCCGACGTCCACCGCCGCGGAGCAGAGCTGCTGAGCGGTCGTATCCGCTCCAGAACCGCCTGAAGAGCCGGAACGGTTACTCGGTTACTCGGCCGCGCCGTAGAGCCGGTCTCCCGCGTCCCCCAGCCCCGGCACGATGTACCCGTGCTCGTTGAGGTGGTCGTCGACCGCCGCCGTCACCACCGTCACCGGCGTTCCCGCCAGCTCGCGCTCCATCAGCTCGACGCCCTCGGGCGCGGCGAGCAGCACCACGGCCGTGACATCGTCCGCACCGCGCTTGATCAGCTCCTGGATCGCCGCCACCAGCGTGCCGCCGGTGGCCAGCATCGGGTCCAGGACGTACACCTGACGCCCGGAAAGGTCCTCGGGCATGCGCGAGGCGTACGTGGAGGCCTGGAGCGTCTCCTCGTTGCGGATCATGCCAAGGAAGCCCACCTCGGCGGTCGGCAGCAGCCGGACCATGCCGTCCAGCATGCCGAGGCCGGCCCGCAGGATCGGCACCACCAAGGGGCGCGGGTAGGAGAGCTTGACGCCGGTGGTTTCGGTGACCGGGGTCGTGATGTCGACCGCTTCGGTGCGCACGTCCCGCGTGGCCTCGTAGGCGAGCAGGGTGACCAGTTCGTCGGCGAGGCGGCGGAAGGTCGCGGAGTCGGTGCGCTGGTCGCGCAGCGTGGTGAGCTTGTGGGCGACCAGGGGGTGGTCGACGACGTGGAGACGCATGTCCACAACAGTAACCGGGCCGGGTATGCCCGGCGCCCCCGCACACACAGCAAGCCGAAGGCCATCGCTTCACCCTTGCGCTGGCATCAAACCACCCGTCGGAGGGAAAGTGGGAGGCACGTACCGGGGGTGGTGAGCCTATGCCCGATCGTGAGTCCCCAGCGGACCCCACGCAGGACGCGCAGGACACGCGGAACACTCAGGACACGCGGGAAGAGACCGACGCCGCGCGCCGTCGGCGCCGCGCCCAGTTCCTGCGGGAACTCGCCGAGGCCCGCGAACTCCGGGACCGCGTCCAGCCGCGCCGCGCCAAGACGGCCCGCCTGCGACACGCCATGCGCATGCGAACGTTCCGCTGGTAGGGCGGGCGAGCCGCAGGGGAAGATCCGCGGCTCTCCGGGGCGTTGGAGCGGTGGGCGTGCGTGGGCTGTTGGAAAAGCCGCGTACGATCCGCTGGTGGCGGCAACGAGTGCGCTGGTGAGTCCTTCACGGACGTGCTCGCGGGCCCCCTCGGGCCAACGCGATCAAAACTGCCGGACACAGGGTGCCGAAGACGTCCCCTGAACGCCTTGTTTCTGCCACGATTCCGAGTGGGTGGGGCTCGGACCCCGAGCCTCCCCGCCCGCAACCTCCGCCGGGGGGAAGCCCAACCGGCACGCCTATGACCAGTGGGAGAGTCACGGTGTACTTCGCCGCACTGCTCGCGCGCACCGAAGACGGGTGGGAAGCGAGCGACACAGAGCTCGACGATGTGGAGACCCTGTCGGATCTGGCCGAACTGGCCCGTGAAGCCTCGCCTGAGGACGACACGGTGCTGGTGCTCATCGAGCAGGAGGACTCCTGGTTCGGTGTCGTCCGGATCGACGGCGAGGACGACCCTCGTATCTACGTCTCGGACGCCGCCGCCGCTGCCCGCAGCAGTTACGGAGAGATCCTGCTCACCGACGAACTGCTCGGCAGGGAGCCCGGCGACGACAGCGCCGACCTGGACTCCCTTGACCTCGACGGCACCGAGGAGCCCGACGGCGACTCGGACGACGACGAGGAGGGCGGCGGCGCCGAGGCGGTCCCGCACAGCCCCGTCGGCGACAGCGAGATCCTCGACGACCTCGGCGTCGGCGAGAAGGAGCTGAAGGCCCTGGACGCCGATGACGCGCTGAGCGCGATCGCCGAGGCGCTGGGCGCCTCGGAGGTGCTGGAGACCGTCCGCTGACCTCGTTCGACCAGGGGTCGGCGGCCGAGCCGCCCGACCCCGTACGCGACCGCTGGCGGGCCGCGATGCGGCTCGCCCTGGACGAGGCCGAACTGGCCGTCCGGGGCGGGGACGTCCCCGTCGGCGCCGTCGTGTTGTCCGCCGACGGGACGACCGTGCTCGGCGTCGGGCACAACGAGCGCGAGGCGACCGGCGATCCGACCGCGCACGCCGAAGTGCTGGCGATCCGCAGGGCCGCGGCCGAGGTCGGCGAGTGGCGGCTGTCCGGCTGCACGCTCGTCGTCACGCTGGAGCCCTGCACCATGTGCGCCGGCGCGATCGTGCAGTCCCGCGTGGACCGGGTCGTCTACGGCGCCCGGGACGAGAAGGCCGGCGCGGCGGGGTCCCTCTGGGACGTCGTACGCGACCGGCGGCTCAACCATCGCCCCGAGGTGATCGAGGGCGTGCTCGCCGAGGAGTGCGCCCGTCTGCTCACGGACTTCTTCCGGGATCGGTGACCCGAGCTCGGCGAATACCGATTTCAAAGCATGGCCCGCCTTGCTGTAATGTCTCCCTCGGTAGCGTGTCCGAGCGGCCGAAGGAGCTCGCCTCGAAAGCGAGTGTGGCGCAAGTCACCGAGGGTTCAAATCCCTCCGCTACCGCTCTCACACCCTCCTGACCTGCGGAAACGCAGTCAGGAGGGTGTTTTGCGTGCGGCACGTACCTCACCACCGTGCCGCACGGCAGACGTCGAGAGCACAACTGCCCCGCGCGCCAAGCGCGTTACGCCCTCCCACTGAGGGATCCGCCTCTACGGTCCCTCCGAGGCAATCCCCGCTGAGTGACGGCCTGAACGCCCGTAGTGAAGGCGATCTTCCGGAACACGTAACAGGCGCCGACGCAGGCCATCGCGCAGTACGACTGAATGTCCCGGCGAGTCGGCGTACGAGCGTGGCGTGCCCAGCCAGTAGCCCTCGGGACGCTGCCACGCCTTCATCGGCTTCACTGATGTACAGCGACGGCTCCTTCCCACTGCGGGCGCAGTGGGAAGGAGCCGTCGGCGGGCCGCCGGGACCGCTCGCGTCAGCGGGTGCCGAGCAGGGCGCGCCAGGTCTCCGGGCCGATGACGCCGTCGACCTGCAAGTGGTGGTTCTCCTGGAAGGCGACCACCGCCGACTTCGTCCCCGAGCCGAACGCGCCGTCGACCGCGAGGCCGTAGCCGTAGACGTTCAGCTGCGTCTGCGCTGCCCTCACCGCCTGGCCGGACGAGCCGTACTGCACCGTCTTGATCAGCTTTGACCAAGTGTTCGGGCCGATGACGCCGTCAGCGGCCAGGGACTGGGACTTCTGGAACTGGATCACCGCCGAGCGGGTGTTCGGGCCGAAGATGCCGTCGGCCTCGAGCGTGTAGCCCCGCGCGGTCAGCAGCTGCTGGGCGGACCGCACGTCCGCGCCCTCGGAACCGCTCTGGAGGATCGGCCAGGAGACACCCGGGGACGGGAGCTCCCCGCCGCCACCGCCATCACCCAGCTTGACCGGGCGGAAGGGGTCGTAGTTGTCACTGCCGATCCCGTACGTGAGCTGCCGGTGGGTCGTGCCGTACGTACCGCGCTGTTCGTACGCCCAGTAGGCGCTGTGCGACGTGTTGGCCCACTTCTCGAAGATCACTACGTGACGGAAATCGCCGTCAGTGGTGCTGTAGTCGATCAGCAGGTCACCCTTTTTGAGCTGACTCACGCTGCTGAGCCGCGTGGTGACGCGCGAGTCGGCCAGCCCGACGGTGTTCAGGCCTGGCTGCCCCAGCCCGAGCGCCATGGAGACATAGCCGGAGCAGTCCTGGCGGTAGCCGTCCTTCCAAGTGCGCTCCATGCTGTAGGGGACCGGGGCTCCGTTGTTGGCCGTGAGCCAGGTACGGGCCCGGTTGATCATCGTGTCGGGCGAGAGCGTGGCCGTCGCCATGGTCGACAGCTCGCTGACCTGGGTGACGAGCTTGCTGTCGGCCTCGGGCTCGGGCCCGTAACCGGTCTCCTTCTGGGCGGCGACCGTCGCCAGCTCCGAGGAGTCGGTGTCGGCGAGCGACGGTGTGACGGCGATTGCGGCCGCGACACCTCCGGCGGCGACGCCTATGAGAGTGACCCGCGCGCGGCGCGTGAGTCGGCTGCGAAGAGACATGATTCCCCGTATTCCTTTTGTTGTGGCACGCCGAGCCGAGCGGGCCGACCAGGGCTCGGTTTCGTCCGGATCACCGGGCGGACCGGAGGGACGCACGCGGCCCGTCCCTTCCTGCATGAGGGGACGGGCCGCGGTGAATTCGTGGGACGGCTGGTCCGTCAGACCTTGTTGGCCCACGTCTTGAACGCCGACCTGGTCCCGTCGCCGGCGCTGCCGTCGATCGCGCCGTTGTAGTAGCCGTTGGCCTTCAGCAGGCGCTGCAGCGCCTTGATCGTGTTGGGGCCGACGATTCCGTCGATCGCGTCGTTGTAGTCCCAGTACTTCGCCAGGCAGCGCTGGAACGCCTTCCAGCTGTTGGTGCCGAGGTACCCGTCGATCGCGTCGTTGTAGTTCCAGTGCGTCGCCAGCCAGCGCTGGACGTTACGGGCCTCCGCCCGGGTCAGGCCCAGGTTCTGCACCGCGAGCGGCGTGACGGCCTTGGCGCTCGCCGCCTGCTGCTGGGCCGGTGCGGGAGCCGCCATGGCTGTGCCCGCGGTGGCCAGGCCGCCGGCGGCGATCCCGACGGCGGTGGTGACACTGACGAGTGCCTTGGTGAGAGCTCGCATGCTGTTCCCCTCCGTTGACGTGCGTTGGTCGGAGCCGACCGCACCGGCCGGCTCCGCAACGAGACTGCGGGTTCGGCACCACGCCCGGCCACAGCTGACGCAGAAGTGACCTCGTCCCGGGACGTCCCGCGCGCTGACCTGCTGAGATGCCGCCCGCCGAGTCCCTGCGGAGGGACTGCCACGAAGGGGATGGCTGATTCGGCGCCAGGGCTGAGTCGCACCAGGGCGGGGTACCGCGCTGTGATCCCCGTGACAGCTGATGCAGAATGAGCCCGGGGACACGGGGCCGGGCCCGCGGTCCCTGACGCGAGTGGGGGGACAGCGTGTCGCGTTGGAAGGAACTGCCCGCAGAACTGCATCCACACGTCCGCCAGTTGATCGTGCGACTGCGCAGACTGAAGGACCACAGCGAACTGAGCACCCGTCAACTGGCCGCGAAGACCGGGTACAGCGCGAAGTCGTGGCAGCGATATCTGAACGGCAGGTCTCTGCCGCCCCGGGAGGCCGTCGAGGCGATGGCCCGCGTCGGCGGTGACGATCCGCCCCGGCTGCTGGTGATGCACGAGATCGCCGCCCAACGCTGGGCGGAGGGACGGGTGGTAACCACCGACGCCCCGGAGAACCTCTCCGCGACACCGGCACAACCCCCCACGGAACAGCAGCCGTACCGGCGTCACCTGCGCGCCGCGGTCACGGCGGGAGCCCTGGTCACGGTGCTGTCCGTCTCCGTGGCCCTGCTGCTGACCGTGCGGCTCACCGAGGCCCGTGCCCAGCTCGCGCACGACCGCGGCGATGCTGTCGCGACAGCCCCGGCCACCGTGTCGGAGTCCCTGGTGCCGGTCATCTACACCTGCCGGCTGAAGCAGCGTGACGGCCGCTGGTACGCGGGACTGAGCCGGACCACGGACATCCTCCTGTCCAACACCCAGGTGGGGCTCGAAGTGGCCGAGGCGCAGTGCCTGCTGCACCGGGCGGGCACCGCGCCAGGGGACATCGACGGCGTCTTCGGCCCGAAGACCCGGCGAGCGGTCGAGCGCATGCAGAAGCAGAACGGGCTGATCGTGAACGGAGTCATCGACCCGCCCACCTGGCAGGCCCTGCGGTCGGCGGATGCGAAGTGACCGCGGAACACACCCGGCTGGCCGCGGCGCTGCGGGAGCTGCGGGCCGGTGCGGGGCTGAGCCTGGCGGCGCTGGCGGAGCGGACGGCGTACAGCAAGTCCTCGTGGGAGCGTTACCTCAACGGCAAGAGCCTGCCTCCTCGCCAGGCCGTACAGGAACTGTGCCGGCTGGCGAACGAACCTGACGGGCGGCTGCTGGCCCTGTGGGAGATCGCCGAGTCACACTGGAGCGGACGCGCGGTGGCCCCCGCGCCCGACCCTCCCGCGGACGAGTCGCCGCGGCCACATCCTCAGGAGTCACCGCCCGCCGGGACCGGGTGGCGGCGACTCCGCAGGGGCAGGCTCCTGGTGGTGCTGGCGTCGACGTACACCGTGATCGTCGGTGGTGCTGCGGCCCTGCTGTTCTTCCTGCTGCCTGACTCGGAGGCTCAGGAAGACGGACCGCTGCCGGCCTCCGTCCCGTTCTCCTTCGCTCCCGAATGTCACGGAGCCGCCTGCGAGGGCCGGGATCCGATGCGCCTGATCTGCGGCATCGGCCCCGTCACCCTCGCCTCGTACCGCACGGCCACCGGCGCCCACGTCGAGCTGCGCCACAGCAAGAAGTGCGGTGCGAGCTGGGCCCGGACCTGGGCGACCGAGATCGGCGACCGGTTGGACGTCACGGCAGGCGGCCCGACCCACGGCGTGCACATCAGGAACAAGGACGACGCGGCGACCTTCATCTATACCGAGATGACCGAAGTCCGTCCCGGCAGCACCGTCCGGGCCTGCTTCCGGCCCGCGTCGGCGGACGGCGAACGGGAGTGCTTCGAGGCCCGCGTGGGCGGGGCTGGCGTGCCGTCTCGATGAGGTGCTCGTGTTGGTCGGAGCGGAGATCGGCAGCACGTGATCGTCCATCAGGGGCGTCTTCTGCGCTTCCCGGGTGCGGGCCTCGGCTTGCCGCGTAGCTTCTGCGCGGGAGAGATCTGCATCGTGGACGTGCTGACGTGGACGGTCGAGCGGCGGATGTACCTGGCCGACCTCGCCGAGTCGGGTCGGCGACACGCGGCGCCGCTTGTCGCAGAGCGGATCCGGGCGCGCGGTGAGCAGCGCCTGCGCCGCAGGCGGGCCGCTCTGGCGTCCGGCGGCGCGCTGCCGGCCGCGGCTCTGGCCGTGGGCGGTCTGTCGCCGACCCGGGCCCCCCAGGTGCCCGAGCCGCCCGCCGTCATCCCGACGTCGACCGCTTCGCTGTTTGTGCGACTGCGATCACGAGCTTTCCCCGCCCCGCATGTGCCCGCTGGAAAAACCGCAGGTGAGACGGGCCACGTAAGTGGGTTCAAATCCCTCCACCACCGCTTAAGAAGGGCCCCGTCGACAGACGGGGCCCTTCGTGCTGTTGATCTCAGGAGAGGCGCGAAGGTTACACTCACCGCCGGTAACACAGGGCCCTTTTGGCTCTTTCGGCTCATTCGGCAGCAGCCACAGGGGAGGCCGCGATGGCGGTGAATTCGAAGAAGGTCGCCGTCTATGTACTCGTGGTCTTCGTGCTCTATCTGATCATCACGGACCCGGCCAAGGCCGCCGACTACGTGCAGATAGGGTTCGAGGGCATATCGGACGCCGCCAAGGCCATCGGCGACTTCATGACGTGGATCGCCAACGGCGGTGACAGCTAGGCCCTGCCGTTTTGGATCACGGCCCAGGCCTGACCCAGGGAGTACCCATGATCCGCCACCTGGTCCTCTTCAAGCTCAACGAGGGCGTCGAGCGCGACGACCCGCGGGTCGTGGAGGGCGTCGAGGCCTTCCGCTCGCTGGAGGGCAGGATCCCCGAACTCCGGCACTGGGAGCTCGGCTGGAACATCAGCGACCGCCCCATCGCCTACGACTTCGCCATCAACTCCGCCTTCGAGGACACGGCCGCTCTGCGGACGTACGTGGAGCACCCCGAGCACCAGGCGGGCGTCACCCTGTGGCGGGAGTTCGCCACCTGGGTGATCGCGGACTACGAATACTGAGGCGCGGTACCCCGGAGCCCTCCGCCGTAACGGCGGGGGGCTTTCGCGTGTCTTGCGCACCGATCCATCCCCAACACGGGATTATGCGGTACTTGAACACAATGAACTGTCTTGTGATGCTATGACCGCTTTTGACCGATGAGTTGATGGATCACGAGGTGGAGTTGACCGTGCCGGCCAGTACTGCGCCTCAAGCCCCGAGCCCTCAAGCGCCGAGCCCGCAAACCCCCAGCCAGGAGGAGACTCCCGCGGCCGCTCCACCCCGCAGTCGCGGTGCCGACACCCGGGCGCTGACCCAGGTGCTCTTCGGCGAACTCAAGGGATTGCAGCCGGGCACGCCGGAGCACAACCGCGTGCGCGGGGCGCTCATCGAGGCGAACCTCCCGCTCGTGCGCTATGCGGCCGCCCGCTTCCGCTCCCGCAACGAGCCCATGGAGGACGTGATCCAGGTCGGCACCATCGGGCTCATCAACGCCATCGACCGCTTCGACCCGGACCGGGGCGTGCAGTTCCCGACGTTCGCGATGCCGACCGTCGTCGGCGAGATCAAGCGGTACTTCCGCGACAACGTCCGCACGGTCCACGTACCGCGCCGGCTGCATGAGCTGTGGGTCCAGGTCAACAGCGCGACCGAGGACCTGACCACCACCTTCGGACGCACCCCCACGACCGCCGAGATCGCCGAGCGACTGCGCATCACCGAGGACGAGGTGCTGTCCTGCATCGAGGCCGGGCGGTCGTACCACGCCACGTCCCTGGAGGCCGCGCAGGAGGGCGACGGACTGCCCGGACTGCTGGACCGGCTCGGCTACGAGGACCCGGCCCTGGACGGCGTGGAGCACCGCGATCTCGTCCGGCACCTGCTGGTGCAACTCCCCGAACGCGAACAGAGAATCCTTCTCCTGCGCTACTACAGCAACCTCACCCAATCGCAAATCAGTGCGGAACTCGGGGTATCCCAGATGCACGTTTCGAGGCTACTCGCGCGTAGCTTCCAGCGACTGCGTTCGGCGAACCGGATCGAGGCGTAACCGCAAACAGGATCGACCGATCACCGTCACGAGCGAATCGCTCACCAGGGCGGATCCCGACGATTCTGCGGTGAAAAACCGTCAGACCCCCTTTATCCAGGGCGGATTCAAGTCTCACATGTCGACATGTCTCTACAGCGTGTTGCCGACATGTGACATTCTTCGGGAAGCGCGTTTGCCGTGGCTTCGGCTCCGGTATTCAGGTGAAGGCTGGCGTTCCTCGATCCGGAGCGTTCGCCACGACCGTCCCGCGACCCAGAGGGGGTGGCATGTCCGCAGATCAGGGCAGCTCGAAGGTGCTCACGCTCACAAAGAGCGAGTCAGTGCCCGACGCCGCGCTCGGCCCCATCGATGATGTGACGGCCCTGGCGGCCGCTGACGCCCCGGCCCTCCCGGCCGCCGACGTCCCGGCCGTGCCGGCTTCGGGGAACATCGACACCCGCACCCTGTCCCGCTCCCTGTTCCTGCGGCTCGCCGCGCTGGACGAGAACAGCCCCGAGCGCGCTTACGTCCGCGACACCCTGATCGAGCTCAACCTCCCGCTGGTGCGTTACGCGGCTGCCCGCTTCCGCTCCCGCAACGAGCCGATGGAGGACATCGTCCAGGTCGGCACCATCGGCCTGATCAAGGCGATCGACCGCTTCGACTGCGAACGGGGCGTGGAGTTCCCGACGTTCGCGATGCCGACGGTGGTCGGCGAGATCAAGCGGTTCTTCCGCGACACCTCGTGGTCGGTGCGCGTGCCGCGCCGGCTCCAGGAGCTGCGACTGGCCCTCACCAAGGCCAGTGACGAGCTGTCCCAGAAGCTGGACCGCTCCCCGACGGTCACCGAACTCGCCACCGTGCTGGGCGTGTCCGAGGAGGACGTCGTCGACGGCCTCGCGGTCGGCAACGCGTACACGGCCTCCTCGCTGGACTCCCCGGCCCCGGAGGACGACGGCGGCGAGGGCTCCCTGGCCGACCGCCTCGGCTACGAGGACACCGCCCTCGAGGGCGTCGAGTACCGCGAGTCCCTCAAGCCGCTGCTGGCCAAACTGCCGCCCCGCGAGCGGCGGATCATCATGCTGCGCTTCTTCGCCAACATGACCCAGTCGCAGATCGGCGAGGAGGTCGGCATCTCCCAGATGCACGTCTCCCGGCTGCTCACCCGGACCCTGGCGCAGCTGCGCGAAGGCCTCATCTCCGACTGATCCCTTCCGTCCCCTTCATATTTGACGGAGCGTCAGCCACCATGGCCCGATGCTTCGCTCACCGTGGACGACATGGACACATGGCCGTCGGTGCGCCCTGATCGGCGCGTCGGCGGCCGTCGTCTGTCTGGGCACGGCACTGGCCGCGTGCGGAGGCGGCGGGAGCGGCGAGGGGTACGTCGCGACGGGCGCGGCGGGTGGTCCGCCGAGGGTCTCCGGTACGGCGGTCCGGCCGACGGGTGAGGTGACGCTGGTGCCGCTCGACGGACCGGCGCGCGGCGCGGGCGGCGGCGGCACCGGTGACGTCGGTGGCTCCGGTCGGGCTTCGAGCAACTCCCCTGGGCGGGAGGGGAGTCAGGAACCGCCCTCACCTGAAGGAACGGAGAGGCCGGCCCAACTCCCGAGCGACACCCCCGAACCCGCGGGCCCACCGGCCGACTCGGCCGGCCCGCCCAGCGGTTCACCCGCACCCCCGGCGGCCGCGACACCCTCGACACCCTCGACGCCCGCCGAGCTCACCGTGAGCGACCCCGAACGGGAGCCCACCGACAAGCGCTGGTGCGAAGAGGTGACTCTCGACCTCCGCAACTCGGGCGGCACCGCCGTACGTTCGGGCACCGTCACCTTCGGCACCCACATCATCGGCGCGCTCGGCATCGACTGGGCGACGGTGGAGTCGACGGAGAAGCTCCCGGCGCCGATCGGGGCCGGCGCGCGCAAGGAGAAGACCTGGACGGTGTGCGTCGACGCCTGGCGCGTGCCGCTGGGCATGCACATCGAGACGCGGGACGTCGAGGTCCGGGACGTCCGCTGGGAGCAGTGACCGGACGCCGGGCGGAAGCAGTGACCGTACGGCCTACTTGAACGCCAGCCAGGCCACGGCCGCGACGACCGCCACGGCGACGACGACGCCGAGGATCAGGCCGATGCGCGGTCCGCCGCCGGAGGAGGCCTGCTGTCGACCGCCCTGCGGGGTCTCGTCGACGAACGCGCGGAACATCTGGGTGCTGCCGGCGGGGTCGTGGTTGCCCTGGGGGCCCTGGGTGTTAGCCATGGCCTGAGACCCTAGCGAATCCGCCCGTTCGGCCCAAGTGTGGGGCCGCGTGCCTGCACAGGGGGTCACAGGACCCACCCCACCTGCACATTTACGGTCGCAATACTTGCCTTTGCCAAGTTTTTGCGGCGCAGACCCCTCTATTTGTTGCCTGTAGCAACCAAATGCTTCTATGGTTGCCCAAAGCAACAAACACGGGAGGTGTGATGGCCGAGCAGGCGCAGTACGAGGAGCTGGTCCGCCAGTTCAGCGCCTTCGGCGCCGTGAAGCGGGAGATAGGACGCACGCTGCCGTCCGACTGCCCCGCCGGCTCCGGCGCCGTACTGACGTTGCTGGCCCGCCATGGAGAGATGCGCATGAGCAAGCTCGCCGAGCTGCTCGCCGTGGACATGTCGGTCACCAGCCGCCATGTCGCCCACGTCGCCGAGCGCGGCTGGATCGAGCGCTCCCCCGACCCCGCGGACAAGCGGAGCCGCATCCTGCGCCTCACCGCAGCCGGTGAGGACCGGGTGCGGGACATGTCCCGGCGGACCACGCACCTGCTCGCCGAACGGCTGAGCGACTGGACCGACGACGAGGTCGCCCAGCTCACCCGGCTCATGGCCCGGCTGAGGGCCAGCTTCGACGACTGCCGAACACCCGCGATCACCCAGTAACAGCCCCGAGCCCCCGAGCCACAGCGCCAGAGAGCCAGTAAGAGAAGGAAGCCCATGGCAACGACCACACCAGCCGGTGTGCGGGCCCACGCCAAGCACGCCGGAGGCCCGTCCGCCGACGGCGCCCCGATGTCGCACCGGCAGATCATGGAAGCGCTGACCGGGCTGCTGCTCGGCATGTTCGTCGCGATCCTGTCGTCGACGATCGTCTCCAACGCCCTGCCCGACATCATCAAGGACCTCGGCGGCGGCCAGAGCGCCTACACCTGGGTGGTCACCGCGTCGCTGCTGGCGATGACCGCGTCCACACCCCTGTGGGGCAAGCTCGCCGACCTCTTCTCCAAGAAGCTGCTCATCCAGCTGGCCCTCGTGATCTTCGTGGCCGGCTCAGCGCTGGCCGGTCTCTCGCAGAACCCGGCCATGCTCATCACGTTCCGCGCGGTGCAGGGCATAGGCATGGGCGGTCTGTCCTCCCTGGCCCAGATCATCCTGGCCGCGATGATCTCCCCGCGCGAGCGCGGCCGCTACAACGGCTACCTCGGTGCCACCTTCGCCACCGCGATGGTCGGCGGCCCGCTGATCGGCGGCGTCATCACCGACACCGACTGGCTCGGCTGGCGCTGGTGCTTCTACGTGGGCGTGCCCTTCGCCGTGATCGCGCTCATCGTGCTGCAGCGCACCCTGCACCTCCCGGTCGTCAAGCGGAAGGTCAAGGTCGACTGGGCGGGCGCCTTCTTCATCACCGCCGCGGTCTGCCTGCTGCTGGTCTGGGTGACCTTCGCCGGTGACAAGTACGACTGGAAGTCCTGGCAGACGGGCGCGATGACGGGCGGCGCGCTGGCGCTCCTGCTGATCTTCATCTTCGTGGAGTCCAAGGCGAGCGAGCCGATCATCCCGCTGCGCCTGTTCCGCAACCGCACCATCACACTCGCCTCGCTGGCCTCGCTCTTCGTCGGCATCGCGATGTTCGCGGGCACGATCTTCTTCAGCCAGTACTTCCAGCTGGCCCGGGGCGAGTCGCCGACCATGTCCGGCGTCCTGACCATCCCGATGATCGTCGGCCTGTTCGTCTCGTCGACCGTCTCCGGCCAGGTCATCACCCGCACCGGACGCTGGAAGGCCTGGCTGCTGGCCGGCGGTGTCCTGGTGACCGCGGGCCTCGGACTCCTCGGCACGATCCGCTACGACACCGAGTACTGGCACGTGGCGATCTTCATGGCCCTCCTCGGCCTCGGCGTCGGCATGATGATGCAGAACCTGGTCCTCGCCACGCAGAACCAGGTGGCTCCGAGCGACCTGGGCGTCGCCAGCTCGGTCGTGAACTTCTTCCGCTCCCTCGGCGGCGCCATGGGCGTCTCGGCCCTGGGCGCGGTCCTCAGCCACCGCATCACCCACTACGCCGAGGAGGGCCTGACCAAGCTCGGCGTGCAGGGTTCGTCCGGCCACGGCGAGATCCCCGACCTCGACGCGCTGCCCGGCCCGGTGCGCACGGTCATCGAGAGCGCGTACGGCCACGGCGTGGCGGACGTCTTCCTCTACGCCGCCCCGATCGCCTTCCTCGCCCTCCTGTTCGCCCTGTTCATCAAGGAGGTCCCGTTGAAGACGAAGGGCGCCCTGGCGCAGGCCGCCGAGCCGGAGACCCCGGAGGCCTCCGAGGTTTCCGCGCCGGCCGTCGCGCAGGAGCGGATCCCGAGCTGGGCGGTCACGTCGGAGACGGAAGCCGCTCCCGAAGGCACCCAGAGGCTCGCGGCCGTCGCCACGGCGACCCGCGCCGACGAGTCGGCCGGTGGCGGCGTACCCGTCCGCGGCTTCGTCCGGGGCGCCGAGAGCGCGCCCGTGCCGCAGGCAGCCGTCACGCTGATCTCCCTCGCCGGGCGGCAGCTCGGCCGGTCGGTGGCGCAGGCCGACGGTTCGTACGGGGTCGACGCGCCGGGCGCGGGATCGTACGTCCTGATCGCCTCCGCCGACGGCTTCCAGCCGCAGGCGTCCACGATCGTCGTGAACGGCGACGAGCCGGTGGCGTACGACATCCTGCTCAGCGGCACGAGCGGCCTGAGCGGTGTGGTGCGGGCCGCGGGGAGCGCGCTGCCGGTGAAGGACGCGATGGTGATCGTCACCGACGTGCGCGGTGACCTGCTGGCCACCTCCGCCACCGGTGAACAGGGCGAGTTCGGCTTCGCCGAGCTGGTGCCGGGTGCCGTGACCGTCGCGGTGAACGCCGCCGGGTTCCGGCCGCGCGCCCTGCCCGTCGAGATCGGCGGCACCGGGGTGACCCGGATCGAGGTCGACCTCGACGCCGGCGCCCAGGTCCAGGGCGTCGTACGGGCGCCGCACGGGCCGCTGGCCGACGCGCGCGTCACCTTGGTCGACGCGGCGGGCAACGTGGTCGGCACCGCGACGACCGGCTCGGACGGGGCGTACGCCTTCACCGACCTGGACGGCGGCGAGTACACGGTCATCGCGACGGGCTACCCGCCGGTGGCGACGGCCCTGACGGTCACCGGCCGCGGCGCCGAGGGCCACGACATCGAACTCGCCCATCCCGGCGAGTAGTTGGGCCCCGGCCCGTGGTGAGGCGGCGCGCTCTGAGCGGAGGCGGTGCCGCCCGCCACGGGCCGGTTTCTTTTGAGCTTGTGAGGAGTACGTGAGATGGGACTGACCGCGAGGATCCGTACCCGGGACGGATGGGCCGTGTCGCACGCGGTCGTCACGGTGACGGACATGACCGGAGCGCAGGTGCTGCGGGTGGAGGCGGACGCGGAGGGAGCCGTACGGGACGCGAACCCCCTCCCACCGGGGGCGTACACCGTCATCGTCACCGCCGTCGGATACGCCCCCGCCGCCGCGACCGCGATCGTGACGGCGAGCGGCCGGGCCGAGGTCGGCACGGTGACGCTGGCCCGCCAGGGCGGCACGGAACTGCCGCCGCCCGGCCCGTGGACCATCGACCCCGCGCACTCGTCCGTCGCCGCAGTCGCCCAGCACCTGGGCATCTCCAGCGTGCGGGGGCGTTTCACGGCCTTCGCCGGCGCCATCGAGATCGCGCCGGACGATGTCACCAAGTCCCGCGTGGAGGCGGCGATCCGGGCCGACTCGATCGACACGGGCAACGCCATGCGGGACGGCCACCTGAAGTCCCCGGACTTCCTGGACGTGGCGAACCACCCCGAGATCACCTACCGCTCGACGAGCGCCACGGCTGCCACCGGCTCCGACCGCTGGACGGTCCACGGCGAACTCGCCATGCACGGTGTCGTACGCCCCGTGGACCTGAACCTGGCCTACCTCGGCACGGGGGCGGACCCGTGGGGCGGGACTCGGGCGGCGTTCCGGGCGACGGCGGAGCTGCATCGGGACGACTTCGCGATGAACTACAACCAGGTGGTGCAGGCGGGGATCGCAGCGATCGGTACGACGTTGAAGGTGGAGTTGGACATCCAGGCTGTGCAGGGGGAGTCGCTGCCGGCCGCGTGAGGGCGTGCGGCGCTGCCCGTGACCACGCGTCCAAGTCGTCGTGGCGGCGGATGCGGGCGCGGCGGCCAGGGATTCCGCCTCGGGAGGCACCTGTAACTCTTCGGAGTGCGGGCCGGACGTATGCGTGCCAACGACAGGGTCACGCTGAGCGGGCCGGTCAGACCCTAGGCTGAGCCCATGTCACCGAACATCGCGACCAACACCCGCGTCTCGCTCGAAGAGTTGCTCGACTTCGTACGGCCCCGTCATCGCGCCATCCTGTTGACCCGGCGGGCCGACGGCGGTCCGCAGGCCTCGCCGTTGACCTGTGGGGTCGATGATTCGGGGCGGATCGTGGTCTCCACGTATCCCGAGCGGGCCAAGACGCGGAACGCGCGGCGGGATCCCCGGGTGAGTGTGCTGGTCATCAGCGACGACTGGAACGGGCCCTGGGTGCAGGTCGAGGGGACCGCGGAGGTCATCGACTCGCCGGAGTCAGTGGAGCCGCTGGTCGAGTACTACCGGAACATCGCCGGGGAGCATCCGGACTGGGACGAGTACCGGGCGGCGATGGTGAAGCAGGGCAAGTCGATCATTCGGATCACGCCGGAGAAGTGGGGGCCGGTGGCCACCGGGGGGTTCCCTGCGCGGCTTGTTGAGGGTGGCGCCTAAGAGCTCGGGCATACGGTTGTGGGGCGTCTGCGGGTTCGTTGGGGCTGGTCGCGCCCACGCGGCGGAGCCGCAAATTGAATACAGCCCCGCGCCCCTTAGGTGGCGCTTCGCGCCACCATCGCCTCGATGCCCGCCACCAAGAGGTCCAAGGCGAACTCGAAGTCCCTCTCCCACATCTCCTCCACCGTGTCGCCGCCCCGCGCCTCCATCAGTTCCGCGGACCCCTGGACGAGGTCGGCGGCTTCCGGGGACTGTGTCACCGTGCTCATGGCGTGGTGGAAGTAGTCGTCGGGAGTCATGCCGAAGGCTGCGCTGCGGGCGATGAAATGGCCCTCGTTCGTGCCGAAGCCGTACACGAACTGGAAGACGGCGGAGATGGCGGCCACGAGGCCGTGTGCGGGCAGGCCGGTCTTGCGGATGATCCGCTGGACGAGGCGGGAGAAGGCGAGGCTGTTCGGGCCGATGTTGACGTAGGTGCCGATCAGCGGGGACAGCCACGGGTGGCGGACCAGCAGGCCGCGGTATCCGCGGGCCAGCTCGCGCAGCTGGTCGTGCCAGTCCTCGTCGGACTCCGGGTCGGGCAGGGTCAGTTCGCCGAAGGCGGCGTCGAGGGCGAGTTCGAGGAGGTCGTCCTTGGTGTCGACGTACCAGTAGACGGACATCGCCGTCACGTTCAGCTCGGCCGCCAGCCGCCGCATGGAGAACTTGGCCAGCCCGTCGGCGTCCAGCAGCCGGACGGTGACCGCGGTGATGCGGTCACGATCCAGACCGGAGGGCTGTCCCCCGCCGCGTCCCCCTCGGCGCTCCTTGCCCTCCAGCCAGACGCTGGTCCGAGCGGACTGCCGGGCTGCCCTAGCCATGGCGCACCTTCCTCGACACCGTTATTGATCAAGATGCTAGGCGGCAACGCCCCTGAAAGGGGCGCGGGGCTGCATCGATATGCGGCTCCGCCGCGCGGGCGCGACCAGCCACAACGATCCCGCGGTCGCCCCACAACCGCACACACCGAGCTCCTAGGCGGACTCTGCCCGCTCAGCCCGCCGAAGCAACGCCGCCGCGACCAACCCGCCGGCCAGCACAGCCACCGCCCCCACCAACTGACTCGTCTCCAGGCCGGAGGCAAACGCCTCCGTGATCCGCACCCGCTCCGCATCCGACCCCGCCTCGGCCAACGCCCCCGGCAGGGACACCGCGGCGACCGGAATCAACGCGGCGAAGCGGGAGTTGAGTACGGCCCCGAGCACCGCGACGCCCAGGCCCTGCCCGAACTCCGCCACCGTGCCGTTGATGCCGGCGCCGACCCCCGCCTTCTCCGGCGGAATCGCGCTCATGATCGCGTGTGCCATCGCCGGGCTGGCGATCGCCGCGCCCGCGCCGATGAGCACCAGACCCAGCAGCGTGCCCGGATACCCGTGCTCGGTGAGCGTCGCGATCGAGACGAGGCCGGCGGCCATCGCCGTCATGCCCAGCCCTATGGAGAAGGGGGTCCCGAGCTTGCCCGACCACTTCGCCGCCACTCCGGTGAAGTTCAGGGCCACGATCATCAAGGCGAGCGGCGCCGTGCGCATACCCGCCTCCAGAGGGCCGTATCCGAGTACGAACTGCATGTGCTGGGTGAGCAGGAAGAGCGATCCGCCCATGCCGAAGGTGATCAGCACCGCGCCGGCCACCGCTCCCGTGAAGCGGCGGTTCCGGAAGAAGTGCATGTCGAGCATGGGGTAGGGGATCCGGCTCTCCCAGTACGCGAAGCCGGCCAGCACCACGACCGCGACGGTCGCCGACGTCAGCACCCTGCCGGACGTCCAGCCGTGCTCGGGTCCGGAGATGATCGCGAAGACCAGGGAGGACATACCGATCGTGGACAGTACGGCGCCGAGGAGGTCGGGGCGGTCTCCCTGCGGGTTCTTCGATTCCGGGACCAGGATGACGACCGCCACCAGGGCGAACGCCGCGACCGGCAGGTTGATCAGGAAGATCGCGCCCCACCAGAAGTGGTCCAGCATGAAGCCGCCGAGGAGCGGTCCGGTCGCGAAGCCCAGTGAGTTGACTGCCGCCCAGATGCCGATCGCCTTCGGCTGCTCCTCCAGCGTGAAGATCTGCATCGCGACGGCGAGTGTGGTGGTCATCAGCAGTGCGCCGCCGATGCCCATGCCGGCCCGGGCGGCGATCAGCTGGCCGGAGCTGTTCGCGAGTCCCGCCACCAGCGAGCCGACGCCGAACAGGACGAGGCCCGTGGCCAGCATCTTCTTACGGCCGTAGCGGTCGGCGGCGCTCCCCGCGGTCAGCAGCAAGCCGGACTGCACCAGCGAGTACGCGTTGATCATCCACTGGATGTCCGACGTGGCGGCGCCCAGTTCGCTGGTGAGCGAGGGGATCGCCACGTTCAGGATCGTGTTGTCGAGCAGCACGGTGAGCTGGGCGAGGCAGATGACACCGAGGATCAGCCAGCGTTGGGGGTGGCCGCCCGGCGACTGGGGCTGCGACTCCGGCTGCGGCTGGGCCGGGGCCTGTTCTTGGGGGGACGACGTCGTCATGCTGTACACCGTAGAACACTCCCTATACGGCGTACAACAGAGATACGGGAGAGGGCGGTGGCCACGCTCGGCCACCGCCCTCTTCTTCCGGCTACGTCAGCCCGGCTACGTCAGCTGCTCGCCTCCTGCGTCAGGTCGTAGAAGGTCGACGAACCGACCGTGACCTTCTTGAAGTTTGCCTCCACCCAGGTGGTGATCTGCGAGGACGTGCCGCTGCTGCTGCCCATGCCGCCGCCGGAGCCACTGGAGATGAAGTAGTGGATCTTGCCGTCCGCCACGTACTGCTTGAACTCGGCCAGCGTCGGGGACGGGTCGGTGCCGTTGAAGCCGCCGATCGCCATCACCGGGTCGCCGGTGGAGAGCTGGTAGCTGGCGGCGTTCTGGGCGCCGATGGCCGCGGCGGCCCAGGTGTAGTCATCCGCGTTCTTCTCCAGCAGTGCCTTGGCCTCGTCGCTGACGCTGGCGCCGTTGAGCAGACCGCCCATGCCGCCACCGCCGCCCATGCCACCGCCGTCGCCGGTCTGGCCGCCGGGGCCGCCCTGCTGGTTCTGGCCCTGGCCCTGGTTCTGGCCCTGGGTGTTGCCGTTGCCGTTCTGCTGGCCCTGCTGGCCCTGCTGGTTGTTCTGGCCGGGCATGCCGCCGCCGGGGAAGCCGTTGCCGTTCTGCTGGTTCTGGCCGCCCTGCTGGTTGTTCTGGCCCTGGCCCTGCTGCCCCTGCTGATTCTGGCCGGGCATGCCGCCCCCGCCAGGACCGCCGCCCATGCCGCCGCCACCGCCGGGGCCGCCACGGCCACCCGAGACCGCCGGACCCGCCGTCACGATCGAGCCGGTGTGGCCCTCGTTCACCGTGGTGAGGGTGTACGCGGTCGGGCCGGCCAGTGCTGCGGCGAGGCCCAACCCGACGACGCCCATGGTCAGTTGACGTCCGAGCTTGCTCGCGAAGATCAGGCCCAGCGCGGAGGCCAGACCGCCGACCAGGACCAGCCACTTCAGCCAGGGCAGGTAGTCGGAGGAGCGGTTGAGCAGGACGTAGCCCCAGACCGCGGTGGCCGTCATCGCGGCCGCGAGGCTCAGCGACGCCCAGGCCTTGTCGCGCTTCTCCCAGAGCAGCGCCGCGCCCATGCCGATCAGCGGGGCGATGTAGGGGGCGAGGGCCACCGTGTAGTACTCGTGGAAGATGCCCTGCATGTAGCTGAAGACCAGCATGGTCGTGATCAGCGCGCCGCCCCAGACGAGGAACGAACCGCGCGTCACCGACGTACGCCGTGCCTTGCGCGTCGCCACCAGGGCCGCGACCAGCAGGATCAGCGCGGCCGGGATCAGCCAGGAGATCTGGCCGCCGATGCTGGAGCTGAAGAGGCGGTCCCAACCGGTCTCGCCCCAGGCGCCACCGCCGTTGCCGCCGCCACCGCCGACGCCGACGCTGCCGGTCTCCTCGCCGTTGAGCCGGCCGAGGCCGTTGTAGCCGAAGGTCAGCTCCAGGAAGGAGTTGTTCTGCGAGCCGCCGATGTAGGGGCGGGAGGAGGCGGGCCACAGTTCGACGACCGCGACCCACCAGCCGCCGGAGACGACGATCGCGACGAGGCCCGCGGCCAGCTGACCGATGCGCTTCTTCACCGACACCGGCGCGCAGACCGCGTACACGATCGCGAGCGGCGGCAGGATCAGGAAGGCCTGGAGGGTCTTGGCGAGGAACGCGAAGCCGATCGCGACACCCGCCCACACCAGCCACTTGGTACGGCCGTCCTCCAGACCGCGGATGACGAAGTAGCAGGCCACGGCCATCAGCAGGGCCAGCATCGCGTCCGGGTTGTTGAACCGGAACATCAGCGCCGCGACGGGGGTGAGCGCGAGCACCGCGCCCGCGATCAGGCCGGCCCCGGGGCTGAACCGGCGGCGGACGGCCGCGTAGACCACGGCCACCGTGCCGACGCCCATGAGGACCTCGGGGAGCAGGATCGCCCACGAGTGGAGGCCGAAGAGCCGCACCGACAGGGCCATCGGCCACAGGGAGGCCGGGGGCTTGTCGACGGTGATGGCGTTGGCCGCGTCGAGCGAGCCGAAGAAGAACGCCTTCCAGGACTCGCTGCCGGCCTGGACGGCCGCCGAGTAGAAGGAGTTGGCGTAGCCGGAGGCGCTCAGGTTGTAGAGGTAGAGGGCGAAGGTGGCGAGGAGGAGGCCGAGGAAGGCCGGGCGGGCCCAGCGCGGGTCCTCGGGGCGGCCGCGCCACAGCCGTCGCACGAAGGGCTGCTTGGGCTCACCGGAGTCGGGGGCCGGTGTGGCCGGCGAAGGTGTCGAGGGTGGGTCCCAGGACGCCGGGCCCGCGGTGGGGCTCGTATCTCTGTCGCCGTAGGTCTGCTGGTCGTAGTGGACGCTCATCGGGAGTCCCTCGGGTCGGTGTCGTGCGGGCGCACCGGCTGCAGTTGCACGGTGGCGTCCCTCCCCCACTCTCGACTTCGCTCGAGCGGGGGCACCCCCCTGGTGCCGTCCGCGGCTTCACCGGCGCGGAACTGTGCGGCGTCGAACTGTGCGGTGTCGTACGTGTACTGGGGCGCGCCCTGCGCCACCGGCCGCTGCGGGAGCGGGCCGCGGTGGGCGGGCTGCGCGGCGGAGACCGTGGAGTAGGTCCGCGAGGAGGTGTGGTGGGCCAGGGCGTGTTCCGGGTGGTGCGAGGCGACCACCGTCGAGTCGCCGTCGCGTCGGTCGGGGAACACCCACGCCCGGAAGAGCAGGAAGCGCAGGACCGTCGCCGCGAGGTTGGCGGCGATCAGGACCGCGAGTTCGGTGGAGTGGGAGGGGTCGCTGCTGGCCGCGTTCAGGGCGGCGAGCGAGCCGCTGGTCAGGGCGAGGCCGATACCGAAGACGACCAGGCCCTGCGCCTGGTGCCGTACGGCGCCGCCCCGGCCGCGCACTCCGAAGGTGAGGCGCCGGTTGGCCGCCGTGTTGGCGATCGCGGAGACCAGGAGGGCGAGCGCGTTGGCGACCTGAGAGCCGGTGAAGACGCGGAAGCCGCTGTACAGCAGCAGATAGAACAGGGTGGACAGGCCGCCGACCACGCAGAAGCCGACGAGCTGGCGGGCCAGACCCTTGGGTACGTCCTTGATCTCGCGGTCGCGCGGGTCGTCGCCGAAGGGGCGGGTGATCCGGTCCAGCGGGAGCGAGCCGGACGCCAGGGCCTTGCCGACCCGCCAGACGCCCTTGAGGTCCTCGGTCGCCGTCTTCACGATGTGGACCGTGGAGTTGGGGTCGTCGACCCAGTCGACCGGGACCTCGTGGATACGAAGGCCCGCGCGCTCGGCGAGCACCAGCATCTCGGTGTCGAAGAACCAGCCGGTGTCCTCCACCAGCGGCAGCAGCACCTGGGCGACGTCCCGGCGGATCGCCTTGAACCCGCACTGGGCGTCCGAGAAGCGGGCCTGGAGCGAGCCGCGCAGGATGAGGTTGTAGGCGCGGCTGATGAACTCCCGCTTGGGGCCGCGCACCACACGGGAACTACGGGCGAGGCGGGAGCCGATCGCCAGGTCGGAGTGGCCCGAGATCAGCGGCGCCACCAGCGGCAGCAGGGCGTTGAGGTCGGTGGACAGGTCCACGTCCATGTAGGCGAGGATCGGGGCGTCCGAGGCGGACCAGACGGTCCGCAGGGCCCGGCCGCGCCCCTTCTGCTCCAGCCGGAAGGCCCTGACCTCCGGGAGCTCCGCCTCCAGCCGCTGGGACACCTGGGGGGTGGTGTCCGTCGACGCGTTGTCCGCGATGGTGATGCGGAACGCGTACGGGAATGTGCGCTTGAGGTGATCATGCAGTCTCAGCACACACGGCTGGAGGTCCTTCTCCTCGTTGTAGACGGGGATCACTACGTCCAGGACAGGCGTACCGGCGTCGCCGGCCGGGAGGTGCTCCCGCGCCGGCAGGGTGCCGGGAGAAGAGTCGGTTCGCATGACACCGACTTTCGTCAGGCGCCCTGTTCCACCGATGTGGTGACGCTGTGCTGTGCCTGTGAGTGCTGTTGCCAGCTCATTTCGGGGCGCGGCGGCGCGGGGAGCGCCGGCAGGTGCACGGTGAAAACGGTGCGTCCGGGCACGCTGTCGACGGTCACGGCACCGCCGTGCGCGGTCGCCACGGCCTGCACGATCGCCAGTCCCAGGCCGGTCGAGCCGGTGGCACGCGAGCGCGCGGAGTCGCCGCGGGCGAACCGTTCGAAGACGTGCGGGAGCAGCTCGGGCGGGATGCCCTGGCCGTTGTCCTCGACGTCCACGCACATCCAGGGCCCGCGCCGCTGAACACGGGCGGTGACGGTCGTACCCGGTGGGGTGTGCTTGCGTGCGTTGCCGAGCAGGTTGATGAGCACCTGCTGGAGCCGGGCCGCGTCTCCGGACACGAGCGCGGGCTCGTCGGGCAGGTCGAGGCGCCAGTTGTGGTCCATGCCGGCCGCGCGGGCGTCGCTGATGGTGTCGACGACGAGCGGGATGAGATCGGTCTGCTCGAACTGCAGGGGCCGCCCGGCGTCGAGTCGGGCGAGCAGGAGGAGATCCTCGACGAGCAGGGTCATGCGCCCGGCCTCGGACTCGATACGGCCGAGCGCGTGCCGGGTGTCGGGGCCGACCTCTTCCCTGCCGCGTCTGGTCAGCTCGGCGTACCCGCGGATGGAGGCGAGGGGGGTGCGCAGCTCATGACTGGCGTCGGCCACGAACTGGCGTACCCGCATCTCGCTCTGCTGGCGGGAGTGCAGGGCGCCGTGGACGTGGTTCAGCATGCGGTTGAGCGCGGCACCGACCTGGCCCACCTCGGTGTGCGGGTCGGTCTCCGACTCGGGGACGCGTTCGCTGAGGTTGACCTCGCCGGTGTGGAGGGGGAGTTCGGAGACGCGGGTTGCCGTGGCGGCGACGCGGCGGAGGGGGCGGGTGGCTACGCCGACGATCACCGTGCCGGCGATACCGGCGGCCACGAGCGCGGCGGCGGTGACGCTGGCCTCGATGAGCATCAGGGTGTTGAGGGTGTTGTCGACACTCGTGGTGGGAACGGCGACGTAGTAGCTGCGGGTGCCATCGACGTTGGTCTGGTACTCCACGCGGTACTGGCCGAGACTGCCCAGGTCGACCGTGTGCTTCTTGTTGTCCTGGGCGACCTCGTTGAGCGCCTCCACCTGCGCGTCGGTGAGGTCCTCGTCATCCATCCCGAAGTCGTCGGCCGTGGTGCTGTCGCTCAGCTTCTTGCCGACCTTGGCCTCGGTGATGGTGCCGTTCTGGACCAGGGCGATGACCGTGCCGGCCGACTGCGGGCCCGCGCGTTTGACGAACTCGCCGAGGTCGAGGGTCTTGGCGCCCTTGTCGTCCGCACCGTTGTTGTTGGGGTCGTCCTTGCCGGGGCCGTCGCCGGGAGGCTTGCCGAAACCGGTGGCCCGGCCGACGGCCTCGGTGAGCTGGGTGTCCAGCTGGCCGTACAGATGGGTCCGCAGCGCGATGGTCGTGACCGCACCGATCACCGCACACACCACGGCGATCAGCACCACGGACGCGACGACGAGCCGCGTCCGCAGGGTGCGCGGCTGCCCCGCCCGCCACTGCCGCTTCTGCGCACGCGGTCGTCGTCGTCCGCTCATGACGCCGCGGGCTTGATCAGGTAGCCGGCGCCACGCCGGGTGTGGATCATCGGCTCACGGCCGGCGTCGATCTTCCGGCGCAGGTAGGAGATATAGAGCTCGACGACATTGGCCTGCCCACCGAAGTCGTACGACCAGACCCGGTCGAGTATCTGGGCCTTGCTGAGCACGCGCCGCGGGTTGCGCATGAGGAAGCGCAGCAGCTCGAACTCGGTGGCGGTGAGGTGGATGCCCTCCCCGGCCCGCGAGACCTCGTGGCTGTCCTCGTCCAGCGTCAGGTCGCCGACGACGAGCACGGAGTCCGAGCGCCGGTCCGCCGCGCCGGAACGCCGGATGAGTCCGCGCAGCCGGGCGACGACCTCCTCCAGGCTGAACGGCTTGGTGACGTAGTCGTCGCCACCGGCCGTGAGCCCGGCGATACGGTCCTCGACGGCGTCCTTGGCGGTCAGGAACAGCACCGGCACGTCCGGCAGGTCCCGACGCAGCCGCCCGAGGACGGTCAGCCCGTCCATGTCCGGCAGCATCATGTCCAGGACGACGGCGTCGGGCCGGAACTCACGCGCGGTCTGGACGGCACCCTGGCCGTCTCCCGCGCTGCGGATCTGCCAGCCTTCATAGCGAAGGGCCATGGACAGCAGTTCGGTGATCGACAGCTCGTCGTCCACCACAAGCACTCGGACGGGGCTCCCGTCCGGCCTCAGCAGTTCGGTGCGCCCCTGGGGCGAGGTCGTGGTCATGGTGAACACCATGTCGGTGCCCTCTAAGAACACGCTTTCCGAAAGCTGTGATTTTCCTAAGAAACGCACAGGAGACTCTCAGCGGGCGCTTGGGTGATCGACACGAGGGGCCCCTCCGCACCGGCAGCGGACACCGAGGGCCCCTCGCCGTGAACTCGCAGGTCAGCCCTGGGAGTTGGGGACGAAGTGGACCGGTATGTACTGGTCGTACAGCCGCACGCCGGTGGCCGTGAAGTCGGCGCGGGTGACGATCGCACAGCGCACGTTCACATCACAGACAGCGCCGTCCTCGATCTCGGGCCGGATGTTCTCCAACGTCGTACGGAACCTGCCGCCGTCCTCGTACGGGATCGTGATTCCGGGGGTGCCCGTGCCGGTGCCGGTGATACGGCGCGAGGATCCGTCCTTGGTCTCGGCACCGGGGAGACAGGGGCCGGGGAGGGTGGTGTACGTCGACGGGTCGCCGACCCGCACCCCCTCGGGGATCACGCAGAACGCGAGGAAGATGCCCTGGGCGCGGTTGTATCCGGCGCCCTTGACCTGCACTGTGCTGCGCTCCGAGGCGGGCAGGACGGTCGGGCCGGCGGCCAGCTTCAGGTCGAAGGTGTCGCCGGTGGCGGTGGTGACGGTGCGATGCGCGAACCCACCGAACGGCGGGGCCGCGTGACCGCCGAGCGGTAGAGCGCTCGCGGCGCCGGCTGCCGACAGCACGAGGGCGAGGCCTGCCGCGGCGGCGACGGACGTGGTGAGGAACTTGGTGGGGGGCCGCATGAGACGGAGGGCTTCCTCTCACATATGCGTTCCTTGCGAACGCTCTTGATCGTCATGCCTAAGACACGACTGATCAGTAGGCAACGCCGGGCGAGTTCCTTTACCTTTCAAGCACCAGATCCCTACAGCCGCGCCCTGTCAGGCGGCCGTACTACCCACCACGAGGATCTGATGGCCACGCTGTTGCCGTCGATGTCGTAGGTGGCTCTGTACACACCGACACCCAGCCGCCTCAGGCTGGTGGTACCGAGTTTGCTGCTCGCCGCGGGTTCAGGGTTGTTTGCCAGGGCGTTGATCGCCTTGACGAGGGGTTTCACTGCTTCGCCGTCACGGGCCCGGAGTCGTTTGAGGTTCCCGTCGCCCTCTTCGTGCACCCGTTCCCGCTCCGCCGTCAGAACGATTTTCCGATTCCCGGCTGCCCAGGCCGCGGCATGTCCGGATCCAGCCCGAGCCTGTCTTTGACGATCGCCCAATTTATTTGAACAAGGCGATCTCCGATGTTGTCGTCTGATTGGACTGCCTCAAGGACTTCATGCAGTCCATCCCGAACAAAGGCGACCTCCGACTCAAAAGACTCAGATGGTTCGGTAAGCGTTACCCCCACCTCCAGTCCCCCCTTTCTCGGATCAGATGCACCTCACACCCCTCCCCGATAAAACGAAGCCAGATGTCTTCAAACCCCTCGGCCTGATGCTCTTCCGAGACCGAAAAGCCACGCACCAGAAGCCATTCAGTTAGGTCGCTCACCAGATTCTGCTCAGTCATGACGCTCACTTCCCGGGAATCAGAGCATTTCCAGCAGTCCAGAGGCACCTCAAAATACTGCCCTCCTTCCAGCTCGGATCTTTGGTAGTCAGGGTGGTTTCCAATAGCCCTCTCTCGGGCAGGGTGAAAGGCCGAGTGGGTCAATCAAGGATTGCGGATTGTCGACGTAGGTACTGAATTTGAATGGGCGTTGTCGGGGGCGATAGGTCAGGCGGGCGAGCCTGGCCGCACCGCATGTGGCACCACGTGTGGATCCAGGTGCGGCTCTCGCGTCAAGATGTGCGAGTGACGGAGAGCGAAGCGGATCTGCTGGCCTTGCTGCGGGAGCTCGATGATCCGGAGTGGCTGGAGTGGCCGCGACACTACAACCGCAGCGTGACCGCTGTGCTGTTCGGCGACCTGGTGGCACGGCTGGAGGGCGACTTCGCAGCTCGCTGCGCGACTGAGCAGGACGCCCAGGACTCCAGCGAATACGGACGTGTCGTCGTGCCCGCGGAAACAAGCGTGCGTGGGACGCGGATCGTAGTGTGCGTAAGCAAGTTCGGGTCCCTTGCCCTGGTCTGTGCTGACAACCCCGGAGCCTTTTTCGGTACTGAGGACGCCCAGGCTGAGGGCGAGCTGGATGCCGCCGATCTCGCGAAGGTCAATCGAGCGTTGATCGACCTCGGGTATGCGGTCGTTCCCGAAGAGTTACTGGAGCGCAACTACGACGGGCCGAGCCGGCTGCCCTGGCACGTCCAGCGGCCCAGTTGGTGGCATCGCTTCTTCGGCACGTTCTGACGATCAGGGTCCGAGAGCCAAACTGGTGCCGACGAAGCAGCCGTCGATCACGTGCGGCCGGTACTGGATCTGCTTGAGCCGATGCTTGACCGCGCGGGTGACCTCGCCAAGGTGGACTGCGGCGAGGTTGCCGATATCGCGTTTGACCAGCGACCAGACGCCTTGGCTGAGCTGGGGCATCTGACCGGTGCCCGGCGAGGAGGCCGGTCAGAACAAGCCCTCCTGCACACTCGCCTGCGATCTGAACTCCCTCAAGGGAAGGGACAGTTCCGCGTCAGCGGCAGGAATCAGCTCCCACCCCCGCAGCAGCCGCGTATCGACGACAACGACCCCACGGCCCGTCTCCACATGCAGATCCGGCCCCGCAGCCGCCACCAACCGCCCGCTCACCACCCCGCCCGCGACCAGCTCGGCCACCTGCCCGACCGCCGCCGACAGGTCCGCGAGCCCGAACACCCCGGCGTGATCGACGGGTTGGCAGGGCTCGCGGTCGAGCGACTCCGGCCAGCCGGGGAGGGCCACGGCCCGGGCGTGCAGGTCCTCCACCTCGGTCGCCCGCTCCGCCGCCGACGCCGGCAGCGCGGACCGTACCGCCCGCTTGTCGGCGTACGGGATCCGATCCGGCACCCGCAACGCCGCGCGCAACAGCTCCTCCGTGCGCCGCGCCGCCATCAGCGGGCCGACGCCCAGCCAGCTGAAGCAGACCGCCCCCTGCTCCAACAGCCGTGCCGAGCCGCGCTCAAGGGCGGTGATGCCGACCTTGGTCATCCCGGGGCCGAACCACGCCAGATATACGTGGTACGGCCGCGGGTCGTCCGCGATCGTGTCCGCGGCCACCGAGTGCGCCCGGTCCAGCCGCGCACACTCCTCGCACCGCGCCCCCGTACTCCGCCCCGGCACGACCGCCCGCACCGGACATGCATGCCCCCGCGCTCCCACGCATGTCCGCACGCCCCCTTCAGCGACCCCGAAGGCCACCCGTTTCCCCCAGGTCAGCGCCGAGCGCCGACCACCGTCCCACGCCAGCTCGGGGCCGTCCGCCGACCAACGCAGCCCCTTGCATCTCCATGCCTGTGCCATCGCTCTTCGAGCGTAGGGGCTGCCACTGACAACGCCCGTTCAGAGACCGGCGCGACCGGCCTCGGCGGCGGGCTCGGGCTCCCTGGCCACGGGAACCCCCTCCGACGCCCCCGCCGCCGCTACCGCCGCCCCGGCCACCGCCGCACCCCGCCCACGCCCCGCCAGCCGGCACCCCCAGCAGCCCGCATGCCCGTCCCGCGCGGTCAGGTCACGCGCCCCCATCCGCCACTGCCCCCGCGGCCGGACACCCGGAGGCTTGCCCCACCCGGTGAGGTGCAGGGCCCAGGTGACGAGGACGCCCGCCGCCAGGATCCCGATCCCACCCGCCATCAGTACGCCCGAAACCGCGCATACCCCCACCCCCAGCACCGTGGCACCGACGGTCGCGATCCCCGTTCCGGTCCATCCCGCGATCGTGTGCCCCTCGTCATACTGGCTCACGTGCCTGCCTCCCTCTCCCAGGGCAGCGGAACTCACCCGCGTCGAAGGGACCGAATTCCCTCACGACGTGAGAAGTTTAGGCATTGAATCTCTCACAAGCTAAGGTAATCCGAAAGATGCACGCCAAGCCGCGCCCCTCCGCCTCTCCGGCCCAGGCACTGGAGGCGATGGACTCCCTCATCGCCGCCCACCTGCTCGGCCAGCAGGAGATGGCCCAGCGGCTGGGCCTGAACATCACCGACCTGCTCTGTTTCGCCTGTGTCCTGAAGGCCGGCGACGACCTGCTCACCGCGGGCGACCTCGCGGAGCACGCCCACGTCACGACCGGCGCGATGACCGGCATCCTCAACCGCCTGGAGCGCGCGGGCTTCGTCACCCGCCGTCCGGACCCGACCGACCGGCGTCGCGTCCGCGTGGCCGCCGTACCGGCCGCGGTCACCCGGGTCGAGGCCCTCTACGGCCCCTACTACGCCCACCTGAACGACCTCTTCGCGTCGTACACCGCCGCCGAGATCGCCGTACTCACGGACTGGTTCACCCGTACGACGGGACTCGCGCAGGCCTACGTCGACGAACTCCGCGAGCAGGACAAGGGGTGACGGGCGGTCCGGTCAGCGAAACCGGCCCTGCCGCTCCTCCCGCGCGTCGTACGCAACCCGCGCCCGCTCGACCTCGCCCAGATTGACCGACCACTCCGACAGCGCGGCGAACAACGGCGAGAGGCTGCGCCCCAGTTCGCTGATCTCGTACTCGACACGCGGCGGGACCTCGGGGTGGTACGTGCGCACGACCAGCCCGTCCCGCTCCAACTGCCGTAGCCGCTGCGTCAGTACCTTCGGCGTGATCGTGGCGATACGGCGCTCCAATTCGACGAAGCGCTGACGGCCGTACTCGTGGAGCGCCCACAGGATCGGGGTGGTCCAGCGGCTGAAGACGATGTCGACGACGGGGGCGATGGGGCAGGCGCTCGCCGGGTCGGCGCCCGCGCGCGGGGCCCGGACCCGAATTCCTGTGTCCTCGGTCACAACCGCCTCCGTCCGCCAATACTTTCCTCTAGGTACCTACTACCCCCACAACAGTAGCGTCGCCGTACGAGATGAGAGACGTGATCCGCACTCGGAACGGAGACCGATGATGATCGTGGTGACCGGAGCAACGGGCAATGTGGGACGGCCACTTGTACGGGCCCTCGTGGACGCGGGCGAGCAGGTGACGGCGGTGTCCCGCCGGATCTCCGCGCAGGATGTACCGGCCGGAACGGGGGCCCGCCACCACCAGGCCGACCTGGCCGAACCCGGGCGCCTGGCACCCGCCCTCGACGGGGCCGAGGCCCTGTTCCTGCTGACGTCCGGCGACTTCATGGCGGCCGGCGGCGACCTCGGTGCCGTCCTGGATGTCGTACGGGACTCGGGCATCCGGCGTGTGGTGCTGCTGTCGTCCCAAGGGGTCGGCACCGGGGACCACCCCCCGGTCCTGGAGGACGCCGTCAAGGCGTCGGGGCTGCAGTGGACGATGCTGCGCCCGGGCGCCTTCCACTCCAACGCCCTCCAGTGGGCCGACCTGATCCGCACGCGCCGAGAGGTGGCCGCGCCCTTCGGTGACGTCGCCCTGCCGACCGTCGACCCGGCCGACATCGCGGAGGTCGCCGCTGTCGCGCTGCGCGAGCCGGGGCACGACGGCGAGGTCTACGAGCTGACCGGCCCGGCGACCGTCTCGCCCCGGCAGCAGACGGCCGCGATCGAGGAGGTGCTCGGTGAGGCGGTGCGGTTCGTCGAGCTGACCCGCGCCGAGGCCCGGGAGCGGATGCTGGCCTTCATGCCCGAGCCGGTCGTCGAGAGCACGCTCGGCATGCTGGGGGCTCCGCCGGCCGCGTTGCGACGGGTGAGCCCGGATGTGGAGCGGGTCCTCGGGCGGCCGGCGCGGTCGTTCGCGGAGTGGGCGGGGCGCAGTGTGGGGGCCTTCAAGTAGGGCGCAGTGTGGGGGAGTTCAAGTGGGGAGGGCGGTGCGGGGGTGTTCAAGTAGGGCGGGATGCGGGAGCCATGGTGGAGCCTGCACCACCATCGATCCGGCAGATCACTCCATCGTTTCCACGCGCGGACAACGGAATCGTTGACCTCGGTTGATCCCGGCTGAAGCCCGACTGAGGCACCGCTGAAGCCGTGCCGGGATGAGCTGAATCCGTCAGAGATTCAGGTCCGCCCGGAAGGAAGCCGCCATGGAGTCGCAGCGCCTGTCGAAGCCGACGCCCTCGACGCCAGGGCCGACGACGTCTGCGCCGTCGAAGCCGGGCACCCTCGCCTCCTTCGTCCGGTTCGTGGTGTGCGGCGGCGGTGTCGGGCTGCTCGCCGGGGCCGTCGTGCCGCTGCTGGCCACGGCGATGCCCTGGGCGCTCGCGAACGCCCTGATCACCGTCGCCTCCACCGTCCTGTGCACCGAGCTGCACGCCCTGTTCACCTTCGGCACCGGACGCCGCGCGGGGCTGCGCCGGCACCTGCAGTCGGCGGGGTCGGCCACCGCGGCGTACCTCGTGACGACGGCCGCGATGCTCATACTCCACGCGGTCCAGCCGTCCCCCACGCTGCTCCGCGAGCAGGCCGTCTACCTCACCGCCTCCGGGCTGGCCGGCATCGGCCGCTTCCTGGTCCTGCGGCTGTTCGTGTTCGCCGAGCGGCAGAAGGACGCGGCCCCGGCCCCGGTCCCGCTTCAGTCCCGCGGCGCCCGGTCCGGCAGAGCCGCCAGCGCCCTCAGCACCGGTCCCCAGCGCCCCGCGTACTCCCCGATGCTCCCGTCCGTCGCATAGCCGCTGTCCCTCAGATACAGCCCGGGCGCCGGAGTGATCGCGCCCAGCTCCACCAGCACCGGCTTGAGCAGCAGATCGGGGGCGAGGGCGTGGGCCGGTCCGGCACCCAGCATGAGCGGCACCGCGACCACGCCCCGCAGGCCTTCACCGGTCGCGAACTGGTCCAGGAACAGCTTGAGCACGCCGGAGTACGTCGCCTTGAAGGTGGGGCTGGCCACGACCACCAGGTCCGCCGCCGCGACGGACCGTACGGCGTCGGACACCCGCTCGTCGCCCCAGCCGAGCAGACCCGGGCCCAGCGTGATCACGTCGAGGACGGTGTCCGGGGGCTGTCCGGCGAGTTCCGCCGCGAGTCTCGTCGCCGCGTCGAGGGTGCGCGAGGCGGGTTTCGGGTTTCCCGCGACCACCGCTGTTCTCAAAGCCGCTCCTCCGCCCCCGCGAGATAGCCCATGACCCGCTCCATCGGCCACACCTCCCCGATCTTGTGCCGGATGTCGAAGAGGTTCGCCGCGTGGACGTCCGGGTCCCGGTCCCCGACCGCCTCCTCCACGACGACCGGGACGAACCCGTGCTGCATGGCGTCCAGTGCGGTGGCACGCACGCAACCGCTGGTGGAGAGCCCGCCGATGAGGACCGTGTCGATCCCGTCGGCGGTGAGGTAGGCCGCCAGCGAGGTACCGAAGAAGGCGCTCGGGTACTGCTTCGTCACCGTCAACTCATCCGCCGCCGGAGCCAGTCCCTCGATGAAGTCGCCGTACGCACTGCCCTCGGCGAACACCCGAAGGGTGGGCACCTTGCGGAAGAAGACGCCGCCGTCGCGGCCGTCGGGCCGGAACCGCACGCGCGTGACGACCACGGGAATCCGCGCTCGCCGTGCGCCCGCCAGCAACACCTTCATCGCGTCCACGGCCGGTTCGACCCCTGCGTAGAGGGGGCAGTCGGGGTCCACGTAGGCGCGGGCGGGATCCACCAGCAGGAGGGCCGGGGAACTGCCGGGGGCGAGCCGCCCGCCGAGACCGGCGCGCTCGTAGTCCTCCTCACGCCCAGGACGCCCAGCACTCCCAGGTAACCCGCTCATGCCCGCCGGCACTTCATCAGCGGCTGGATCCGCGTGCCGAAGTTCTCGATGCCCGCCAGGAAGTCGTCGAAGACCAGCATGACCCCCTTGGTGCCGTTGACCTCGGCGACCTCGTCGAGCATCCGCGCCACGCTCTCGTACGACCCCACGAGCGTGCCCATGTTGAAGTTCACCGCGCCCTCGGGCAGCACGATCGTGCGGGCCGTGGAGGAGTCGTCGGCGGTGGTGTCGGACGCCGACTCGCCCGCCATGTACGCGAGGGCCGCGTGGTCGGCGTTGTCGTGGTAGTCGCGCCACTTGGCCTGGGCGGCTTCATCCGTCTCGTCGGCGATGACCATGAACAGGGAGAGCGCCCCGACGTCCCGGCCGGTCTCGCGCGCCGCGTCCACCAGCGTCGCCGTGGTGTCGGCGAAGGCGAGCGGGGTGTTGACGCCGCTGCCCAGGATGAAGTTGTAGTCGGCGTGCTCGGCGGCGAACCGCATGCCGGTGTTGCTCTGGCCCGCGGCGACGATGTCGATGTGGCCGTTCGCCGGGCGCGGCGACAGCACGCAGTCGTCCATCTCGTAGAACTCGCCCTTGAAGTCGCTGACGCCCTCGCGCCACAGCTCCTTCATCACGGTGACGTACTCGACGGCCCGGTCGTAGCGGTTGCCGAAGTGCTCGTCGCCGGGCCACAGGCCCATCTGGGAGTACTCGCCGGGCGCCCAGCCGGTGACGATGTTGATGCCGAAGCGGCCCGGGGCGATCGAGTCGACCGTCGTGGCCATACGGGCGACGATGGCCGGGGGCAGGACGAGGATCGGCGTGGAGGCGTACAGCTTGATGCGGTCCGTGACCGCGGCCAGGCCCGCCATCAGCGTGAACGACTCCAGGCAGTGGTCCCAGAACTCGGTATCGCCGCCGAACCCCTTGAGTTTGATCATCGACAGCGCGAAGTCGAGACCGTGCTCCTCGGCCTTCTGCACGATGGCCTTGTTCAGCTCGAAGGTGGGCATGTACTGCGGTGAACTCTTCGATATGAGCCAGCCGTTGTTGCCGATGGGGATGAATACGCCGATGTCCATGCCGCTCCTCAGCGGGTCGGGGGGTACGAGTGATGCTAAGCCGGAGGGGTCAACTCCACGGTACGTATTGGCTGTTGACAGCATGTCGACCGGCCGGGTGAGGGGCGTAAGGATCTTGCGAAGCATCGAATTGGTTGAGCCCGGAACGGTAAAGTCCGCAGCATGAACGCTCGGCTGGCACTGCTCGGCACGGTGGCCCCCGGTGTCGCGGAAAGCGAGGTCTTCCGGCTGGCCCTGCAGCACGCGGTGGGCGAGCTGGGCGCGCTCGGCGGCATGATCCATCTGCGGGGCCCGATGTCCGCGCTGCGCCTGGTGTCGACGACCGGACTTCCGCCCGCCCTCACCCGCCGCTGGGAGATCATCGACCAGGAGGGCCCGCTGGCCCCGGCCCGCGCACTGCACGAGGGCAGCGGCGTCTGGGTCCCGCTGAGCCCGTCCGGGACCGTCGGGACCATCGGGACCATCGGGACCATCGACACTCCGGACGCCGGCTGGCCCGGCACCGGCCTGGCCGCGCTGCCGATGCGCAACGGTCACCGCAGCACCGGCGCCCTCACCGTCCTCATGGGCGACCAGGGCGAACCGGCCCCCGAGCACTGGGAGTTCCTGCGCGCCCTCATCGCCTGGGCCGAGGACCGGATGGTCCAGGCACCGCCGCCCATCGGACCCGTACTGCCGGAGCAGAACAGCGGGCGCCTGCGCCAGGCCCTGAAGGAGGTCAGCGTCGGCTCCTGGGACTGGAACATCCGCAGCGGCGACCTGATCTGGGACGACGCCGCCCTGGAGCTCTACGGCACCCGGCCGCAGGACTTCACCGGCAAGGTCGAGTGCTGGATGCGCTGCGTCCACCCCGACGACCTGGCGCCGACCCTGGCCGCGGCGGACCGGGCGATCATCGACGACGGCGTCTTCGAGGCCGAGTACCGGGTGCGCAAGCTCGACGGCACCTGGGGCTGGACCCAGGCTCGCGCCAGGGTGACGTACGACGAGAACGGCGAGCCGCACCGGATGATCGGCGTGGGCTGGGACAGCGACGAACCCCGCTCCGCCCGTGACGCGCTCGGCCGGGCCCTGCGCCACATGAGCGACGGCTTCCTCGCGATGGACGACGACTGGCGGATCACCTTCGCCAACGTGGAGGCCGAACGCACCCTCGGCTACTCCGAGGAGGAGCTGTTCGGCCGGCTGCTGTGGGACCTGCCCGCCGCTGAGCAGGTGCCCGGCCTGGAGATCCGCTGCCGGCAGGCGGCCACCGCGGAGAAGTCGGTCAGCTTCGACGTACGGCTGCCCAACGGCCGTCTGTGCCACCTGCGCCTGGTCCCGGGCCCCGACGGCCGCACGATCTACTTCACCGACGTCACCGAGAAGCGCCGCCTTGAGGAGGAGCGCCGGTCCGCCGAGCGGGCTGCGTCCGAACGGGCCGCGCGGATAGCGGAGTTGACGGCCGCGCTCGCCAAGGCGACGACCTCGAAGGACGTGGTGGACGCGGTCGCCCGCAGGGTGCTGCCGCCGTTCGAGGCGACCGGCCTTGTGGTGCAGGCCGTGGAGGGCGACCGGCTGCACACCGTCGGATCGGTCGGCTACCCGGCCGACGTCCTCGCCGTCCTCGACGGCCGCGAGCGTACGGAACCCAGCCCCCTGTGGGACGCGATACTGGCCGGCGCGCCCCTGTTCATGTCCTCCCGGCAGGAGTTCATCGCCCGCTACCCCGAGGACGCCGAGCTGCCCGCCCGCGCCGGCAAGCAGGCCTGGGCGCTGCTCCCCCTCACCGCCTCCGGCCACACCTTCGGCATCTGCGCGGTCACCTTCGACCACCCGCGCCGTCTCACCGACGAGGAGCGCACCCTGCTGACCGCGACCAGCGCCCTGGTCGCCCAGGCCCTGGAACGCGCCCGCCTCTTTGACGCCGAACACACCCGGTCCCGCGAACTCCAGCGCAGCCTGCTCCCCCGCGACCTGCCCGCCCTCCCCGCCTGCACGGCCGCGGCCCGCTACCTCCCGGCCGGCCAGGGCATGGACGTCGGCGGCGACTGGTACGACATCATCCCGCTCTCCGGCGGCCAGGTGGCACTGGTCGTCGGCGACGTCATGGGCCACGGCCTCCCGGAGGCGGCGACGATGGGCCGCCTGCGCACGGCGGTCCACACCCTGGCCGACCTCGAACTCCCGCCCGACGAGATCATGAGCCACCTCAACGACATCGTCGGGGCCATGGGCGAGGAGTCGTACGTGACGTGTCTGTACGCGTTGTACGACTCCACGACGAGGAGCTGTTCCATAGCGAGGGCGGGCCACCCGCCACCCGCCCTGCTCCACCCGGACGGCACGGTGGTGTTCCCGCCCCTGTCGGCCGACCCGCCCCTCGGCGCGGCGGAACCCCCCTTCGAGACCACCGAGATCCAGGTCCCCGAGGGCAGCGTGCTCGTCCTCTACACCGACGGCCTGGTGGAGTCGTCGAAGCGCGAGATGGACGAGGGCATGGCGGCGCTCGCCGACGTCCTCGCCAGCTCCCACACGGACGGCACGGCCAAGGACCTGGAACACCTCTGCGAACGGATCACGGCCGCCCTCCTCCCCGCCGACCACCAGGCCGCCGACGACGCGGCCTTCCTCCTCGCCCGCCTGCACGCACTGCCCACCTCCCGCATGGCCTCCTGGCCCCTCCCCGACAACCCCAGAGCAGCGGGCCAGGCCCGCGCCCTGATCCGCGACCAGCTGGCGGCCTGGGGCCTCGACGCCCTGACCCCCACGACCGAACTACTGGCCAGCGAACTCGTCGGCAACGTCATCCGCCACGCCAGAGGCCCCCTACGCCTACGCCTCCTGCACGGCGCCGACCTGATCTGCGAGGTCTTCGACGGCAGCCTGACGATGCCGCGCATCCGCCGGGCGACGGAGACCGACGAGGGAGGCCGGGGTCTGCAGCTGGTCACGGCACTGTCGCAGCGGTGGGGGACGCGGTACACACCGACCGGCAAGTGCATCTGGACGGAGCAGGCGGTGCGGGGGGAGTCGGGGGCGGCCGATCCGCTGGAGGGGATGTTCTTAGGGGTGGCGGGGTTGGGGGAGGACTTCGACGGGGACTTGGACGGGTTGGGTTTCGGGGACGGGGAGCTGTGAGGGCAGTGGGGGAGCCGTAGGAGGAGCTACTGGCAGGCGCCAGGGCCGCTATCCGCTATCCGGCCGTACGCCGGTGAACCTGCTCCCTCATCTCCTCCGGCAGTGCCTCGACGGCCAACAGCCGCGGCAGCAGGTCCGCTTCGCGGGTCAGCGCACGGAAGGCGACGGCGACGGTCACGTCGTGGTCAGGCTGGTGAACGACCTCGACGCGGTCACCGGCCCGGATGTCGCCGGCCTCGATCACCCGCAGATACGTGCCCGGCAGGGCGGCCAGCGTGAACCGCTTGATCCAGCCGTCCTGCTCCAGCCACCCCTGGAACGTCCCGCACGGGATCCGCGGACACGAAACCTCCAGCACCACACCGGCCCCGATACGCCAACGCTCCCCGATCACCGCGCCGTTGACGTCCAGCCCGAGGGTCGTGAGGTTCTCACCGAACACGCCGTTGGCCAGCGACCGCCCCAGCTCCGCCTGCCACACGTCAAGGTCCTCACGGGCGTAGGCGTACACGGCCTGGTCGGGACCACCATGGTGGCGTAGGTCGTAGACACGGTCCCCCGCCAGCCCCACCGCACCGGTGCCCTTGGGCCCGGGCTCACCGACGGCGACCGCCCCGTCCACGGGCCGCTTGTCGATACCCGTCGCACCGAGCCCCTTCCAGGGGTTGGGCCGAGGCTTGCCGATATTGACGGAAAGCAGCTTCATTCGGACGACGGTACGGCCCGCCCGCGGCCGTCGGCGACCGGATTTCCCTCCGGAGACCAGTCGGGAACTCAGAGGATCGGCGGAACCATCCCCCCGGTCGCCAGCACGACCGCGACCGCACTCTGAAGATCCAAGAGCCGGAGTTTCCAAGGCCAGCCGCGGGTCGCCCCACTGGGCAGGTTCTGCCGGATCAGGGTGTAGATCAGAAGAAGCAGCGCCAAGCACCACAGGGCGAAGAGGAGCCTGGAGAACAACGCACTCCGACGGATCACACGCTGAGTCGTCTCCATGCCCGCGCCCCCCGGAATCTCTACGACCCGATCACGACCCGAAACACCAGAAGGCCCCGGATCTCTCCGGGGCCTCTGCTCAGTGTGCACTCGGCAGGATTCGAACCTGCAACCTTCTGATCCGTAGTCAGATGCTCTATCCGTTAAGCTACGAGTGCTTGTTTTGTTTTCTTTTTTCGCCGCTCCCGGCCCTTCCGGCCCGCTCGCGGCGACAGGAAGAACATTACATGACCGGCGCCGCCATGTGAAATCCATTAGCCGCACCCCTTGTGACCTGGGGAAATGCCTCTGAGAGCGGTAGTCGGCAGCGAGCCGTCGAACGACGAAGCCCCGGTCCTGTGGACCGGGGCTTCGTGATCGAGCGCGGAGGCGGAGGGATTTGAACCCTCGATGGGCTTTAAGGCCCAAACCGCATTAGCAGTGCGGCGCCATAGACCGGACTAGGCGACGCCTCCAACACAGCCGCACGCGCGAGCGCGATTGGTGCGTGCAGATGATGACACAGTCGAGCGTGGTGTCACCAATCGACGTCCACGGTACTAGGCAGGGAGGCCACAGGGCAAAGCCCTTCTCGGCGCGGTGCGCGAGGCGCAACGTCGGGGGGCGCGCGACGTTAGTCAGGTCATGTTGCAGGTCAATCGTTCCGCCACGGCCGGCCGCCTGAGGCGGCTCCTCTTCGTCACCGCCGGATCCCTCGTCGCCGTCGGCTCCGCCACCGTCGCGCCCGCCTCGGCATACGCCCAGGCCGCACCGCTGCCCCTCACGCTCCCGTCCCTCCAAGAGCCCGGCCGCTCCGGCGACCACCTCACCGTCACCGTCCGCGACGCCGGCGACGGCCACGACGGGACCTACGAGCTGTACTGCCACCCCGGTGGCGGCGACCATCCCGACGTCGCCGACGCCTGTGCCGCACTCGATCGCGGCACCCGGTGGGGTACGGACGCCTTCGCCCCCGTACCCAAGGACACCCTGTGCACCATGCAGTACGGCGGTCCCGCCACCGCGCATGTCACCGGGACCTGGGCCGGGCGGCCCGTCGACGCGCGGTACGACCGCGGTGACGGGTGTCAGATCGGGCGGTGGGACCGGCTCGTGCCCGTACTTCCCGATCTGGGGCAGGCGGGGCAGGCGTAGGCCACCACCTTTCGGCTCTCGCCCCTCGCGCCTCGCGCCTCGCGCCTCGCCGGAGCCGGGAAGCAGGGGCTCCGGTACGTCGTCGTACAGCCCTCGTACGGACATTCCAAGGGGGAAGCACCGGGTCCGTAAATGTCCCGCGAAGGTCTCGCGAAGTCGGAAGGGTGCTGCAAGGACGGTGGGCAGGGCATCTGCACAGGCGGTCATACGTTCTGGGTCACTTCGTCGTGCGACCTCCCTCTCATCCGGCGTCGCGAGCGCAACCCCAGCCCTTAGACTCCCTCGCGTGACACGTCGCGGGCCGGTTGGCAAGATGGCCCGAGCGGTCGGCAAGGTGCGGTAACAGGGAGGAAGCGTCTCGTGAGCAGCAGGCCATCCCGAGGCGCTGCTCGCCTCGCAGCCATACTCGACGCGCTGCCCGACGCGTTGGTGCTGGTCAACGCCAATGGGACCGTCGTCAACGCCAACACCATCGCCCTGGAGACCTTCGAGGCGCCCGGGACCGCACTGGTCGGGCGCGGGCTGCTCGATCTGCTGCCGCACTTCGACTCCAAGCTGATTCCGGGGTCCATGCGGCGGCCCGATCACATGGACCCGCAGGGGCGGACCAAGCCGACCCGGATGATGGCGCGGCGGACGGACGGGACCGAGTTCCCGGTCGAGGTCACGTCCGCGAATCTTGAGAACGGGCAGCAGGCTTACGACGGGTACGGGTACAGCGGTGACGAGCTGCTCATGCTCGTCGTACGGGATCTGACCGGGACCGTCGACACCGAGGCCGAGCTGGCGCGTTCGCAGCGGCAGACCGAGATGATCCTGCGGGCCGCGGCCGAGGGTGTGGTCGGGACCGACACCGACGGGCGGATCGTCCTCGTCAATCCGGCCGCCGCTCAGATACTGGGTTACCGGGCCAGTGATCTCGGCGGGCGGGAGCTGCACACGCTCGTGCTGCATTCGCGTCCGGACGGGTCACCCTTCCCGTACGAGGAGTCCCCGCTCGCCGACACCCTGCGCTCCGGGCGCAAGCACCGGGTGCGGGGGCAGGTGCTGTGGTCCAAGGGCGGGGACAAGGTGTCCGTCGACCTGACGACCGCCCCCGTGCGCGACGGCGAGCAGCTCGTCGGCGCCGTGATGACCTTCACCGACCGTCGGCCCTACGACACCCTCGCCGAGGAGAAGGACGCCGCCGAGCGGCAGCACGCGCAGGAGCTGGAGCGGCTCGCCGAGGAGCACGCCTCCGAGCTGACCGCGCTGCGGCAGAAGCACGTGGCCGAGGTCGAGGAGCTGCAGGAAGGGCACCAGGAGGAGCTCGCCGCGGGTGAGGAGCGGTACGCCGCGCTCGGGGAGCGGGAGAAGGACCGCTACGAGGCGCTGGCGGGTCGGCACGAGCAGTTGCTGACGCTGCTCGGGGGTTCGCTGCGCGGGCCGCTCGACGAGCTGCGCCGAGAGCTGGCCGCGCTCGCCGCGGACGACGCGGGGCAGTTGTGGCCCGAGGCCAACCAGGTGCTCCATCACCTGTCCGCCGGGTACTCGCGGATCACGACCCTGATCGACAACGTGCTCCAGTACCAGCTGCTCGACTCCGGTGGTGACGGGGTCTCCCGTACGAAGGTGATGCTGGACGCCGTCGTCGCCGCGGGTGTCGACGGGGCCGTCGAGCTCATCGGGCCGGGGCGGGTGCAGTTCGCCGTGCACGCGCCGCCCATCGAGGCCGAGGTCGACCCGCAGCGCCTGGCGACCGCGCTCGCGCATCTCGTCGCGGATGTCGCGGGGGTCGACGCGACCGGCAACTCGCCGGTGTCGGCGGGCGGTTACATGGACAACACCGTGGTCGTCGCGGCGGCGCAGCGCGGTGAGGTCGTACGGATCGAGGTGCGCGGGCCGTACGCCGGGGGAGACCCGGTGCACGAGCCGATCGTGCGCGGGATCGTGCGGGCTCACGGTGGGGTGCTGCAGACGCACGACGTGCCGGGGATGAGCGGCAGTGCGTTCGTCCTCGAAGTGCCGATCGGGGGTGGGGCCGGGGCTGTTTCCGCCTCCCCCGTCGACTCCGTCGCGGCCCAGGCCGGTGACGGGGCCGAGGGTGCCCCCGTGGAGAGCGAGCAAGGTGGCGGGAGCGGGCGGCGGCGGGCCCGGCGGTCCTCCGTCGACGCCTTCCTGGAGAGCGACACGCCCGGTGCCGACGCCGAGAGCGCCGATGCCGAGGGCGCGGCGCCCACCGGACGGCGGCGCAGGCGCTCGGCCGCCCCGGCGCTCCCCCAGGGTGCGGGAGACGGTGGCGACGACGTCTCCGGCGGTACCGGACGGCGCCGCGGGCGACCGGCCGACGACGCCGGGGACGGCGGGGACGGTGTCTCCGAGGGCGCTGTCATGACGGCCGCCGAGCATGCGGCGGGCACCGCGGCCACCGGGAACGGCCTGGGCGGGACCGTACCGCCGCAGGGCGTACCCGCGCCGAGTGGTCGACGTGCCCGGCGTGACGGCGGGGAGCAGCACGCTCTGCCGCCCGCGCTGCCTGCGGCCGGTGACGGCGGACAGTCGCCCTCCGGGTCCGGTACGGCCGACTCGGGCGAGGCTGCTCAGCCGACCGGACGGCGTCGGCGTGCGCTCGCCGCGGCGCAGGAGCGGGCGGCCGGGCAGGCACAGGAGGCGGGGCCGCGGAAGGTGTTCGCGCTGCCGCCCGCCGAAGCGGACCGAGGGCCCGCCGCCGGGGCGGAGGAACAGGGCGGCGCTGAGCCGACTTCGGCTCCGGCCGCGGCTGCGACGCCTGCGGGTACGGCTGTGGCCGCGACGCCCGCGGGTACGGCTGTGGGTCCTGCCGGTACGGCTGTGGGTCCTGCCGGTACGGCTGTAGTTCCGGCTTCGCCAATGGCTCCCGCGTCGGTTCCGGCGCAGGGGCAGGGTCCGGCTCCCGTGCAGGCTCAGCAGGGGCAGGGCGGCCGGGGCCAGGTTCCCGGGCACGGAGCCCCCGGTGACGTACTCGTCGACGAGGGTCGGCACGACGCCGTGCCGCACGACCAGGCCGAGGACCACACCCCGCCGCAGCCGCATCCGACCAGCGCGCCGACCGGGCGTCGCCGACGGGCCGTGGGCCAGCCGGCGGAAGCGGCCGGTACGTCTGCGCCGGACGCCGCGACGCAGGCCGCCGCTGCTCAGGGTGCGCCCGGGCAGGCGGCTCCGGGGCAGCCGGTCCCCGTACCGCAGGGGCAGCCTCTCGCCACCGAGACACCCGGTCAGGGCGTCCCCGCGCAGGGCACGCCGGCCCCTCAGCCGTGGCCCGCCGCCGACGACACCTCCGGCGCCGGTACGGCCGTACCGGCGAACCCGAACACCTCTCCGCAGGCCCAGCCCCAGCCCGCCCCCGGGACTCCGGCTCCGGGCACCCCGCTGCCTCCCGAGGCCGCGCCCGCGTCGGCCGGCCGGCCGCAGCGTGCGGCGCAGCCTCTCCCGGCCGAGGCCGCCGCTCCTGCCGCGCCGGGCGCACCCGTGGACCCGAACTCCACGCAGGGTCGGGCGATCAGTGTGCGGACGTTGGGGCAGGGGGTGCCGTTCACGCGGCAGGCGACGCAGGTGCAACAGCCCACGCAGGCTCCGCAGGCCCCGCAAGCCCTGCAGCCGGCACAAACGTCTCAGCCGGCTCAGCCGCCCCAGTCGTCCCAGCCATCCCAGTCGTCGGCCACGCCTCCCCCGCATCAGACCAACGGTGGCGGACGACGCCGCAAGTTGGGGACGCCGCCCGACCCCGCCACGCGGGCGTCCGCCTCGACCGAGCAGACGGCGCGGCCGCATCCGCCGGCCGAGAAGCCGGTGCCCGCGCAACCCGTGCCCGCGCAACCGGTACCCGCGCAGCCGTCGCTCGGCGGGCAGGCCCAGCCGTCGCAGGCGGGACAGACGCGGCTGGCGCCGATCACCGAGGGCGCCGGGCGGTCGTACGCCATAGGCGCGCCGGACGAGAACGCCGCCGAGGGTCCGGAGCCCCTGGACGGGCCGGGCGGCGCCATCGAGGTCGCCGACACCCCGCGCCCGCAGCCGATGGACGACGAGCTGCCGCCGGAGCCGCTCGACAACCCGCGGCGGCTGCTGGTGTGGCCGGCGCCGGACGTGACGACCCAGCAGGCGCTGAGCGATCGCGGCTACCGACCGGTCATCGTGCACTCGCGCGAGGAGGTCGACGCGCAGATCGCGGCGTTCCCGGCCGCGCTGTTCGTCGACCCGCTGACCGGGCCGATCACACGGACCGCGCTGCAGTCGCTGCGGCAGGCCGCGGTCGCGGCCGAGGTGCCGGTGATGGTGACGGCGGGGCTCGGACAGGCCTCGCGGGAGGCGGCGTACGGCGCCGATCCCGCCGTACTGCTGAAGGCGCTGGCGCCCCGGGACACCGAGCAGCATCCGCCGCGCGTCCTGCTCATCGAGGAGCACGCGGAGATCGCGCTGGCGCTGACCGCGACGCTGGAGCGGCGCGGGATGCAGGTGGCGCGGGCCGCGAGCGACGCCGACGCGGTGGCGCTGGCGGGCGACTTCCGGCCGAACCTGGTCGTGATGGACCTGATGCAGGTGCACCGGCGCCGGGCCGGGATCGTGGACTGGCTGCGCGCGAACGGCCAGCTCAACCGCACCCCGCTCGTCGTCTACACCGCCGCCGTCGACCAGGCCGACCTGCCACGGCTGGCCTCCGGCGAGACGGTCCTGTTCCTCGCGGAGCGCTCCACCAGCGCCGAGGTGCAGAGCCGGATCGTGGATCTGCTGTCCCGGATCGGGACCAACTAAGGACGGGTGAAGCGCCCCGAAAGGGGCGTGGGGAACTGCGCGAGCAACCACGGATCACCCGCGGTCGGCATACGGCAGTTCCCCACTTCACCCGCGGAGCGTCAGAGCTTCACCTGCGGAACGTCAGAGCTGGGTGACGTCCAGGCCGCCCTCGGCGTACTGCCTGCGCAGCACCTTCTTGTCGAACTTGCCGACGCTCGTCTTCGGCACCGCCGGGATGACCGTCCAGCGCTCCGGGAGCTGCCACCTGGCGATCTTGCCCTCCTCGGCGAGGAAGGCGCGCAGGGTCTCGAAGTCGGCGGTGGCGCCCTCCTTGAGGACGACCGTGGCCAGCGGGCGCTCGCCCCACTTGTCGTCGGGGACGGCGACGACGGCGGCCTCGGCGACGTCCGGGTGGGACATCAGCGCGTTCTCCAGATCGACCGAGGAGATCCACTCGCCGCCGGACTTGATGACGTCCTTGGCGCGGTCGGTCAGGGTGAGGAAGCCGTCGGCGGAGATGGTGCCGACGTCGCCGGTCTTCAGCCAGCCGTCCTCGCTGAACTTGTCGGCGGGGCGCAGGGGTTCGGCGTCCGGGCCGTTGTAGTAGGCGCCCGCGATCCAGGGGCCGCGGACCTCCAGCTCGCCTGCCGACTCGCCGTCCCAGGGGATGCGCTCGCCACCGGGGCCGGTGAGGCGGGCCTCGACGGAGGCGGGGAAGCGGCCCTGGGTCAGTCGGTACCCGAACTCCTCCTCCGTACCCACCGCGTGGGCCGGCGGACGGGCGATCGTGCCGAGCGGGGAGGTCTCCGTCATGCCCCAGGCGTGGCAGACCCGCATGCCCAGCTTGTCGAAGGCCTGCATGAGCGAGGGCGGGCAGGCCGAGCCACCGATCGTGACCTGGCCGAGGGAGGAGACGTCGCGGGGCTTGGCGTTGAGCTCGGCGAGCAGGCCCTGCCAGATGGTGGGCACGGCGGCCGCGTGGGTGGGCTTCTCGCTCTCGATCATCTCGGCGAGGGGCGCGGGCTGCAGGAAGCGGTCCGGCATCAGCATGTTGACGCCGGTCATGAAGGTGGCGTGCGGCAGGCCCCAGGCGTTGACGTGGAACTGCGGGACCACCACGAGCGAGGTGTCCTGGTCCGTCAGGCCCATCGACTGGGCCATGTTGACCTGCATGGAGTGCAGGTAGATGGAACGGTGCGAGTAGACGACGCCCTTCGGGTCGCCCGTGGTACCGGAGGTGTAGCACATGGCGGCGGCCTGCCGCTCGTCCAGCTCCGGCCAGTCGTACGTGATCGGCTTGCCGGCGATCAGTTCCTCGTACTCGTGCACCTGGGCGGAGGCGCCGGCGAGGAGGGAACGGTCACCCGGCCCCGACACGACCACGTGCTCGACCGTCTTGAGGTGCGGGAGCAGCGGGGCGAGCAGGGGGAGGAGCGAACCGTTGGCGATGACGACCCGGTCGGCGGCGTGGTTGACGATCCAGACCAACTGCTCGGCCGGAAGGCGCAGGTTGAGGGTGTGCAGCACCGCGCCCATGGAGGGGATCGCGAAGTAGGCCTCGACGTGCTCGGCGTTGTTCCACATCAGGGTCGCGACCCGCTCGTCGCCGGCGACGCCCAGGTCCTCGCGCAGGGCGTGCGCCAGCTGCGCCGAACGCGCACCGACCTCGGCGAAGGAACGGCGGTGCGGCTCCGCCTCGCCCGTCCAGCTGGTGACCTGCGATGAGCCGTGGATCGTGGACCCGTGGGTCAGGATCCTGGAGATCAACAGCGGTACGTCCTGCATGGTGCTCAGCACGGCGTCCTCCCGGGGGCGACATTGCCTACGCGGTAGTAAGGGTTGCGGAGATTCTGCGCGCATACCGCGCGGTATGTCACTAGGGCCGGGCGATCGATCACGTCACGTTGCGTTCACAGAGTTCTGCGGCTAGGGCCTGTCCGGGGGTGGGGACCCATCCGGGGGTATGGGACCTGTCCAGGGTGGGGGACCTCACTGCCGACCGTGTCGGGTGCCACCTACCGCACCAACCCCAGCTCAGGATCCTCGCGCAGCTTCCCGAGCGCCCGTGACACCGCGGACTTCACCGTGCCCACGGAGACCCCGAGCACCTCGGCGGTCTGCACCTCGCTGAGGTCCTCGTAGTAGCGCAGGACGACCATCGCCCGCTGCCGCGCCGGCAGCCGCATGATCGCGCGCCACATGGCGTCGTGCAGTGCCTGCTGCTCCGCGGGGTCGTCACCGCCCGGCATGGGCTCCGGCTCCGGCAGCTCGTCGCAGGCGAACTCGTCGACCTTGCGCTTGCGCCACTGCGACGTCCGCGTGTTCAGCAGCGCCCTGCGCACATAGCCGTCGAGCGCACGATGGTCCTCGATCCGCTCCCAGGCCACGTATGTCTTGGTGAGCGCGGTCTGCAGCAGGTCCTCCGCGTCGCTCGGGTTCGCGGTCAGCGACCGGGCGGTACGCAGCAGCACCGGCTGGCGGGCCCGCACGTACGACGTGAACGAGGGGTACGTCGCCGCGTGCGGAAAGGTCTGCCTCGCTGATGTAGCGGCGTCGGAAGCGCTGGTGCAGACGGGTGTGGTCATGGCTCCACGCTATGAGCGACCCCCACTTCAGCGGATCGGCCGCAGGTGCCGAAGCAGCGTCCGCCTCAGGTTGTAGGGGTGGGGCTGACTCCACCTACTGAAGGTGGACGAGCGGGGGACACATACTGCGGGATTACCCCTGGGGGTCATCCGTCGGCGGCGAGGCCGGGGGCGTCCGCGTGGCAGGGCTGGGGTCACCCATCGGCGGCCAAGACCAGCCCCGACGTCGGCACCCCCGTACCGGCCGTCACCAGCACCCGCCCCGCCCCGGGTATCTGGTTCACGGACGTCCCCCGCACCTGCCTCACCCCCTCCGCTATGCCGTTCATCCCATGCAGATACGCCTCCCCGAGCTGCCCCCCGTGGGTGTTGAGCGGCAGCCGCTCCTCGGCCACGAAGTCCCCGGCCTCCCCCTTTCCGCAGAACCCGAACTCCTCCAGCTGCATCAGCACGAACGGCGTGAAGTGGTCGTACAGGATCCCCACGTCGATCTCCCCCGGCCCCAGCCCCGCCGTCCGCCACAGCTGCCGCGCCACCACGGCCATCTCCGGCAGGCCGGTGAGGTCGTCCCGGTAGAAGCTCGTCATCTGCTCCTGTCCCCGGCCGGCACCCTGTGCCGCCGCCGCTATGACGGCCGGCGGGTGGGGCAGATCACGGGCCCGGTCGACGGACGTGACGACGAGCGCCTGGCCGCCGTCCGTCTCCTGACAGCAGTCCAGCAGCCGCAGCGGCTCGACGATCCAGCGGGAGGCCGCGTGGTCGGCGAGGGTGATGGGTCTGCCGTGGAAGTACGCGGCCGGGTTGGTCGACGCGTACTTGCGGTCCATGACCGCCACGTGCCCGAACACCTCCGGCGCCAGCCCGTAGGTGTGCAGATACCGCTGGGCCGCCATCGCCACCCAGGAGGCCGGCGTGAGCAGTCCGAACGGCAGTGACCAGCCGAGCGCCACCCCCTCCGCCGAGGGTTCCCGGTGCTGCACGCCCGAGCCGAAGCGCCGCCCCGACCGCTCGTTGAACGCCCGGTAGCAGACCACCACCTCCGCGACCCCCGTCGCCACGGCGAGCGCCGCCTGCTGGACGGTCGCGCAGGCCGCGCCGCCGCCGTAGTGGACGCGGGAGAAGAAGGACAGCTCACCCATCCCGCAGGCCTGGGCCACGGTGATCTCCGGGCTGGTGTCCATCGAGAACGTCACCATCCCGTCCACGTCCCCGGGCGTCAGCCCCGCGTCGTCCAGGGCCGCCCGCACCGCCTCCACGGCCAGCCGGAGCTCGCTGCGCCCGGAGTCCTTGGAGAACTCGGTGGCCCCGACACCGACGATCGCCGCCCGGCCGGAGAGGGCGTCCCTCGTGCGCGCACTCATGCGGCGCCCCCCGAGGGCCCGGTGGCCGACGGCATGGTCACCGTCACCGTGCCGGTCACATGTTTGCCGACGCCGTTCGCCCCGACGACCCGCACCGTCGCCGTGTCGCCGTCGAGCTCCTCGACCCTGCCCGTCAACACCATCGTGTCTCCGGGGTAGTTGGGCGCCCCGAGCCGTATCGCCACTCTGCGCAGTACGGCCGTCGGTCCGAAGTGGTCGGTGATGTAGCGGCCGACCAGGCCGTTCGTCGTCAGGATGTTCATGAAGATGTCGGGGGAGCCCTTCTCGCGAGCCAGCTCCGCGTCGTGGTGCACATCCTGGTAGTCGCGTGAGGCGATGGCCCCGGCGACGATCAGAGTGCGGCTGATCGGGATCTCCAGGGGCGGCAGTTCGTCTCCGGCCTTCATGCGCCTCTCCGCCGCTTCCGCGCCGCCCGTCATACTCCAGCCCCCTGGTTCTCCGGAACCTCCCGGTTCTTCTGCGTCTCCTGAATTTCCTGCGTCTCCCGAACTGCCTGCGTCTGCTGAATCTCCTGAGCCTCCTGAGCTCGCCAGACCGGTAGCACCAACTCCTCGCCGCAGTCCTGGAATTCGAGCCGCACCGGCAGTCCGATCCGCACCTTGTCGTACGGCACACCCACCACGTTGCCGATCATCCGCACGCCCTCGGCCAGTTCGATCAGGCCGACCGCGTAGGGCGGGTCGAAGGCCGGGAACGGTGGGTGGTGCATCACGACGTACGAATAGACCGTCCCCTGGCCGCTCGCCTCGACCGTGTCCCAGTCCGGCCCGCCGCAGGCGTTGCAGCCGGGCAGCCAGGGGTGGCGCAGGGTGCCGCAGCCGGTGCAGCGCTGGATGAGCAGGGTGCGGCTGCGGACGCCCTCCCAGAAGCCGGCGTTGTCGCGGTTGACGACGGGGTGAGGGCGTGGCGGCTTCTCGGGCCGGCCGGGCTGACGTAGGGGCGCGTACTTGAGGATGCGGAAGCGGTGGGTGCCCGCGAGGTCGGTGCCGACGCGGACGTCCATACGGGTCGTGACGAAGTACCCCGTGCCGAGCTTCGTCGTCTTCCTCTCCGACACCGACTCGATCACCGAGTCGTAGGTGATCTCGTCCCCGGGCCGCAGAGGCCGTAGATACTCCTGCTCGCAGTCGGTGGCGACCACCGCGGAGTAGCCCGCCTCGTCGAGCAGGCCGAGCAGTTCGTCGTACGCGTGCGTGCCTCTCGTATGGCCGAAGAGGCCGCTCATGGTCCATGCCTGGAGCATGGTGGGCGGTGCGATGGCGTCCGGTCCCGAATACGCCGGGTTGGTGTCGCCCATCGCCTCGCACCAGTGCCTGATCATGGGTGCGTTGACGGGGTCCTTGCCCATGCGGGCCACAGCGGCGCGCTGCCCCTCGTAGACCTTCAACCGCGTCGCGAACTCGTCGGCCGGTTCCGTCCCTTGGCTAACCATCGGCTCGTAGCTCACCGTCGCCCCCTCGTCCTCATCGCCCCACGGCTCATCGCACTGACACTTCTGGTACACCGCGACCGCCGATCCGGTTCCCACCAGATTCCGGGAACTTCCACGAGGCGCCGCTCACGTGCCCCACGAAGATTCCTGACTGTCCGTCAGATACAACACACTGTCAAGACCACGCGAAAACGTCTGCGCGGCGGCACCGAAGTACCGCCGCGCAGACGCGTCACACCCCACAGAGCACACCCCACACAATCCGAGGGGGCCGATGCCTGAGCACAGGGGCACCGACCCCCTCAGCTCACCACCAGAGCGGCGTGAAGTTGACGGACGTGTTGTCGTTGCCCTGGTTGACGGCCGTGAACGCGGAGCCGTTGACCTGGGCGGTGTTGCTCTGGTTCGAGGCGCCGGCGCCGGTCGCCTGCTGCTGGGTGGTGGACGAGGTGCCGTAGTTGTCGCCGCCGACCCCGCTGCCGATGAGGCCCTGAGCGGCCTCCGTCTCCGTGACAGACGCGCTGGATCCGTTGTCCGCGATGGCGCCGTTGTCCGCCGCCGCGACGCCGGTGAACAGGGCGGCGGCGAGCGGGAGGGCGGAGAAGGCTGCGATGACGCGGGCGGTACGGATGCTTGCCATGTTTGTTCCTCCAGAACAGGTGCGCCCAGGCTCCCCGCCGGACGCATTGGTGGTGCATGAAGCACTGAAGTACTGCTCGCTCCAAGGCAGTTGGCCGACCGCCTCGGAGTCCTGCACGACGTCGCAAGATCAGAGTTGCCCACCGAATCCCCGGCGAACCACCCCGGAAGCCCCGATTCGCCCTCAAGCGTGATGACAAGTCGATAAACCCCTTTCGCCACTCCTACCTCGCAGATCAGGGCGGTAGGGACAGCCACGCCCCAAGCACCGCAAGGGGTGAAGCGTTCCTGCGCACATCCCGCCAATCTCCGCCGACCGGCGAGTCGCCCGGCAGGTCACCCCTAATCCCTCTTTCCTTTTTCGAACATTCGTACGAACATGGAGGCATGGCCACCACCGACCGGCAGGCCACGACGCTGGCCCTCGCACACGCCCTGTCAGCCGCCGAGCGCGGACTGGCCGTCATCCCCCTGTCCCGGACGAAGCTCCCGGCCCTGCGCTCCCCGCACCGTGACGACCCCGACCCCGCCCGCTGCCACGGCGAGTGCGGCCGCTTCGGGCACGGGGTCTACGACGCCTCCACCGACCCCGCCCGCATCCGCGAACTCTTCGCGGCCGCCCCCTGGGCCACGGGCTACGGCATCGCCTGCGGTCTTCCGCCGCACCACCTGATCGGCATCGACCTCGACACCAAATCCGGCACGGACTCCTCGGCCGCTCTGCGCGAACTGGCGCTGCGCCACCTGTTCACGATTCCGCCCACCGTGGTCGTCCTGACCCCCAGCGGCGGACGCCACCTCTGGCTGACCGGCCCGGCCGACATCGTCGTCCCCAACTCGGCGAGCCGCCTCGCGCCCGGCATCGACATCCGGGGCGCCGGTGGCTACCTCGTGGGCCCCGGCTCCCGTACCGACCACGGCGTCTACAGCACCGCACCCGGCACCTCCCACATCACCCCCGCGCGCTGCCCTCGCGCCCTGCTGCGCCTTCTGCTCCCGCCACCCCGCTCGCACCACCACGCGCCCCCGTCGGCCGGCGGCCACGGCCAGGGGCTCGTCCAGTTCGTGCTCGGCGCGCACGAGGGCCAGCGCAACACCCGCCTGTTCTGGGCGGCCTGCCGCGCCTACGAGGACGGCATCGGCCCCGCCCTGGTCGACCCCCTCGTCGAGGCGGCCCTCAACACCGGCCTGACCGAACGTGAGGCCCGCGCGACGATCGCGTCGGCGGCACGCATGACGGGGCACCGGCCCTGACAGGGCACTGACCCTGACGGGCGTCGGCGCCTGACAGGCGCGGAACAGGCCTTGAAATTCACGGGAGCCCGATGCACCACCGCCCTAGAGTGCCGACCATGTCGCTGACCCGCGTCATCCTTGTGTCCGGCCGCTCGCTCGACCTCTCCGAGCTGCGGTTCTCCTCGACGTACGGCGGAATGCTGGAGGGCTACCCCTGCAAGCCGGTCAACGACGTGAAGATCAAGGGCCTCGTCCGCGCGGCCGAGCAGGCGCGCCCCGCCACGCCGGTGCACCTCGTGCCGCCGGCGCGTGAGTATCCCGACCAGTACGCGGGCGGCTTCGGCCCGGTCGAGGTGCTGCCGCCGGTGGCCTGCGTCGGCGCCTTCCACTCCACGGCCCTGGACCGCGCCCACGACCCGGTCCTCTACCGCTCCGCCCTCACGATCATCTGGTTCCAGCCCACGCCGTACGTGCCGTCCGGCTGTGACGCGGAGGAAGCGTTGCGGGAGGTTCCGTGGGATGAGCTGGCGCGGGACTGCGAGGTGTAGCGGGGCGGGTGGCGAGGTGTAGCGGGGCGGGGGGGGCAGGGGCGCCAGGGGCGCCGTAGCGCGGAAATCGGCTTGGCCCGGAGGGGAGTGCCTGTGCAAGGGTCGGCCGATGAGCGTTTCCCGACGTGACCTGATGCGCTGGCAGTTCGATCTCACTTGGGCGCTGTTCGAGTACCACCTCGACCGACTCCGGCCAGAGGACTTCCTGTGGGAGCCGGGACCGCACTGCTGGACGGTGCACCAGGCCGCCGACGGCACCTGGGTTCCGGACTGGGCTGAGACCGAACCCGAACCCGTTCCCGTGCCCACGATCGCCTGGGTGAGCTGGCACATCGGGTGGTGGTGGAGCGTGGCCACCGACCATCTGCGGGGCCGTCCGCCCCGGGAGCGGACCGACGTCACCTGGCCCGGCGACGGGACGGCGACCGTCGCCTGGCTGCGCGACCTGCGCACCGACTGGCTGGCGGCGGTGGACGACGTCGACGACAACACCGACCTGGACGCCGCAGCACCATTCCCCTGGCCGAACGATCCCCAGTACACCGTCGCCCACATGATCGGCTGGGTGAACGCCGAGCTGATGAAGAACGTCGCGGAGATCGGGCAGTTGCGGATGCTGCGGGTCCAACGAACGGAAGCCTGATCAGGCACCGCATCGCCACGCGGCACTCTGCGAGATGTCCAAGCCGACACGGGGCGTCAAAATAGGGGATATCTTCCGTTTGCCCCGGATCGGAGAGTGCCATGAAGGACCTCAAGCTTGAGCAGAAGCGCTCGCTGTCGCGCCTTGAGGCAGCGGAGCAGCTCGAGGCGCTCGCGGCCGCGCTGAGGCAGGGCGGGGAGGCCGAAGTGGAACTCGACCCCTGGAAGCTGAGCCTGCGGATCCCCTCCGACCTGCGCAGCGAGATCGAGGTCGAGGTCAGTGAGGATGAGATCGAGCTGGAGATCGAGTTCAAGTGGCCGACCGCATCCGCCGCCCGGACAACGTCACCACGGACGGCGTCACCGCGGACAGCATCCTCGCAGGCTGCGGCAGGCGCAAAGAAGGCGGCCGCGGGCGGGCGGAAGAGCACGGCTGCCAGTCCCCGGCGAGGCGGCAGCGGCGGAGGCAGAACGTCGAAGCGGGCGCCCGCGAAGAAGTCCTGAGCGGCGCGGTCCGACCACGGGAAAGGGGTGCCCGGACCTCCGGGCACCCCTTCTCACCTTGCCTTATGTCATCTGACAAGCGGTGGGTGTGGGATTTGAACCCACGGTGACTCGCGCCACGACGGTTTTCAAGACCGGTCGGTTCGCGGACACGGATGAGCTCTGACCTGCTACTTCGCCTTATCGAGCCGCACCGTCCGAGCCTTATTGGCCAGAGGATGGCCGCAGGGCTCCGTGATCGGACGAACGATCGGTGGCCGGCGCTAGGTACTCACGACGCCCAGACAGGCCTACGATCGAACATGTGAACGAGTTGCCACCGGATCCTCCGCGCCTCCGTGCGATCCTGGCGCACCTCGACAAGGAGATCGCGGAGAACGAGACCGTCACGATCTACCTTCGCCTCCAGCGCGACGCCGTCCATGCCGCGCTCGCCCGCGCAGAAGCGCCACGTCCTCGGCGGCCGCGACTCCCCAAGGGGGGCGCCGGCCCGGGCTCTGTGGCGCAGATCGTGCCCCGGCCTCAGTTCGTCGTCCAGCAGAAGCGCACGCCCCGAGGGCCCGAGCCAGCCATCATCCACGTCGACGACTGCGCGATGATCGAAGGCCCACCCCACCGGATCAGCGAGCACGACGCGCGGGTCTCGCTCACGGACCCGAACATCGAGCCATGCGGCTTCTGTCGGCCCGACAGCGACCTGGGCCTCGACGTGGCGTGACCAGCCTCAACGCAAGTTATCCGGTGCTTCCCTGTCCTGATGGGCGGCGCCCTCCTCGCCCGTGAGTCAACGTTGCCGGTCTTCCCGCTCATGCAGCATCGCTGGCGGCTTAGGAGCCAGCACCCCGGACGGGTTTAAGCAAGCATGCCAAGTGGCCTTGCATGAGCCGAAGTTGTTCGGGGCAAACCCCTGACCTACTTAGCAAGACGGCAGTAGCATGTGTGCTTCGTCATACCTCAAGGGGGGGCCGGATGAGGTCTGGTGGTGTTCGTGGATCGAACTTCAGCATTGGTGGAGAGCAAGCAGAGGCCGATCCGCTACTCATGGAGGCATTCTACGAATCCGATGACTACCGGACAGTTTCATCGAAGGAAGATCCCCGTTGCTTTGTGATTGCCAGAACTGGTAGCGGGAAGTCAGCATTGCTTCAGCGCCTGGAAGAAGAAAACCCGGATCACGTTGTCCGAGTTGCTCCCGAAGATCTTTCCCTGAATTACATTACTAACCTCGGCGTGATGCGATATTTGGACGAGCTTGACGTTAGTCTCGACCCCCTCTTTATCGCCCTCTGGAAGCACGTTCTCCTTGTAGAGCTGATTCGCCACAGGTATCAGGTTGATTCATACGCCGCGAAGATGAACTTCCTCTCCACCTTGATGGAAAAGATCAAGCGTGACGCCGGTAAGCGTCAAGCGCTGGAGTATCTTGAGGAATTCCAGGATCGCTTTTGGGTTGAAGCTGATGAGCGGGTCAGGGAGATCACTGAGAAATTCGAAGAGAAGATTAATAAAGAAGCCAAGGGGAGTGTCGGCTTTCCCAGCGGTACTGTCGGGACGGCAACAGCGACCATTGGTGGCGGCCTTGCCGATTCGTATTCAACTGAAACGCGCCGAGAGCTGACGGATCGATTTCAGCGAATCGTCAACGAAACGCAAATGGCGCGACTGAATAAGATGCTCAAGGTCCTCGATGAGGATATTCTTGACAGTCGCCAACATTTCACCTACGTCGTGATTGATGACCTTGATCGCGATTGGGTAGACGAGAAGATCGCGAACTCATTGATTCGCTGTCTTTTCAGGGCAGTGCTTGATCTTCAGCGCATTCGAAACCTGAAAGTCATCGTTGCCCTAAGGACGAACATCTTCGAGAACCTGGATTTCGGTCACAGGAGTGGAGGCCAGGAGGAGAAGTTTCGCTCTCTTTCCTTCCATATGCGCTGGGGTCCAGCGGAGCTTCGCGACCTCGTCGGCAGCCGACTGCGAGTAGCCTCCGCCAAGCAGGGAGCGCCAAGCAGCTCCATCGCTGATGTCCTCCCGCGTGTGAACACCACGCGTGGCGACGCTTTTGACTACATGCTTACCCGGACTCTTATGCGTCCGCGAGACATCATCGCATTTTTCAACGAGACATTCGCGACTGCGGATAATGAGAGGGTCTCATGGGAGGACATCAAGAACGCTGAGGACTCGTACTCCTACAAGCGACTTCTCGCGCTGCGCGATGAGTGGAAGATGTCATATCCCGACATTGACCGCGTCTTTAGTATGTTCAATGGCGCAGTCGTTCCGATGGCAAGGGAAGATTTCACAAGGCGCGTTGAGGACGTCGCTCTTCTTCCGGCGGATCCTTATTTCAGGGGAGGCGAATGGCTCGCCTACTACACGGCTGAAATGTGGAGGAACCCCCAAGGGGGTTGGGCTGCTTGGTATGGCCCTTTGGTTGCCCTGCTGTACAACATTGGATTCATCGGCTGTTTGACTGGCGGTCAGAGCACGGTGCGCTACGTGCGGACATTTCCGGAGTTCGCCGAAAGACTCAGCAACCTTGAGGCGACTGTAGGATTTACCATCCATCCAACTTTCCAGGCGGCCCTAGACATTAGACTGGACGGACTCCGGCAAGGATGAGCCACCTGTCACATTTGTTGGAGGACCGATCCAGGGGGATGCGTGGAGCCAATACGTGACCGGAATGGCCGCGTATGCGCATGGTTGCTCTCTGGCGTCATTTACAGCTTGCGCGGTGAAGCCGAAGCGTTCCTGGTGAGTGATCGCGTCGTCAACTACAGGGGTCATGACCGTGGAACGCTGAGGGACGGCTATTTGCGTAATTCGCATGGCGAACCGATTGCCTGGGTGGGCGGGGCCACTGGCGGCCCAATCACTCCCATCCCCGGTCTGCCTCCGGCACCGCCGGATCCTAGGGAATCTCCGACGCTGCCAGTGATAAGTGTGGCACCCATCGCCCCAATACCTTCTCTTATATGGTCACAAGAAGACTGGGCATCTTTCATTGAAGGCCGCTAGCCGTGGCTTGCTCCCTCTGGCACGAGTCGACTCGTGAACCCGTCACCCCGCAAGCGCTCGTACGCCGCCGCCACGTCATCGGGGATCTCCTGCTCGATCATGAACCCTTGGCGGGGGTAGACCATGAGCCGCTGCTGGGCACCGACCAGCATGTCGATCACGAGACGTGCGTCCTGGATCGAGTCGACGTACTCAGGGAACGTCATGGGCGTGGATGCGCTGACCCACTCCACGTCCGGCCAGAGCTTGCGCGCTGTTGCGTACGCGCGCCGTTCCTCGTACGGCTTGCTGACCAACAGGACGGACAAGACGGGAACGCGCCGCTCCTCAAGCAGGGTGCGCGAAAGGCGGATGTTCTCGCCCGTGTTCCGGGCCTTCGGCTCGACAATGATGGCGTCCGCCGGCACGCCCAGCTCCACGGCGCGGTCCCGGTAGTGCTCAGCCTCGCCGCGCGGCATCCGCTCGCGCGTCGTACGGCTGGTCGCTCCCGTGAAGACGATGAGCGGCGCCATGCCTCGGTGGTACAGGTCCGCGGTGGTGTCAGCCACTCCCAGGTCGTGGCTGCCTAGCCCTATCGCGACGGAGCAGGGGCGCGGCTCATGTCCCATCTGCTGGAAGTCCCAGAGCCGCTGAGCGTCTGCCCACGCCTGAGTGGAGATCACTTGCTCTCATCCTCCGTGTTCGCCGAGTCGGGCACCTTGAAGTCGTACGCCCACGCGAAGCGCGTAGCCGCGTGGACCCCGATGGCGAACTCCACCACAGTCCCGTCGGCTGTGTACGTGGTGCGGTGAAGTTCCACCACCCATTCACCTGGAGATAGCTGAAGGAGCTGAGCTTCTTCGGTGGTGGGCACTCGCGCGAACAGCTCCTCCTTCATGTGGTCGATCTCGTATCCGGCGTCGTACAGGACGCGGAAGCCGCCGCCACGGCCAGCGGGACCCGGAGTCGGGTCGACGATGCGCGTCCCCTCCACATGCTCGGGACGGTAGTAGCTGGTCAGCGTATGGGTGGGCTGGGAGCCCTCCTTGACCAGGCGCGCACGTGCGTACACCTCGGAGCCTTCCGGCAGCCCATGAGCCTGAGCCACCAGCGCCGGCGCTTCCACGCGGCTGACACTCTGAGTCTGCTCGTTCCTGCGGTACGCACGACCGGACGCCACGCGGTCCGCGATGAACGCGACCTCGTCTCCGTCCCGCCACTTGGCCTTGTCGTAGCGTGCGATGCCGAGCCTCTTGAGCGGTGCCCGTTGCCGGACGACGGTGCCGTGGCCTCGCGAGGAGGTCACCAGCCCCTCGGCTTCCAGAGCCTTGTACGCCGCGTGGACCGTGGACTTGGACCCCTCGCCCGCCTCCACAAGGTCTCTGATCTGCGGCAATTGCTCGCCGGGCGCGTATTCGCCGTTCCGGATTTTCTCTGCGATCCGGTCCGCAAGCTCCCGCCATTTGGGCGCCATGCAGAACCTCCTCTCGACATCGACCAGTGAAGCACAGTCCCAGGACTGTTGACAGTCCTGGGACTGTGCGCCATTGTCTTCTCAAGCGGTTCGCAGTCCTAGGACAGCGGATCGAGAGGGGCCTTCTTTGGGCTGCTCCAACAACTCCACAGCGTGATCCACCGCAGATACGACGGCCGTGACGACTCCGGTTGAGGCGAGTGGAGACCAGTCGGTCACCTCCCGTTCAGGGACACGCGCCGACTCAAAAGAACGGATCTGCCCAAGGGCACACACGCCGCGCGAAGAGCCCGAGATGCGATTCCTCGGAGGAGCGGGACTGAGGCACAGATCCATATCGCGCACGACGGGCCGTCACCTCCCGCAAAAGGCGTCCAGCGCGGCTCAGGCCCGCGCACCTCTGACCCTCGCCGCATCACGTGCGGCGGCCGGTTGCCTCCGCTGTTCGTCTCGTACGAGCAGCGCTGAGGGGAGCCGGAACCGACTCCAACGGCAAGCGACTCCCGGGGGGCATCCCGGGAGCCGCGTTCGGGCCGTTCCTCGCTGGAAGGAACTACGACCCATGAACCACATCGTCACTGTTCAGGACGCTGTTACCGCGTTCGCCGACTTCATGGAGCCGACGGACGCGGAGCTGGACGCGATCGAGCAGGAGATGCCCGTCATCCTTGCGGACGTCGACCTGTTGGATGCGTACATCGTCACCCTGGACCGCACGCCGAGTGAGGTGGACAACCGCCGCATTCGCCGGGCCCGCCGCCGGGCGCTGGCCGCCCGGGTCGTGCTGGGAAACCGCGCGGCCAGCGCGACCGTGCCGGGGGGTGCTGCCTGATGACCCGCTTCGACCTCACCGAATTCGACCGCTGCACCATCGAGGCGGCCCGCCAGACGTTGGCGGCTGCGGCGAGCGTGAACCTCCTGGACGGCACCGCCATGGCCCGCATGATCGGCCGCCTTGAGGTGGCCGTAGAGCGGCTGATCGAGATGGTGGACGAGACGGCCAGCGGGAACGTCGTCCGGTGCCCGGCCGCGCACCCGGAGGACCCGACGCCCTGCGGTGGCCCGGTCGTCGTGACCATCATCGACGCGCAGAATGCGGGCGCCGACGGATGCGAGCACCACGCCGCCCGCATGCTCGCCTCGATCACCGGCGCTCGCCCGGTCGCCAAGCCGGACGCCCCCGCCGGGGTGGCCCTGCACATCTTCCGCGCCGCGCACCACACCCGTCCCTTCCCGTGGCGGAAGGGCCGGTCATGAGCCTTCACCGCAAGGGACGCACTGCCCTGGTGTTGGCACTGGTCGCTGTGGTCGCTATGGCGTTTCGGGTGTCGTGGAACGCGCTGCGGGACATCGCCGGTGCCGTGGGTGCGGACGATACGGCCGCGATGCTGTACCCGTTCGTGGTCGACGGTCTGATGGCGCTTGCCCTGATCGCCACCCTCGTACTCACCGGCGACGCCCGCCGCTTCGCGCTGCGGGTGCTCGGGGCGTACACGATCGCCTCGCTGGTCCTGAACTACGTGCACGGCCTGGTCCCGGAGCTCCACGGCCACACGGTCGACTGGGGTCGACTGGCCGACTGGGACCCGGCGAACTGGGCCCTGGTCCTGCTCGCCACGTCGCTGCCGGTCGGGTCGATCTACTTCGGTTCCGACCTGGTGGCCAAGGTGCTGCATCACCGCCCCGACCCAATCCCGACCGCGAGCACGAATGCGAAGGAATCTACTGATACCAACGTGAAACGGTCTACGGCTGACCTGCCGGTATCGACTCCGGCGCCGATCACGCCGAACGTGACCGTGCTGCCCCGGCCGGTGGCCGTCGGCTTCCTGAAGACGACGCTCCCGGCCAAGCCGTACCCCTCGATCGACCCGGCCCCCGCCGCGCCGATCGAGCGGCGCGTGGCGGCCGTGGAATCGACCCGGCCGCGCCGCGCCACGGGCCGTGTCCCGGCGGTGGCGAAGTCGACCCGGCCGAAGCGCACGCCGGAACAGTTGCTCGCCGAAGCACGCAAGGCGACGGCTGATTGGCCGGACGCGAAGGTGACCGGCGAGGGCATCCGCCGCGCCATCCACACGTCACCGGCCAACGCCCGCTCCCTGCGGGACACGATCCTCGCCGAACGCGCCACGACGGCGGCCGAGGTCGCGTGATGGCGGCGCTGCCGGTGTTCCGGTGGCGCCTGGCCCCGGACGGCTACGCCACCCGCCGCCAACTCCGTGCCCGTGGCTTACGGCCCGGCGGTCAGGGCGTGGCCGCGCAGCTCGAACGGCCGCGCCGGCGCCGGGGGCCGCTGGTCGCCTACCTCTACCGCGTCGACCTCGCCAAGCCGGTGAGGCCGATGACGCCGGGCCGGTGGGCGGCGCTGGCCAAGGCGAACGCCGCCCGCCGCGTCTGCCCGCAGTGCCGGCGCGATGCGGGCTACGTCATCCCCGCCTCGCTCGGGTCCTGCGTGCCCTGCGCCTACCCCACCCCCGCCGACTCTCCGAGGAGCGTCTGACCATGCGCAACGCCGATATCCGTCGCCTGGACCGAGAGATTCAGGCGACCACGAAGAAGTTGGAAGCGGTCCGCCGGGGTGAGTGGTGGCCGCTGAACGGCAGCGAGCGCCGGGCCATGGCCCGCTCCCTGGCCGTCGGTGGCTACAAGGTGGCCCGGGGCCGCAGCGCGGGCCGTGAGGAGCAGCGCATGGACGCCACCGGCAGCTCTGCCGAGATCCGGCTGAACGCGGAACTGACCGCCCTGCACGGCGAGCGTCAGCGTCTCATCACCGAGGCCGACCGCGCCAAGGCCAAGAAGAAGTCCTCCGGCTGGTTCTGACCAGCCATCACACCGGGGTGGCCGCTCTTTCCACGGACCCGGCCACCCCGGCTCTCTCCCTTACTCCCGCCCCCGCTGGGGGCAGTCAGGAGCACTACCAGCATGTCTGAGAACGTCGTCCACCTCCACAAGCCCACCGACCCCACCACCGACGACACGGCCCCCACCGTGCTCACGGTCGTACCGGACGCGCCGCCCGCGCCGCCCGCGCGGCCCGTGCCGCTGTGGATCCGCTCCGGCCGCGTCATCAAGACCGGCGTCACCCACACGAGGACCCGCGCGACGGTCCGGGCGGCGGCCCGGCACAGCCTCTACACCTTCAACGGTGGGCGGATCGTGGCCCGCCGGGCGTGGGACGGCCGTACCGGGTCCCGGTACGAGCGGATGATCCGGGCGGCGGAAGCCGCGGGGAACCTGGAGGCGGCCGAAGAGTGGGAGGAGCGGTTGCAGCGCTTCCGCGCCGCCCGCCACCACCGCCGCATGGACCTGCTCCACTCGCCGGTGGAGGCCGCAAAGGGCGTGGCCGTCGGAGCCGGCATGAGCATCGGCGTCCTGGTCGCGCTCGGCGTCGTGATGGCCATCAACACCGGTCACGTCGGTGACGTCATCACCCCGCTGTCGGCCACCATCGACTTCATCGCCCTGCTCATCCGGATCGTGCAGGTGGTGTGGGGACCGGCGCTCACCATCGGCCCGTTCCTGGCCCTGCTCGCGCTGTGGTCGGTCGGCCGCAAGCAGCAGGCGGCACCGAACTGGGCCCTGCCCGCCAACGTCCGCAACGGCGAGGGCGAGCCGATCACCCCGTCCATCGTGGTCAAGGCCCTGCGCGACCTCGGAGTACCTGCCCTGGCCCGGGCCATCAAGGAGATGGGCGACGCCGGCGCGTCCATGCTCGGTCCGATCCGGATCGCCGGATGCGGCGTGGAAGTCGACGTGACCCTTCCCTCCGGGGTGGCCACGAACGAGGTGCAGAACAAGCGCCGCAAGCTCGCCGAGAACCTGACCCGGCACGAGCACGAGGTGTTCATCACGATCCCCGAGGCCGCGCGGACCGTGCGGCTGTGGATCGCAGACTCGGGCGCGCTGGACGAGCCGATCGGCCCCTCCCCGCTGGTCACGGACGAGACGCTGACCGCGAACTACAAGACCGGTCGGGCACCGTGGGGCCAGGACCTGCGCGGTGATGCCGCTGAGCTGAGCGTGTATCAGCGCCACCTGCTGGTCACGGGCCTGTCCAACCAGGGCAAGACGGCCGCCCTGCGGGCGCTCGCCCTGTGGTTGGCGCTGGATAGGACGGTGCAGTTCTGGATTGCCGACCTGAAGGGTGTCGGTGACTGGGCACCGTTCGACGGCATCGCAAAGGTCCTGATCGAGGGCCCCTCCGACAGTCACTGCATTCAGGCGACCGAGATGGTTGAGGACGCGGTGGAGGAGATGAACCGGCGGATCGAGGCGGTTCGCAAGGACCCCTCCCTCGTGTTCCCGCCGCTGATCGTGCTGGTGGACGAGGCGCAGAAGGCGTTCATGTGCCCGGCCAAGGGCGAGGACGGCCGCCCCTACGGCGGCGCCAAGGCAACCTCCCGCTACTTCATGGCCGTGCGCGAGATCCACAATCAGGGCCGTGCGGTCGACGTGCTGATGTGGCAGGGCACGCAGGACCCCACCGACCAGAACCTTCCCAAGCTGGTCCGCGAGGGCGCCCACACCCGCGCCTCCCTCGTGGTCGGCACCGAATCACAGGCAGAGATGGCGCTCGGAGCCAAGGCCGTCAACGCCGGCGCCGCCCCTCACCTGCTGCGCCAGGGCCTGGACAAGGGCACCCTCGTGGTCGCCTCCGACGGCATCGCCATCCCCGCCGGCCAGTCCTCCATCACCGTGCGAACCCACTTCATCGACGACGAACCAGCCGCCGAGATCGCCGCCCGCGCCAAGGCCCTACGCGACGGAGTGGCCACCCTGCACGCCATCGAGCGCGACGAGGAGCGCGATGCGCTCGCCGACGTGGCGGCCGTCATCGGCGACGCGGCGCGGCTGCGCACCGATGAGGTGCTGAAGCGACTGCATGCGCTGGACACGGCTGTCTACCGCGAGTGGAACAACGGCCGGTTGAAGCGGCTGTTGGAGGAGCACGGCGAGGAGCCGAAGAAGTCCCACGGGGTCATGGTCGTGCGTCGCGACGACGTGGCCCGCGCGCTCGCCAACCGCGACAGCGAGGGTTCCGCTTCTGCTGCCGAGTAGCGGGGAGGAACGACCGTCCGGCCCGGGGAGGCGGGGAGAACTCCCCAAACCCCTCCCCGGGCCCCCCTCCCCGCGCTGATCAGCACAAACATCGTTTCGGGGAGGCGGGGAGGCGCCCTGCTCAGACCCCTAAAACGCCCCTCCACACGGCACCCCGAAGGGGGTGTCTCCACCTCCCCGGCCGAGTACCGGAAGGGATTCCGCATGTACCCCGATCACACCCCGCACGTGCCCGCGCAGAGGGCCGTGGAAGTCCACCAGCCCACCCCGCTCCCGCCCGCCGTGGCCGTGTCGGCACCCCTCGTGCCGGTGCAGCCCGGCAGTGTTCCGGCGGTGGCGAGCATCGTCTTGCCGGACGGCCGCGTCGTCACCGGCTACGCCATCAACCCCGTCCAGCCCGAACCGATCACGGCCAAGCCGGCCGTGTCCCGCACGGCCGTGAACGTCGCCCTCGGGGGCGTCGGGTTCCTCGCGGTGTGCGGCGGGCTGATCCTGCTCACCTCGTTCATCGCCGCGCTCACCGCGTTCATCACCCAGCTCATCATCCTGGCCGCCGTGATCTTCGGCGGATGGATCGCCGTGCAGCTCTTCAGCGCGAGCGACCACCAGGGCGGCACGACCGTGAACATCCGCAAGGCGACGTTCAAGCGCAACCACTTCCACGGCTAGCTACGCCAAGAGCGGCCCCCGTCTCGCCAAAGTCCGGGGCCGCTCTTGTCCACCTGCCAACCACTTGACCTGTGGAGGTCTCCCAGCATGACGCAACCCACCACCGTCCCGCGAGCCTTACTGGCGGGAGCTCCCGCCGAGGGCGGGATGCGGTTCTACCTGACCACTCACAAACGGCACTGGGTCAAGCTCACCGACGTGCCGCTGTTCCTGAAATCCGAGCACTTCGCCGCCGCGGCCACGCTGTACCCGGCGCGCGGCCGGTACGCGGTCGACTCCGGCGGCTTCTCGGAACTCCAGCGTCACGGCCGCTGGACCCGCAGCCCCCGCCAGTACGTGGAAGACCTGCGCCGCATCTGGGAACACGTCGGCCCCTACGACTGGGCGGCCGGTCAGGACTGGATGTGTGAAGACCTCATCATCAACGGCGGCACGGCCGGCCCCCTGTCGTTCGTCGGGACCAAGCTGAGCGTGCCGGAGCACCAGCGGCGCACCGTGCACAACTTCCTGGACCTGCGCTCCCTTGCCCCGACCCTGCGGATCATCCCGACCCTTCAAGGCCGCACCGTGGACGAGTACCACGCGTGCGCGGACCTGTACGAGAGCTACGGCGTCGACCTGCGCCGTGAACCCACCGTTGGGCTGGGCTCGGTATGCCGGTTGCAGTCCACCAAGCAAGGGGCTGCGATCGTCACCGCGATGGCGGCCCGCGGCTACCGCTTGCACGGCTTCGGGTTCAAGATCCTCGGTCTGGAAAGCGTCGGGCACCTGCTCGCCTCCGCGGACTCCGCGGCCTGGAGCTACCACGCCCGCAAGCGGCCCCCTCTGCCCGACCACCCGCACAAGAACTGCGCCAACTGCATCGACTACGCCCTGCGCTGGCGTACCCGTGTCCTGGCTGCCATCCCCACCCACCGGCAGACGCTGCTCACCGATCGGAGCGCGGCATGAGCGAGACGCCCTACCCCCTGCACACCGCGCTGAGCCTCGCCACATCCGGCGTCCCGGTGCTGCCCCTGCGCCGGGGCAAGGTCCCGTTCGGCAACTGCTCCTCGTGCGTGGACAACGCGTGCGGCGGCCGGCCGAACATGAAGACCCCGGGCCCGTGCCAGTGCCCCGGCGTCTGCCACGCCTGGGCCGCCGCGACCACCGATCCGGCCGTCATCGTCGCGCCCCCGTGGGCGGCAGCCTGGCGCCGCGCGGTGTGCGTCGGCTACCACCCCGGCGGCGCCGGGCTGACCGTGGTCGACCTGGACGACGCGGACGCCATCGCATGGGCCCGCCAGACCCTGCCCGCCACACGGACCGTGCCGACGACACGCGGTGAGCACTGGATCTACCGGGGAGCCATGGCCTCCCGCAACAAGGTGCGTCCCGATGTCGACATCAAGTCGTCCATGTCCTACGCCCGCTACCTCGGGTCCGGCGCCGGCCTCATGGTCGACCTGCCGGACACCGTGCGCGCCCTGGCCGCCAAGACGCCCTCCCCGGCCCGGCCGGTACCGCACGCCAGCGCGCCCGCCGGGTCCAGCGGCGGGCAGTGCCCGCACCGCACGCCCACCTTCCTGGAACGCGGCATCGCCATGGCAGAGCAGCGCATCACCACCGCCCGCAGCGCGATCCACGCCACCGTCTACGGGACGTTCCTCGCGGTGCTGTCCACGCACGGCCGGTGCGGCTGCCTCACCGACACCCACGTCGCCCGCCTGTTCACCGCCGCCCGCACCAAGGGCGAGACGGCCCGGCACTGCACGGACGCATGGAACAACGCTCGCACCATGTTGGGACTGTGACCATGTCCGACGACGACAAGAACCCCGCTCGCGAAGTCATCACCGACTACGCGCAAGCGCACTTCCGCTACTTCCGCACCGCCGACGGCACCGTGTACGCGCAGCGCAACGGCCACCCCGTGGCCCGTCCGATCCGGTCCCAGGGCACCACCGGCAGCCACCGCCAAGAACTCATGGTCGGACTGTTCAAGGACGGCATCGGCGTGTTCAACGGCACGGCCATGAAGGAGGCGCTCGACTTGATCGAGGCACTCGCACTGACCGAGGACGTTCAGCCCGTGCACATCCGCGTCGCCCCGGGATTCGACGGAGCCACATGGCTGGACCTCGGGCGCAGCGACGGGCAGTCCGTACGGATCCACCCCACCGGATGGGACATCGCCACCCCGGACCCGCGAGAGGTGTGCTGGCGCCGCACCCAACTAACCGGGGAACTACCCCTGCCGGCCAAGGACACCAACGGCAAGGGCATCGACCTGCTGATGCGGTTGTGCAACTTCGCCACCGCGGAGACCGAGTGCCTGGCCATCGCCTGGCTCATCGGCTGCCTCGGGCCGACGGTGCCCGTCCCGGCCCCTTTCCTCACCGGACCACAGGGCGCGGGAAAGTCCACCGGCGGGCGCATGCTCGTGCGAATCATCGAGGGCATGACCGGAGACCTGCGCCGGGCACCCAAGGATGAGGAGAACCTGATCACAGCGGTAGCGGCCGGTTGGGTCACCGCCCTGGACAACCTCTCCCACATGACCCCGGAACTGTCGGATGCGATGTGCTGCATCGTCACCGGCGCCGAGAACGTCAAGCGTGCCCTGTTCACCGACGGCGACGTCTTCCGCATCGGCTACCGTCGCCCCCTGCTCCTGACCGGCATCGACGTGGGAGTCATCCGGCCCGACCTCGCCGAACGACTCCTGCCCCTGCGGCTGGAACGCCCCCGCGTGAGGCGCACCGAGGCCGAACTGTGGTCGGACTTCGCAGAGGTGCTACCCGTCATCCTCGGCTCGCTCCTGGACCTCACCGTGCAGGTACGGGCGGCTGAGGCGGACATCCCCACGGACCTACGCATGGCCGACTTCGCGCACCTGTGCGCGCAACTCGACGCGGCCACCGGTCTGGGAGCTCTCGCCGCCTACCGGGCCAGCCTGGACGACCTCAACGACGACGTCATCGAGGGCGACCTGTTGGCGCAGACCGTGCTCAAGCACGCCGCCGGCATCGAGCCGGGCACCGAGCAGCGGATGACGTCCGCCGAATGGCTGCACTGCCTCACCGGCCTCTACGCGGGCGAGGACTTCCGTCCCCTGCCTAAAGGGTGGCCGACCACCGGCAAGGTGCTCTCAGACCGCCTCAAGCGCCTTCAACCCACCCTCGCCGCCCGGGGCGTCCTCATCGACTGGGGACGCACCAACGCATCCCGCTACATCGAGATCGCGCGGCCGTCCGCCGCGCCGCCCCCGTCCGAGCAGGAAGCGGCTTTCTGACCGCGCGGCACCACGACCGCCCCGCACAAGCAAGAGGAGCACCCGGTCACGCGTGCTCTTCTTGCTGTTCGGCGGCACCGCCGCCCGGCAATGGACGCGCCGCGAAGCGGCTCCTTCTTCACTCTCTGAGCCGCGCACCACAACAGACACCACCCCCTCTTTGTCCGAAGTAGAGAGACGCTGCGTCACCTGCGTCACCCGCGCCCCGAAAACGGCCGGTGATCTGCCGAAACAGCGGTGACGCAGACGGCCGGTTCCTGCGTCACCCCGCGTCACCTGCGTCACTCCATGACGCAGGTCCGTGTCACCGGTGACATACCCCCACCGCGCTGCGTCACCGAGAAACCGCAGGTCAGAGCGGCGAATGACGCAGATGACGCAGGTGACGCAGAAATCCGCACCTCGGACACACGCAGGCATTCGACAAGTTCCGAAGTCCGCCTGCGCTCAGCCAATGGCACTTGAAGTCACCCCGACTACTGAGGAGCCACCGAATGGCCAGCCCCCGGATGCTCAAGCTCCCCGAAGTCCTCGAAGAGATCGAGATGAGCCGCGCCGCCTTCTACCGGATGCGCGCCCGTGGCAAGGCGCCAAGGCTCATAAAGCTGCCGAACGGCCAGATCCGTTGCCGTCGCAGTGACTTGGACGCGTGGTGGGCCAAGCACGAGATCGCCGCCTGACCGCTGACCGACCCGATGGGGCCCGCCGTACGGCGGGCCCCATCTCCGTGAGGAGCACAATGCACAGCTATGACGTGCGCATTTGGAACGTCCGGAAGCGTCCGAGCAAGTCAGCTCCGTACCAACTCCGCTGGCAAGTCGCCGGGACGGAGTTTCCGGAGAGGTTCGCTACCAAGACGCTCGCCGACGCTCGCCGCGCGGAACTGCTGACCGCGGCCCGTAAAGGCGAACCGTTCGACACCGAGACTGGCCTCCCCGTGTCGGAGCTCCGGGAGCGGAACCGCACGAGTTGGTACGCCCATGCCCGCGCGCACGCCGCGCGAAAGTGGCCGACTGCCGCAGCAAAGCACCGGGCGAGCATCGCAGAGAGCCTGACCATCGCCACAATGGCGCTGTGTCCGGCCGGGAAGGGACGCCCGGCGGACGACCTCTTGCGCCGGGCGCTCTACCAGTGGGGATTCAACGCCGGACGCCATGACCAGGAGCCGCCCGAACCGGAGGCCAAGGCGTTGGCATGGGTGGCACGCAACGCACCGGCCGTCGTCGACCTAGACAGCGCGAAGCGCGTGCGCATGGTGCTGGAAGCCCTGGCCAAGCGCAAGAACGGCAAGGCAGCCGCAGCCAACACCTTCCGGCGTCGCCGCGCAGTGCTCAGCAACTGCCTTCGCCTCGCGGTGGAACAGGAACTGTTGCCCGGCAACCCACTGCACCGAGTGCACTGGGAGACGCCCAAAGCAGTGGAAGAGCTGGACGTGCGCAGTGTGGCCACCCCGGCGCAGGCACGGGCGCTGCTGGACGCAGTCCGGGCACAGGGGCAGCGAGGCGCCCACCTGGTCGCGTTCTACGCATGCATCTACTACGCCGCCATGCGGCCGGAGGAGGTGTCGATGCTCAGCGCTGAGCAGTGCGAACTCCCCACAGAAGGTTGGGGACGGCTCATGCTCGCTGGCGCCCGGCCGCAGGTGGGATCCGCGTGGACCGACGACGGCAAGCCGTACGAGGAGCGGCAGCTCAAACATCGGGCCCGCCGGGCAGTCCGACCCGTACCCATCCCGCCTGTACTGGTGGCCATCCTGCGGGCCCACCTCGAAGCGTTCGGCACCACGACCGAGGGTCAACTGTTCAGTGCCGTGCGGGGCGGGCCCATCCGGTCGCAGGAGTACGGCGCGGTGTGGAAGGAGGCTCGCAAGAAGGCGCTCACAGCCGCGCAGGTGGCCTCTCCACTCGCCGCCATCCCGTACGACCTGCGCCACGCCTGTGTGTCGTTCTGGCTCCGGTCCGGGGTCAGCCTTGCCGAGACCGCCCGGCGCGCGGGCCAGAGCGTCGCTGTGCTTCAGCGCTACTACGCCAAGGTGCTGGACGGCGAGGAAGCCAGGATGAACGCGCTGATCGAGCAGGGGTTGGCGGAGCAGGAAGGCGAGTCAGAGGAGCCGTAAATCCTGGCCGCAGGTTGGCCGCACGCGCTGGTCAAGCCCGGGATGCGGGCGAGTCAGGGTGAGACAGGGTGAACGCCGAAGGGGTGCCCTCCACTGGAAGGCACCCCTTCTGACCTGCAATGCTTCTGACCTGCGCGGTGGGTGTGGGATTTGAACCCACGGTGACGTCGCCGCCACGACGGTTTTCAAGACCGTTCCCTTAGGCCGCTCGGGCAACCCACCTCGGCCCCGTCCCACCAGGGGCGGAGCGGGTACAGCGTACCGGCCTCGCGCGGTGGGCGGGGTTCGTGGTCCACATGAGGTCCGGTGCGCGGGTCCGGGGCCCTCTGCCGCTGTCAGGTGCCGTCGCCCACGCGGACCCCGTTGACGGCGTTGTCGAAGACCGGGCGGTACTCGTGCCATCGGGCGTCCGGCGCGGAGAGGTAGATCACGTACTGGGTGCCGTCGGCGCTCGCGAAGGCCAACTCTGCGGCACGGTACTTCCGTTGTCTGCCCTCGAAGGTGAACTCCCAGTATCCGGCGGGCCGTCCCCGGAAGGTCGTCTCGGCCATCCTCACGCGCTCATAGCCGGCATTGTCGCGGGCGGTCTGTTCCTCTTCCGTCTCACGCCAGTGCTGGAGCGGATCGGTGCCGGCGAACTCGATGACGTTGACCCTCAGGCCCACCAGTCCCGTCGGGTCTATGTAGCCGACTTCGCCCCCGGCGAGCGCCTTGCGGGTCCAGCCCTCCGGCACGGGCACGGAGATGCCTCTGTCCGGCTGTTTGAGGACGTATCCGGCGGGCACCGGCGGCACCGAGAAGCTGGAGCCAGAACTGGGGTCAGGGCTGGTGCCCGACGTGGGCGTGGTGGGCGCTGTGGGTGAAGTGGACGAGGTGGGCGTGGTCGCCTCGGAGCCCGACGCCTGCTTGCCCGGGCCGTCGGCCCTGCCGTTGAGCCACCACACCGCGCCGGCCGCCAGGCAGGCGGCGAGCGTCACGGCCAGGGCTGACAGCGCCACCGTACGGCGACGGCCGCGGTTGGCTCCGCTCTTGCTCGCGGGAGGCGCGAGGTCGTCGGCACGGTCCGGTCGCGTGGGCGGATCGAGGCTCTCGGTCCGTGTGCCGGTCACGTCGCTCAGGCGGCGTTCGACCTCGTGCACGTCCATGCGCTGACCCGGGTCCTTGACGAGCAGGCCCTCGATCACCGGGGCCAGCTCCCCCGCGTTGCGCGGGGGCTCGTACGGGTCCGCGGCGATGGCGTACGCGGTCTCGATCGCGGTGTTGCGGCGGAACGGGTCCTGCCCCTCGACCAGTTGGTACAGCGTGGCCCCCAGGGCCCACAGGTCACTGGCGGGACCGGTCTCGGGACGCGCGCCCCGGAGCCGTTCGGGCGCCAGGTAGCCGATGGAGCCGATCAGCTCGCCGGGCTTGGTCAGCGAGGACGTTCCCGACTCCATGGCGATCCCGAAGTCGGTGAGGATGATCCGCCCGTCGTTGCCGAGCAGCACGTTGGCGGGCTTGACGTCCCGGTGCTGCACTCCGGCGTCGTGGGCGGCACGCAGGGCGGCGGCCATGGCGAGGCCGATCCGGGCGGCCTCCTCGGGTGGCAGCGCACCGCGCCGCTTCAGTACGTCGCTCAGCGTGACCGAGGGGACGTACTCCATGACGATGCAGGGCAGGCCCTCGTCGTCGACGACGTCGTGCACGACGATCACGTTGGGGTGGGTGATCCGGGCGGCGCTGCGCGCTTCGCGGCGGGTGCGCTCGTAGAGCGTGCGGACCTCGTCGTCCTGAAGGTGCGGTGGGATGTGCAGCTTCTTCACGGCGACATGGCGGCCGAGCATCTTGTCCTCGGCACGCCAGACGGTGCCCATGCCGCCGCTGCCCACCCGGTCCACCAGCAGGTACCGGCCGGCGACGAGCCGTCCAAGATCGGACACCGCGAGACCGTCCCCTTTTCTGCTTCCCATTCGCGGCTCTGCTTCCCATTCGCGAAGAGTCGAGGTCGAGAAGGCACGATAGCCCATTCGAACGCGTGGACGCTGTCGCCGGTCGATCGGCAACTCCGCGCGCTCATCGCGCAGTCCACACCTCAGCGAAAGGGTGCCACCCGGTGAGGTGGACGCGGGTTCGTCGCGCCCTGGTTCCCCTCACTTCCAGAAAACAGGCACGCCACTTTCAGAGAACGGGCACGTCGCTTCCAGAGGATGTGCACGTTGCTTCCAGAGAACTGGCCGCGTCGCTTCCACAGGACGGCGCGTCGCGTCCCGGAAAAACAGGCACGCGCGCGTAGTCGGCTCGTGTCAGAGCCTGATCTACGCGCGCGTGGCCGTCGCGTCAGCTGTCGCCCTTGCGGGAGCCCAGGGTGAGTTCGACCGTACGGGACTGGCCGTCCCGTTCGTAGGTGATCGTGACCTTGTCGCCGGGCTGGTGGGTCCAGATCTCGCCGATCAGGGTGGGACCGGAGTCGATCACCCTGTCGTCGAGCTTGGTGATGACGTCGCCGGGCTTGAGGCCGGCCTTGTCGGCGGGGCCGCCCGCCTCGACCGCGGCGGCGCTGCTGTTGCCCTGGTCGACGATCTTGGCGCCGTCGGTGGTGTCCTCCGTGGAGACGGAGGCGCCGATCTTGGCGTAGACCGGCTCGCCGGTCTTGATCAGCTGCTGGGCGACGTACTTGGCCTGGTTGATCGGGATGGCGAAGCCGAGGCCGATCGAGCCGGACTGGCTGGTGCCGCCCAGGCCGTTGGCGGCGGACTGGATCGCGGAGTTGATGCCGATGACGTTGCCCTGGGCGTCCAGCAGCGGGCCGCCGGAGTTGCCGGGGTTGATCGAGGCGTCCGTCTGCAGGGCGCTCATGTACGAGGCGTTGCTGCCGGTGCCGTCGCTGGAGGCCACGGGGCGGTTCTTGGCGCTGATGATGCCCGTGGTGACCGTGTTGGACAGGCCGAAGGGGGCGCCGATCGCGATCGTCGAGTCGCCGACCGCCACCTTGTCGGAGTCGCCCAACGTCAGCGGGTTGAGGCCCGAGGGGGCATTCTTGAGCTTGATGACCGCCACGTCGTAGCCCTGGGCGTGGCCGACGACCTCGGCGTCGTACTTCTTGCCGTTCGGGAAGGTCGCCGTCAGGTTGCCGCCGTCGACCGCGTCGGCCACCACGTGGTTGTTGGTGAGGATGTGGCCCTCGGCGTCGAAGACGAAGCCCGTGCCGGTTCCGCCCTCGCCCGCGCTGCTCTCGGCCTGGATGGTGACGGTGCTCGGCAGCGCCTTGGCGGCCACGCCCGCGACGGTGCCCGGGTCGCGCTTGACGGAGCCGCCGCTGTCGGGGGCGGAGACGGTCGTCGAGGAGGTGTTGTCGTCGTTCTTGGCCAGGGTGTAGCCGAGGCCGCCGCCCAGACCGCCCGCGACCAGCGCGGCGATGAGAACCGCGGCGAGCAGTCCGCCGCGCCCGCGGCCGGCCTTCGGCGCCGGCTGCGGGTACGCCGCACCCCAGCCGGATCCCGCACCGGCACCAGCACCGGCACCGCCTGCCATGGCGCCGCTGTCGGCGTACGGCTGTGTCGCGTACGGCGCTGTGGCGGACGGCTGTGCGGCGGGCGGCGGGGGCGGCCAGGAGGCGTCGGGGGCCGAGCCCTGGGTGACGGGCTGCTGGGCGTCGTTCGAGGTGCCCGGGGCTGCGGGCGGCTGCGCCGCCTGGGCGGTCTCCGGGGCGGCGTACGGCTGCGTGCCGTTGGCGCTCGCCGGGGCGCCGCTCGGCACCGGCGGGAGCGGAGCGGTCGGGGCGCCGTCGCCCTCGGGGGCCGGGCGCTCCTGGGAAGCCGGAGCAGCGGGAGCGTCCACCGGCACGGGGGGTGCGGACGGGGCCGGGGGTACCGCGGCGCCCTCGTTCTCGGTGCTCACAGCTTCTCTCCTCGATCCACGGCTATTGTCTGGGGTCGCACTCGGTCACGCCCGTTCACGCTTGCCAGTACTTGTCGGCGGTCGGTGCGCTTCAGCTGTGCATGCCTTTATGTATGCCGTCAGCTTTTCCCACGGGCCGTCAGAGCACCATAAGCGGTTGCTGTGGGTCCACGGCCAACCTTTATATTGCCCATGTGGGACCAATAGGGCGCAATCCCTGCACGCTCGCTCCTCCTCCGGTCGCACGCCCGCCCCGGCGCGGTGACACCATGACGCCGTGACCCACGCACGGCAGCAGCAGACCCAAGTCGTCGCCCATCGCGGAGCCTCCGAAGACGCTCCCGAGCACACCCTGGCCGCGTACAAAAAGGCGATCGAGGACGGTGCGGACGCCCTCGAGTGCGATGTACGCCTCACCGCGGACGGTCATCTCGTCTGCGTGCACGACCGCCGCGTCAACCGTACGTCCAACGGCCGCGGCGCGGTCTCGGCCCTGGAGCTCGCCGAGCTCGCCGCCCTGGACTTCGGCTCCCGGAAGAACCGTGACTCGTGGAAGAACCGGGCCGAGGAGCCCGACTGGGAGTTCCGGCCGGAGGACCCCGAGGACACCTCCGTGCTCACCCTGGAGCGACTGCTGGAGCTCGTCGCCGACGCCGGGCGGCGGGTGGAGATGGCGATCGAGACCAAGCATCCGACGCGGTGGGCGGGGCAGGTCGAGGAGCGGCTGCTGCACCTGCTGAAGCGGTTCGGGCTGGATGCGCCCGCCTCGCACGAGGAGTCCCCGGTGCGCGTCATGAGCTTCTCGGCGCGCTCGCTGCATCGCGTGCGTGCCGCCTCGCCGACCCTGCCGACGGTCTATCTGATGCAGTTCGTCTCACCCAGGCTGCGGGACGGCCGACTGCCCGCGGGCGTCCATGTCGCGGGCCCCTCGATCCGCATCGTGCGCAATCACCCGGCGTATGTGGAGCGCCTGAAGCGGGCCGGCCACCAGGTGCACGTCTGGACCGTGAACGAGCCCCAGGACGTCGACCTCTGCGTCGACCTGGGCGTCGACGCCATCATCACCAACCGCCCGCGCGCGGTACTGCACCAACTCGGCCGCTGACACGCGTGTGCTCCCTGGCGTCGCGGGCGCTGAGAGCACGCGCGCGTGCGGCAGAGCAAACCGCACACCCGGAAACCACTAAAACCTCATCAATCCCTGCACAACCTCTTGACCCCGGAGTCCCACCAGCCCCATCCTCCACTCTCGGCCACACCGAAGAATTCCAGCCATGTCGACTACGGGGAGTGCTCCGGCGCGTTCGGTCCGTATTCGATCGTTGTGAATGCGTCGTGGGACGTTGATTGGCCGGTTTCCGGTTCAGGCCAATGGGGCATCCACACCGTGGCGTGGGGCAAAGGAGGTCTCGGGGGTGGCGTTGGTGGTGGCACAGGAGGTGCCCGCGTCGTCGAGCATGGCCGTACCCCATGGCCCTGCGGGCGTGGGGAAGGCGAGACACCGTATGCGCTCGCAGTTGCGCACGGGCGGGGTCGCGGAAACGGTCATCGACGACGCCGTACTGATTCTTTCCGAACTCTTGAGCAACGCGTGCAAACACGGCCGCCCGCTGGGCGACGCGCTGTCCGGGGACGGCGACGTCCGGGCCGCATGGCGTGTGGACACGAGCGGCAGGCTCACGGTCGAGGTGACGGACGGCGGCGGGCCCACCCGCCCGGCTCCGGCCACGCCCTCGGTCACCGCACACGGCGGCCGCGGGCTGAACATCATCACCGCCCTGGCCGACGACTGGGGTGTACGGGACGACGCGCGCGGCGAGGTCACGGTCTGGGTCGTGGTCCACGACGACGTGCATGATCCGGACGCCGGGGACCGCCGCGACGACTTCGCTACGCGCGTCGCAGCACCGTCCGTGGGCGCGATATCCGGCCTCGCCTTCTCGGACGCCTTCGACGACATGGACTGAAGCGCCGGTCGCGCGCGGCGACTCCCCGTCCGGCACGACCCGGCGGGTTGTCCACAGGCTCCCGTCGGCCATGGCGTGAACGGCTAGGCTCGCGCCGTACCAGACGAGCCGTAACCGGGAGACACCCACGATGGCCAAGAAGCGACCTCAGACCAAGGCCAAGCGCCCGCAGATCGTCGACGGGGCCCGCGCCGTAGGCGCTGATGGACAGGTTCCGGTTGTCGGCGCACGCGAGCCCTGCCCCTGCGGCAGCGGCCGCCGCTACAAGGCCTGTCACGGCCGGGCCGCCGCACAGGCGGTGACCGAGCTGGTGCACCGCCCGTTCGAGGGCCTGCCGTCCGAGTGCGACTGGGTGGCCCTGCGCGAACTGGTGCCGGCCGCCACCGTCGAGCTGCCCCTGCAGGGCGGTCTCCCCGAGGGCGTCCCGTCCGTCACCCTCGCCACCGTCCTGCCGATGGCCTGGCCGGCCCTGCGCCGCGACGACGGCTCGGTGCTGCTCGGCCTGCAGAACGACACGGCGTCGGGCGACATCAGCCGCGACCTCGCCGACACCCTCCAGCAGGCCCTCACCGCCCAGCCCGGCACGCCGATCCAGGGCCGCCGCGCCCCGGCCGACGGTCCGCGGCTGCAGGATCTGCTCGATCCCGAAGGCGCGTTCGAGCCAGTTGTGCACAGCGGTTTCGAGTTCTGGGTCCCGGACGCGGAGAACGCCACTCCGGAGGTGTCCGCCTCCCTGGAGCGGGCCAACGCCGCGGCCATCCCGACCGTGAAGCTGACCGGCGTGGACGCCGCCTACTGGTGCGAGACGCCGGAGAAGAACCACCTGCGCTGGGTCATGCCGCACCCCGAGGAGCAGCTTCTGGACGCTCTCGCGCGGCTGCACGCGGCGGGGAAGTCGAGCCTCGGCGAGGGCACCCGGCTCGTCGGCTCCTTCCGCGCTCACGGCCTCACCGTGCCGGTCTGGGACCTGCCGAGCGAGATCGGCGCGGAGGACGTGGAAAAGCCGGCGGCCGAGTTCGCCGAGCGCCTCGCCGCGGCCCTGGCCACGGACGCTCCGCTCACCGCGGACGAGCGCCGCGCGCGCGGCGGCCTGACCAACCGGCAGGTCACGCTCAGCTGACGCACAGGAGGGAGACCGGGTTCGACTGAACGGCCGTTCAGTCGAACCGGCCCTCGCGGGAGGGGTGAATCCGATCACAACTCCCAAGCGGAGCAAGGGAATCCGTGACTGGAAAGCCCGGATCGAATTTGCGAACCGCCGATCTCTTGTTACCGTTCCATTAGCCCGGTTGCTGGTGCATCCCCCGTCGCCAGCAACCGGGTCTTTCCATGCGTGCGGTCATTTACGAAATGACGTCGCGTGTCAACGGCCCGTGACCGCCGTGGAATCGTCCGGTACGGAGTTGCTCGCGGCGCGCAGCAGCAGCGGCCCGTTCCCGGCCCGCGCGGCGAACTCCGCCACCGCCGTGTAGGCGTCCAGATTCCCCCGAGTGGGCCGCCTGGGCGTCTCGCACGTCCCCGGCTCGTCCTCGGCACCCCCGGCGCAGCGCATCTGCACGGTGCGGCCTCCGGGCCCCATGAGGCTCAGTACGGAGTCCAGCGCGCCGCCGGTCGCGTTGCGGAAGTAGGTGCGCGCCCAGGTCTCCTCACCCTGCGTGAGGACACAGGTCTGCGCCTCGATGCCCTCCGGGGAGGTGAGCTCGGGGCCGCAGCGGGTGGCGGTGGCCAGGCCCAGGCCGAGCAGCAGGGAGTCGTCGGGCTCGGCCGCGGGCCCCTTGGCGTCGGTGGCGGGGGAGGGACGTACCGAAGGACGCTCGGACTTGCGTGACGTATGGCCGAGGGCGCGCTCCTCCTCGCCCACGGGTCCCGCGGAGGCGACGGCCAGCGGCAGCGCGACCGCGCCCACCACGACGCCGGCGAGGGCGAACAGACGGATCTTTCCTGAGCCTGAGCGGCGTGTCTCAGCGTGACGGGGCATACACGGAATGTAACTACCGCGCACGCGCGTCCCGTTCCGCGCGCGCCGTACACCCCTACAACTCGGGTGCGCTCACACCCGTACGAGTGAGGGCCTCGACCACGGCGTCCACCACGGCCTCCACGTCGGGCACCCAGGGGGAGGCCGAGCCGGGCAGCGGGGCGCGCTGCCAGCTGATGGGGCCCTGGCCCGTCTCGGACGGGGGCAGGGCGAGGTAGCCGCCCTCGCCGTGGAAGCGCAGGGAGCCCGGGACGAAGTCCTTGGCGTACAGCAGTTCGCCCAGCTGCTCCATGGAGTACGGCTTCACCAGGATCGCCCAGCGGGCGGGCGAGGCGACGACCGGGCCGAGGCGCATGCCCATGCGGTCGAGTGCGGTGAGGGCGTTCGCGGCCGGCAGGGCCGGGAGGCTGACGGCGCAGGGCGCCGTGCCGCCGGTGGCGAGGATGATCGGGGCCGCGGGCCGGTTGGCCCACCACCAGCGCACCATGCGCTCGTCGGTGGTCGCCGCGAGGAGACCGGGGTCGAAGGGGTGGGCACCGGGCACCGTGCACTCGGGGTCCGGACAACCGCAGCGGTCCGACTTCTGCGGATCCGCCGCCACACCCGGGAGTACGGGCCACTGCCATTGAGTCGCGAAGGTCAGGGCCGCGCTGATCACCTCAGGCCTCCCATCGCCGCGCAGGAGCCTGCGTCGCTTTCCGAGGATCTCGCGCATGAGCGCTCGTTCCTTTCCGTTGCACCGCTGGCAACACCGTGGGCCACATCACACCATGTGTCGATCACTTCACTGTGCGTACCTAATGGCGCATCACACCCCTGCCCTGGGCAAGGGAAACCCCTATGGGTCGAGCGTTGGCTGCTTCCGCGGCAGCCCCGTCCATACTGCGTCTGGCAAAAGCATGGGCGTGGCGTGGGGTGGCGAAGTCTGGCGTTTTGCTGTCCCGCGTATTTCTCTTCGCCTCCGCCACGGGAGGATGGGGCACGGCCGTCGGTGGCTAAGACGCCCGGGTCCGTCACCAGGTTCCGGGTGGTTGTCAACCACCCCTGGTCTTCACCGAGTACGTACCCATCACGACCGTTGTGACGCTCTGTGGAGCGAAACCAGTCGACCGCAATACCCCGTTCCCTGTCACAGTTTTAAGCCAACTTTGCCTTTGTGCAAGAGATCTACGACGAGGGCTCTGGTTGCCCACGGACACCAGGAATCCCAGCAGGACAATGCTGGACATCCCCTTACGAGTGCGTGTACATGTGGAGACACTGCTAGCGGCGCAGAATGACATGGGGGTTTGCGATGCTTTTGAGCAATACGCACCGGTCCGAAAGCCGGACGCCATGAACGCTCCCCACCCTCCGAAAGTGGCCGGAATCGATTCGACGGTTCCCTCGCCCGCACACACTGTCGCGCCCGCGCACGCGGCCTCGGGTGCCTCAGCGGTCCCCCCGCCCAACCCACCAGGCGTGGTCCTCCAGGACCGTCTCGCCGGCTGGGTCTCGGACCTGACGACCCTCCACGAACTCACCGAGCGCCTGGCCCGCACGGACTCGCTCGCCGAGGCTCTTGAGGAAATCCTGCGCGCCGGATCCGCCCTCGTGGGCGCCCGGCGCGGTCTCGTCGTACTGGAACCGGCGGACGGGCTGGGCCCCGACACGACCATCGGGCTGGGCCTCGCCCGCGCCGATCTCGGACACATCGAGACCGTGCCGCGCAGCGCCATGTCGTACGGCAGGATCCTCGACGGCCTCCCGGGCGGCGACGGCGAGATCGCCGAGCCCGACCTGTTCGCCGGGGACAAGCTCGACCCCCGCCACCGCGAGGTGGCCGCCCGCCTCGGCTACGCCGCCAGCTACGCCCTCCCCCTGACCACCGACGCGGCCGGCCGCCTCGGCGCCGCCGTGTGGCTGTACGACGAGCCCGCCGAACCGGCCGAGCGCCAGCGCCACCTCGTCGGCCTGTACACCCGCTACGCCACCGAGCACCTCGCCCGGCTCCTCGAAATCGAGCGCACGCGCGCGTCCATGCGGACGATGGCCGAGGAGCTGCTCCCGTCCCGGCTGCCGCGCATGACCGGCGTCCAGTTGGCCGCCCGGCACCGCACCGGTCCGCGCGGGGGCGGCGACTGGTACGACGCGCTGCCGCTGCCGGACGCCGCGCTCGGTCTGGCCGTCGGCTCGGTGACCGGGTCGGGGCCCAGCGCGGTCGCCGCCATGGGGCGGCTGCGGGCGAGCCTGCGGGCGTACGCCGTCATGGAGGGCGAGGACCCGGTCGCGGTCCTGTCCGACCTGGAACTGCTGCTCAGACTCACCGAGCCGGCCCGCTCAGCCACCGCCCTGTTCGCCTACTGCGAGCCCGCCCTGCGCAAGATCACGCTCGCCGGCGCCGGGCACACCCCGCCGCTGCTGATCGGCGATCGGCGCACGGAGTTCGTGGAGACGTCCGTGTCCGCGCCGCTGGGCATGCTGGCCTGCTGGGAGGCGCCGAGTGTGGAGCTGACGGCGGAAGCCGGAGAGACGGTTCTGCTGTACACCGACGGGCTGCTGCACCGCACCGGCGACCCCACCGACCGCGCCTTCGCCCGGCTGCACTCGGCCGCGGCCGGGGTGCCCAGGGCGATCCGGCACGACCCGGACGCCGTCGTCGACCACGTCCTGCGGACCGTGCTGCCGGACGGGCTCGACCGGGCGGACAGCGCGGAGGACGTCGTCCTGCTGGCGGCTCGCTTCGAGTAAGCCGTTGCCGCCCATAACAGGCGAACAGTGGCGCACATAACAGTGACCGTCGATTGCCGTGTAACAGGCCATTCGCCCCTGGGCCCCCTTCCGTACGACCGTACGATGGAGGGGGCCCAGTGCCGTATCGAGGAGGATGACCGCCGTGGCAGAAGAGCTCCCGGAGACCCCGGAGACTGCCGAAAAAGAGCCGATCAAGCCGCGCAAGAACGGCCTGTACCCGGGCGTGTCCGACGAGCTTGCCGAGAACATGCAGTCCGGCTGGGCCGACACGGAGCTGCGCGACCTCGCGCCGATCCCCCAGGCCGCCGAGACCGCCACGCGGCGTGCCGCGCTGTCGGCGCGGTTCCCGGGTGAGCGGCTGGTGATCCCGGCGGGCAACCTGAAGACGCGGTCGAACGACACCGAATACCCCTTCCGGGCGTCGGTCGAGTACGCGTACCTCACCGGCAACCAGACCGAGGACGGCGTGCTCGTCCTGGAGCCCGTCGCCGACGGTCACAAGGCGACGATCTACCTGCTGCCGCGCTCCGACCGCGAGAACGGCGAGTTCTGGCTCTCCGGCCAGGGCGAACTGTGGGTGGGCCGCCGGCACTCGCTCACCGAGGCCGAGAAGCTGTACGGCATCCCCGCGTCCGACGTGCGCGAGCTGGCCGACAAGCTTCGTGAGGCGACGGGTCCGGTGCGTGTCGTACGGAGCTACGACGCCGGCATCGAGGCCGCGCTGACCGACAAGGTCACCGCCGAGCGGGACGAGGAGCTGCGGGTCTTCCTGTCGGAGGCGCGGCTGGTCAAGGACGCCTTCGAGATCGGCGAGCTGCAGAAGGCCGTCGACTCGACCGTGCGCGGCTTCGAGGACGTGGTGAAGGTCCTCGACAAGGCCGAGGCGACTTCCGAGCGCTACATCGAGGGCACGTTCTTCCTCCGCGCGCGCGTGGAGGGCAACGACGTCGGCTACGGCTCCATCTGCGCGGCCGGTCCGCACGCCTGCACCCTGCACTGGGTGCGCAACGACGGGCCCGTGCGCTCCGGTGATCTGCTGCTCCTCGACGCGGGCGTGGAGACGCACACGTACTACACCGCCGACGTCACGCGCACGCTGCCGATCGACGGCCGGTACAGCGAGATCCAGAAGAGGATCTACGACGCCGTGTACGACGCCCAGGAGGCCGGTATCGCGGCCGTGAAGCCGGGCGCGAAGTACCGGGACTTCCACGACGCGGCGCAGCGTGTGCTGACCGAGCGGCTCGTCGAGTGGGGGCTTGTCGAGGGGCCGGTGGAGCGGGTCCTGGAGCTGGGCCTGCAGCGGCGGTGGACGCTGCACGGGACCGGGCACATGCTCGGCATGGACGTGCACGACTGTGCCGCCGCGCGGACCGAGACGTATGTCGAGGGTGTGCTGGAGCCCGGCATGGTGCTGACCGTCGAGCCGGGGCTGTACTTCCAGGCCGATGACCTGACCGTGCCGGAGGAGTACCGGGGCATCGGGGTGCGGATCGAGGACGACATCCTGGTGACCGAGGACGGCAACCGGAACCTGAGCGCTGCGCTGCCCCGGCGGTCTGATGAGGTCGAGAGCTGGATGGCTTCTCTGAAGGGCTGACGTTGGATTGATGGCCGGATACCGAAGGGGTGTCCGGCCATCGTTGCGGACTGCGGGCCGCCTGTGGCTGGTCGCGCAGTTCCCCGCGCCCCTGAGGGGCATCAGGCAGCCGTCGCCAGTCCCTTGACCGGCAATGAGTCCAGGAAGAGCGCGCCCGCCAGCAACCCGGCACTCCCCCGCGGGCTCCACGCGCGTGCGTGCAGGTCGGCGTCCAGCGACGCCAAGGCCTCCGCGCCCGCCTCCGTCGCCGTGCCGCCCGCTTCCAGGACTCCGCGGGCGCCCGCCTGGACGTGCCGTAGTCCGAGGGGGCCCGCGGCGTAGAGCAGTTCGGTGTCCTGGAGGGTGGACATCACCGTGAGCAGGGCGTCCAGGCGGGCCTGTTCCTCCGCGGCGCCGGCCGCGCGGGCCTTGGCCAGCGTGTCCAACGCCCGCCGTACGTGCGGGAATCCGGCCCGTGCCTCGCCCCGCGCCCCGGCCGCGCCGTACTTCGCGGACACCGAGGAGCCCCGGGAGGGCTTGCGCGGGGCGCGCTTGTCGGTGTGCGCGGCGATGCGCTTGGCGGTCGCGGCGACGTCCCGCGCGCCGGCCCGGGGGTCGAGCGCGGCCGCGGCGACCAGCAGGCCGAGCGCCCACAGCGCGCCCCGGTGACCGCCGCCGGCCAGGTGCACGGAGTGTTCGGTGCACCTGCCGATCGCGCCGAGTTCCGTACGGAGCCCCGGCGTCGGCTCGCCCGTGCGCCGGGCGGCGGCGGCCATCGCCGCGAGGCCCGGCGCGAGCGACTTGGCCGACCAGCGCAGCATGCGGTGGTCCCGACGGGTGACGCGGGCGCCGAGGTCGCGCGGGTCGGGCAGGCCCGGCTTGGGGGCCAGGGCCAGCTGCCCGGTCAGCGCGGTCACGGCGGCCTGCGCGAGCGCGTCGTCCTCACGGCTGCTCATGGTCGTATCCCCTACGAGGAGGCCGAGGCCGACGGGGTGCCGCTGGGCGCGTCGCCCGGGGGCGTACCGCCCTCGCCGCCACCGCCGCCGCTGCCCGCGCCGGTGTTCTCCGCGTCGGGGTCGACACCGATGGTGAGGAAGCCCTTGTAGCCCTTGGAGGGGTCCTTCTTGTGCACGGCCTTCAGGGTCAGCAGGCCGCTGGAGGCGCCGCCGCCGTCGTACACCATGTCGTTGTCGAGGGTGGTGTAGCTGCCGGAGTGCTTCGAGTAGGGCTCCAGCGTGAAGATCTCCTCGGCGATGTCGTCGGCGAAGAACAGCTGGCCGGTGTAGTTGACCTTGCCGCCCTCGTAGGTGCCGTCCTCCTTCTGGCCGCCCGTGTGCACCTTGAGGTGGATGTGGCAGGTGCGCGGGGTGTACCAGCCCGGGAAGATCGTCTCGAACTTGACGACCCCGTTGGCGTTGGCGATCTGGTAGCCGCGCAGGTAGGTGTTGTCGTTGGCGGTCGAGCCGTCCTCGCTCTCGGCGGGCGCGGAGCCGCCGGGGTTGGCCGTGGTGTAGCCGGAGTAGTAACCCCAGGCGTCGCAGTGCCAGATCTCCACGGCGGCGCCCTTGACCGGGGTGCAGCCGTCGGTGGCGTCGACGACGGTGAGGCGCAGGGTGAGCGGGACGCCGCTCTTGCCCTCGGTGATGTCCTTTCTCACCAGGGCGTTGTCGAGGTAGTACGGGCCTTCGGTGACGCTCGACATCAGCGTCATGCAGCCGGAGCTCTCCGAGGCGGTCGCGCTTGCCGCCGCGCCATCGGTCGTGGTCGTGGTCGTGCTGGTGTCGGCGAAGGCGGCCTGGTAGCCCGCGACGGCGAGCCCGCCCGCCGCGACCGTGCCGCCGGTCACCACCATCGCGCGGCGCCGAGTGATCGACTTGTCCTTGTGATTTCCCGTCATGCCCCAGGAAGTTAGGGACGCCACCCGTCAGAACCTTGGGGTGGCGCTGTGCGGGGGCTGTGAGTGCTGAGGAAGCTGAAGTGGGTGGCTTCCCTTGAGATACGGGGGCGGTGCTACACCGCCATCAACGGCGCGTCCTCACGCCACTTCAGAATCTTGTCGAAGCTCACCACCGCCCCGCCCCATCCCGGCTTGTTGCCGATCTGGACGTGGTCGGCGAGTTCCTCGATGAGGCAGAGGCCGCGGCCGTGCTCGGCGTCGGTGGAGGCCGGGCGAGGGGCGCGGGGTGCCAGGAAACCGGGGCCCGAGTCGGCGACCTCGATGTGGCACTTCTCGCCGTCCAGATAGGCCGTCACGCGGTAGGCCTGGGGGGAGCCGTCGGGCTCGCTGTCACCGCCGTGCTCCACGGCATTGGCGCAGGCCTCGCTGAGGGCGACGGAGAGGTCGTACGAGACGTCCGGGTCGACGCCCGCGGTCTCCATGGTGCCGATCAGCAACCGCCGGGCGAGCGGCACGCTCGCAGCTTCCCGCCGCAGATGGAGTGACCACCAGATGCTCATGCTCCAGCCTCCTGGCCGCGGCTCGACATACCGTTACGTATTGCCACGAGTGCGGGGGTGTAAGCACATCCTTGACGTGATGCCGCCCATATGGTCGATGCGCCCACGTTGGAATCGGTGTATGTAGGGTCCGCCCACACCAGAAGGTGATCTTCCGGTCGTACGGTCTCTATCGCCCCGTACGTCCCGAACCGCTCGTAAGTCATCTTGCGGACCTGCCGTATGGCGGTCATAAGGCCAGTGCGATGATGAGCCCGCCATGACTGCCCCCCACCCGCGCACGGTGCGCTCCGGAGGAGATCTCCGGATACTGCGGGCCGCGGTGTTCGCCGCGGTCTGCGTCGTGCTGGCCGGTGTCGGGCACGCGCTGGGTTCCTGCGCCACGGTCCCGCTGTGGACGCTGGGCGCCGGGTTCCTGGGGGTACTCCTGGTCACGGTGCCGTTCGCCGGGCGGGAGCGCTCGCTGACCGGGATCGCGGCACTGCTCGCGGCCGGCCAGACCGCCCTGCACGCGCTGTTCGGGCTCGGGCAACACGGCGCGGCCACCGGGGTGTCCAGCACTGCGGCCACCTTCGACGCCGCGCTCATCGAGCAGGCCGCGCGGCTCGTCTGCGGTACCGCCGCCGCGGCCATCAGCCCCGCCCAGGCCCAGAAGCTCCTCACCGAGGCACGGCTCCACCCGGCCGCGGGCACGCACGCCTCGCACCCCGCGGCGGACGGCATATCCGCCGCCACCAACACCTCCGCATCGCTCCTGCCGTCCCTGCCCATGGTGCTGGCGCACCTCCTCGCGGCGGTCGTCGCGGGGTGGTTGCTGCGGCGCGGGGACCTGGCCCTGCTGCGCATCGTCGAGATGTCCGCCTTCTCGGCGCACTCGGTCGCCGAGGGCGCGTTCGTACGATCCCTGCGCGGGGCGCTCGCGCTGGTGCGCGCCCTGCGTGCCGGGCTGCCCGGCGCTCCCGAGGCGGGCCCGCGCGTCCCGCACGCCGAGTGGTCCGGCCCGCCCGAGCCCCGCACCCTCGCACTCCAGCACTCGGTGATCAGGCGCGGCCCGCCCGCCGGCGCCGCACTCGCCCTCGCCGCCTGACACGACGCGACCGCCACTCCACTGAAGTGGGCTGAGGGGCCGCCGTCGTGCGGCACGCGCGCGTACCCGGTTTTCGATGGGCCGACCTGTTCCCTCGTGGTGGGCCTGATCGGGCACCCCTGCGCACGCGTACTCCTCTTCACCCCTCTTCACCACCGGAATCCGAACCTCATTCACAGTGGAGTGCTCAGCATGAAGGCCTCTCGCATCGCCGCCACGGGCGCGCTCACCGGCACGGCCGTGCTCGCCCTGTCCGTCCCCGCCTTCGCCCACGTCAGCGTGCAGCCCGAGGGCACCGCGGCCAAGGGCGGCTACGCGGTCGTCGACTTCAAGGTGCCCAACGAGCGCGACGACGCCTCGACCACCAAGCTCGAAGTGAACTTCCCGACCGACCACCCGCTGGCCTCCGCGATGCCGGAGCCGATGCCCGGCTGGAAGATCGAGGTCACCAGGTCCAAGCTCGACAAGCCGATCGAGATGCACGGCGAGAAGATCTCCGAAGCGGTCTCCAAGATCACTTGGACCGCCGAGGGCAAGGGCGTCGAGCCGGGCTACTTCGAGAAGTTCCCGGTCGCCATCGGCCAGCTCCCCGAGGACGCCGACGAGCTCGTCTTCAAGGCGATCCAGACGTACTCCAACAAGGAGGTCGTGCGCTGGATCGAGGTCCCGCAGGAGGGCCAGGAGGAGCCCGAGAACCCGGCGCCGGTCCTCGCACTGTCCGCCGCCGAGGAGGGCCACCACGGCTCGTCCTCCTCCGAGAAGGCCTCCGACTCCGACGACGCCGAAGCCGCCGCCGCGAAGACCGAGGCCGCCGAGCCCGCCGACAGCAGTGACACCACCGCCCGCGTCCTGGGCGTGGTCGGCATCGTCGTCGGCGCGCTGGGCGTGGCGTACGGCGTGCTCGCCGGCCGTCGGCGCACCAACGCCTGACCCACCCGTACACCCACACCTAGGGACGCCCCCGTGTCCCCGGCCCACTGGCTCTCGGCCGGGGCCGGGGGTCGTCCCCCGGGAGATTGCAGCAGCATGCGTAAGACAACACTCGCCGCGGCCGCCCTGCTCGCCGCCGCCACCCTGCCCCTCTCCGCCTGCGGCAGCGGCGACGACAGCGCCGACCCCGTCACCGTGGTCTCCGAGGAGCCCGGCTCCGACAAGGCCGCCATCGTCCTCGACAAGCCGTTCGAGAAGCCGGACCTGGTCCTCACCGACACGAACGGCAAGAAGTACGACCTCCGCAAGGAGACCCAGGGCAAGCCGACGCTGATCTACTTCGGCTACACCAACTGCCCCGACGTCTGCCCGCTGACGATGAACAACCTCGCCGTCGCCAAGAAGCAGCTGCCCAAGGCCGAACAGGACGAGCTGCGCGTCGTGTTCGTCACCACCGACCCGGAGCGCGACACCGCGTCAGCGCTCGGCAAGTGGCTCAAGGGCATCGATCCGCAGGTCATCGGCCTGACCGGCAGCTTCGACACCATCCAGGCCGGCGCGCGCACCCTCGGCATCTCCATCGAGCCGCCGCACAAGGACAAGAACGGCAAGATGGTCTCCACCCACGGCACCCAGGTCGTCGCGTTCTCGCCGAAGTCCGACGCCGGATACGTCCTCTACACCGAGGACGCCACCGTCGACGAGTACACCAAGGACCTCCCCAAGCTCATCAAGGGGGCCAAGCCGTGAGGCGTCTCGTCGCGCCGGTCGCGGTACTGACCGGGGCCCTGGTCCTCGCGGGCTGCGGTTCCGAGGACTCCAAGGCCGAACTGTCCGTCAGCGGCGCCTACATCCCGCAGCCGGTCTCCGACTCCATGGCCGCGGGCTTCCTGACGATCACCAACAAGGGCGGTACGAAGGACCAGTTGACCTCCGTCACCAGCGACGTCGGCGAGGTGACCGCTCACGAAACGGTCGACTCGTCGATGCAGGAGGTCAAGAACGTCGACGTCCCCGCGCACGGTCAACTCGTGTTCAAGAGCGGCGGCAGCCATCTGATGTTCGAGAAGCTGAAGCGCAAGCCCGAGCAGGGCGAGAAGGTGACCGTGAAGCTCCACTTCGCCGAGTCCGGCACGGTCACCGTCGAGATGCCGGTGAAATCCGCGACGTACAACCCGAAGACCGGACACTGAGGGAGAGATCGCCTTGACCCAGACCATCGCCCCCCGCGTCCGGACCCTGATGCCGTCGCGAGTCCGGACCCTGGTTCTGCTGCTCCTGGCCGCCGCCGGCCTGCTCCTCGCCGGCGCCGGGCCGGTCTCCGCGCACGCCGCGCTGACCGGCAGCGACCCCCAGCAGGGGGCGGTGGTGGACAAGGCCCCGACCCAGGTCTCCCTGACCTTCTCCGAGAAGGTCGCCCTGTCCGACGACTCCCTGCGCGTGCTCGACCCCAAGGGCAAGCGCATCGACCAGGGCGACCCTGCCAACCTCAGCGGCACGACGTACGCCGTGAAACTCCACAGCGGCCTGCCCGACGGCACGTACACCGTCACCTACCAGGTGGTGTCCGAGGACAGCCATCCCGTCGCCGGCGCCTACACCTTCTCCATCGGCGCCCCCTCGCAGACCAGCGTCTCGGTCTCCGGGCAGGAGGCGGGCGGCGGAGTCGTCGGCTGGCTCTACGGGTTCGGGCGGTACGTGTCGTACGCCGGCTTCATCGTCATGGTCGGCGGCGCGGCCTTCGTGCTCACCTGCTGGCAGCGCGGAACAGGCGTACGGGCGCTGCAGCGGCTCGTCGTCTCCGGCTGGCTGGCCCTGACCGCCGCCACGCTCGGCCTGCTGCTCCTGCGCGGCTCGTACACCAGCACCGGCAAGGTCGGCGACATCTTCGACCTGGAGCTCCTCGGCCAGGTGCTCCAGACCAAAACGGGCGCGGCCCTGGTGTCCCGGCTGCTGCTGCTCGCCGCGGCGGCGCTGTTCATCGCGGTGCTGTTCGGGGCGTACGAGAAGCGGGAGGACGAGGAGAAGCGGGACCTGACCTTCGGGCTCGCCGTCGGCGGGACCGTCGTGGCGGCGGGGCTCGCGGCGAGCTGGGCGATGTCCGAGCACGCCTCGACCGGGCTCCAGGCCGGGATCGCGATGCCGGTCGACATCGTCCATCTGCTGGCCGTCGCGGGCTGGCTCGGCGGGCTCGCCGCGCTGCTCGTGGCGCTGTACTGGGCGCCCACGGACACGCCCGTCGAGGCGTCCGCCGTACGACGGTTCTCCCGCGTCGCCTTCGGCAGCGTGCTGGCACTGGTCGCGACCGGGATCTACCAGTCGTGGCGGCAGCTCGGGTCGTGGTCGGCGTTCACCGACACGCGGTACGGGCAACTGCTGCTGGTCAAGATCGGGCTCGTGGTGCTGCTGGTCGGGGTCGCGTGGATCTCGCGGCGGTGGACGGGGCGGCTGGCGGACACGGTCGTGCGGAAGGCGCGGAAGGCGGCGGAAGCCGTCGAGGGCGAGACCGTCGACGGCGAGAGGGAGCACGCCACTGCCAAGGCGGGCAATTCCGGATCCGCTTCCACCTCGGCCCCAGCCTCCACCTCGACCTCCGGCAAGAAGGGCGTCTCCGCCGCCGTATCCGAAAAGGGCGACTCCAAGCGCGCCGCCCAGCTCGCCCGGCAGCGGGACGCGATCGACACGGCACGGCAGAAGCGGCAGCGGGACGCCGACCCGAACCGGTTCGGGCTGCGCCGCTCGGTGCTCGCCGAGGCGGGCGTCGCCGTCGTCCTGCTCGCCGTCACCACCATGCTGACGTCGACCGAGCCGGGGCGTACGGAGGAAGAGGCCAAGGCGGCCACGTCGTCCGCGTCCGCCGACGCGTCGTCGTCCGGGGCGCTGACCCTGGACATGTCCTTCGACACCGGCGGCGAGGACGGCAAGGGCGTCGTACGGGTCGACCTCGATCCCGCGCGCGTGGGCGGCAACGAGATGCACGTCTATGTGCAGCGGCCCAACGGGCGCGCCTTCGACATCCCGGAAGTGAAGATCGCCTTCACCCTTGAGTCCCAGGACATCGGGCCGCTGCCCGTCGTCCCCGACCACATCTCCACCGGGCACTGGTCGGCTAGCGGAGTACAGATCCCCATGGCGGGCGAGTGGAAGATCGCCGTGACCGTGCGGACCTCCGACATCGACCAGGCCACCATCTCCAAGAACGCGCAGATCGGCTGAACCTCACCATGGCTGACCAGTCCATTCCGGAGGCCCGTACTCCTCAGACGCCCCTCAAGGGCGAGACGGCACTTAATGGCGGCGTTTCCGAGAGCGCCGCCAATAAGGAGGCCGTTGGAGAAGGCGCCACCCTGAAGGAGGGCATCTCGCGGCGACGGCTGCTCGGCACCGCCGGTGCCACGGGGCTGGTGCTCGGTGCGGCCGGCGGGGCCGTGGGATACGCCGCCCGGCCGACCGAGGCGACGCCGCTCACCTCACTGGGCGCCGATCAGGTGATGTTTCACGGGAAACATCAGCCCGGCATCCTCCAGGCACTCCAGGCGCGCGGCCACGTCGTCGCCTTCGACCTGGCGGCGGGCGCTGGCCGCAAGGAGGCGGCAGCCTTGCTGCGCCGCTGGTCGGAGACGGCCCGGCGGCTGATGGCGGGCGAGGCGACGCAGCAGGACGACACGGATGTCGCCCGGGACGCGGGGCCGTCGTCGCTGACGATCACCTTCGGCTTCGGGTTCGGCTTCTTCACGCGCACCGGCCTGGAGAAGCAGCGCCCGGTCGCCCTGGACCCGCTGCCCGACTTCTCCTCCGACCAGCTCGACAAGGCACGCAGCAACGGCGACCTGTGGGTGCAGATCGGCGCCGACGACGCCCTGGTCGCTTTCCACGCCCTGCGCGCGATCCAGAAGGACGCGGGCCAGGCGGCCAAGGTGCGCTGGCAGATGAACGGCTTCAACCGGTCGCCGGGCGCCACCGCGCACCCGATGACCGCGCGCAACCTGATGGGCCAGATGGACGGCACGCGCAATCCGAAGCCGACGGAAGCCGACTTCGACCAGCGCATCTTCGTGCCCGAGTCCGGCTCGAAGGACCCGGCCTGGATGGCGAACGGCTCCTACGCCGTCGTACGCCGCATCCGCATGCTCCTCGACGACTGGGAGCAGCTCTCGGTCAAGGCGCAGGAGGACGTCATCGGGCGCCGCAAGTCGGACGGGGCGCCGCTGTCCGGGGGCGCCGAGACGGCCGAGATGGACCTGGAGAAGGTCGACAAGGCGGGGAACCTGGTCGTCCCCATCAACGCCCACGCGCGCATCACCCGGCCCGACCAGAACGGCGGGGCGGCGATGCTGCGGCGCCCGTTCTCGTACCACGACGGCATCGACGCGGACGGGGTGCCCGACGCGGGCCTGCTCTTCATCTGCTGGCAGGCCGACCCCCTGCGCGGCTTCGTCACCATCCAGCGCAAGCTCGACCGGGGCGACGCGCTGTCGAAGTACATCCGACACGAGGCGAGCGGACTGTTCGCGGTGCCGGGTGGGGCGGCGGAGGGGGAGTACGTGGGGCAGGGGTTGCTGGAGGGGTGACGGAGGGGGAGTACGTGGGGCAGGAGTTGCTGGAGGGGTGACTGTGGCGTCGGCCCGCCCTTTGAGGCAGCCGAGTGAGATGTGTACACCGCGTTTCGCAAGGCCCATTAGGGTGAGGTCATGCCAGCGAGCTATGCCTATCTCGGCCCCGAGGGCACCTTCACCGAGGCCGCCCTGCGCACGCTTCCCGAGGCCGCGACCCGGGAGCTGATCCCCTACGTGTCCGTGCAGTCCGCGCTCGACGCGGTCCGCGTCGGCGAGGCCGAGGCCGCGTTCGTACCGATCGAGAACTCCGTCGAGGGCGGTATCACGACCACGCTCGACGAGCTGGTCGCGGGCGCGCCGTTGATGATCTACCGCGAGGTGCTGCTGTCGATCACCTTCGCGCTGCTGGTCAGGCCGGGTACGAAGCTGTCGGACATCAAGACGGTCTCCGCGCACCCGGCCGCCCAGCCGCAGGTGCGCAACTGGCTCAGGGCCAACCTCCCCGACGCCCACTGGGAGTCGGCCGCCTCGAACGCGGACGCCGCCCGCCTGGTCCAGGAGGGCCAGTACGACGCGGCCTTCGCCGGCGAGTTCGCCGCCGCGCTGTACGGCCTGGAGGCCCTGGAGACCGGGATCCACGACGCGGAGAACGCCCAGACACGCTTCGTGCTGGTGGGCCGGCCCGCGCGGCCCGCGGCACCGTCCGGCGCGGACAAGACGTCCGTGGTGCTGTGGCAGCGCGACGACCATCCCGGCGGCCTGCGCGACCTCCTGGGCGAGTTCGCCACCCGCGGCATCAACCTGATGCTGCTGCAGTCCCGCCCGACCGGCGCCGGCATCGGCAACTACTGCTTCTGCATCGACGCCGAGGGGCACATCTCCGACCGCCGGGTGGCCGAGGCGATGATGGGGCTGAAGCGGATCTGCCTGGAGGTGCGGTTCCTGGGCTCGTATCCGCGCGCGGACGTGAAGCCGGGGGATGTGCAGCCGCCGCGCCTGGGGACGTCGGACGAGGAGTTCGTGTCGGCGGCGGACTGGGTGGCCCGGTGCCAGGACGGACGGTTCTGAGCGGTTCCGGACGGTTCTGAGCGGCCTTGTGGCCGCCGGTTCCGGACGGCTTCGGCACAGGTTTCACGCCGGTACTACCAGCCGATTATCGTTATCCACAGGAGTTATCCACAGGTCCTCAACTCGACCTGGGGACAAGTCGACAGGCAAGCGTGACCCTGTCGACAAATCGCTCCCCGAGGCCCGTCGGCGTCCACCACCGCGCAAGTCACCCTTCGTCCACTCTTTTCCTTTGGGCAATCCTTTGGGGCGACCGCTATCCACTCGAAAGTGGGGATGCGTAGGGTTTGTCCTGGGAATCCTCGACTCGCGCGCCGCGTTACGGAGTGATCAATTCCGACGTCCACAACCCATCCACACAGCCTGTGGATAACTCTTCGGAGGCTGGGGATTCCTGTGGACAACCGAGCCCCAAGTCCCGTTCTCCACAAGGGAATCGGGTCAACTGGCCGCCGCACCCGTGCCCCGTTCCAGGGAGTGAGACCCTTTTTATTGACACGCCTCGCAATTCCCCCATAGCTGAACGTAAGCCGCAGTTCGGAATAGCGAGTCGTGGCCTGTCACCCCACCCCGGTAGCCTTGGGCGCGTGATTGACCTTCGCCTGCTCCGTGAGGACCCCGACCGAGTGCGCGCCTCCCAGCGCGCCCGTGGAGAGGACGTCGCGCTCGTCGACTCCCTCCTGTCTGCCGACGAGCGGCGCAGGTCGTCCGGCGTCCGCTTCGACGAGCTGCGTTCCGAGCAGAAGAACCTCGGCAAGCTCATCCCCAAGGCCTCGGGCGACGAGAAGGCCGAGCTGCTGAAGAAGGCGAGCCAGCTGGCCGCCGACGTCAAGGCGGCCGACGCCGAGCAGAACGAGGCCGACGAGGAGACCAAGCGCCTCGCGCTCCAGCTCGGCAACCTCGTGCACCCCGACGTCCCGGTCGGCGGCGAGGAGGACTTCGTCGTCCTGGAGACGCACGGCACCATCCGCGACTTCGGCGCCGAGGGCTTCGAGCCCAAGGACCACCTGGAGCTCGGCGAGGCGCTGGGCGCCATCGACGTCGAGCGCGGCGCCAAGGTGTCCGGCTCCCGCTTCTACTACCTCACCGGTGTCGGCGCCCTGCTGGAACTGGCGCTGGTCAACGCGGCGATCGCCCAGGCCTCCGAGGCCGGGTTCATCCCGATGCTCACCCCGGCGCTGGTCCGCCCGCGCGCCATGGAGGGCACCGGCTTCCTCGGCCAGGCCGCGGAGAACGTCTACCACCTGGAGAAGGACGACTACTACCTGGTCGGCACCTCCGAGGTCCCGCTCGCCGCGTACCACATGGACGAGATCCTCGACGCCGAGAAGCTGCCGCTGCGCTACGCCGGCTTCTCGCCGTGTTTCCGTCGCGAGGCCGGCACCTACGGCAAGGACACGCGCGGCATCTTCCGCGTGCACCAGTTCGACAAGGTCGAGATGTTCTCGTACGTCGCCCCGGAGGACGCGGAGAACGAGCACAAGCGGCTCCTGGAATGGGAGAAGCAGTGGCTGACCGGCCTTGAGCTGCCCTTCCAGGTGATTGATGTGGCCTCGGGCGACCTGGGCTCGTCGGCGTCCCGCAAGTTCGACTGCGAGGCGTGGATCCCGACCCAGGGCAAGTACCGCGAGCTGACCTCGGCCTCCAACTGCGACGGCTTCCAGGCACGCCGGCTGTCCGTCCGCATGCGCGACGGCAAGAAGGTGCAGCCGCTGGCGACGCTGAACGGCACGCTGTGTGCCGTACCGCGCACGATCGTGGCGATCCTGGAGAACCACCAGCAGGCCGACGGCTCCGTCCGGGTCCCCGAGGTGCTGCGCCCGTACCTGGGCGGCCGGGAGGTCCTGGAGCCGGTCGCCAAGTGAGCGCCGGCTTCCCGTACCAGCTGATCGCGACCGACCTCGACGGAACGCTTCTGCGCTCCGACGAGTCGGTCTCGCGCCGCACCCGTGACGCCCTCGCCGCGGCCACCGAGGCGGGCGCCGCGCACATCGTCGTCACGGGTCGCGCCGTCCCATGGACCCGGCCCATCCTCGACGACCTCGGCTACCACGGCCTCGCCGTCTGCGGCCAGGGCGCGCAGGTCTACGACGCCGGCGAGCACCGCCTGCTGACCTCGGTCACCCTGGACCGCCAGCTGGCGGGCGTGGCGCTGGCCAAGATCGAGGCGGAGGTCGGCCCGCTGTTCCTGGCGGCCAGTCGGGACGGCCTGGACGGCGACGTGCTCGTGGGCCCCGGCTACGCGGTCACAGGCACGCTCCCGTCGACCCCGTTCACGGACGCGTCGGATCTGTGGTCCGCCCCGCTGAACAAGATCTACATACAGCACCCAAGGCTGTCGGACGACGAACTGGCCGAGGCCGCCCGCCAGGCCGCCGGCGGTTTCGTCACGGTGGCGATGGCGGGCGAGGGCATCGTGGAACTGCTGCCCCTGGGCCTGTCGAAGGCAACGGGACTGTCGCTGGCTGCCCGCCGCCTGGGCCTCAAGGCCGCCGACACGATCGCCTTCGGCGACATGCCGAACGACATCCCGATGTTCGCCTGGTCGGCACACGGGGTGGCGATGGCCAACGCCCACGAGGAACTCAAGGCGGTGGCGGACGAGATGACGTCCTCCAACGAGGAGGACGGGATCGCGGTGGTGCTGGAGCGGTTGCTCGGCTGAGGCTGCGAGCACCTCGCCTCGTCAAGCCAAGGGCCGCCGTATCCGCGACCGCCGTGGGCAGTCGTTCCGCAGCGCGATGGGGGTCCCCCCGCTCGAGCGAAGCCGAGAGTGGGGGAGGGTGGGCTGCAGCGCCGGGTACCTTCTCAACGCGCCAAGCCCTGGACTGCGGCCCAGCCTCAGTGGCAACGTCTCGCGGAGGATGCACGAATCGAACGTGCGCGGGCTTTTCAGGCCCGACCTTGACTCGCCTTTAATTGAACACAGCGCAAGCCAGTGCCTTACCACTCGGCCAATCCTCCGGGTGGGCGGCCCACGCGAGAGCGACATCGCGTGCTCGAAGCGGCCGCCCCGGGCAGCTCCGTGTGCGGAGCGGGGTCGACGGTGGGGTAACTACACCGGAACCCGCCGCGGACTGCCCTGTCGGGAGCTGAACGTACTGTCGTGCATGGACATCGCCCAACTCCTCTCCCAGAGCGCGGCGCCGGCCTCAACCAGCGTCTTCGACACAATCATGCTGCCTGTACGCCGAGTTGGGCGCCACCGAATAAAACGGCCGTACTGGGATCAAGGCCGTACGGGGATCAACGCCGCCGCCACTTGCGCCGCCGCGCCTTGCTGAAGAACCACCCGGCAGGCGGTTCGTCCGAGCGCCACGGCTGCGGCTCGGGCTCCTGACGGCGCCAGCGCTCGGCCAGCATCCGGGCCCGGGCGGACGGCTCGGACGTCTCCGCGGACCGTACGAAGTCCTCGTCCAGGACGAGGTCGTCCCAATCGTCTGCCATACCCGGTCCTCTCAACCGAACATCCGCTTTTGCCCAGTGTGCCCGGACAGAGGTGAAGCCCCCGTCAAGAGCGGGCCCCCTCAGGGGCCCGGCTCTTCACTGCCTGCCGTCTACTCCCCGGCCGGCTACTCCTCACCCGCCAGCGTCAGCGACCGCAGCTTCTGCCCCGCGTACCAGGTCGCGAGCACGGTGACCGCGGCCAGCAGCACCGTCGCCGTGGTCAGCCCGACGTCCGACGTAACCATGTCCCCGCCGGCGACCTTCTGCGCCACCGCCAGCGACCACTGCTGGACGCTCAGCGTGCGCGCACCCGGCACCAGGGAGCCGAACAGGGCCTCCCAGACGAGCGCGTAGACGAGCCCGAAGACCACCGCATGCCGGGACACCGTGCCGAGGAGCAGGAAGAGCGCGGCGTAGGCGATGGAGGCGACGAGCGCCGCGACCGTGTAGGCGACGGCGATCTGCTGGCCGTTGCCGTTGAGGATGAATCCGGCGATGAAGGTGGGCAGCGCCGAGAACACCATCGTGACGGCGATCGCCACGATCAGCTTGGTGAAGATGATCGTGGGCCGTTTCACCGGCTTGGACAGCAGATACACCACCGAGCCGTCGTCGATCTCCGGCCCGATCGCACCCGTGCCGGCGATGACGCCGATGATCGGCACCATGGTGGCGAGGGCGAGCCCGCCGAGCAGGTCCGACGCGGTCTGGTCGTCGGCTCCGGCGAGGAGGCGCACGAACACGGAGATGACGATGAGCAGGAGCGGCAACGCGCCCAGGATGAGGGCCCGGCGACGGCCGAGCAGGGCCCGGTAGGTGAGCCGGGCGACTGTGGGGTCGTACATCTTCGGCCTCCTACGCCGCGACGAGATACGAGAAGACGGACTCGAGGGACTCGTCCGACGGCGAGACGGTGAGCAGGCGGATGCCGTGGTCGCGCGCCACTCTGGGCAGCAGGGCGGTGAAGCGGCCGAAGTCGACGGCCTGGATGTGCAACGCGCCCTCGGCCAGGTCGACCTCGATGCCGGACGTCGACGGGTCGGCGATCAGCGCGGACGCGAGGGCGCGGTCGTCGCTGGAGCGCACCAGGTAGCGGTGCGGGCGGTCGGTCATCAGGCGGCGGATCTTGCGGAAGTCACCGCTGGCCGCGTGCCGTCCGGCGACCACCACCTCGATGTGCCAGGCGAGTTGCTCGACCTCTTCGAGGATGTGGGACGAGAACAGCACCGTGCGTCCCTCGTCGCCCATGCGTCGCAGCAGGTCCATGAGCTGCATGCGCTGGCGAGGGTCCATGCCGTTGAAGGGCTCGTCCAGGAGGAGCAGCGAGGGGTTGTGGACCAGGGCGGACGCCATCTTCACGCGCTGGCGCATGCCCTTGGAGTACGTCGAGATCTTGCGGTCCTGCGCGTACTCCATCTCGACCGTGGCCAGGGCCGTCTGGGCGGCCTTGGCGCCCAGGCCGTGCAACTCGGCGTTGGCGACGACGAATTCGCGGCCGGTGAGGAAGTCGTACATCGCCTCGCGCTCGGGGACGATGCCGATGTGCTTGTAGATGGCCTCGTTGCGCCACACCTGCTGGCCGTCGAGGGTGACGGTGCCGGTGGAGGGGGCCAGGAAGCCGCCCATCATGTTGATGAGGGTGGACTTTCCGGCGCCGTTCGGTCCGAGGAGGCCCGTGACGCCGGGGCCGATCGTCATGGTGACGTCGTTGACGGCGACCACGTTGCCGAACCAGCGGGAGACATGGTCGATGGTGAGCGTGGTCACAGTCCGACCTTTCGGTAGCGGCGCATCATGAGGCCGTAGCTGGCGGCGATCAGGCCCAGGGTGACGAGGACGTAGACGACGCCTTCGCCGTTGCTCGGGCCCACCGCACCGGGGAACGCGGAGCTCGCGCCCAGGAAGGCGGACTGCACGCCGTCGATGAGTGTGATCGGCGAGAAGAGGCCGATCCAGGCGATGGCGCCGCTGCTGCCGCCGCCGTCGAGGGACTGCGCGTCGGCGATGGCCTGGAGCGTGGACACGGCGCCGTAGGAGATGGTCAGGACGGCGATCACGGCCGCGATGCCGAAGCCGCGGCGCGGGGTGACCGACGCGATGACCAGGCCGATACCGGCGAACAGCAGCGAGAGCAGTGCCACGGAGACGAGTCCCTGTGCGAATCCCTTGGTCTGGTCGGCGAAGTCGAGCTTGGCCAGCAGCGCGCCCACATAGAGCACCAGGAGCGGGGCCGCTGTGAGGAGGAACAGCGCGGAGGCGAGGGCCGCGAACTTCGCCCGTACGTAGTCGGCGGTCTCGATGGGCCGCGAGAAGTACAGCGGTACGGTCTTGAAGCGCAGGTCGCGGGAGACGGACTGGGGCGCCTGCGAGGCGACGTACAGGCTGATCACGGCCTGCATGACGATCGCGTAGCGCGTGTAGTCGACGGGCAGGTCGTTGGCCTTGGTGGCGACCGCGACGGCGACCATGATGGCCGCGGGCACGCACATCACCACGAACAGCAGCATCGGCAGCACCTTGGACTTCACCGAGCGGCCGAGGCCGTAGGCGCCGCGCAGGGACTGCGAGTAGAGCGAGCGGGTGGCGTAGGAGCGGCCGAGTCGGGGGCCGTCGTACGCGCGGTAGCCGATGTTGTGGATACGGGTCTGGTCACCCGACGTCGTCGCTACGGGGTGCTCAACCGCCATGGCCGACCGCCTCCTTGCGCTGTGCGTCGGTGCTCTGTTCGCTGCCGCGTTCCTCACCCTGCTCGCTGTCCGTGAAGACCTCCGAGATGTGGTGCCGGCGCTGTTCCATGCGCACCAGGCCGAGGCCGAGGTCGGCGACCACGTCCCGTACCAGGTCGTAGGTCTCGTCGCCCTGCGCGGTGAGCAGCAGGATGTGTCCGGCGCCCGGGAGGCCGCCGCTGCCGTCGAGAACGTCCACCCCACGCGCGTGGAGCGCGTCGCGCACCGCGTGGGTGCCGTCCGGGTGTGCGTCGGTGTCGGTGACCTCGATGGCGAGGGTCGTCGTGGTCTGGGTGAAGTCGGTGGTGGAGCTGGAGCGCAGGAGCTTGCCGCCGTCGACCACGACGACGTGGTCACAGGTGCGCTCCAGTTCGCCCAGCAGGTGCGAGGTGACCAGGACCGAGATGCCGAAGTCCGTGTAGATACGGCGGATGAGTCCGAGCATGTCGTCGCGGCCGACCGGGTCGAGGCCGTTGGTCGGCTCGTCCAGGAAGACCAGCTGCGGGTCGTGGACCAGGGCCTGCGCCAGCTTCACGCGCTGCTTCATGCCGGTCGAGTAGCCGCCGATGGGGCGGTAGCGCTCCTCGTACAGACCGACGTGGCGCAGCGTGTCAGCGGTGCGCTCGCGCGCGGCGGTGGGCGGCAGGCCGGACATGCGGGCCATGTGCACGACGAACTCGGTGGCCGAGACGTCGGGCGGCAGGCAGTCGTGCTCCGGCATGTACCCCACCCGCTCGCGGATGGTGGCGCCCTTGGTGGCGACATCGAGTCCGAGCACTTCGGCTCGGCCCTCGGTGGCGGGGGACAGACCCAGCAGGATCTTGATCAGTGTGGACTTGCCGGCTCCATTGGCTCCGACGAGTCCGGTCACACCGGGCCCGACGTCCACGGAGAGCCGGTCAAGCGCGGTCACCCGGGGGAACCGCTTGCTCAGGCTTTCGGTCGCGATCACAGTCACGCTTCGAAGGTAGTGACGCGGACCACGCCGGTCGTCACCCCGTAGAGCTGTCTTGGGGTCAGACTCCAGATGTACGGGCACCTAGGGGTCACCCTGAGGTCGAACAACGCGGCCCTGGTTTTCCACATCGGCCGGCATGGCGGCAGGGTTTTCCACAGCCCTCGGCAGCCCTATTGACGCAGCCTCTAACAACTGTCACATTCGCCAGTGTCAAGTTACGGACACGTACCGCAGTCAGCGTGGACAAAGTGGGGCGGTGGCATGACGACGGCAGCGACAGGCGAACTCCGTACGGAATCCGCGGAATTGCACGGGTTCAGACGGGTCCAGCGGCTGGCGTACGAGTGCGCGGAGGCCGTGGCGGCGCAGCTGGAGCCGGGTATCACCGAGCGCGAGGCGGCGCGCATGCAGCGCGAGTGGCTGCGTGAGCGCGGGGTGCGGGACTGGTTCCATCTGCCCTTCGCCTGGTTCGGGGACCGCACGGCGTTCGTGAACTTCCGCGTCCCCTTGCAGTTCTTCCCGACCAACCGCCGCCTGGAGCCCGGGATGCCGTTCATCCTGGACATGGCCCCTGTGTACGACGGCTGCACGGCCGACATCGGCTACTCGGGCTCGCTCGGCATCAACCCGGTGCAGGACAAGCTGATGGCCGACCTGGAGGCGCACCGGGAGCTGATCCTGCGCGAGGTGCGCGAGCGGCGGCCGCTGCGGGAGATCTACGAGGACGTGGACCGGCTCATGGTCCGCCAGGGCTACGCCAACCGGCACCGCGCCTACCCCTTCGGTGTGATCGCGCACAAAGTCGACCGGGTCCGACAACGCCGCTGGTCAGCGCATGTCTTCGGGTTCGGCACCCAGTCCCTGAAGGGCCTGGCGAGCGACGCGTTGCACGGTCACCGCGAGGGCTGGTCCCCGCTGTGGTCGCCGTACCGCTTCTCCGACCATCCCCCGCAGCCGGGCCTGTGGGCGGTCGAACCGCACCTGGGCTTCAGGGGTACGGGCGCGAAGTTCGAGGAGATCCTCGTCGTGACCGACTCCCGGGATCCCGAGGAGAGCGCCTTCTGGCTGGACGACGACCTGCCGCACGTGCGGCGCTGGGCGGAGGAGAAGTGACGGTGCCGGTGACTCTTCAGGGCGCGCGCGAGCGCCGGGTGCGGACCGGCGGGGTCGAGCTGTGCGTCGCCGAGCTGGGCGACCCCGGGCAGCCGACGGTGATCCTCGTGCACGGCTATCCGGACAGCAAGGAGGTGTGGTCCGAGATCGCGCCGCGCCTGGCCGACCGCTTCCATGTCGTGCTGTACGACGTCCGGGGGCATGGCCGGTCCACGGCGCCGCGGCCGCTGCGGGGCGGGTTCACGCTGGAGAAGCTGACGGACGACTTCCTGGCCGTCGCGGACGCGGTCAGCCCGGGCAGACCCGTACATCTCGTGGGGCACGACTGGGGCTCGGTGCAGTCCTGGGAGTTCACCACCGTCGAGCGCACCGAGGGCCGGATCGCCTCGTTCACCTCGATGTCCGGCCCGTCCCTCGACCACTTCGGCCACTGGATCAACAGGCGTCTGAAGCGCCCCACCCCACGCCGGGTCGGCCAACTCCTCGGCCAGGGCGCCAAGTCCTGGTACGTCTACGCGCTGCACACGCCCGTGCTGCCCGAACTGGCCTGGCGCGGCCCCCTCGGCAAGACCTGGCCGCGCATCCTGGAACGCATGGAGAAGGTCCCCGGCGGCGGCTACCCGACCTCGTCCCTGCCGACGGACGCGGCGCACGGCGCATGGCTGTACCGCGACAACATTCGGGCCCGACTGCGCCGGCCGCGCCCGGACGCCTACGCACACGCGCCCGTGCAGCTCATCACCCCCCTCGGCGACGCGTTTCTGTCCGAGCGGCTCTACGACGAACTGGAGCAGTGGGTTCCGCAGTTGACCCGGCGCACGCTTCCCGCGAAGCACTGGATCCCGCGCAGCCGCCCCGACCAACTGGTCGCGTGGATCACGGAGTTCGTGACGTCCGTGGAAGGTGGGCGCCCTGAAGGAGTGACGGCGACCGGCAAATACGCCGATCGCTTCGGCGGTCAGCTCGTCCTCGTCACCGGCGCCGGCAGCGGCATCGGACGGGCGACGGCGTACGCGTTCGCCGAGGCGGGCGCGCGCGTGGTCGCCGTCGACCGGGACGCCGAGTCCGCGGCCCGCACCGCCGAGATGTCGCGTCTGATCGGCGCGCCCGAGGCCTGGGCGGAGACCGTCGACGTCTCCGACGAGCAGGCCATGGAGAAGCTCGCCGAGAAGGTCGCCGGCGACTACGGCGTGGTGGACGTCCTGGTGAACAACGCCGGGATCGGCCTGTCGGGCTCCTTCTTCGACACCACCCCGGAGGACTGGAAGAAGGTCCTCGACGTCAACCTCTGGGGCGTCATCCACGGCTGCCGCCTCTTCGGCAGGCAGATGGCCGAGCGTGGTCAGGGCGGCCACATCGTCAACACCGCGTCGGCCGCGGCGTACCAGCCCTCCAAGGCACTGCCCGCCTACAGCACCTCCAAGGCCGCCGTGCTGATGCTGAGCGAGTGCCTGCGCGCGGAGCTGGCCGGCCAGGGCATCGGCGTGACGGCGATATGCCCCGGCCTCGTCAACACCAACATCACCTCGACCGCGCACTTCGCCGGGGTCGACGCCGAGGAGGAGAAGCGGCGCCAGAAGAAGTCCGCGCGGCTGTACGGGCTGCGGAACTACCCGCCGGAGAAGGTCGCCGACGCGATTCTGCGGGCGGTGGTGCGCGGTGAGGCCGTCGTTCCGGTGACGCCGGAGGCGCGCGGGTCGTATCTCATGTCCAGGTTCGCGCCGAGGGCGCTGCGGGCGATCGCACGGCTGGAGCCACCGCTGTGATCGAAGGCGGCGGGCACGAGCGGAGCGCGGCAGGCGCACGGCCACTTGCGCCGTGGACGGCCGGCAACTGACGGTACGACAGCGGGCGGAGGCGGTCGAGCGTGGACCATGCGTACCGGATCGAGGACCTCGCGCACCTCAGCGGTGCCACCGTCCGCACCATCCGCGCCTACCAGGACCGCGGCCTGCTCCCCCGCCCCGAGCGGCGTGGCCGGGCCAACGTCTACTCGGACGCCCATCTCGTCCGCCTGCGCCAGATCGCCGACCTCCTCGACCGCGGCTACACCCTGGCCTCCATCAAGGAGCTCCTGGAGGCCTGGGACGCCGGTCGCGGCCTGGGCGGGGTGCTCGGTCTGGCAGCCGAGGTGGAGGGGCCGTGGACCGACGAGGAGGCGGTACGGATCTCCCGCGCCGAGCTGGACAAGCGCTTCGGCGGCACGCCGGACGACGCGGCGGTGGCCGACGCCGTGGAGCTCGGCGTGCTGGAGCCGGTCCCGGGCGACCCGGACTCCTTCGTCGTGCCGAGCCCTCAAGAGCTCGCTGTGGCCGTCGAGTTGCACGAAGCCGGGGTCCCACTGTCCGCGATCTCAGATCATCTAAGGGAGTTGAGAGGTCAGGTCGAGCACATCGCCGCCCGATTCCTGGAGTTCACCACCGAGCACGTCTTCGCCCGCTACCTCGACGGGACACACCTTCCGACCGACGCGGAAGCGGCCGAAGCGGCCTCTCTCGTACGACGGCTGCGCCCGCTCGCACAGCACACGGTGGACGCGGAACTCGCTCGCGCAATGCGGCTGTTGGCGGTCCGGCACCTGCGTCAGCGCCTCGGAGCAGACGAGGAGCCAGATCATCGCAAAAACACGCGAAACGTACCGATCCCCGTGGAGACAATGCAGGCCGTGGAGAGACTGGTTGGCCCGAAGCAGGCCGCTGAGTTCATCGCACTTGCCGCCGAACGGGAAGTACGGGCACGGTCCTTGGACCTGCTCGCCGCAAATCACAGTTCATCAGCTGATCTTGACGAAACCCCTTGAAACGACGGCTCGTTGTCCACAGAATCGCCAATTCCCCTGTGGATAACAGCACTTGGTTGTGGATCAAACATCGAGAGCGAAATCATTCGCGTGATTCGTGTCGCTCCCGGCAGGCTGGCGGCATGGACGAAAGACGCACCGTGAAGGTGTCGAAGTACCTCTCGAAGCACCTGCGCCATCAGCCGGAGCGAATCGGGCTGATCCTCGACGAGGGCGGGTGGGTCGAAATCGACACGCTGATCGCCGCCGCGGCCGCCCACGGATTCCGCTTCACCCGGGAAGAGCTGGACCACGTGGTCGCCGCCAACGACAAGAAGCGCTTCGCGATCGAGGGCACCCGCATCCGCGCCAGCCAGGGCCACAGCATCGACGTCGACCTCGGACTGCCCCCGGCGACACCGCCGCCGTACCTCTACCACGGCACCGTGGCCCGCAACCTGGACGCGATCCGCGACGCGGGCCTCAGGCCCATGAACAGGCACGACGTGCACCTCTCGGCCGACCGCGAGACCGCGACCCGGGTCGGCGCCCGGCGTGGCCGCCCCGTGGTGCTCTCCGTGGACGCCGGCGCCATGCACCGCGACGGCCATGTCTTCCACGTCAGCGCGAACGGGGTGTGGCTGACGCGGGCCGTGCCGCCGGAGTACCTGCGCTTTCCCCAGTCGCACTGATCACCGTCGAGGAGTGCACCGGTCACCATCGAGGGCATCGAGTGCCCCGATGATCAGCCCCACTCCGTCGCCGAGCAGCCGCGTGCGGTGACCGTTTCACGTGAAACCCGTTCGGCCGCTTACGCTCGAAACATGAGTCTGCGCCTGAGCACCGTGATCCTCCCGTACCGCCGCTGGTCCGAGGGAGGCCGTGAGCAGTGGCAGCGCGCGGAGCAGCTCGGCTTCCACGGCGCGTACACCTACGACCACCTCTCCTGGCGCAGCTTCCGGGACGGCCCGTGGTTCGGTGCCGTGCCGACCCTGACCGCCGCCGCTGCGGTCACCGACAATCTGCGGCTGGGCACCCTGGTGACCTCGCCGAACTTCCGGCATCCCGTGCCCTATGCCAAGGAGCTGATCTCCCTCGACGACATCTCGGGCGGGCGGATCACACTCGGCGTCGGCGCGGGCGGCACCGGCTTCGACGCCACCGCGCTCGGCCAGGAGCCCTGGACGCCGCGCGAGCGTGCCGACCGGTTCGCCGAGTTCGTCGCCCTGCTGGACCGGCTGCTGACCGAGGACACGGTGTCGTACGAGGGCGACTTCTACTCGGCGCACGAGGCGCGCAACATCCCGGGCTGTGTGCAGCGCCCCCGGCTGCCCTTCGCGGTCGCGGCGACCGGGCCGCGCGGGCTGCGGCTCGCGGCACGGTACGGGCAGGCCTGGGTGACCACCGGCGACCCCAAGCTGTACGAGAACGGCACTCCTGAACAGTCGGTTCAAGCCATTCGTGGACAGGCCGAGAAGCTGGCCGACGCCTGCGCGGAGATCGGCCGGGACGCCGGCGAGCTCGACAAGATCCTGCTCACCGGGTTCACCCCGGACCGCGCCCGTCCGCTGGAGTCCCTGGACGCGTTCGTGGACTTCGCGGGGCGCCATCAGGAACTGGGATTCACCGAGATCGTGATCCACTGGCCCATCCCCGAGTCGGACTTCGCGGCCGACGAGAAGGTCTTCGAGCAGATCGCCATGGACGCCGCCGCACAGCTTCGATGAGGCGGCCAGGCGCAACGGTGCTGGTGAGGCGGTCGTCGGCGGCGTCCTCAGGGGCGGTTTCTCCTCAGGTGCCGCATCAGATGTGCGGACTGCCGCACGGCCGTGCAGGCATATGCAGGAGAATGACCCGGTGACCTCAGCGACTCGACGGCCCCAGCCCCCGGCCTCCCCCGAGCTCTCGACCGCGCTCGGGCAGGGCGCCCCCACCCTCCGCCCGCGGCTCATCGCCACCGACCTGGACGGCACCCTGCTGCGGGACGACAAGTCGGTCTCCCCGCGCACGGTCGCCGCGCTGGCCGCGGCCGAGGAGGCGGGCATCGAGGTGTTCTTCGTCACCGGCCGCCCGGCCCGCTGGATGGACGTCGTCAGCGACCATGTCCACGGTCACGGCCTCGCGATCTGCGGAAACGGCGCCGCGGTGGTCGACCTGCACGGCGGCCCCGGCACCCACCGGTTCGTGAAGGTGCGGGAGCTGGCACGGGACAACGCGCTGGACGCCGTACGGCTGCTGCGTGACGCGGCGCCCTGCACGGTGTACGCGGTGGAGCAGACGTACGGCTTCTACCAGGAGCCGGACTACCCCAAGCTGCACATGGAGATACCGGACGAGCTCGCGCCGGCCGAGCACCTCCTGGCACCGGACGCCCCCGGAGCCGGCGAGCCGGTGCTGAAGATCCTCGCCTACCACCCCACCCTCGACCCCGACGCCTTCCTCACCCTCGCCCGCCTCGCCATCGGCGACCGTGCCAACGTCACCCGCTCCAGCCCCAGCGCCCTGCTGGAGATCAGCGGCCCCGGCGTCTCCAAGGCCAGCACACTCGCGCTGTGCTGCGCCGAGCGCGGTATCTCGCACGAGGAGGTCGTCGCCTTCGGCGACATGCCGAACGACGTGGAGATGCTGACCTGGGCGGGGCAGTCGTACGCGATGGGCAACGCGCACCCGGACGTCATCGCCGCCGCGTCGGGGCGGACGGTCGCCAACAACGAGGACGGTGTGGCGGTCGTGATCGAACAGCTGCTGGCGGAGCGGAACTAGCGCCCGTCCTGCGTGGCAGTCCCCGGGCCTACCCGAGCCCCACTCCCCGCGCCGTCAGCCACGGCACCGGATCCACCGCCGAGCCCAGCTCCGCGGTGACCCGCACCTCGAAGTGCAGGTGCGGGCCGGTGGAGTTCCCGGTCGTGCCCGACTGGCCGATCCACTGCCCGGCATCGACCCGCTCGCCCTGGTCCACGGTGACGGCGGCCAGATGGGCGTACTGCGTGAAGTAGCCGTCCGCGTGCCGCAGCACGATCTCCATGCCGAAGGCGCCCCCGCACGACACCCTCACCACACGCCCGTCCCCGACGGCCCGCACCGGCGTGCCGATCGGCACCGCGAAGTCCTGCCCGGTGTGCAGGTGCGCCCACCTCACCCCGCCGTTGCCGAACGCCGCGGACAACTCGTACGTCTCCACCGGCGCGACCCACTCGCTCCTGAAGTCCCTCTTCGGCTGGTCGAGCCGGACGGCACCACTGCAGGAGCCGGCGGCCACCGAAGCGTCGGCCTTCCCCTGCAACTGCCACCGCGCCTCTTCGAGCTTCTGCTCGATGCCCTTCTTCAGGTCGGCGAGTTCGGCGTTGCGTTTCTCCAGCTTCTGCCAGGCCGCCGCGGCCCTGGACTCGTCCTTGGCGAGCCGGGACTCGGCGCGCCGGTTCTTCTCGATGGCGTTGCTGACGACCATGTTCGTCTGGGAGAAGACGTGCTGACCGCGCATCAGCTCGTCCGGGTTCTTCGCGAGGATGATCTGCGCGGTGAGCGGCATCCCACCGCCGCTGCGGTACTGGGCGCTTGCGATCCGTCCCAGGTCCTCGTGCAGAGCGCTGATCTCCCGCCGCTCGCGGTCGAGCAGCGACTCGATCCGCTGTGCCTTGGCCCGCTGCACCTCGGCCTTCTTCCGGCCCGCCTCGTACCGCTGCGTCGCCTTGGCCGCGTCCGCGTACAGCCGCACCACCTGCGCGCTGAGCACCGAGTCGCCACCGGTCCCGCTGCTGTTGCGGCCCGCGGTGCCCTTCCCGTCGCCGGCGGCGGCAGGCAGGACGGCAAGGACGGCGAGCGCGCACAGCAGTGCCGGGACGAGCACGAGACGTCGGCGATGTGAGCGCATGTCAGCGATCGTGGCCCGCGAACCGGGTCACGGTCCTGTTCAGGTCGTACGCCTGGGGGAATGTGTTGCTGCGGACGGGTCAGTATTGGTGTTGACGCGAGTGACGCCAGGGCTACGGCGTCCCCACCAGAAGATCCGCCTGTTCCTCCCGCGCCACCATCCCCCGCAACGGCCCGTCCGCGGCGACGAGCTCCGCGAACGCCCCTCGCTGCACCACACGCCCCTCGTCCAGGACGACCACCTCGTCCACGGCCTCCAGCCCGGCCAGTCGATGGGTGATGAGCAGGGTCGTACGGCCCTCGGTGGCGGTCAGCAGGTCGGCGGTGAGGGCGTCCGCGGTGGGCAGGTCGAGATGCTCGGCGGGCTCGTCGAGGACGAGGACGGGGAAGTCGGCGAGCAGCGCGCGGGCCAGCGCGAGCCGCTGCCGCTGCCCGCCCGACAGCCGCGCCCCGTGCTCGCCCACGAGTGTGTCCAGCGCGTCGGGCAGACCGTCGGCCCAGTCGAGTAGCCGGGCCCGCTTCAGGGCGTCGCGCAGCTCGTCCTCGGTGGCGTCCTTCTTGGCGAGGAGCAGGTTCTCGCGTACGGAGCTGTCGAAGAGGTGCGCGTCCTGTGCGCACAGCCCGACGAGCCGCCGTACGTCGTCGCCGTCCAGCGCGTGCGCGTCCACACCGCCCAGCGTGTACGAGCCCGCCTCCGCGTCGAGGAACCGCAACAGCACCTGCGCCAGCGTGGTCTTGCCGGACCCGGACGGCCCGACGACGGCGATCCGGCGCCCCTTCTCCAGGGTCAGGTCGAGGCCGGCGAGGGCATCCCGGTCCTGCCCCGTGTGGCGGGCGGTCAGGCCCCTGACGGCGACCGGGAAGGGCGACGTGGGCGCCTGCCGGGGGCTCTCCGGCTCCCGTACGGGCTCGGGCGCGTCCAGCACCTCGTAGACGCGCTCGGCGCTCTTGCGCACCCGCTGTCGGTACTGCACGGCGAGCGGCATCCCCAGGACGGCCTCGAAGGCCGCCAGCGGGGTGAGGACGACGACGGCCATCGTCACGCCGCCCAGCCGCCCGTCGGCGACCGCCTGAGCGCCCACGAGGGCGGTGGCGGCGACGGTGAGCCCGGAGACCAGCGCGGTGAGTCCGTCGCCGAGCGCGGTCGCGGTGGCGGCCCGCGAGGCGATCCGGGTGAGCGTCCCGTCGGCCCGCCGCACCTCGGCCGTACGGCCGGGCAGGGCGCCGGCGACGGTCAGTTCGGCGGTGCCGGTGAGCAGGTCCGTCACGCGCGTCGCGAGGACTCCGCGGGCGGGCGCCAGCCTGCGCTCGGCACGGCGGGCCACGGCGCCCGTGACCAGCGGGACTCCGGCTCCGGCGGCCAGCAGCCCTACGGCGAGCACGGCACCGGCCTCGGGCAGCAGCCAGGCCGTGAAGCCGACGGCCCCCGCGGACACGACGGTCGCGGCAGCGGCGGGCAACAGCCACCGCAGCCAGTAGTCCTGCAGCGCGTCCACATCGGCGACGAGCCTCGACAGCAGGTCGCCCCGTCGGGTGCGGCGCAGCCCGGCGGGTGCCAGCCGCTCCAGCCGCCGGTACACGGCGACCCGGGTGTCGGCCAGCATCCGCAGCACGGCGTCGTGCGACACCAGCCGCTCGGCGTACCGGAACACGGCCCGCCCGATACCGAAGGCCCGCGTCGCCGTCACGGCCACCATCAGATAGAGCACGGGCGGCTGCTGCGAGGCCCGCGAGATGAGCCACCCGGAGGTGGCCATGAGCCCGACGGCGCTGCCGAGCGCGAGGCTCCCGAGCAGCAGCGCGAGGGCGAGACGGCCACGCCGGGGACCGGACATCGCGCGGACGCGGGCGAGGACACCCTGTGCGTCCGTGGTGAGCGACACGGCCTCGGCGTCGTCCGAGGCGGAACCGCCGTGCGCGTGCTGCTCGATCGGACGGACAACGGACGCCCTGGGCAGGCCTTCCGCCGGTACGGGTCCCACGGCTTCCGCGAGTCGCACCACGCGATCCGCCACCCCCAGCAACGCGGGCCGGTGGACCACCAGCAGCACCGTCCGGCCCACCGCCAGCCTCCGCACGGCCTCCACGACCTCGGCCTCGGTAGCCCCGTCGAGTGCGGCCGTCGGCTCGTCGAGCAGCAACACGGGCCGGTCCGCGAGGAACGCCCGGGCCAGCGCGAGCCGCTGCCGCTGCCCCGCCGACAGCCCGGCCCCGTCCTCGCCCAGCGCGGTGTCGACGCCCAGGGGCAGCGCGTCAACGAACTCCAGCGCCCCGGCGTCCTCCAGCGCCCGCCGTACGGCAGCGTCGTCGGCGTCGGGACGCGCCAGCCGTACGTTCTCGGCGATCGTCCCGGCGTACAGGTGCGGTCGCTGCGGTACCCAGGCGATCCGTGAGCACCACTCCTCCAGATCGAGGTCGGCGAGATCGGCTCCGCCGACCAACACGCGCCCCTCGGTCGGCCGCACGAACCCCAACAGCACGTTCAGCAGCGTCGACTTGCCCACGCCGCTCGGTCCGACAAGCGCGACCGTCTCCCCGGGCTCGACGGTGAAGGACGTGTCCGACACGGCGTCGGCGGACCGCCCGGGGTAGCGGACCGAGACTCCCTCGAACGCGAACGCCACCGCTCCCGTCGGCACCGCGGCGGTACCCGCCGCCGGCACGGGAGTCTCCAGCACCTCGAAGATCTCCTCGGCCGCGGACAGCCCCTCGGCCGCCGCGTGGTACTGCGCACCCACCTGACGCAACGGCAGATAGGCCTCGGGCGCCAGCACGAGGATGACCAGGCCGTCGTACAGATGCATCTCGCCGTGGACGAGCCGCATGCCGATGGTCACGGCGACGAGGGCCACCGAGAGCGTCGAGAGCAGCTCCAGCGCGAAGGAGGAGATGAAGGCGATCCGCAGCGTCCGCATGGTCGCCCTGCGGTATTCGCCGGTGATCCGCCGGATCGACTCGGCCTGCGCCTTGGCCCGCCCGAACACCTTCAGCGTCGGCAGCCCCGCGACCACGTCCAGGAAGTGTCCGGACAGCCGGGACAGCAGCCGCCACTGACGGTCCATCCGGGACTGCGTGGCCCAGCCGATCAGCATCATGAAGATCGGAATGAGCGGCAGGGTACCGACGATGATGGCCGCCGAGACCCAGTCCTCGGTCACGATCCGCGCCAGCACCGCCACCGGTACGACCACCGCGAGCCCCAACTGCGGCAGATAGCGCGAGAAGTAGTCGTCGAGCGCGTCAACTCCCCGTGTGGCGAGGGCGACCAGCGATCCGGTCCGCTGTCCGCTCAGCCAGCCGGGCCCCAGCTCCGCCGCCCGCTCCAGCAGCCGCCCCCGCAGCTCCGACTTCACGGCCGCGCCGGCGCGGTGCGCGGCGAGTTCGGTGAGCCATGCGACCACGGCGCGACCGGCCGCGACAGCCACCAACAACAGCAGGGGAGTGCGCAGTTCAGCGGCGGCCATCCCGTGCTGGAAGGCACCCACCACCATCTCGGCGATGAGCATCGCCTGCGCGATGACCAGCCCGGCACCGACGGCACCCAGGCCGACGACCGTGATCAGGAAGAGGCGAGTGGCGCGGGCGTATCGGAGAAGCCGCGGATCGATCGGTTTCACGTGAAACAGGCCCTTCGGTCCAGGGCGGGGGGTTTCACGTGAAACATCGTGAACCGCCCCGCCGCAGCGGACTCAGTGCGCGGATCCCGCGGCGGCATCCGCAGCGATGTGCTGCGTACCGATCCGCTTGCGGAACACCCAGTAGGTCCAACCCTGGTAGAGCATGACGATCGGCGTGGCGATCACCGCACACCAGGTCATGATCTTCAGGGTGTAGGGGCTCGACGAGGCGTTGGTGACCGTGAGGCTCCACGCGTCATTGAGCGAGGACGGCATGACGTTCGGGAAGAGCGTCAGGAAGAGCATCGCGACGGCGGCCACGATAGTGACGCCGGAGAAGGCGAACGACCATCCCTCGCGCCCGGCCTGGTTCGCCACCAACGCCGCCACCAGCGCGACCACGGCCACCACGAGGGCGACCAGGCTCTGACCGTCGCCGTTCTCGACCTGCGTCCAGAGCAGGAAGACCAGCGCCAGCACAGCGGTGGCGAGGCCGACCCACAGGGCCAGCTTCCGCGCCCGCTCCCGGATGTCCCCGACGGTCTTGAGAGCGGTGAACACCGCGCCGTGGAAGGTGAACAGCGTCAGCGTCACCAGACCACCGAGGAGCGCATACGGGTTGAGCAGGTCCAGGACGTTGCCGACGTACTCATGGCTCTGGTCGATCTTCACGCCCCGCACGATGTTGGCGAAGGCCACGCCCCACGCGAACGCCGGGATCAGCGAGCACCAGAAGATGGCGTGCTCCCAGTTGCGCTGCCACTTCTCCTCCGGCCGCTTCGCCCGGTACTCGAAGGCGACACCCCGGACGATCAGACAGACCAGGATGAGCAGCAGGGGCAGGTAGAAGCCGGAGAAGAGCGTGGCGTACCACTCGGGGAAGGCGGCAAAGGTCGCACCGCCGGCCGAGAGCAGCCACACCTCGTTGCCGTCCCAGACGGGGCCGATGGTGTTGATCAGCACCCGCTTCTCGGGCCGGTTGCGGGCCAGCAGCTTGGTGAGGACGCCGACCCCGAAGTCGAAGCCCTCCAGGAAGAAGTATCCGATCCACAGGACGGCGATCAGGACGAACCAGACGTCGTGAAGTTCCATGACTGTGCAGCTCCCTCGGCCTAGTACGAGAAGGCCATCGGCTTGTCGGCGTCACGGGAGTCGCCGCCGATCTTCGTGGGCGGGTTCAGGTCGGCTTCCGTCAGCTCGGGCGGGCCGGCCTTGACGTACTTCGCGAGGAGCTTGACCTCGACGACGGCGAGGATGGCGTAGAGCGTGGTGAAGACGATCATCGAGGTGAGGACCTCACCCTGGGAGACACCGGGGGAGACCGCGTCCCGGGTCTGCAGGACGCCGTAGACGACCCACGGCTGACGGCCCATCTCGGTGAAGATCCAGCCCCAGGAGTTGGCGATCAGCGGGAAGCCCAGCGTCAGGATCGCGATGCGCCAGTACCACTTGGTCAGCTTCGGGCCGAGCGCCTTCTTCGGGAGCAGCACCAGATGCGGCACCTCGTCGTCACCGACCCTCAGGTGCTGCGGCAGCATGAACTTCTTGCGGGTCAGCCAGAGTCCGATCAGGCCGATGGTGAACGACGCCATGCCGAAGCCGATCATCCAGCGGAAGCCCCAGTAGGCGACGGGGATGTTGGGCCGGTAGTCGCCGGGCCCGAACTTCTCCTGCTCGGCCTTGTTGACGTCGTTGATGCCGGGGACGTACGAGGTGAAGTCGTCCTTGGCGAGGAAGGACAGCAGGCCGGGGATCTCGATGGCGACCTTGTTGTGGCCCTTGTCGACGTCGCCGTAGGCGAAGACCGAGAAGGGCGCGGGCGCCTCGCCGTCCCAGAGGGCCTCGGCCGCGGCCATCTTCATCGGCTGCTGCTCGTACATGATCTTGCCGAGGACATCACCGCTGATCGCGGTGAGCATGCCGCCGATGACGACGGTGACCAGGCCGAGCCGCAGCGAGGTCTTCATGTCACTGATGTGCTTCTTGCGGACCAGGTGGAAGGCGGAGATGCCGACCATGAACGCGCCACCGGTGAGGAAGGCCGCCGAGAGGGTGTGGAAGGCCTGGGCGAGCGCGGTGTTCTGGGTCAACACGAGCCAGAAGTCGGTGAGTTCGGCCCGTCCCTTCGCCTCGTTGATCCGGTAGCCGACCGGGTGCTGCATCCACGAGTTGGCCGCCAGGATGAAGTACGCCGACAGGATCGTGCCGATGGAGACCATCCACATGCAGGCCAGGTGGATCTTCTTGGGCAACTTGTCCCAGCCGAAGATCCACAGACCGATGAAGGTGGACTCGAAGAAGAAGGCGATCAGGGCCTCGCAGGCGAGCGGAGCGCCGAAGACGTCGCCGACGAAGCGGGAGTAGTCGGACCAGTTCATGCCGAACTGGAATTCCTGCACGATGCCGGTGACCACACCCATCGCGATGTTGATCAGGAAGAGCTTGCCCCAGAACTTCGTCGCTCTGAGGTACTTCTCCTTCTCCGTGCGCACCCAGGCGGTCTGCAGCCCGGCCGTCAGGGCGGCCAGCGAGATCGTCAGGGGGACGAACAGAAAGTGGTAGACGGTGGTGATACCGAACTGCCAGCGCGCCAGAGTCTCCGGCGCCAAAGCCAGGTCCACGTCGCCGCTCCTTACCTACGCTTGTGAAAGCGTTCACATTCACAAGCAATTATGCAGCACGCGCCAACCGGGCCCGTACGGGGGGTCCCTTGTTCGGGTCAACCCCTTGGCGTGAACTTCAACATATTGTTGAATCTGCTGCATGCAGACACAGACACCCCTCCGGATACGGATCTCATGGCCCGCGGGGAACCTCACCGCGAGCCTCGACGACACCCCGACCGCGCAGGCCCTCACCAAGGCACTGCCCCTCGTCTCGACCGCCCGCACATGGGGCGAGGAGGTCTACTTCGACACAGGCGTCGCCGTTCCACGTGAAACCAACGCCCGGCAGGTCGTAGAGCCGGGCACGGTCGCCTTCTGGACGGACGGCGACGCCCTCGCCCTCCCCTACGGGCCCACGCCGATCTCGAAGGGTGACGAGTGCCGCCTGGCGAGCCCGTGCAACATTCTGGGGACCATTGACGGCGACCCGGGCCTGCTGGCGACGGTGCGCGACGGCGACCCCGTGCGCGTGGAACTGGCCTGACGGGCGGAGCCCTACAGCTCCTTCTGGAACCCTTCCGCCACCTTCAGGAAGATGTCGTTCGCCTCGGCCTCCCCGACCGTCACCCGCACACCCTCGCCCGGGAACGGCCGGACCACCACGCCGTGCTGCTCACACGCCGCCGCGAAGTCGACCGTGCGCTCCCCCAGCCGCAGCCACACGAAGTTGGCCTGGGTCTCGGGCACCGTCCAGCCCTGGGCACGCAGCCCGTCGACCACACGGTTCCGCTCGCACACCAACGAGCCGACCCGGCCGATCAGTTCGTCCTCGGCACGCAGCGAGGCAATCGCCGCGTCCTGCGCCAGCTGGCTCACCCCGAAGGGCACGGCCGTCTTGCGCAGCGCCGCCGCGACCGGCTCATGGGCGATCGCGAAGCCGACACGGAGACCGGCGAGGCCGTACGCCTTGGAGAACGTCCGCAGGACGCAGACGTTCGGCCGCTCACGGTAGATCTCCACGCCGTCCGGCACCTCGGGGTCGCGGATGAACTCGCGGTACGCCTCGTCGAGCACCACCAGCACATCGCCGGGCACCCGGTCCAGGAACCGCTCCAGCTCGGCCCGCTTCACCACGGTGCCCGTCGGATTGTTGGGGTTGCAGACGAAGATCAGCCTGGTCCGGTCGGTGATCGCGGCGGCCATCGCGTCCAGGTCGTGCACATCACCCGGCGTCAGCGGCACCTGCACCCTGGTGGCGCCGCTGATCTGCGTGATGATCGGGTACGCCTCGAAGGACCGCCAGGCGTAGATGACCTCGTCGCCGGGCCCGGAGGTGGCCTGCACCAGCTGCTGGGCGACGCCGACCGAGCCGGTCCCGGTGGCCAGGTGGGAGGCCGGGACGCCGAAGCGGTCCGACAGCTCGTTCATGAGCGCCGCGCACATCATGTCCGGGTAGCGGTTGAAGGACGAGGCGGCGGCGGTCACGGACTCCATCACGCCGGGCAGCGGCGGATAGGGGTTCTCGTTGGAGGACAGCTTGTAGGCCACCGGACCACCGGCCGCGGCGGGCTTGCCCGGCTTGTAGGTGGGGATACCCTCCAGCTCGGCGCGCAGCTTGGGGCTCGTCTCGCTCACCGCAGTCCTCCTCGCGACCACCGGCGGCCCGTCATCACCGCCGGCTCCAATACTCCTCACCTTATGAGGATTCGACGCCGATGCGTACAGGTGGGACGCCCTCGACTGCGGACCCCTTCTGTCACACCTGCATCAGGGGCATCACTGTACGAAGCTGTACGAATTGGGGGGCGCATCACACATATATCTATGCGCCGGTGGCTCACGCCCTGGCGCGCATCACCCGTGAAGGTGAGTTGAGACCTCTTCGAAACATCGGGCACTTGGCAGGCCCGTGCGTGCCGACAAGTCACGTCCTACTATTGGATCGTTCAACTCCCTTGGTTTCCAAGGGCTTTGACGCCTATTGACCTTGCAGAAACGTACCTGTCAACGGGTGCATATGCGTCCGCACTACCCCACCGCATGAGCCCTACTATCGGCTCGCCATGACAGCAGCAGGGAAGCACCAGGTGAGCCGCGCGGAAACCTCACGCCGAGGCAGTCGGCCCGGGCGGGCGGGGATCAGAGACGTGGCCGCCGCTGCCGGCGTCTCCATCACAACCGTCTCCGACGCTCTCAACGGCAAGGGCAGGCTCCCGGACGCCACCCGACGCCATGTCCGCGAGGTCGCCGACCGACTGGGCTACCGGCCCTCGGCCGCCGCCCGCACGCTCCGTACCGGTAAGTCGGGCCTCATCGGCCTGACCGTGACGACATACGGGGATGAACCTTTCACCTTCACCGAGTTCGCGTACTTCGCCGAGATGGCCCGCGCGGCCACCTCGGCCGCGCTCGCCCGCGGCTACGCCCTCGTGATCCTCCCCGCGACCTCACGCCACGACGTGTGGTCGAACGTCGCCCTCGACGGCACGGTCGTCATCGACCCGTCCGACCAGGACCCGGTCGTCAGCGAACTGGTCAGACAGGGGCTGCCGGTGGTCTCCGACGGCCGTCCGGCCGGCTCGCTCCCGGTCACCGCCTGGGTCGACAACGACCACGAGGCCGCCGTACTCGGCATCCTCGACCACCTGGCCGACGCCGGCGCCCGCCGCATCGGCCTGCTGACCGGTACTACGACGGACACGTACACCCATCTGTCGACGACCGCGTACCTGCGCTGGTGCGAGCGGGTCGGCCAGGACCCGGTGTACGAGGCCTACCCGGCACACGACCCGTGCGCCGGCGCCGTCGCCGCCGACCGGCTGCTCGCCCGCCCCGACCGCCCCGACGCCGTCTACGGCCTGTTCGACCCGAACGGCACCGATCTGCTCGCCGCCGCCCGCCGCTACGGCCTGCGCGTACCGGACGACCTGCTCCTGGTCTGCTGCAGCGAGTCCACCGTGTACGCCAACACCGAGCCGCCCATCACCACGCTCTCCCTGAAGCCGCGCCGCATCGGTACGGCCGTGGTCCAGCTCCTCATCGACGCCATCGAGAGTGTGAATTCGGACCAGCCGGTCGAGCAGGTGATACCGACCGAGCTGATCGTGCGTACTTCGTCCCAGCGACGGCCGCCGCGCACGACGGTCAGCCCGCCTCGGTCGCCCGAGGAGCGGTAGCGGCAGCTCGCGAAGGACAGTGGCAGCAGGTCGGGGGAAGCGGCAGACGCAGGTCGGGGGAGGGTCGGCCACCGGCCCGAGAGCACCGGAGACGGGTCGCGGAGCGACGGGGGACGAGGTCATCGGGCGGCCGAAGCCCTGCCCAATCGGGGCGAAAGCCGCAGGGAACAGGAGTCCTGCTCCGATTCACCACCCCTGGGTCATCACATGGCGCGATCGGCATTCCTATGATGGGCCCACGACACCCGCGGGCCGCTGCGACCAGGCAGTCCGATGCGGTGCAGCTGCGGCGCGATGGTGGAGGGGTCTGATGACTCAGGGGGCCGGTCAGGGACCCGAGGTGGAGCGGACGGCGACGTTGCGCGACTTCCGGGTGCCCGCTTACGTACACGAGACCGGTCCGTACGACCACAGCACACACTTGGGTGACGCCGTCCCGCTCGTCGACGAGGCCTATCCGGAGGGATACACGCCGACGCAGCGCGACCTGCCCGTCATCAACCGCGGTGACACGGTTCAGGTGCAGGTCGACCCCGCTTCCCTGCCCGTCCCGCAGTCGGAGGCGAGCCCCGGTCCGCTGTTCGTCGTCGGTGACGTGCACGGCTATCTCGACGAGTTGGTGGCCGCACTCCAGGAGCAGGGCCTCATCGACGCGGCGGGGAATTGGAGCGCGGGCACCGCCCGGCTGTGGTTCCTCGGCGACTTCACCGACCGCGGCCCGGACGGCATCGGCGTCATCGACCTCGTGATGCGGCTGTCGGCGGAGGCAGCCGCGGCCGGCGGCTACTGCAAGGCCCTGATGGGCAACCACGAGCTGCTGCTGATCGGCGCCAAGCGGTTCGGCGACACCCCTGTCAACTCCGGTGCGGGCACCGCCACCTTCCAGGCGGCCTGGCTGCTCAACGGCGGCCAGAAGACCGACATGGACCGTCTCCAGGACCACCATCTGCAATGGATGGCGCGGCTGGACGCCATGGAGGAGGTCGACGGCCATCTGCTCGTGCACTCGGACACCACCGCCTATCTCGACTACGGCGACTCGATCGAGGCGGTCAACGACACCGTCCGCGAGACGCTCACGCGCAACGACGCCGACGAGGTCTGGGATCTCTTCCGCAAGTTCACCAAGCGCTTCTCCTTCCGCGACGAGGGCGGCGCCGACCATGTGCGCTCCCTGCTCGATACGTACGGCGGCACCCGCATCGTTCACGGTCACAGCCCGATTCCGTACCTGGTGGGCGATGTCGGCTCCGAGGAGGGCGAGGACGACAGCGGGCCCCTGGTCGAGGGACCGCACGTCTACGCCGACGGCCTCGCCGTCGCGATGGACGGCGGCGTGACCATGGCCGGAAAGCTGCTGGTCCAGCAACTTCCCCTGGATATCTGAGCGTTCACGGGGCAGACGTCGCCCCAGGGCGTAGTGACGGAAGACGGCGCAGGCCAGGGCCCAATTTTTGGAAACCCCCTGTCACCGTGTGCCGTCACCGCTCTACCATCGGCTTATCCGTAGCAGGCTCCCCTCCGTTTCTGCCCGACGGCTCGTTGCCATGCGAGCCCCAAGCCCTACGGAGCATCGGGGGATGCACATGAACAGCGTTCCGCAGCACCTGTACAGCGAGGACCGCCAGGATTACGAGCGGTTCCTCGACGAGGCGCTGCGCTCCGCACCACACCACCCGGACCTGACCGCTGTCGGACAGCGGCTCAACCCCGAACAGCTGCGCACCATGGCGCTCAACGCCACCGCACTCATCACGGCGGCCGCGGCGACCGAGTACCAGCACTACGTGAAGGTCCGCGAGGAACTGCGCCAGCCGGCGCCGTCCACCCCGTCGTCCGCCCGCGAGTCCGGCTCCACCGAGTCGGGCACGGGCGCGATGGGGCTCGCCACCACCATGGGAGAAGTCGCCGAGACCGCCGGCCCCGGTGTCATCGCCGTCCTCGCCGTCCTCGCACCCGTCCTCGCCGGCACCGCCGCGGCGATCTTCCTGCTCGTGGGCTACATCCTGAAGATGTTCGACCCCGAGCCGGCGTTCGCCACGACGATGCTCACCACTGGATGGGTGTTCGGCGCCGTGGCGGCGGCCGCGATCCTGGTCGCCGCCGTCGGCCTCCTGCTCACCGCCCTGCGCAACCGGCCCGCGTTCGTCAGCGGACCGCACGGCGAACTGAGCGAGGAGGTCACCCGGGCCAGGGAAGCCTGGCGCGAGGCCCTGCTGGAGCGCGGCATCCTGCCTTTCCTGCGAGAGGCACTCGCCGACCCCGGCACGGCATCGGCCCTGCACCGCTTGCCACCGTCGACACCCGCCGGCCGTATCCCGAACCTCGGCTACGACCGCCCGGGTTTCAGCAGCCCCGGCGACGGCTCCTCCACGGGCCCGCGCCCGAGTTTCTCCAGCCCGGACTACAGCAGCCCGGACTTCGGAGGGCCGGAACACCAGCCGGAGTAGCCCCTCGGCTTGCGCCCCCGCCGTAGGAGAGCCCCCGCCAGGGGACCCTCCTCCTCGACGGAGCCCCGAGGAGACCTCCTCGGGGAGGCGCAAGCCGAACAGCCGGGCAGCACGCCGGACACCCGGCCACGCGCCGGACACCCGGCCACGCGCACCGGACACCGGGGCATGGCGCCCTGGGTCAGGACGTCGGCGTCAGTCCGCGATCGGCAGGTACACCCGGTTGCCCGCCGCCGCGAACTCCTTCGACTTCTGAGCCATGCCCTCCTCGATCTCCCCCTGGGAACCGCCGTGTTGGCGGCGGATGTCCTGGGAGATCTTCATCGAGCAGAACTTCGGCCCGCACATGGAGCAGAAGTGGGCCGTCTTGGCGGGCTCGGCCGGCAGGGTCTCGTCGTGGAACTCCCGTGCCGTGTCCGGGTCGAGAGCCAGGTTGAACTGGTCCTCCCACCGGAACTCGAAGCGGGCGTCGGACAGCGCGTCGTCCCACTCCTGCGCACCGGGGTGTCCCTTGGCGAGATCGGCTGCGTGGGCGGCGATCTTGTAGGTGATGACGCCGGTCTTGACGTCGTCACGGTTGGGCAGGCCCAGGTGCTCCTTGGGCGTGACGTAGCAGAGCATGGCCGTGCCCCACCAGGCGATCATCGCGGCACCGATGCCGGAGGTGATGTGGTCGTACGCCGGAGCGACGTCCGTGGTCAGCGGGCCGAGCGTATAGAACGGAGCTTCATCGCAGATCTCCTGCTGAAGGTCGATGTTCTCCTTGATCTTGTGCATCGGGACGTGTCCCGGGCCCTCGATCATGGTCTGTACGTTGAAACGCTTGGCGATCGTGTTGAGTTCCCCGAGCGTCCTCAACTCCGCGAACTGCGCATCGTCGTTGGCATCCGCGATCGAGCCGGGCCGCAGGCCGTCGCCGAGGGAGTACGTCACGTCGTAGGCGGCGAGGATCTCGCAGAGCTCCTCGAAGTTCTCGTAGAGGAACGACTCCTTGTGGTGCGCCAGGCACCAGGCCGCCATGATCGAACCGCCGCGCGAGACGATGCCGGTCTTGCGGTTGGCGGTGAGCGGCACATACGGCAGGCGCACACCCGCGTGGACCGTCATGTAGTCCACGCCCTGCTCGGCCTGTTCGATGACCGTGTCCTTGTAGATCTCCCAGGTCAGCTCCTCGGCGCGGCCGTCGACCTTCTCCAGCGCCTGGTAGAGCGGCACCGTACCGATGGGCACGGGGGAGTTGCGCAGCACCCACTCACGGGTGGTGTGGATGTTGCGGCCGGTCGACAGGTCCATGACCGTGTCGGCGCCCCAGCGGGTCGCCCAGGTCATCTTCTCGACCTCCTCCTCGATGGAGGAGGTGACCGCGGAGTTGCCGATGTTGGCGTTGACCTTCACCAGGAACCGCTTGCCGATGATCATCGGCTCGATCTCCGGGTGGTTGACGTTGGCGGGCAGGACCGCCCGGCCCGCGGCGATCTCCTCGCGGACCACCTCGGGAGAAACGTTCTCCCGGATGGCCACGAACTCCATCTCGGGCGTGATCTCGCCGCGGCGCGCATAGGCGAGCTGCGTGACCGCTTGGCCGTCACGGCTGCGACGAGGCTGGCGCGGCCGGCCTGGGAAGACCGCGTCGAGGTTGCGCAGACCGCCGCGCGGCGAGGTGTGCTTGATGCCGTCGTCCTCGGGACGGACGGGACGGCCCGCGTACTCCTCGGTGTCGCCGCGGCCGATGATCCAGTTCTCCCGCAGCGGGGTCAGTCCCCTGCGGACGTCGGTCTCGGCGACTGGATCGGTGTACGGGCCCGATGTGTCGTACAGCGTGACCGACTGCCCGTTGGTGAGGTGCACCTGTCGGACCGGCACCCGCAGGTCGGGGCGTGAGCCCTCGACGTACGCCTTGTGCCAGCCGATGGACTTCCCGGCCTCCGTGGGGTTTTCGCCCTGAATGGACTGTTCGTCCTGGGTGGAGGCAGGCGTGCGCGCGTCCTTGATGGTCATGAGACCTACTCCCTACGCCGGCATTACCCGGTAACAGGTTCGGCGGTCGACGCAGCGGCTTCCGTCTGCCGACGTTTCGTGTGAAACATCACTCGCGATGAGTGATGTTTCATGTGAAACATCGCTGGGACGGAGGTCAGCGCCCTCTCAGCCCGGTGCTCCGAGCTCCCGCGTGTACAAAGGTGGCACCACGCTAGCGTCAATTCGGGCGCGGTGAACAGAGGGCCCCGGTCGTTCTTGCGATGATCGGGCGGTGACCACGACGCATGAACCGCCCTACCCACCGCCCGAGCGGCCCCACGGATCCGGCGCCGGAAACGGCTCCGCACGGGGCAACGGCCGTAGCGACGGCCGGGGTTCGGGGGTTCCCGGGGCGAGATACGACGGCGGGTATGGCCGTGGGCCCGGAGGCGGATCTGGAGGCGAATCCGGAGGCGAGGGTCACGACGATCACGCGGCTCAATCCGACGGCTGGCACGAGCACGGCCCCGGGACCGGCGGGATGCAGGCGCTCGGGGGCGAGTCCGGCGGCGGTCACGGGCGCGGACCAGGGGCCGGTGGACCGCATGGGCACCGTCCGGGGTCCGGTGGACCGTACGAGCGCGGTCCCGGGTCCGGTGGACCGCCGCGGCAGGGGCCCGGCCCGGGTGACGGGTATGGGCACGGGCACGACTCCGGTGGCGGTGGCGGTCATGGGCCCGGGCGCGATTCCGGCGGCGGTCACGGGCACGGAACCGGATCCGGCGGCTCGCGGGGCGGCGATGACGGTGGTGGGTTCGGGCACTCGCACAGTCACGCCCACGGTCCTGCGGCGCCTGTCTCCCGACACCTGCGCAAGGTCATCGCGGCGATCCTGATCCCCTTCGCCGCGGCGGTGGTGGTGGGCCTCGCGGTGCTGTGGCCGGGCGGTGCCCCGCCGCACGAGCGCACGGGCGTCGGCTTCGACCGGCAGACTCAGCAGGCCACGGTCACCAAGGTGATCGAAGTGAGCTGCAAGGCCGCGGGTGCCTCGGGGGTGCCCCCGACCGGCGACACCTCCACCGCCGAGGGTTCCTCCGCCGTGCAGCAGGAGAACGGCACCTGCAAGAAGGCGACGATCCGCGTCGACACGGGCCAGGACAAGGGCCGTACGTTCACGGAGATCGTGCAACCCGACCAGTCACGGCAGTTGCACGAGGGCCAGGAGGTCGTCGTCGCCTATGAGCCCTCGGCGCCGAAGGACCTGCAGTACTCGGTCACCGATGTGAACCGCCGGGTGCCGATGACGGTGCTCGCCGGCATCTTCGCGCTCGCCGTCGTGGTGGTGGGCCGGATGCGCGGTGTCATGGCGCTGATCGCGCTGGCCGTCAGCTTCCTGGTGCTGACCTCCTTCATCCTGCCGGCGATCCTGCAGGGCTCGAACCCGCTGGTCGTGGCGGTGGTCGGGGCGAGCGCCATCATGCTGATCGCCCTCTACATGTGCCACGGCCTGTCGGCACGTACGTCCGTGGCGGTGTTCGGCACACTGCTCTCGCTGCTGCTGATCGGCTTCCTGGGCTCGGGTTTCATCGACTGGGCCGCGCTCACCGGCAACACGGACGACAACACCGGCCTGATCCACGGGCTGTACCCGTCGATCGACATGAGCGGTCTGCTCCTCGCCGGCGTCATCATCGGTTCCCTCGGTGTCCTCGACGACGTGACGGTCACGCAGACGTCCGCCGTCTGGGAACTGCACGAGGCCAACCCGACGATGGGCTGGCGCGGGCTGTACCGCGCAGGCATCCGCATCGGCCGCGACCACATCGCGTCCGTCGTCAACACACTCGTCCTCGCCTACGCGGGCGCCGCGCTGCCGCTGCTGCTGCTCTTCTCGATCGCGCAGAGCGGCGTCGGCACGGTCGCCAACAGTGAGCTGGTGGCGGAGGAGATCGTGCGCACGCTGGTGGGCTCCATCGGCCTGGTCGCCTCGGTGCCGGTCACCACGGCTCTCGCGGCCCTGGTGGTCTCGGCCGACCGGCCGGAGAAGGGGGCGGCGTCGACGGGTACCCAGCCGGTCCCGGCGGGCGCACAGCCGGCTCCTGGGCGCGGCGGGCGGGGACGACGGCGTAAGCGGTGAGACGGCGATGCAAGCGGTGAGATGGCGATGGAGTCGGTGAGACGGCGGTGGGGGCAGTGAGAGCGCGACGTGAGCGCTGAGACGGCGACAGAGGCAGCCAGGGCGCGACGTAAGCGCTGAGACAGCGGAGGGGGGCGGTGAGGGGTCCGCCCGCCGATCCGACACGGCCGGCCTCGCCCACCCGGCGCAATCCGGAGCACGCCCGGCGAGGAAGCGCTCCCACGCACGCCGTTTGCACCCGGCGAAGCGTTACGCCACCCCCACCCTGGCCGCCGTAGCGCCTCAACCCGCGCTCTGCTCCTCCGCCAGGATGCGGTCCAGGGCCTCGTCCAGGTGGGCGTCGAAGTCGGCGAGCGCACCCTCCTGCCCGAGCGGCACCAGCTTGTCGGTGCGGTCGAGGAAGGCCACGAGCGGCGCCACCGAGGAGCGGAACAGCGCCTGGTCGGCGCCGACCTGAAGCCGGATCAGCACGTCGCCGAGCGTCTCGGATCCGGCCGGCGAGACCCGTACGTCGCCCTCCCCGCACGGCCGGCCCACCCCGTCGACCAGCAGCTCGCGGCCGAACGCCCAGGTCACCGGGGCATCGCCGGGCAGGTGAAAGGTCAGCCGCACGGCATAGGGATCGCAGGTCTCGTAGCGCAGCTCCACCGGGATGCGGAAGGAGAGCTCCTCGGAGACGAGAAAGCTCATCATGACCTCTGCCTGCACGGACTCACGCATCGCCTACCCCGTCGTTTGCCGTCGACTGGCCGGGGAACGGACCCCGACACTGGTGGAATCTTGCTGAACGTACACGAGAGATCACAAGGAGTGAGTTTTCACATACTGATAGAGATCGAGAGTGACCCCAGGAGCCGCCCGACTTCGTCCTGCAGCTGACGTGCCGCCGACAGCAGCCGGTCGGCCTGATGTACGGGCAGGGAAATAGCGATGGTCGCGGCTGTGCTGCCCACGGTGATCGGGATCGCCGCGCACACCGTGCCCAGCGCGTATTCCTGGCGCTCGGTCACCGGATCCATGCGGCGGATCCGTTCGAGGCGTCGCAGCAGGGTGCGGCTGTCACGCACCGTGTACGGGGTGATGGCCTGCACGGCATGGCGGTCGAGATGGTCCCGGCGGGCGTCCTCGCCCAGTTGGGACAGCAGGCACTGACCGATGGCGTGCGCATGGCCGGTCTCGCGGAAGTCGGCCCATTCCTCGACCGCCGGGTTGCCGGGGGTGTCGGAGACGCCCATGACCTCGATCTCGCCGTCGCGGTACAGGGCGTAGTACACGGGAAGGCCCAGGGCGTCACGACAGTGGGCGAGCGCGTCGGCCACCGTGCTGCGACGTTTCTGCTCGGCTCCGCTGCTGCTCAGCCGCACAGCGGCCTCGCCCAGGAAGAACAGTCCTCTGTCGCGGCGCAGATAGCCCTCGTGCACCAGGGTGCGCAGCAGGTGGTAGGCGGTGGGCAGTGCCAGACCCGTCTCGCGGGCGAGTTGCTTGGCGGGAGCGCCGTACTCGTGCCCGGCGACGCATTCCAGTAGGCGCATCGCACGTTGGACGGATCCGATGAGCGTCGCGGAGTGCGGCTGCTCGGGGGGTGTCGGGGATGCCTGCCTCGGCACCTGGGGTGCGGAGGAGTGCGGCCGTCCGACGGGTGCGTGGGGGTCTGAGGGGGCGGTGTCAACCGTGGCCAAGGGTCACTCCCTGAGCGCCGAGGGGGGAGCCCGTGCGGGGGAACACGGGAGGGGTGCACGCCGCTCGCGGGGGCATCCCCGCGTCGATTTCCGGACTCTATTGGCCCGTCACCGCTCGCTGACGCCCTGCCCGGAAAACTTCCCTCGGCCGAGGGAACCGGTGATTCCTGTTACCGCCCACCGGTCCCCACAGTCCCCACGGCCCTCACCAGTCGCTGCGCGACGAGGAGCTCGACGTGAACTTCCGTACGACGTAGATCAGTCCACCGACCAGTGCCACGAAGACCAGCACCTTGAAGAGCAGTCCGATGACGAACCCGACGACGCTGGCTATCAGGCCGCCGAACACGACCAGAGCGATGACCGGCACCGCGATCCACTTCACCCACCACGGCAGTCCTGCGAAGATCTCACGCATCGCCCTCGTCCTTACCTCTCCGGCCCGTCACTGTGCCGGGTCCCGATCCTTCGAATCTGCTGATTCCCTGCACTCGATGCTAGGACGAGCAGGTGCCCCGGCGGGGCCTCGCAGCCCTTGTCATCCCCTGATCGATCCCCTAGGGAACCCCGAGACCCGAGGTCAGCTCTCGGGTGGAGAGAACACCACGAGCACCCTCAGATCCTCGCTGATGTGGTGGAACTTGTGGGCGACCCCGGCCGGCACGTACACCACGCTGCCCCGCGCCACCTGGGTGGTCTCCATGCCGACGGTGATCTGGGCCCGGCCGCTCACAACGAAGTAGACCTCGTCCTGGTTGTGCGGCTTCTGTGGATCCTGCTCCCCGGCGTCGAGCGCGTACAGACCGACCGACATGTTGCGCTCCCGCAGAAACTGCAGGTAGGCGCCCTCGTTGGCGGCGCGCTCCGCCTCCAGTTCGTCCAGCCGGAATGCCTTCATCGCTGTCGTCCGCCCTTGTCCCAGTGCTCATGGCCGATCTCGTCTGCCACGATCAGACACATGAAGAATTTCGTAGTCAAGACGATCGCCAACGCGGGCGCCCTGGCGGTCGCCGTCTGGCTGCTCGACAAGATCACCCTCACCGGTGACAGCACGGGCAAGAAGGTCGGCACCCTGCTCATCGTCGCGCTGATCTTCGGCCTGGTGAACTTCCTGGTCAAGCCGATAGTCAAGCTTCTGAGCCTGCCACTGCTCATCCTGACGCTCGGCCTGTTCACGCTGGTCGTCAACGCGCTGATGCTGCTGCTGACCTCGTGGCTCGCCGACACGTTCGACCTGAGCTTCCATGTCGAGGGCTTCTGGACCGCCGTGCTCGGCGGCCTGATCATCTCGGTCGTCTCCTGGGCGCTCAACGTCGTCCTGCCCGACGGGGACTGAGCATCCGATGACCTACCGCGTCTGCTTCGTCTGCACCGGCAACATCTGTCGCTCGCCGATGGCCGAGTCCGTCTTCCGCGCCCGGGTGGCGGAAGCCGGACTCGACGGCCTGGTCGAGATCGACAGCGCCGGCACCGGCGGCTGGCACGAGGGCGATCCCGCCGATCCGCGCACCGTCTCCGTCCTCGAAGAGCACGGCTATGACGGTGGCCACACGGCTCGGCAGTTCCAGTCGTCCTGGTTCGACCGACTCGACCTCGTCGTCGCGCTCGACGTCGGGCACCTCAAGGCCCTGCGCCGCCTCGCGCCCTCGCCACAGGACGCGGCGAAGGTGCGGCTGCTGCGTTCCTACGACGCCGCCGCGGACGACGACCTGGACGTGCCGGACCCGTACTACGGCGGCCTGGACGGCTTCGAGGAGTGCCTCGAGATGGTGGAGGCGGCAAGCACGGGCCTCCTCGCCGCGGTCCGCGAGCAGGTGGGGGGACACGCGGCATGAGCGACACGGATACGCAGGGGCCGCCCTCCGGCGACGGGGACGGCACACGCGCGGTGCGGGCCGGGCTGCCCGAGCCGGTCAAGTACGAGCCCACTCTGCCGGGCCCGGTGTTCGCCGCCCACTTCCACCTGCCGGGCGAGCCGACGGGGCCGTACACCTACGGACGCGACGAGAACCCGACCTGGTCCCACCTGGAGCGGGCCATCGGCGAGTTGGAGTCGCCGGCGGAGGACGGCGTCGAGACGCTGGTCTTCGCGTCGGGCATGGCCGCGACGTCGTCGGTGCTCTTCTCGCAGCTGCGTACCGGCGACGCGGTCGTCCTGCCCAGCGACGGCTACCAGGCGCTGCCCCTGGTACGCGCGCAGTTGGAGGCGTACGGCATCGAGGTGCGCACGGCGCCGACCGGCGGGGACGCCCAACTCGGCGTCCTGGACGGCGCGAAGCTGCTGTGGATCGAGACCCCGTCGAACCCCGGCCTCGACGTGTGCGACATCCGGCGGCTCGTGTCGGAGGCGCACGCGCGCGGCGCCCTCGTCGCCGTCGACAACACGCTCGCGACGCCGCTCGGGCAGCGGCCACTGGAGCTCGGCGCCGACTTCTCGGTGGCCAGCGGCACCAAGCAGTTGACGGGACATGGCGACGTGCTGCTGGGATACGTCACCGGCCGCGACGCCGAGGCCATGGCCGCCGTACGGCGCTGGCGCAAGATCGTCGGGGCGATTCCGGGACCCATGGAGGCCTGGCTGGCGCACCGTTCCCTCGCCACGCTCCAGCTGCGCGTCGAGCGGCAGAACGCCAGCGCCCTGGCGGTCGCTGAGGCACTGCGGGACCGGCCGGAGGAGCTCGGGGTGCGCTATCCGGGGCTGCCCGACGACCCCTCGCACGCGATCGCCTCGCGGCAGATGCGGCGCTATGGCTGCGTGGTGTCCTTCACGCTGCCCACGCGCGCGCGTGCCGAGCGTTTCCTGGACACCCTGCGGCTCGTCGACGACGCGACCAGCTTCGGCGGTGTGCGGTCCACGGCCGAACGGCGCGGACGCTGGGGCGGCGATGCCGTACCGGAGGGCTTCATCCGCATGTCGGTCGGCGCGGAGGATCCCGAGGATCTGGTGGCGGATGTGCTGAGCGCACTGGACGAGTCGGCGCAGTGACCGAGGCCTTACCTGCGTCCGTCGGTGTCCGCATACGTACAACGGGCGGTCCGAGCCTCCCCCCTCGTGGCTCGGACCGCCCCCGGTTCCGCGCGCGAAGAACCGCGCAAGCAAGGCTAGTTGACTCTCTGTCAGTGTCCAATCACAGTAGCGACAGCGACCTATCGACTTATTTATAGTTGGACCCTGCCTGCCCTGGGGGTGAGGAGAAGGGCGGGAAAGGGGAGGGTGTCGCATGGATCTGGCCTTGTTGCGCACCTTTGTGACCGTGCACCGGGCCGGCTCCTTCACCCGCGCCGCCGCGTTGCTCGGACTGTCGCAGCCGGCCGTGACCTCACAGATCCGCACCCTGGAACGGCAGTTGGGCCGCCCCCTCTTCCTGCGGCAGGCTCGCGGGGTGACGCCGACGACCATAGGCGACGAACTCGCCCACAAGGCCGCCCCGCACCTCGACGCCCTGGTGGAGATCGCCGAGACGGGTCTCGACGACGAGTCCTCGTTACGAACCCTGCACCTGGCCGGCCCTCCCGAGTTCACCGCCGAGCGCGCGCTGCCCGCGCTCACCGAGCTGACCGGCGAGGACGGCCAGGGATTCGCGCTGCGCGCGTCCTTCGGCAACGCCGAGGAGAGCCTGGAGGGGCTGGCCGCAGGGCATCATGATCTGGCCATCAGTACGGCCCGTCCGCGCGGCGGTCTGCTCACCGCGACTGCGCTCTGCGACGAGGAACATGTGCTCGTCGCCGCCCCCCGTTGGGTCGACCGAATCGGCTCGGGGCAGCTGCGCCACAAGGGGGCGCACGCACTGGAGGACGTTCCGGTGGTGGAGGTGCACGAGTCCCTCCCGTTCGTCTCCCGGTACTGGGCTTCGATCTTCGACTCCCGTCCCGCCGCCCCCGGCACCGTGATCGTCCCCGATCTGCGCGCGGTCCTGGCGTGCGCCGTCGCGGGGGCGGGGCTCGCGGTACTGCCCCGCTATCTGTGCGCGGCCGCGCTGGAGCGCGGCGACGTCGTCGCCCTGCACGATCCACCGGTGCCGCCGCTGCGGACGTATTTCCTGGTGGTCCGCACCGGCACGCTGGCGATGCCGCATATCGTGCGGGCCCACGAGTGGCTGCTCAGAGCGGCTTCCGACTGGGCCTGAGCAGCGGCTTCGGAGCGGTCTGAGCAGGGGCTTCCGAGCCGGTCCGGGCGGCGACTGCCAAGAGGGCCTGAGCAGGGCATACGGGGCCATCACTGGGTGAGCTCGACCGGTGACGTCTCGCGATGTTTCACGTGGAACCAGCCGGGCCACATTTCTCCCATGACCGTCCGACCCGTGGTCAAGCGCACCGCCCGCGCCGTTCTGCTGGACGGCGACGACCTGATCTTGATCAAGCGCACCAAGCCCGGTGTGGATCCCTACTGGCTCACTCCCGGTGGCGGAGTCGAGTCAACAGACCCCACTGTCGTCGATGCCCTGCACCGCGAGGTGTACGAGGAGCTCGGCGCCAAGATCATCGACGTTGTGCCCTGCTTCGTCGACACCGTCGAGCACATAGGCGAGGACGGCGGCGCAACCGGTGTGAAGGTGCAGCACTTCTTCGTCTGCCGCCTGGAGTCGATGGACACGTCCCTGCGGCACGGTCCTGAAATGGACGAGCCCATCGGCGAGTACGAGATCGTGCGGGTGCCGTTCACCCGGGTCGGAATCGCCTCTGTCCACCTCGTGCCGCTCTCGCTACGGCACTACCTGGACGGGAACATCGAGGGCGTCCGTGCGATGCACGCCCCCGACCTGGGCTGATCCAACCGACGTTCAGTCCCCGATGACGACGAGTTCCTCCACGGAGTCATGCCGTATGCGCTCGGACGGGACACCGACGTCCCTCAGCGCGTCCACACCGCTGCGGATCATGCCGGGCGGTCCGGAGACGTAGGCGTCGTACTCGGTCCAGGGCCCGTACTCCCGTATGGCGTCGGGAAGCTGGAGGAGCCCGTGCCGGTCCACCACCGGGCGGACCTCCAGCCACGGGTGGGACTGCTTGAGCCGGAGCATCGTGTCGATGTCGTACAGGTCCTGATCGCTGCGGGCGCCGTAGAAGACCTCGACCGGTCGTCGTTCACCGTGCTCGGCGACGTCCTCGATCAGCGCCTTGATGGGCGCTATGCCGGTGCCTCCGCCCAGGCAGAGCAGACCACTGGCCGTGGTGTGGTCCACGGTCATCGAACCGGCCGGCGGGCCGAGCCGGATGATGTCCCCCGGCCGGGCGCGGTGCACCAGCGCGTTGGAGACCCAGCCCGCGGGCACGGCCTTCACATGGAACGTCAGTAGCCCGTCGGAGCGGGGCGCCGAGGCGAAGGAGTAGTGCCGCCAGATCCTCGGCCACCAAGGCGTCTCCAGGCTTGTGTACTGCCCGGCGAGGAAGGGATAGGGCTGGTCGGGACGGACGGTGACGACCGCGACGTCCGGGGTCCTGAGGTCGTGCGCCACGACCTCCGCGTACCACCAGGCGGGGGCGCGTAGTTCGTCCGCCGACGCGGCGTCGATCATGACCTGCGAGATGGTCGTGTACGCCCGGACCCAGGCGGCCTCCATCTCCCCGTCCCAGACACCGCCGGCGTACTTGCTCAGCGCGCCGATGAGGCATTCGCCGACGGCCGGGTAGTGCTCGGGCCGGGTGCCGTACTTGCGGTGGCCGCGGCCGAGGTTCTGCAGGTACTCGACGAGGACGGGCTTGTTGTCGATGTGCTCGGCCGCCGTGAGGAGGGCCTTCAGCAGCCTGTCCCGCTGGGTGTCCATCGCGGCGGGGAACAGCGAGCGCAGATCGGGGTGGCGCACGAAGAGCAGCGCGTAGAAGTACGAGGTGACCTTGTCAGCGACCGGGGCGACCTCGGCCATCGTCCGGCGAATCAGGATGGCGTCCGGAGAGGCGGCTTGGGGTGGGGCGGGGCGCTGGGTCGGAACGTGCAGGTGGGGGGAGGACGGGGATATGGGAGCGGGGCTCGATATCGCCGGGTGACCTGTGGGCGCCTGGGTGTGGGCGGGGGGCGTCTGGCCTTGGGCCTGCGCGTGGGCCTGAGCTTGGGCCTGGGGCGAGGCGAACGCGGAGGCGGAGGCGGGCGGCTCTTGGCCTGGCGCCGGGGCGAAGGCAGGGGACCGGCCGGGCGCCGGGGCGAGGGTTGAGGCCACTTGGCCTGTGGCCGAGGCCGGTGCGTACGGCGGAGACGATATGTGGCTCGGGGTGGGCGTGGCTGGAGTCGGTATCGCGGCCGGTGCACCTTGTTCAGGGGCGGGGCGGGTTGCGGGGTCCGGTATGCCGGAACCGAAGCCGATGCCGTCCGCGGAGGCCGACTCCGACCGGCCGTCGGCAGTGGCGGGCTGTGTGCCGTCCTGGGGCGGCGGGGCCGTGCCCGCGGCCGTCGCCGTCCTGCCGACCGGACGCATCGCTGCCAAGCGGCGGCCCTCGGCCGTCTCCTGTTCGGTGCCCGGTGTCGCCGCCGGCTGCTTGCGCGGCGTGAACCAGCCGCCCCCGCCGCCGGAAGTGCCGTTGTCGGCCGACGTGGTGGTCGGAGCGTCCATCGTGTGCCTCGCCTCGAACATCTTTCGGTCGGTCTACGCACTTCCTCGGTCGGAAGATGCCTGCTTCCCCCGCGACGGCTTGCTTTTCCCCGTTCGTTGCCGTGACCAATGCGGCCACATTCAACCCGTATTCACACTCGGTACGGACAAGTAAGGCGAGAGTGTGACATTGGCCGCAGTACTCTTACCGCAGCATCCCACCGCGCGTGGGCACCCTGGCCGCTTACCCGAGAATGCGGGTCTTCGATCTCTCCGTCCCGTTAAGCTGCGTTGTCTTGCGGTCGGTCCGCGCCGGGGCTCTGCATCACAGCTCGGACACGAACCGGAGTCGACCCTACCGGCCGACGGCCCGATCACAAGTCCCCCCTTCATCTCTCACGAATTGGGCAAGGCTGCGAACGAGCAGTTCCTTCGATTACCGGCTACTGCGTACCAATTCATAGGCTTCCCACAGATCCATCCCCATGTAAGTGTGGGTCGCGAGTCCGGCCAGATGGCGATCCGCGTTGACGGCGACGGAAACCGGGACAGCACCGAACAGGTCCTTGTCCGACAGTGAATCGCCATAGGCAACGCAGTCGGCCCGCGTCACCCCGAACTCCTCGCAGAGCCGGTCGGCGACACGCACCTTCGCCGCGGCGCTGAGCACTCCCGCCGGGTCCACGGGCTCGGTGAACGGCACGGCTGGAAAGCGGGAACCGTACGCCGCGTGCGCTCCCCAGCCCGTCAGCCGCTCCACGAAGAAGGAGGGCGAGAGGGATACGACGGCGCAGTAGTCGCCCTGTCCCCTGATCTCCGCCCAGACGTCACGGATCCGGGCCAGCCAAGGAGCATCCTCGAAGGCAGCCATCACATGGGCCTCAGTGAGATCCGCCCAGAGCGCGTACACCCGCGTCGCGTACTCCGGCGGTCCGATCAGCCCCGCCGAGATCTCCCGGTCGAGCGCCACGGTCTCCGCTTCCAGGCCGAGTTGCCGTGAGATCTCCACAGGGGCGGTCGTTCCGTGCAGGAGTGTGCCATCGAGGTCGAAGAGGTGAAGTCTGGCCATGGGCCTTGAGGCTAATGGGACGGGCGGGAAGATCACCTTCATCGACTCGGGCGCGAGACGCGCTCCCACGTATCGGAGAACGCTCACCGAACGCCCCCTGATGGAGGCCCTTTGATGGAGGCCCTTTTATCGTCGCTCGCCGTTCGTCCATGTTTCACGTGAAACACCCGGCGTCAGTCGGCACATTGTGCGGTGGTCCATGACATGGCCAAAAGCTCGTACGTCTCCCCGGAAACGGCTGGACGACCAGGGCAGTCGTCAGACAGCCTGACCTGCGTGCCGACTCCTTCCCTCGCCGCTCTGCCCATCCGCCGTCTGACGCCTCGCGACCTCACCGCCTGCGCCGACTTGTCCGAGGATCGGGGCTGGCCCCGTGAGGAACACAAGTGGGGGTTCCTCCTCACGGCCGGCAAGGGATACGGCATCGACGACCCCGACGGCGGTCTCGTCAGCGCCTGCGTGGTCACGGAGTACGGGCCTCAGGGCCGACCCGATCTGGGAGCCGTCGGCATGGTCCTGGTCGCCGAGCGGCATGCCCGACAGGGCGTCGGACGCCGCCTGATGCGTCACGTCATCTCCGCGATGGGTACGACCCCGCTGACGCTGCACGCGACGCCGAACGGCCGGCCGCTCTACGAGGAGCTCGGCTTCAAGGCCACCGGTCGTGCGGAGATGCTGCGTGGCCACTTCCGCCCCGGCCCCTCGGCACCCGAGGTCGCCACGCGCGCGGCCACCGCCGAGGATCTGACCGCGATCGTGCGGCTCGACGAAGAGGTGTTCGGCACCGACCGCACGCACATCATCACGCGGCTCCCCGCTTTCACCGATCAGCTGCGCGTCGCCGAGGCGGACGGCCGGATCGTCGGATACGCGGGCGCCTGGCCCAACATGGACACACAGGTCGTGGGCCCGCTGATCGCCCGCGACACGGAGACCGCGAAGGCACTCATCGCCTCCCTCGGCGCCCACACCGACCGCCCGTTGCGCACCGACATCGACGTACGCCACGAGGAGCTGCTGACCTGGGCGAAGGAGCACGGTCTGGCATCCGTCGCCTTCAACTCGGTCATGACGCACGGCATCGCCGAACTCCCCGGCGACTGGACCAGGCGATTCGCTCCCCTGACGGTGGCGGCGGGCTGAGGCACGTGGCTACGAGCTGAAGCACCCACAGCAAGCGCCGGCCCCATCAGGGACCGGCGCTTCATCGTCGACACTGCGGTGCGCTGTCAGCCAAGTGCCTCGATCGCTGCCGCCGCGAACTGGTGGTCCTGCTCGGGCGCGCCGCCGCCGACCCCGATCGCGCCGATCAGCCGGCCGTCTCGATGGATCGGCACACCGCCCGCGATGAAGAGCAGTGGCCGATCGAGGGCGGTGGGCAGGGTGTGGAAGAGGCCACCAGGCTGTACGGCGTCGACGAGATCGACAGTGGGGGCGTCGAGCTGGAGTGCCGTGTAGGCCTTACGCGTGCTGGTCTCCCCGGAAATCAGCACGGCTCGGTCGTCCCGCCGGAAGGCGAGCAGCTGACCTCCGGCATCCAGGATCGTGACGCTGACGGTCACCCCGGCAGCCTCGGCGGCCTGGTGGGCGGTGGCGACGAGGACGTCGGCGTCCTGGGTGGTCAAGGGGACGACGGCGGTGGCGGTGCTCATGGGGGTTCTCCTTGCGGTGTGGTGCTGAGGTGGACGATCACGGGCCGTATGTGCGGCGGCGGCCCTGACGCCGCACACGGGGCGACTCAGTGGTGAGCGGCGGCTCGCTGCTCAGCCGGCACGGTGCTCGTGACGACGCCGCTGGGGGCTGCTCCGTCGCGGCGCTCCAGTGCGGCCGAGAGAAAGGCGAGCAGCAGCGCGGCGGCGGCGAGGGCGGCGCCGACCCAGTTGGGGGACGTGTAGCCGAACCCGGCCTCGATGACGAGGCCGCCGAGCCAGGCGGACAGGGCGTTGCCGAGGTTGAAGGCGCCGATGTTCACGGCCGAGGCGAGTGTCGGGGCGCCGTGCGCCTGGTCGAGGACGCGCTTCTGCAGCGGAGGCACGGTGGCGAAGCCCAGGGCACCGATCAGCGCGATCGTGATCGCCGCGAGGATCTTGTTCTGCGCGGTCAGCGTGAAGAGCGCGAGCACGAGGGCGAGGGCCCCCAGGGAGACGTACAGCATGGGCATCAGCGCACGGTCGGCGTACTTGCCGCCGATCAGGTTGCCGCCGACCATGCCGAGCCCGAACAGGACCAGCAGCCAGGTGACGGAGCCGTCGGAGAAGCCGGCGACATGGGTCATCATCGGCGCGATGTAGGTGATGGCCGCGAAGACGCCGCCGAAGCCGAGGACCGTCATCGCCATGGCGAGCAGGACCTGGGCGTTCTTGAACGCGGCCAGTTCGTGGCGCAGGCGTACGCCTTGCTGCTTGGGCATGTCCGGGACGAGCTTGGCCACGCCCGCCAGGCCGACGACGCCGAGGGCGGCGACGATGCCGAAGGTGACGCGCCAGCCGACGGACTGCCCGACGAACGTGCCCAGCGGGACGCCGACGACATTGGCCACGGTCAGGCCGGTGAACATCATCGCGATGGCTCCGGCCTTCTTGTCCGGGGCGACCAGGTCGGCCGCCACGACCGAGCCGATCCCGAAGAAGGCACCGTGGGCGAGCGAGGCGACCACACGACCGATCAGCATGACGGCGAAGGCGGGAGCGACCGCGGACAGCAGGTTGCCGACGATGAACAGCCCCATCAGCAGCATCAGCATGCGCTTGCGAGAGACCTTGGTGCCGAGCACGGTCATCAGGGGAGCACCGAGAACGACGCCGAGCGCGTAGCCGGTCACCAGGAACCCGGCGGTGGGGATGGAGACCCCGAAATCGCCCGCGACCTCGGGCAGCAGCCCCATGATCACAAACTCGGTCGTTCCGATTCCGAAGGCCCCGATCGCGAGGGCCAGAAGCGCGAGAGGCATGAAGGGGTGCACCTTCCCATACGATTGCAGGAGCGCTTTACATGTGATGACAATACTTGCATGCGCGGCCTACTTGCAAGCGCGGTCTATTGCGCCCTGCTCTACCTTGGCTTCAGTCGCTCCAGGACGGAGGAAACGCCATGACGGCGACGGACCCCGCGCTCACCGCCCTCGCCCAGGGCTGGTGCGCCCTCTCCCTGCTGCACGGCAGGATCGAGGCACACATCGAACGCGCCCTGCAGACCGGACACGACCTCAGCGTGCGCGAGTACTCCCTGCTCGACGTCCTCAGCCGCCAGCACGACGGCGAAGGCGGCCACCTCCAGATGAAGCAGGTCGCCGACGCGGTCGTCCTCAGCCAGAGCGCCACCACCCGCCTCGTCACCCGCCTCGAAGACCGCGGCCTGCTCTCCCGCTACCTCTGCCCCACCGACCGCCGCGGCATCTACACCAACGTCACCCCAGCAGGCCTCACACTCCTCCAAGAAGCCCGCCCCACCAACGACACAGCCCTGCGCCAAGCCCTCGACCAAGCCGCGCAGAATCCCGAACTGGCCCCGCTGGTCCGTGTCGTGGAGTCGCTCCAGGCACCCGCATAGGGTGCGAGCATGGGAGATCTTGAGATACGCCCCGCCGTCACCGACGACATCCCCGCGATCGTCGGCATGCTCGTGGACGATCCGCTTGGCGCCCAACGTGAGTCACTGGACGACCTGACCCCTTATCGCGCCGCGTTCGAGCGACTCAGCAGCGACCCGAACCAGCACCTGGTCGTCGCCGTCCGCGAGGGCCGTGTCGTCGGCACGCTCCAGCTCACGATCATTCCCGGGCTGTCGCGGCGCGGCTCGACCAGGTCGATCATCGAAGCCGTACGCATCCACGCCGCCGAGCGCGGCAGCGGACTGGGCACACAGCTCATCGAGTGGGCGATCGATGAATCCCGTCGGCAGAACTGCCAGTTGGTGCAACTGACCTCCGACAAGAGCCGCACGGACGCCCACCGCTTCTACGAGCGGCTCGGCTTCACGTCCTCGCACATGGGCTTCAAGATCCAGTTGTGAAACGCCGATGGGTCTGTTTCACGTGAAACAGGCCCATCCTCGGACCGTCAGAACGAGCCGCTGCCCCGCCACCCGTCGGGATCCACACCTCCGGGCACAGCGGCCCCCTCGTCGTACGGCTGACGCGTGAAGACGAACGACCCGAGGTCCAGATGGTCCACGGCCCCGTCCGGGCGTCGTACGGCCTTCAGGAGCTCGCCGGCGTAGTAGCCCTCCAGCCCGGTCCATGTGCCGTCACCGTTGGCCCGGAAACGCGAACGCCGTCCCTTGCCGGACAACGGCTCCAGCGAGACGGTCCCATCGGCCGTCAGCCGCAGAGCGAAGGGATGCGTTCCCCAGTACCACTGGCCCGCCAGCTCCAGGACCGCAGAGTCGACCTCGGGCATCGGACGCCAAGGATCGGGGATGCGTGGCTCGGCCTCGGCGACGATGCGGACGAGGTCGGCGGCGACGGTGAACAGCAGGGGGCCCGATGTGCAGTTGGCCAGGACGACGGCTGCGAGATCGTCCTCCACACTCACAGCAAGGCAGGCAAGGAAGCCCGGCAGGGACCCCGAATGCCCGACGAGGGTCCTGCCGTCCTGGTGCCGGATCTCCAGTCCCAGGCAGTAGGCATAGCCGCTCGCCACATCCGCCGCCTCCGACGGAGCCGCCGGCATCCTCATCTCCCGCAGTGACTCAACGCTCAGCACCCGCTCGTCGCCCTTGGCCAGGAGGGCCGCGAACCGCGCCAAGTCATCGGTCGTCGACCACAGTTGACCAGCCGACGCCATCCGTCCCAGGTCTTCGAGGGGCTCGGGAAGCATCACGTCGGCCCAGGGATGCACCGCCCAGCCTCCCGCGTGTGGTGCCTGCGGCCGCGTACTCGTGCGCTTCAGACCCAGAGGTTCGAGCACTTCACGCCGGAGTACGTCCTCCCACGGAGCGCCGCGCAGCTTCTCGACCAGCGCGCCCAGCAGGGTGTAGCCGGGGTTCGAATAGTGGAACCGGCGGCCCGACGGATGCAGGAAGGGCTGCTCGCCCAGGACGTCGGAGAGTTCGGGCCGCAGGGTTCCGGAAGTCCGCTCCCACCACGGTCCGGGCGACTCGGCCGCCAACCCACTGGTGTGCGCGAGCAGTTCGGCGATGGTGGCCTCCCCCGCGCCGGTGCCCGGCAGATGCTTCTCCAGCGCGTCACCGAGGTCGAGCAGGCCCTCATCGCGCAGACGCAGGACGAGAACGGCGGTGAAGGTCTTGGTGATGGAGCCGATCCGGTACTGAACGTTCTCGTCCGGCGCGTGCCCCTCCACCGAGGTGCGCGAGCCGTGCCACACGGTTGTGCCGTCCCGTACGACCGCGGCGACCAGCGAGGGCGCGCGGCCTTCGGCCTGGGCCACGGCGATGCGGTGCAGCAGTGCCCGGCGCGTGGCGGGGAGCAGCTCTTCCTGGGATGTCGTCATGCCCCCAGTCCACCCGGCGAACTCTCGGGAGTCGAGCGCATATCCGCGGGGTGAGTCGGATCAGGTCTGCGCCATGTCCACGAACCGCGAGTAGTGGCCCTGGAAGGCGACCGTGATCGTCGCCGTCGGGCCGTTACGGTGCTTGCCCACGATGATGTCCGCCTCTCCCGCGCGGGGCGACTCCTTCTCGTAGGCGTCCTCACGGTGCAGCAGGATCACCATGTCGGCGTCCTGCTCGATGGAGCCGGACTCACGCAGGTCGGACACCATCGGCTTCTTGTCCGTGCGCTGCTCGGGTCCACGGTTGAGCTGCGAGAGCGCGATCACCGGGACCTCCAGCTCCTTGGCCAGGAGCTTGAGGTTACGGGACATGTCCGAGACCTCCTGCTGACGGCTCTCGGAACGCTTCGAACCACCGGACTGCATCAGCTGCAGATAGTCGATGATCACAAGCTTGATGTCGTTACGCTGCTTCAGCCGACGGCACTTCGCGCGGATCTCCATCATCGACAGGTTCGGCGAGTCGTCGATGTACAGCGGCGCGGCCGAGACCTCGGGCATCCGGCGCGCGAGGCGCGTCCAGTCCTCGTCCGTCATGGTGCCGGAGCGCATGTGGTGCAGGGCCACCCGCGCCTCGGCCGACAGCAGACGCATCGCGATCTCGTTGCGCCCCATTTCGAGGGAGAAGATGACGCTCGGCAGGTTGTTCTTGATCGACGCGGCCCGCGCGAAGTCCAGCGCTAGCGTGGACTTACCCATGGCCGGACGTGCAGCGATGACGATCATCTGGCCCGGGTGCAGGCCGTTGGTGAGCGAGTCGAGGTCGGTGAACCCTGTGGGCACACCGGTCATCTCGCCGGTGCGCGAGCCGATCGCCTCGATCTCGTCGAGCGCGCCCTCCATGATGTCGCCGAGCGGCAGATAGTCCTCGCTGGTGCGCTGCTCTGTGACCGCGTAGATCTCGGCCTGGGCACGGTTGACGATCTCGTCGACGTCGTCGTCGGCCGCGTATCCCATCTGTGTGATGCGGGTGCCTGCCTCGACCAGGCGGCGCAGCACAGCGCGCTCATGGACGATCTCGGCGTAGTACTCGGCGTTCGCCGCCGTCGGCACCGTCTGGACGAGGGTGTGGAGATACGAGGCGCCGCCGACCTTGTTGATCTCGCCGCGCTTGGTGAGCTCGGCGGCGATGGTGATGGGGTCGGCCGGCTCCCCCTTGGCGTAGACATCGAGGATCGCCTGGAAGATCGTCTCGTGCGCCGGTTTGTAGAAGTCGTGGCCCTTGATGACCTCGACCACGTCGGCGATGGCGTCCTTGGACAGAAGCATGCCGCCGAGGACGGACTGCTCGGCGTCGAGATCCTGCGGTGGTACCCGCTCGAAGGCCGAGCCCCCGCCGTCCCACTCGCCGCTTTCCCGGCCGCGGTCGTGCTGCTCGTCACGTCCTCGGCCACCGTCACCGCGTCGGCGGGAAGCGGGCAGACGATCGCTGGGACCGCTGTCGGCCCACGGATCGTCCAAGGGCTCGGAAATGCTCACCCGAGCGACCTCCTCCCGTCCGCCTAGCGGACCTCGCCGTGCCTCTCTGTTCTACGGCACGCCACTGACAAATAAGAGGCCCAACTCCGGTTCTGGCACGTCGGTTTTGTGACGGTTCCAAGCCCGACGGACGGAGTGGGCGCCGGTCCACGTTAGGCCTGCAAGCACCGTCAGCCAATCTGGTTATCCACAGGCCATGTGGACGACGGCCCGGATGCTGTGGAGAACTCCACAAAACCTGTGCACGACCCGGTGGACAGCCCTGTGAACAAGCCCATCACGATTCCCGGGCACAGCCGTTGACCTGCATGTTTACCGTCCACCGGCTGTGCAGAAGAAAAACTTCCCCAGTCGGACCAAGTTCGCTTCGAACGGTGCGCGGGAGCACACACCACGAGACGCTCAGTAAGGGGCACTACTTCATTGCATCTCTTACCTGTGGACGATTAGATTGGTGGTCATGACACAGGCTCCCGCGACTCCCAAGGCCGCCCGGCGACAGCACGACCGAGAGATCGTCGCACTGGCCGTCCCGGCCTTCGGCGCACTCGTCGTCGAGCCCCTCTTCGTCATGGCCGACAGCGCCATCATCGGCCATCTCGGCACCGCACAGCTCGCCGGACTCGGGGTCGCCTCGGCCCTCCTCATGACGGCCGTGAGCGTGTTCGTCTTCCTCGCCTACGCCACCACTGCGGCTGTCGCCCGACGCGTCGGCGCCGGCGACCTGCCCTCCGCCATCCGTCAGGGCATGGACGGCATCTGGCTGGCGCTCCTCCTCGGCGCCGCCGTCATCGCGGTCGTTCTCCCCTCCGCACCGTTCCTCGTCGAACTCTTCGGCGCCTCGGACACCGCGGCCCCGTACGCGACCACCTACCTACGGATCTCGGCGCTCGGCATCCCAGCGATGCTCGTCGTACTCGCCGCCACCGGCGTACTACGCGGCCTACAGGACACCAAGACACCTCTCTACGTCGCCATCGCGGGCTTCGTCGCCAACGCCGCCCTCAACGTGGGTCTCGTCTACGGCGCCGACCTCGGCATCGCCGGTTCAGCCTGGGGCACCGTGATAGCCCAGTGCGGCATGGCTGGGGCCTACCTCGTGGTCGTCATCCGAGGCGCCCGTGAACACGGCGCCTCCCTGCGCCCCGACGCGACGGGGATAAGGGCATCGGCACAAGCCGGGGTTCCCCTGCTGGTCCGCACCCTCTCGCTGCGGGCGATCCTGATGATTGCCACGGCTGTCGCGGCCCGCCTCGGGGATGCCGACATCGCGGCACACCAGATCATCCTGTCGCTCTGGAGCCTGCTCGCCTTCGCTCTGGACGCCATCGCCATAGCCGGGCAGGCCATCATCGGTCGGTATCTCGGTGCGAACGACACCGAGGGCGCCCGGGCCGCCTGCCGCCGCATGGTGGAGTGGGGCATCGCTGCCGGTGTCGTCCTCGGACTGCTCGTGGTGATCTCACGGCCGGCCTTCCTGCCGCTGTTCACGAGCGACTCCTCGGTCAAGGACGCCGCGCTGCCCGCCCTGGTGATCGTGGCTCTCTCCCAACCGATCTGCGGCGTCGTCTTCGTCCTGGACGGCGTGCTGATGGGCGCCGGCGACGGGCCGTACCTCGCCTGGGCCATGGTGCTCACCCTCGCGGTCTTCACTCCGGTCGCGCTGCTCGTGCCCGTGCTCGGTGGTGGTCTCACCGCGATCTGGGGAGCGATGACGCTGATGATGGCGGTGCGCATGCTGACGCTCTGGCTACGCGCCCGTTCAGGCCGCTGGATCGTCACGGGAGCGACTCGCTGACCGTTTCACGTGAAACAGCGTGTTTCACGTGAAACGGAGCCCGATCCGCTCCCACCCGCAGAGCTCACAGCGAAGGGGCCGTACCTCAGCGGGTACGACCCCTTCATTCAGCTGTTCAAGCCGAGCGCAGCGATCAGGCCGCGACGACCTCGATGTTGACCTTGGCGGCAACCTCGGGGTGCAGACGCACGGACGTCTCGTGGGCGCCCAGAGTCTTGATCGGCGCACCGAGCTCGATGCGGCGCTTGTCGACCTCGGGGCCACCGGCAGCCTTGATCGCGGAAGCGATGTCGGCCGGGGTGACGGAACCGAAGAGACGACCGGCGTCGCCGGAGCGAACGGCCAGACGGACCTTGACGGCCTCGAGCTGGCCCTTGACCTGGTTGGCCTGCTCGATGGTCTGGATCTCGTGGATCTTGCGAGCACGACGGATCTGCTCGACGTCCTTCTCGCCGCCCTTGGTCCAGCGGATAGCAAACTTCCGCGGGATCAGGTAGTTGCGAGCGTAACCGTCCTTGACGTCGACGACGTCGCCCGCGGCGCCGAGGCCGGAGACCTCGTGGGTGAGGATGATCTTCATGTTTCGGTCACCCTTCCCTTATCGCGCGGTGGAGGTGTAGGGCAGCAGCGCCATCTCACGGCTGTTCTTGACGGCCGTGGCGACGTCACGCTGGTGCTGCGTGCAGTTGCCGGTCACGCGGCGGGCACGGATCTTGCCGCGGTCGGAAATGAACTTCCGCAGCATGTTCGTGTCCTTGTAGTCCACGTACGTGACCTTGTCCTTGCAGAAAGCGCAGACCTTCTTCTTAGGCTTGCGCACAGGCGGCTTCGCCATGGTGTTTCTCCTGTGTGATCAAGAAGTTTGGGTACGAACCCGTCCCTAGAAGGGGGGCTCGTCCGAGTAGCCGCCACCGCCGCTGCCACCGCCGGAGTTTCCACCCCAGCCGCCGCCACCGCCGCCGCCCTGGTTGCCACCGGCGGGAGCGCCGGTCGCCCACGGGTCGTCGGCGGGAGCGCCGCCGCCACCCTGCTGACCGCCGCCGGAGTTTCCACCCCAGCCGCCGCCACCCTGGCCGCCAGCGCCACCGCCGCTGTAACCACCCTGGCCACCGCGGCCGGCGGTCTTGGTGACCTTGGCCGTGGCGTTGCGCAGGCTGGCGCCGACTTCCTCGACGTCCAGCTCGTAGACCGTGCGCTTGACACCCTCACGGTCCTCGTAGGACCGCTGCTTCAGTCGGCCCTGCACGATGACGCGCATGCCTCGCTGAAGCGACTCGGCGACGTTCTCCGCCGCCTGACGCCAGACCGAGCAGGTGAGGAAGAGGCTCTCGCCGTCCTTCCACTCGTTCGTCTGGCGGTCGAAGGTGCGGGGAGTGGACGCGACACGGAACTTCGCGACCGCCGCACCGGAGGGGGTGAAGCGCAGCTCGGGGTCGTCGACAAGATTGCCGACGACCGTGATGACGGTCTCGCCTGCCATGGGGAACCTCTCGGCGGGTTTGCTGCTCTGGCTGCTTGGTTGCTGCTACTCGAATCCCGAGATCAGCTGAGCGGGAGAGCTCAGTGGGTCTCGGGGCGGAGGACCTTGGTCCGGAGGACCGACTCGTTCAGGTTCATCTGGCGGTCGAGCTCCTTGACGACCGCAGGCTCGGCCTGCAGGTCGATGACCGAGTAGATGCCCTCGGGCTTCTTCTTGATCTCGTACGAGAGACGACGACGGCCCCAGGTGTCGACCTTCTCGACCTTGCCGTTGCCCTCACGGACGACGGAGAGGAAGTTCTCGATCAGGGGGGCGACAGCGCGCTCCTCCAGATCGGGGTCGAGGATGACCATCACCTCGTAGTGACGCATGTGGAACCCACCTCCTTTGGACTCAGCGGCCACGGTCGTTCCGTGGCAGGAGGGTCGTGATGCGTACGCAACGGTATCGGCCGCCACTGACAATCGGGGGGCCGGCTAGGCGGCTTCCCCTGCGTGGACTGGGCGGACTCCCTGGCATGGCCTGGGCAGACACCGGTGCAGACGGTACAGAGTACCCGCACACGTGCTTCCGGTTGAAATCAGGCCGGGGAGCCCGTCAATCTGTACACATCGGGTGTGTATGGCGCTACGATGCGCCGCCTTTCGCAGGAGGTGCCCTATGGCACAGGCATTGCGACCCAACACCGTCGGAGGCCTCTTCGCCACGGACGGAAAGCCCCACCCTCTCCAGGACACCTTGCTCGCGGTGACCCTGGTGCTGGGCATCACGTCTTTCGTCACGGCGATGTTCCACAGCCTGCATCTGCTCAGCTCCTGGACGGGCCTGGTGGGCATCCTCACCGGCGCCTACGGCCAGTGGGTCTCGGAGACGACCCGCGAGCGCTTCGGACTGATCATCGGTCTCGGTGCCTCGGCGGTCGGCTTCTTCCTGGGCATGGCGCACGGCGGTCTCTTCGGCGGGGTCTTCTGACGCCAGGGGCACTGTCCGTCCCCAACCGGCCCCGGAGGCAGCCCTTCGAACGCCGGTAGAACACCACATAGAACAGCATCGAACGTCTCGGAGCTCCGCAGGCCGAGGCGAAGCTGCCGTACGCCCAGTCGGGGCGCTCCCCAGGCGCAGTAGGCTTCCGCGAGAGCCGGAGCCCCTGTACCCATGGGGACACACCAGCCCGAGGAGCGCCCCGAATGAGCCTGACCCTGAGGACGATCAGTCGCGAGCAGCATCTGGCATACATCCAGAGCCTGCCGTCGGCGAGCCACATGCAGGTTCCGGCCTGGGCTGATGTCAAGGCGGAGTGGCGTTCGGAGAGCCTCGGGTGGTTCGACAAGTCCGGTGAACTGGTCGGCGCCGGCCTCGTCCTCTACCGGCAGTTGCCCAAGATCAAGCGCTACCTCGCCTACCTGCCTGAAGGCCCGGTCATCAACTGGTTCACGCCAAATCTGAACGACTGGCTGGAACCGATGCTCGCGCATCTCAAGCACCAGGGCGCCTTCTCCGTGAAGATGGGCCCGCCGGTGATCATCCGCCGCTGGGAGGCCACCTCCATCAAGGCGGGTATCCAGAACCCGGACGTGAAGCGCCTGCGCGACATCGAGGCCGACTTCATCGAACCGCGCGCCTTCGAGGTCGCCGACAAGCTCCGTCGTATGGGCTGGCAGCAGGGCGAGGACGGCGGCGCCGGCTTCGGCGACGTCCAGCCTCGGTACGTCTACCAGGTGCCGCTGGCGAACCGCTCCCTGGAAGAGGTCCACAAGAACTTCAACCAGCTGTGGCGCCGCAACATCAAGAAGGCCGAGAAGGCCGGCGTCGAGGTCGTCCAGGGCGGTTACCAGGACCTTGAGGAATGGCAGCGGCTGTACGAGATCACCGCCGTGCGCGACCACTTCCGGCCACGCCCGCTGTCGTACTTCCAGCGCATGTGGACGGCCCTCAACACCGAGGACCCCAACCGCATGCGGCTGTACTTCGCCCGCCATGACGGTGTGAACCTGTCGGCGGCGACGATGCTGATCGTCGGCGGCCACGTCTGGTACTCCTACGGCGCCTCCGACAACATCGGCCGTGAGGTCCGGCCCTCGAACGCGATGCAGTGGCGCATGCTGCGCGACGCCTACGCGCTCGGCGCGACCGTCTACGACCTGCGCGGCATCTCCGACTCGCTGGACGAGACCGACCACCTCTTCGGCCTGATCCAGTTCAAGGTGGGCACAGGCGGCCAGGCCGCCGAATACCTCGGCGAGTGGGACTTCCCGCTGAACAAGCTGCTCCACAAGGCGCTCGACATCTACATGTCGCGTCGCTGACCTCGCGTACCCAGCTTCGATACCGTCAACTGCTGCACCGTCGATAGCTTCCATATCTCTGATACACCGCAGCCACGAGAAAGGTTCCAGGTCCGGCCATGGCGCTCACGCTCTACGTCGACACCGCGCGCTGGCGGGCGCACCACAAGCACGTGCAGGAGCAGTTCCCGGGACTCGTCCCGGTCTGCAAGGGCAACGGCTACGGGTTCGGGCACGAGCGGCTGGCGGAGGAGGCCACTCGGCTGGGCTCGGAGGTCCTCGCCGTCGGCACGACGTACGAAGCCGCGCGTATCAAGGACTGGTTCGGCGGTGACCTGCTGGTGCTGACGCCGTACCGGCGCGGCGAGGAGCCGGTGCCGCTGCCCGACCGCGTCATCCGCTCTGTGTCGTCGGTGGACGGCGTGTACGGCCTCGTCGGTGCCCGCGTCGTCATCGAGGTGATGTCCTCGATGAAGCGGCACGGCGTGAGTGAGCGCGAGCTGCCGCAGCTGCACGCCGCCATAGAGAACGTCCGGCTCGAGGGCTTCGCCATCCACCTGCCGCTGGACCGCACCGACGGCTCGGACGCCGTCGAGGAGGTCATCGGCTGGATGGACCGGCTGCGTGCGGCCCGGCTGCCGCTGCACACGATGTTCGTCAGCCACCTCAAGGCCGAGGAACTCGCCCGCCTGCAGCAGCAGTTCCCGCAGACCCGCTTCCGCGCCCGGATCGGCACGCGGCTGTGGCTCGGGGACCACGAGGCCACCGAGTACCGCGGCGCGGTCCTGGACGTCACGCGTGTCTCCAAGGGCGACCGCTTCGGCTACCGGCAGCAGAAGGCGGCCTCCGACGGCTTCCTGGTGGTCGTGGCGGGCGGCACGTCGCACGGAGTGGGTCTGGAGGCCCCCAAGGCCCTGCACGGCGTCATGCCGCGCGCCAAGGGCGTCGCCCGGGCCGGCCTGGCCACGGTCAACCGGAACCTTTCTCCGTTCGTCTGGGGCGGCAAGCAGCGCTGGTTCGCCGAGCCGCCGCACATGCAGGTCTCGATCCTGTTCGTGCCCTCCGACGCTCCCGAGCCGACGGTCGGCGACGAGCTGGTCGCCCATCTGCGGCACACCACCACGCAGTTCGACCGGATCGTCGACCGCTGAACGACGCCGCTCGGCGGCTGAACCCCCGCCGCTCGGCAACGCCGTAACGGGCGAAGGCCGTACACGGACTCCTCCGTGTACGGCCTTTTGCGTACTCTCCCTACGCCCTGTTCGCTCAGAGCGAACCGTCGGTCGCCTCCCGGGTGCCCCACTCCACAGGCTGCCCGTCGAAGTGGGCCGCGTGGCGCGGTGGATGGGCCGCGGGACCGAGTACGAAGGCGTCCTCCGCCCGGTCGAGCACCCCGCCCGATGGATCGTCGTCGCCTGCCCTGCGTACCGGATCCCGCTCCGGCATGAGGATGTCCCGTACGACGACGGCGCACAGGTACAGCGTCCCGAGCAGGTGCAGACCGATCGCCCAGTGGTAACCGTCGGGCGGCAGTCCCTTGTGGGCATCCCCGCTGGTCGTGTACGCGAGGTACAGCCAGATCCCCAGGAAGTACGCCACCTCGCAGGCCTGCCAGATGAGGAAGTCCCGCCACCTCGGCCGGGCCAGCACGGCCAGGGGCACCAGCCACAGGACGTACTGCGGCGAGTAGACCTTGTTGGTGAGGATGAACGCCGCGACGATCAGGAAGGCCAGCTGGGCGAAGCGCGGACGTCGCGGCGCGGTGAGCGTGAGCGCGGCGATGCCGGCACAGCACAGCAGCATCAGCAGCGTGGCGAGCGTGTTGACGGTCTCGGTGCTCAGCGGGTCGGTGGAGTTCTGGGCCATGATCAGCCAGAAGGAGCCGAAGTCGACGCCCCGTTCCTGGCTGAACCGGTAGAACTGCGACCACCCGTCCCACGCGAGGAGCATCACCGGAAGGTTCACGACCAGCCAGGCGACGACCGTGCCGACCAGCGCCTTCCCGAAGTCCCGCCACTTGCCCGCGCGCCAGCACAGCACGAACAGCGGGCCGAGCAGGAAGACGGGATAGAGCTTCGCGGCCGTGGCGAGCCCCAGCAGGACGCCAAACGCGAGCGAACGGCCCCGGGACCACATCAGCATCGCCGCGGCCGTCAGGGCCACGGCCAGCAGGTCCCAGTTGATCGTCGCGGTCAGCGCGAAGGCAGGGGCCAGGGCGACCAGCAGACCGTCCCAGGGGCGCCGGGTCTGGGTGCGGGTCACGCAGACGGCGATGACGGCCGCGCACACCATCAGCATCCCGGCGTTGACCATCCAGTACCACTGCTCCTGGTCCTGGATGCTGCCGCTCCCTGGAGTGAGCCAGGAGGCGACCTCCATGAACACACCGGTCAGCACCGGGTATTCGAGGTACTCCATGTCACCGGCGAGCTTGTCGAAGTACGGCACGAGCCCGTCGGCGAATCCGCGTCCCTGGTAGAGATGCGGGATGTCCGAGTAACAGGCATGCGTGTACTGCGAGCTGGCGCCGAAGAACCAGGCGCCGTTGTAGCACGGTGCCTTCTGGACCAGACCGAGGGCGAACATGCCGATCGCCACGAGCGCGACGATCCGCACGGGGGTCCACCAGGACGTCCCGAGCAGGGCGCGCCGTCCGATGGGTCCACCGATCAGTTCACTCCCCCTCGCGGCGACCTCGTCTTCCTTGGTCGGCCGCACCGGGTCCTGCTCGTGCACGCTCGTGGGCGTCGTCTCTGCACTGGACATGGGGCACATCCTGCCGTACGTCCCTGAGACGTTCCCAAGTCTCCGGTGAACGTTGCCTGCGGCTGCGCCCGGTCCGGCGGGTGAGTGTTTCACGTGAAACCGACGTTTCACGTGAAACAGGCTGGCGTCCGAGGCGGCCCCGAGGGACGAGAAAGGCCGGTGGCCGGCACCCACCAAGCGGGGTACCGGCCACCGGCCTTCGCGTGACGGTGAGCCGTCGGTCAGCCTGATGGGCCGCCGAAGATACCTCCGTTGCCGTTGGCATTCCCGTTGCCGTCGGTCTCCGTCTCCGTCGGAGTCGGCGTCGACGTCACGCCCCCGTCCGTGCCGCCGTTCTCCGTGCCACCGTTGCCGGGGCACTGGAAGCCGAAGCAGGTCTCGGTCGGCGTGGGCGTCGGCGAGATCAGCGACTCACTGGGCGTCGGGCTCGGAGTCGGGCTCGCTTCCTCGGTCTCGGTGGGCGTGGGAGTGGGCGTCGGAGTCGGGATCTCGTTGACGATCACGCCGATGGGCTCCGGCGTCGGGAAGTCCTTCGCCGGCTTGTTCTTCAGCGCCTGCTCCATGTAGTCATGCCAGATCTCGGCCGGGAACGAGGCACCGTGGATCTTCTCCTGGCCACCCGTTCCGAACATCTTCAGGAACTCGCGGTTCTGGTTCTTCTCGTTGTCGTCCATCCGGAACATCGAGATCGCCGTCGACAGCTGCGGGGTGTAGCCCACGAACCAGGCGGACCGGTTGCCGTCGGTGGTACCGGTCTTGCCGGCCACCTCACGGCCGGTCAGCTGGGCGTTGGTACCCGTGCCCTTCTCGACCACGGTCTTCAAGACGTCCGTGACGTTGTCGGCAACCGCCGAGGTGAAGGCATCCTTGGTCGCGGTCTCGTGAGTGAAGACCTCGCCGTCCTTGCTAGTCACCTTCGTGACGGAGAAGGGAGCACGCTGCTTCCCACTGGCCGCGAAGGTGGCGTATGCGCCCGCCATGCGGATGGCACTGGGCTGGGAGGTGCCGATGGAGAAGGACGGGTAGTCGGCGCCGGCGAGGCTGCTCTCCAGAACGCCGGCATCCACGGCCGCCTCCTTCACCTGTTCCAGCCCGACGTCCATGCCGAGCTGCACGAAGGCGGAGTTCACCGACTCCCGCATCGCCTCACGAAGGTCGATCTGGTAGTTCGGGGGAGTGCCGTACGACTGGTCGCCGTCGTTGACCTGGTTCCACTCCTCCCCCTTCTCGTTCTGCCAGACGTCGCCCTTGTAGTCCTTGATCTTGAGCTTGTTCTTGCCGCTGAAGAGGCTCTTCGGAGAGACCTTGGTGCGCTCGTCCTGTGCCTGTTCCGCTGGGCCGTCCTTGTCCCGGACACCCCACTTCATCGCGGCAGCGAGCACGAACGGCTTGAACGTCGAACCGACCTGCGCACCGGTCACGTCGCAGTTGTTGGTGAAGTGCTTGGTCGCGTCCGTGCCTCCGTAGCAGGCTCTGATCGCCCCCGTAGTGGGATCCACGGAGGCCCCGCCGAACTGGACGTGGGTGTCGGTCTTCGGTCGCTCCTCGGGCTTGATGTTGGCCTTGTAGACCTTCGTCACCGCATCCTGGAGCTGCTTGACCTGCTTCTTGTCGAAGGTGGTGTAGATCGAGAGACCACCCTCCCGCAGCTTCTGCTCGGTGATCCCGGTCGTGTCGCTGTTGTTGACCAGGTAGCTGTTGGCAAGATCAACGAGGTAGCCGGTCTGGCCGCTCAACGCGGTGTTGAAGCGCGGGTTCTGCACGTCGGGCAGCTTGGTGTACTTGGCGCGCGTCGCGGCGTCCAGATGCCCGTACTCGACCATCTTGTCGAGGGTGTCCTGCATCTGGACCAGGGCCCGCCTGCTGTTCGCCTCGGCAGTGGCCGCCGGGTCGATCGACGTCGAACCCGCTGGGTCGTAGTACGTCGCGCCCTTGAGCATGGCCGCCAGGAAGGCGCACTGCCCCTCGTTGAGGTCGATGGCGTCCTTGTTGAAGTACGCGCGGGCAGCGGCCTGGATCCCGTAGGCGTTGCGCCCGTAATAGCCGGAGTTCAGGTAGCCAGCCATGATTTCGTCCTTCGACACCGTGGTGCCCACCTTGACCGAGACCAAGATCTCCTTGAACTTCCGGGAGATCGTCTGGGACTGGTCGTTCAGCATGGCGTTCTTGACGTACTGCTGGGTGATCGTCGAGCCACCCTGAGTCTCACCGCCACTGGCCATGTTGAACACGGCACGGGCGATGCCCTTGGGATCGATCCCGCTGTCGGTGCGGAAGGTCTTGTTCTCCTGCGAGATGACCGCGTTCTGCATGGCCTTGGGAATCTGCGACAGGTTGATGATCTGCCGGTTGGTCTCACCACCCGTGGAGACCATCTCGTCACCGTTGGACCAGTGGTAGACGTTGTTCTGCGCCTCGGCAGTCTCGTCGACCTTGGGGGTGCCAACCATGGCGAACCCGATGCCCGCCACGGCCACCAGGCTGCCAAGGAAGCCGATGAACATGCCGGCCACGAGCTTCCACGACGGCACCCAGCGCCCGACGCCGTACTTGCCCGCCCGCGGATAGTCGATGAACCGCTTCTTTCCAGGGGGAGCGGCCCGACCGCGGCCCCGGCCGGGACCGTTCGGCCCGCCCGGAGCGGCACGGCGGCCACCCCGGCCCGGTTCGGCCGCTCTGCGGCGACTCCCACCTCTCTGGGCCGCGCGTCGTGCTTCGGCGCGGCCGCCGTACTGACGTTCCTCGCCTCCCGAACCGCTGGTTTCCGACCCGTACGAGTCGGAAGGAGATCCGGTGGCGCCTCGCGGTGCCGCTCGGCGGCCGGAGGACGAGCCGGACTGGCCGCGTCGGGCCGCGGCACGTCCGCCTCCCTGCGGCTGCGGCGGTTTGCGACGGTGCTCGCTCATCGAACGACTACTCCTCGGGCAGGCGCACGCCTGGGCGCCTGGCAACGGCGGCTGTTTTCCGGTCCCCCCGAAGTACGGATGCGGTCGGTTCCGCATTCACCCGTACTGCACCAAGGACGACGACGCCCTCAGGCGTCACTCGGTTCCCGGTGCTCTGCATGGCGCACAGACTACGCACCGTCAAAGCCCACCTAGCCCCGAACTTCACCCCAAATCAGGCAACTCGCTCCACATGAATCGTTGATGTGATCCCGTTCACCGTTCCCCCACTTGTCGAGCCCGGAAGGCCGTTCTATCGTCGTGATGTATCGAGTCGATACATCAGCGCGAGATATGACGAGGAGGCGAGGGGATGAGCCGACGGTCCGGGATCCTCGAGTTCGCCGTCCTCGGACTGCTCCGCGAGTCCCCGATGCACGGCTATGAGCTGCGCAAACGACTCAATACGTCGCTGGGCGTGTTCCGCGCGTTCAGCTACGGCACGCTCTACCCCTGCCTCAAGACGCTGGTCGCCAACGGCTGGTTGATCGAGGAACCGGGGAACACCGCCGAGGACGCGCTCGCAGCGCCACTCACCGGACGCCGCGCGAAGATCGTCTACCGGCTGACCGCGGAAGGTAAGGAGCACTTCGAGGAACTGCTCTCACAGACGGGGCCCGACGCGTACGAGGACGAGCACTTCGCTGCCCGATTTGCTTTCTTCGGTCGCACACCGCAGGACGTACGCATGCGCGTCCTGGAGGGCCGCCGCAGCCGGCTGGAGGAGCGTCTGGAGAAGATGCGCGCCTCCCTGGCACGTACCCGAGAGCGCCTCGACGACTACACGCTTGAGCTCCAGCGCCACGGGATGGAGTCCGTGGAGCGCGAAGTGCGCTGGCTGAACGAGCTCATCGAGAGCGAGCGGGCCGGGCGGGACCTGAAGGGTTCCGCTTCCGGGGGGTCCGCTCAACAGGACACCACACATGGAGCGCCGGGCGATCTGCCCCGTCCCGGGGACACCCCCAGGACGGATTCGCCGGGCGACACCGCCACGTGAGCGCCCAGTCAGGGCCTCACTCGTACACACAGGGAGCAACCGGAATGGGTTCGGTTCGCGTAGCCGTCGTCGGCGTCGGCAACTGCGCCGCGTCGCTGGTTCAGGGAGTCGAGTACTACAAGGACGCCGACCCGGCGTCCAAGGTCCCCGGCCTGATGCACGTGCAGTTCGGCGACTACCACGTCCGTGACGTCGAGTTCGTCGCCGCCTTCGATGTCGACGCGAAGAAGGTCGGCCTCGACCTCGCGGACGCCATCGGTGCCAGCGAGAACAACACCATCAAGATCTGCGACGTTCCGCGCTCCGGCGTGACCGTCCAGCGCGGCCACACCCTCGACGGCCTCGGCAAGTACTACCGCGAGACCATCGAGGAGTCCGCCGAGGCCCCGGTCGACGTCGTCCAGGTCCTCAAGGACAAGCAGGTCGACGTCCTCGTCTGCTACCTGCCCGTGGGCTCCGAGGACGCTGCGAAGTTCTACGCCCAGTGCGCCATCGACGCCAAGGTCGCCTTCGTCAACGCTCTGCCGGTCTTCATCGCCGGTACGAAGGAGTGGGCGGACAAGTTCACCGAGGCGGGCGTCCCCATCGTCGGTGACGACATCAAGTCCCAGGTCGGCGCCACCATCACGCACCGCGTCATGGCGAAGCTGTTCGAGGACCGCGGCGTCGTCCTGGACCGCACGATGCAGCTGAACGTCGGCGGCAACATGGACTTCAAGAACATGCTCGAGCGTGACCGCCTGGAGTCCAAGAAGATCTCCAAGACGCAGGCCGTCACCTCCCAGATCCCCGACCGGGATCTCGGCGAGAAGAACGTCCACATCGGCCCGTCCGACTACGTCGCGTGGCTCGACGACCGCAAGTGGGCCTACGTCCGTCTCGAAGGCCGCGCATTCGGTGACGTCCCGCTGAACCTGGAGTACAAGCTCGAGGTCTGGGACTCCCCGAACTCCGCCGGCGTCATCATCGACGCCCTGCGCGCCGCGAAGATCGCCAAGGACCGCGGCATCGGCGGCCCGATCCTGTCGGCGTCGAGCTACTTCATGAAGTCCCCGCCGGTCCAGTACTTCGACGACGAGGCCCGCACGAACGTCGAGAAGTTCATCAAGGGCGAAGTAGAGCGCTAGCAAGACAGGGCGCCGCTCACTGAAGCGCCCTGGCACCACAGCGCCGCAGCACCACAGCGTCGCACCAGAACGCTCCTGCCAGAGCTGCCAAGGGTCCCCGGGTTGTACCGCCCGGGGACCCTTCCCGTATGTGAGGCTGTGCCCCATGTCCGTCGTACGCGACCTGCGGCTCCTGCTGCGCTTCCGGGACTTCCGGCGCCTGCTCTCCGTACGCCTGCTCTCACAGGGCGCCGACGGCGTCTACCAGACCGCGCTCGCCACATACGTCGTCTTCTCCCCGGAGAAGCAGACCTCGGCCGCCGCGATCGCCTCCGCGATGGCGGTCCTGCTCCTGCCGTACTCCCTGGTGGGCCCTTTCTCCGGCGTCCTGCTGGACCGCTGGCGCCGCCGCCAGGTCCTTCTGTACGGCAGCCTGCTGCGCACCGTTCTGGCCTCGGCCACGGCCGTCCTGATCATCACCGGGGTCCCGGACTGGCTCTTCTACGTCTCCGCGCTGTGCGTCACCGCCGTCAACCGCTTCGTTCTGTCCGGCCTGTCCGCCGCACTTCCGCGTGTGGTCGACGAAGACCGCCTCGTGATCGCCAACTCCCTGTCCCCGACCGCTGGAACGCTCGCCGCGACCGTGGGCGCCGGTCTGGCCTTCGTCGTACGGCTCGTGGTCTGGGACTCCGATGCCGCCGTGGTGCTCCTGGGCGCCGCCCTGTACCTGTGCGCGGGACTGGCGTCACTGCGCATGGCACGGGAACTGCTGGGTCCCGACCGCGCGTTGACGAAACCACGCTTCACGGCGGTCCTCTCCGGCACCGCGCACGACCTGGCGGCAGGAGTACGCCATCTCGCCACCCCGCCTCGCCGAGAGGCGGCCTGGGCACTGCTCACGATGACCCTGATGCGCTTCTGCTACGGCGCCCTGCTGGTCATGCTGCTGATGCTCTGTCGGTACGCCTTCACATCCACCGCCGACGACGGACTCGCCCTGCTGGGGCTTGCGTTGATCATCTCGGGAGCGGGATTCTTCGCCGCCGCCGTGGCAACCCCCTGGTCGGCAGGGCGGCTTGGCCCGGGCCGCTGGATCGTGGTGTGCGCGGCGACGGCGGCGATCCTGGTCCCCGCCCTCGGCCTTCCGTTCGCCAGAACTCCCATGCTGGTGGCGGCATTCGTCCTGGGCCTGACGACCCAGGGAGCGAAGATCGCGACCGACACCATCGTGCAGACCTCGGTCGAGGACGACTTCCGTGGCCGGATCTTCTCCGTCTACGACGTGTTGTTCAACGTCGCCTTCGTCGGCGCCGCCGGCGTGGCCGCCCTGATACTGCCGCCCGACGGCCGATCGGCGCCTCTCCTGGTCACAGTCGCCGTTATCTACGCGGCAGTTGCTGTGGCTATGGCCCGCTTTGAACGGCGATCCGTGTCACATCAATGACACAGAGTCCCCCTCGGTTGCAGGGCTGTCAGTGGTGGCCGATAACTTACGTGCGTCTTATAGCGCGCATTGCTCGCGCCACACACCCATGTTCCAGGGGGATCCCCAAGTGACAACTCCGCCGCCCCAGGGCAACCCGTACGCCCAGGGCCAGAACCCGTACGCCCAGGCTCAGCAGCCCTACGGCCAGCCCCAGGGCCAGGCCCCGTACCCGCCTCAGGGCGGCTACCCGCAGCAGCCGGGCCAGCCGGGCTTCCCCCCGCAGGGGGCGGCGCCGTATGCGCCGGTTCCGCCGCAGCAGCCGAGCCGTGGGTTCAACTTCAAGAAGATCAAGAACATCGCTCTCGTCGTGATCGTCGGCACCATGATGATCGTCGGCTACATAATCAGCCTGGACGACGCCGAGAACGCCGCGGTGGGCGACTGCCTGAAGTCCGCCTCGACGTCGACAGCCTCGAAGCCGAGCATGGAGGTCGTGGAGTGCTCCTCCTCCGAGGCCGAGGCCAAGGTGCTCAAGAAGATCGACGGCACCTACACCTCGCTCACGGCTGAAAGCGAGTGCCGCAAGGTCAGCGGCGCCACCAGCTTCTACGCGCAGACCGGCGACGGCGACAACTTCCTGCTGTGCCTGTCGGACGTCTGATCTGACGTCTCCGCATACTGAGGGGCTGTGTTTCACGTGAAACACAGCCCCTCAGTGCGTACCGCTCTCTGCGCAACGGGGTCATGTTTCACGTGAAACATGACCCCGTTGCGCAGCCACCTCAGCTCTGCTCGGCCCACCACTCCTTGAGCGCGGCCACCGCCTCGTCGTGCTCCATCGGCCCGTTCTCCAGCCGCAGCTCCAGCATGTGCTTGTACGCGCTGCCGATGACCGGCCCGGGGCCGACGCCGAGGATCTCCATGATCTGGTTGCCGTCGAGGTCGGGGCGGATGGCGTCCAGCTCCTCCCGCTCCTGGAGCTCGGTGATCCGCTCCTCCAAGCCGTCATAGGCGCGGGACAGGGTGGCCGCCTTGCGCTTGTTCCGCGTCGTGCAGTCCGAGCGGGTCAGCTTGTGGAGGTGGTCCAGGAGCGGGCCCGCGTCACGGACGTAGCGACGGACCGCGGAGTCCGTCCACTCGCCGGTGCCGTAGCCGTGGAAGCGCAGGTGGAGTTCGACCAGACGTGAGACGTCCTTCACCACCTCGTTGGGGTATTTGAGCGCCGTCATGCGCTTCTTCGTCATCTTCGCGCCGACCACCTCGTGGTGGTGGAACGAGACCCTGCCGTCCGTCTCGAAGCGGCGCGTGCGCGGCTTGCCGATGTCGTGCAGCAGAGCGGCCAACCGGAGAGTCAGATCGGGTCCGTTCTCCTCCAGAGCCATCGCCTGCTCCAGGACGATCAGCGTGTGCTCGTAGACGTCCTTGTGCCGGTGGTGCTCGTCACTCTCCAGCCGTAGAGCCGGCAGCTCCGGCAGCACATGCCCGGCAAGCCCGGTGTCGACCAGCAGCGACAGGCCCTTGCGCGGGTGAGGGGAGAGGATCAGCTTGTTCAGCTCGTCCCGCACCCGCTCCGCCGAGACGATCTCGATACGCCCGGCCATGTCCGTCATGGCCGCCACCACCTCGGGAGCCACCTCGAAGTCGAGCTGCGCCGCGAACCGCGCCGCCCGCATCATGCGCAGCGGGTCGTCCGAGAAGGACTCCTCGGGGGTGCCCGGAGTGCGAAGCACACGCTCCGCGAGGTCCTCCAGCCCGCCGTGCGGATCGATGAACTCCTTCTCCGGCAACGCGACGGCCATCGCGTTCACCGTGAAGTCGCGCCGGACGAGGTCCTGCTCGATGGAGTCGCCGTACGACACCTCGGGCTTGCGGGAGGTGCGGTCGTAGGCCTCCGACCGGTAGGTCGTCACCTCGATCTGGTAGCCGTCCTTCTGCGCCCCGACCGTGCCGAAGGCGATCCCGACCTCCCACACGGCGTCGGCCCACGGGCGCACGATCTTCAGTACGTCCTCGGGGCGGGCGTCGGTGGTGAAGTCCAGGTCGTTGCCGAGCCGGCCAAGCAGCGCATCCCGGACCGATCCACCGACCAGGGCGAGTGAGAACCCGGCATCCTGGAATCGGCGGGCGAGGTCGTCGGCGACAGGGGCTACCCGCAGCAGTTCGCTCACCGCGCGGTGCTGCACCTGACTCAGGACACTGGGCTTGTCTTCGTTGGCGTTCGGCACAACAGAAGAGGGTACGTGGCCCCGGCGGCCGCGAGCTCCTCCATTAAACGTGCACACCGCGTGCACGGACACGTCTATCCATACGGGCACAAGGCCTGCTCTTGAGGCGCAGGCAAACGCTCCTCTTTATACCTACACATATGGGACAGACCGACGGTACGGACCGATCTCGCGGAGCACTCCGCGGCACTTCCCCTCAGCGCGCATCGTTACCATGCGTGGACGCACATTCCGACGACCACTGACGACGAGGGACGGGCGAGCGCGTGGCCGAGGCGGCAGACTTCCAGGGGACGAGTCCCTCACCTGCCCGCCGGTGGCTACGGCGGACAGGAGCACTGTTCGCCGGAGCACCTCTGCTGGCCGGCCTGCTCCAGCTGCCCGTCGCGGCGCCCGCGCATGCCGCCGGGCAGGACTCCCTGAAGGCCGCTTCCGGCTCGGAGACGGTCGCTGTCGCCGTGGACTCGCTCACACCGACCGTGCCCGGTGAGGGCGACACCCTGACCGTGTCAGGCACGGTGACCAACAAGGGCAAGCAGGCGGTCACCGACGCGCAGGTGGACCTGCTCCTGGGATCCGCCCTGAACACACGCTCCGATATCGACACGGTCGCCAACCGCTCCGACTACCAGCCGGGCCTCGACGGGGCCCCGGTGGGCGGGAAGTACGTCAAGGAGTTCTCCAAGCTCACCCCGGGCGTCTCCCAGCGCTTCAGCATCTCCGTGCCGGTCGACAAGCTGGATCTCGGCGGGGACGGGGTCTACCAGTTCTCCGTCTCCCTGTCCGGTGAGACGTCCGCGCAGCCCTGGGAGCAGGTGCTCGGCATCGAGCGGACGTTCCTGCCGTGGCAGCCCGACGAGGCCGACAGGAAGACCCGGACGACGGTTCTGTGGCCGCTCGTCTCCACCGGGCACATGACAGCGCAGACGGGGTCGAACGAGTCGCAGACTCCGGTCTTCCGCAACGACGACCTCGCCAAGGAGATCTCCGCGGGCGGCCGACTGCAGCAGCTCGTGTCGCTGGGCAAGGAGCTCGACGTCACCTGGGTGATCGACCCCGACCTGCTGGCCTCCGTGGACGCGATGACGGAGAGCTATCGCGTCCAGGGCGAGGGCGACACGACCACGGCGGGCACCCACCAGGACGTCGCCAGCCAGTGGCTGGCGGAGTTGCAGGATGCGGTGCTGGACAAGGAGGTCGTCGCCCTGCCCTTCGCCGACCCCGACCTGGCCTCCCTGGCGCACAACGGCACGAACGTCACCGGCTCGCTCAGCCACCTCAAGGAGGCCACCGACGTCGCGGCCGACACCGTTGACTCGATCCTCCACGTGGAGCCGACCACCGACTTCGCCTGGCCAGTGAACGGCGCCGTCGACCCGTCCATCGTCAAGGTCGCCACCTCCGCCGGCGCGGACAAGGTGATCGCCCGCAGCGACAGCCTGGTGGAGACCGGCGGCCTGCCCTACACCCCCTCCGCGGCCCGCCCCATCGGCGGTGGCACGACGGCGGTGGTCGCGGACACACGGATGTCGACGGCGTTCCAGGGGAACCTGACCAGGGCGTCGAGCTCGACGCTCGCCGTGCAGAGGTTCCTCGCCCAGAGCCTGACCCTCAACCTGCAGTCGGACAAACAGCGCAGCATCGTCGTCGCCCCGCAGCGGATGCCGACGGCGAGCCAGGCCCAGGCGATGGCCGAGGCGGTGACGGCGCTCCAGGGCGGCACGTGGTCCGAGTCCCAGGAACTCGGGGCCGCGGCCAAGGCCAAGCCCGACTCCGGTGCCACCACCAGGGTGCCCGCGGCGTCCGCCTACCCCTCCTCGCTCCGCAAGCAGGAGCTGCCGCGCGCGGCTTTCGAGCAGATCGCGACCACGCAGGACAAGCTCGACAACTTCAAGGTGATCCTCAGCAGGCAGTCCCGCGTGGTGACCCCCTTCGGGCGGGCCATGAACCGCGAGATGTCCGCGGCCTGGCGCGGCCGCTCCGCCGAGGCAGCCGACTACCGCAACGGCATCGAGGCGTACATCGACTCCCTGGCCGGCCAGGTCAAGCTGATCCAGAAGTCCGAGACCAAGCTCTCCGGACGCAGCGCCACGATCCCCGTGACCGTGCAGAACAACCTGGTCCAGGGCGTCGACCACCTGGTGCTGCGGCTCACCTCGAAGAGCCCGCGGCGCCTTGAGATCGACGGCGAGAACTTCGACGAACAGCCCGTCACGGTCTCCGGCGGGCACAGCCAGACGGTGAAGTTCCCCACGTCTGCTCAGGCCAACGGCCAGGCCACGGTGGTCGCCCAGCTGTTCACGGAGGACGGCCAGCCGTACGGCGCACCGGTCACCTTCGATGTGAAGGTCACCGAGTTCACGGCCACCGTGATGCTGGTCATCGGCGGCGGCTTCCTCCTCCTCGTCCTCGCCGGATTCCGGATGTACACGCAGCGCAAGCGCGCGGCGGCCCGTGAGGCCGAGCAGGACGGCTCCCAGGAGGCGGGCGAGACCGACGGCGGCCCGGAGAACCCGGAGGGCCCCGAGGAACGTCTCACGCCCGAGGACCTGCTCAAGGAGGAGTCCGTCACCGGAACCCGGGCAGACGCGCCGGAGCAGCCGAGTGACCTGACACCGGACACCCCAGCGGAAAGCGCCGACCCGTCCGGCACGGGTGAGAGAGTGGACCGTTGAGCGATGTCGTGGCCGGTGGGCCCGGGACGATGAGGTGGGGTAGCCATGAACGCGCCGTACGACGGTGACCGCGGCCAGGCCGCGGGCGGCTCGGGGCACCCCGAGGGCCCGCCGCCCGAGCCGGGCCAGGTGCCGCCGCAGCAGCCGGCGGACATGTACCTCCAGGACACCTACGCCCAGGACCCCTACCGGGCCCAGGACCTCTCCGCCCAGGACCCGGTCGCCGAGGCGCTCTACGACCGTGCCGCCCACCCACCGCCCCCGCCGGGCACCTACCAGGTGCCGCAGTCGCTCTACGCCCAGCCGCCCCAGTCCCCCTACGCCCCCGACCCGCACGTCTGGGCCCAGACCCCGGCTCCCGAGCCGGAGGGCCCTGCCCCCCACCTGCCGTACGGCGACGACCACCGTACGACCCAGTACGTGGGCGTCGACGACCTGGTCACGCATTCCACCGAGGGCCACCAGGAACACGACGCCTTCGCTCATCTCTTCCGGGACCAGCAGCAGGGCGGCCATCCGCAGTACCAGCCGCCCGCGGTTCCGGGACCTTCGCCGGAGCCCGCCGCCCTCGGCGCCTACCAGGGATCTCCTGCGCCGCCTGCCGCAGCCGAGCCCGCCGCGCCTGCCTCTGCGCCCGCGCCGGCGTCCGACGCGAAGAAGGGCGGGCGGGTCGGCGGTCTGCTGAAGTCGAGCGCAGTGATGGCGGCGGGCACGCTGGTCTCCCGGCTCACCGGGTTCGTCCGCTCGATGATGATCGTCTCGGCACTGGGCCTCGGCCTGCTCGGCGACTCCTTCCAGGTCGCCTACACGCTGCCGACGATGATCTACATCCTGACCGTCGGCGGCGGCCTCAACTCCGTCTTCGTACCCCAGCTCGTGCGCGCCATGAAGGACGACGAGGACGGCGGCGAGGCATACGCGAACCGCCTGCTGACCCTGGTGATGGTGGCGCTCGCCGCACTCACCGCGCTCGCGATGGTCGGCGCGCCGTACCTGGTCCGCGCACTGTCCAACCCCGTGGCCGGCAACCCCGCGGCCAACGACGTCGCCGTCACCTTCACCCGCTACTTCCTGCCCTCGATCTTCTTCATGGGCGTCCATGTGGTGATGGGGCAGATCCTCAACGCCCGCGGCCGCTTCGGCGCGATGATGTGGACGCCGGTCCTGAACAACATCGTCATCATCGTGACGCTCGGCGCGTTCCTGTGGGTGTACGGCACCGCCGAGCACTCCGGCATGCAGGTCACGAACATCCCGCCGGAGGGCCAGCGGCTGCTCGGCGTCGGTGTTCTCCTCGGCCTGGTCGTCCAGGCCCTGGCGATGATCCCCTACCTGCGCGAGACCGGCTTCCGGCTGCGGTTGCGCTTCGACTGGAAGGGCCACGGCCTCGGCAAGGCCGCCATGCTGGCCAAGTGGACGATCCTGTTCGTCCTGGCCAACCAGGCGGGTGCGCTCGTGGTCACCCAGTTGTCCACGTCCGCCGGCATCGGCTCAGGCGTCGACGGCACCGGCTACGCCGCCTACGCCAACGCCCAGCTCATCTGGGGCCTCCCGCAGGCCATCATCACCGTCTCCCTGATGGCAGCCCTGCTGCCCCGCATCTCCCGCTCGGCCGCCGAGGACGACGCGGGCGCCGTACGCGACGACATCTCCCAGGGCCTGCGCACGACAGCGGTGGCGATCGTGCCGCTCGCCTTCGGTTTCGTAGCGCTGGGCATCCCGATGTGCACCCTGATGTTCGGCACCTCGGGCACGAGCGAGGCCACGAACATGGGCTTCATGCTGATGGCCTTCGGCCTCGGCCTGATCCCCTACTCGGTGCAGTACGTCGTGCTGCGCGCCTTCTACGCGTACGAGGACACCCGCACCCCCTTCTACAACACGGTCATCGTGGCCGCGGGCAACGCGGGCGCTTCGGTGCTCTGCTACCTGCTGCTCCCGGCCCGCTGGGCCGTGGTCGGCATGGCCGCCGCATACGGACTGGCCTACACGATCGGCGTCGGCGTCGCCTGGAACCGGCTGCGCAACAAGCTCGGCGGCGACCTGGACGGCACCCGGGTGATGCGGACGTACGCCAGACTCTGCATCGCCTCGGTGCCCGCGGCGCTGCTGAGCGGTGCGGCCTGCTACGGGGTCGCCCAGACCCTCGGTCAGGGCGTGCTCGGCTCCTTCGCCGCCCTGCTGGCCGGCGGAGCCGTGCTGTTCGGGGTCTTCTTCGTCGCCGCCCGCAGGATGCGTATCGAGGAACTGACCTCACTGGTCGGCATGGTCCGCGGGCGCCTGGGTCGCTGAGGCCTGGGTACGCGCACAACCATCGTCCGCCACTGTGTGTCGTGCATAGCGGCAGACTGTGGGCACAATTGGTTTCGGCGTCGGACGGCGCGCACGGAGTCGGACGGCGCGCAATGGATGGGGAGGCAGGAACGACGGTGGCGGAACGGAGCACGGCTGCCGTCGACGTGGCAGACAACAGCGGCGACGAGCCGCTGACCGCACAAGCGGACCAGTCCACGGCCGACGGGGTGGCCAAGAATCGGGAGCGGGACACGGACACCGACGAGGCACAGGGGAGTGGCGGGACCGAGGGTCCCGGAAAGGCCTCACCACCCGAACTGCACAGCGGACACAAACTCGCCAGACGCTACCGCCTCGAGGAGTGCGTCACCCGTCTGGACGGATTCAGCAGCTGGCGTGCGGTCGACGAGAAACTCCGTCGCGCCGTGGGCGTCCACATCCTGCCCGCAGACCATGCACGGGCCCGCTCCGTCCTGGCCGCGGCCCGCTCCTCCGCACTGCTCGGCGACCCTCGCTTCGTCCAGGTCCTCGACGCCGTCGAGGAGAACGACCTGGTCTACGTCGTCCACGAGTGGCTGCCCGACGCCACCGAGCTGACCACGCTCCTCGCCTCCGGCCCGCTGGAGGTGTACGAGACCTACCAGATGGTCACCCAGGTGTCCGCCGCCATGGCCGCGGCCCACCGCGAGGGCCTGGCCCACCTCCGTCTCAACCCGAACGCCGTGCTGCGCACCTCATCGGGCCAGTGGCGCATCCGCGGCCTCGCGGTGAACGCCGCACTGCGCGGCATCGCCTCCGAGACCCCACAGCGCACCGACACGGAGGCCATCGGCGCGCTGCTGTACTCCGCGCTCACCCAGCGCTGGCCGTACGAGAGCGACGCCTACGGCTTGTCCGGGCTGCCCAAGGACGTCGGTCTGATCGCCCCCGACCAGGTGCGCGCCGGCGTTCACCGCGGGCTGTCCGAACTCACCATGCGCGCGCTGTCCAACAACGGCGCGACCGCCTCCCGGCACGAGTCCGCCTGCACGTCGCCGGAGGAGCTGGTGAAGGCGATCGGCGAGATGCCCCGCATCCGCCCGCCGGAGCCTTCGTTCACGGCGCCGCCGGACTATCAGCGCACGACGTACCAGCAAGGCACGTACGGCCGCCAGACGCAGCGTCCTGGCGTCACCCAGCCGGTGCCGACCCCGCCGCCCCCGCTGCAGAGCCGCACCGGCAAGGCCCTGAAGTGGGCCGTGTCGGCGCTCCTGATCGCCGCCCTGGGCCTTGGCAGCTGGCAGTTGGCGGATGCGCTCATGGACCAGGGCAACAAGTCCGACGACACCAACCAGACGCAGACGACGGACGACGACAACGACAAGGGCCCGACGCAGAAGGCCAGCCAGCCCATCGCCATCGAGGGGGTGAGTGACTTCGACCCGCTCGGCACGGACGGCTCCGAGAATCCGCGTGACATAGACAACATCTACGACAGCGATCCGAGCTCGTACTGGCAGTCGAGCTACTACGCCAGTGCCGACTTCGGACGGTTGAAGTCCGGCGTCGGAGTCATCCTCGATCTCGGCAAGGTCCAGGAGGTCGGAAAGGTGACCGTCAGTTTCGTGGGCGACACCTCCGTCGAACTGCGCGCCGCCTCCGGTGACACGGGTACCGCACCGACATCCCTCGACAGCTACACCATGGCGGCCAAGGGCTCCGGCACTAGCGTGACGCTCAAGCCCGGCGAGTCCCTCAAGTCCCGCTATCTTCTGGTCTGGCTGACCAACCTGCCGAAGCAGGTGGACGACGGGCAGTTCCGCGGCAGGATCGCGGACGTCAAGGTGAGCAGCTGAGACCGAGGGGAGGGGGTCCGATGGCAGACGGCAGCGCGTACCGTGACACAAGCGATCAGGACCTCCTCGCCCGTCATGTAGAGGGCGACCCGGACGCCTTCGGTGAGCTCGTGCGGCGTCACCGCGACCGGCTCTGGGCGGTGGCGCTGCGGACGCTCGGCGACCGCGAGGAAGCCGCTGACGCCGTCCAGGACGCCCTCGTCTCCGCCTACCGGGCCGCCCACACCTTCAGGGGCCATTCAGCCGTCACGACGTGGCTGCACCGGATCACCGTGAACGCCTGCCTGGACCGCGCGCGCAAGGCGGCCTCCCGGAAGACCTCTCCGGTCGACGACACCGAACGCCTCGAGCAGCTGCTGGAGCCGCACGAGTCCGCCTCGGCGCCCGCGGAGCGCAACGACCTGCACCGCCAGCTCCTGGAAGCGCTCGGCACGCTGCCGCCCGATCAGAAGGCGGCGCTCGTCCTGGTGGACATGCAGGGTTACCCCGTCGCCGAAGCGGCCCGCATCCTCGACGTGCCGACCGGCACCGTCAAGAGCCGGTGCGCGCGCGGCAGAGCCAGACTCCTGCCTCTCCTCACCCATCTACGGCCGGAAAGTGCCGGAGACGGCAAGGATCCGGGCGAGAGGCGGAACCGGACGCAGGGGACATCCGTCCCACCGGCAGCGGGTCCACGTGCCACGGGGCCACAAGCAAGGGATCCGCGGGATACCGGGCCGAGTGATTCAGCTGCAGTGAAGGGCGGAGGTGGGCGAGCGTGACATCCACGACGGACACGGCCGGGCACCCGGACGTCGCCGAGATCTCCGACCTCACCGAGGGCCTTCTCCCCCCGTCCAGGACCGCCGATCTACGACGGCATCTGGATGACTGCGCGCTGTGCGCAGACGTCCACGCGTCGCTGGAGGAGATCCGAGGGCTGCTCGGCACGCTGCCCGGCCCGACGCGCATGCCCACTGATGTCGCCGAACGCATCGACGCCGCCCTCGCCGCAGAGGCTCTGCTGAGCGCCACGGCGCCCGAGGACGTCGACCAGCCCAAGCTCGCCGAGGCTGCCCACTCGGCCTCCGACGCGAACGACAGCACGCATGTTTCACGTGAAACATCGGCAGCAGGACGTCCGGCGGGCAACGCACGCTCCTCGACCACCGGCCCCGGCCGCAAGGACCGCAAGAAGGCCGGGCGACGGAAGGTCGCGGTTCTGAGCGCCGCGTTCACGGCCGCCGCTCTGGGACTCGGTTCCGTGCTGCTGACCTCACTGATGGGCGGGTCCGGTCCGTCGGCCGACGGAGGACAGACCACCGCCGACACCTTCTCCGCGGCGAAGCTGGAGAACCAGGTCTCCGATCTCCTCGCCAAGAACGAGGGCTCTGTGGGGAGCTCCCGCAAGCCGGACCACAGCATGGGCGTGGAGGGCGGATCCGACACCGAACGCCCCCGGGTCTTCCGCGAGGTCACGGTGCCCGACTGCATCCGCAAGGGCATCGGTCGCAACGACGTGGCCCTCGCCACCGAGGAAGGCGTCTACAAGGGCAAGGACGCTCTGCTTGTCGTGCTGCCCGACTCCTCTGATGTCAGCCGAGTCACCGTCTACGTCATGGACGCGACCTGTGTGAAGCACCCCTCAACCGCGACGGCCGAGGTTCTTCTGAGGGACTCGTACGCCCGCCACTGAGAGGCCGAAAGTTCGTCTCTGTCGAAGGCGCCAACCCCCGCAGCGAGGCGCAACCGTGTGCCCGGACACAGTGGGAATGCGCGCCCCTTAGGATCCGTTGGGTGGGGTGAGAGTTCTGAAAGGGGCTCCCACCGGTCCGACGAGGTATTCCAGAGACGAGGAACCAAGCCGTGAGCGACGTCCGTAACGTGATCATCATCGGCTCCGGGCCCGCCGGCTATACGGCGGCGCTCTACACCGCGCGCGCGTCGCTGAAGCCGCTGGTCTTCGAGGGCGCCGTCACCGCCGGTGGTGCGCTGATGAACACCACCGAGGTGGAGAACTTCCCGGGCTTCCAGGACGGCATCATGGGCCCCGAGCTCATGGACAGCATGCGCGCCCAGGCCGAGCGTTTCGGAGCCGAGCTCGTCCCGGACGACATCGTCAACGTCGACCTCAGCGGTGAGATCAAGACCGTCACCGACACCGCGGGCACGGTCCACCGTGCGAAGGCCATCATCGTCGCCACCGGCTCGCAGCACCGCAAGCTCGGCCTGCCGAACGAGGACGCCCTCTCCGGTCGTGGTGTCTCCTGGTGTGCCACCTGCGACGGCTTCTTCTTCAAGGACCAGGACATCGCCGTCATCGGCGGCGGTGACACCGCGATGGAAGAGGCCACCTTCCTCTCCCGCTTCGCCAAGTCCGTGACGATCGTCCACCGCCGTGACACCCTGCGCGCCTCGAAGGCGATGCAGGACCGCGCCTTCGCCGACCCGAAGATCAAGTTCGTCTGGGACAGCGAGGTCGCCGAGGTCCAGGGCGACCAGAAGCTCTCCGGCCTGAAGCTGCGCAACGTCAAGACCGGCGAGCTCTCGGACCTGGCGGTCACCGGCCTGTTCATCGCGATCGGCCACGATCCTCGCACCGAGCTGTTCAAGGGCCAGCTGGAGCTGGACGGGGAGGGCTACCTCAAGGTCGACGCCCCCTCCACGCGCACCAACCTGACCGGTGTCTTCGGCGCCGGCGACGTGGTGGACCACACCTACCGCCAGGCGATCACCGCAGCCGGCACCGGTTGCTCCGCCGCTCTCGATGCCGAGCGCTTCCTCGCCGCCCTCGCGGACGAGGAGAACGCCGAGCCCGAGAAGACCTCTGTCTGACCCCTCACCCACCCCACGCACCAAAGTTAAGGAGCCCGCCGTGGCCGGCACCCTGAAGAACGTGACCGACGACTCCTTCGAGCAGGACGTCCTCAAGAGCGACAAGCCCGTCCTGGTGGACTTCTGGGCCGCCTGGTGCGGTCCGTGCCGCCAGATCGCGCCGTCCCTTGAGGCGATCGCCGCCGAGCACGGCGACAAGATCGAGATTGTCAAGCTCAACATCGACGAGAACCCGGGTACGGCCGCCAAGTACGGCGTCATGTCCATCCCGACGCTGAACGTCTACCACAACGGTGAAGTCGCCAAGACGATCGTCGGCGCCAAGCCGAAGGCCGCGATCCTCCGCGACCTTGAGGACTTCATCGCCGAGTGACGTTTCACGTGAAACACGAATGGGCCAACCCAAGCGGGTTGGCCCATTTCGCTTTTGAGAGCGGCAGCTTGCCTAGAGAGGCCGGAGGGCGGGCTCCTTCTGTACGGCCCCCAGCAGCCGGTCGATCGCCATCTCCACGTCTTCCTTCCAGGACAGCGTCGTCCGCAGCTCCAGCCGCATCCGCGGAAAGGTGGGGTGCGGGCGAACTGTCTTGAAGCCCACGGCCAGGAGATGGTCCGCTGGAAGAACACACGCCGGCTCTTTCCAACGCGCGTCCCCAAAGGCCTCGATCGCCTTGAAGCCCCGCCGGAGCAGATCCTTGGCCACCGTCTGGACCATCACCCGGCCCAGTCCCTGGCCCTGGTAGCCGGGCATGATGAACGCGGTCATCAGCTGCACCGCGTCCGGTGAGACAGGGCTCGTGGGGAAGGCCGTCGAGCGGGGCACATACGCCGGAGGCGCGTACAGCACAAAGCCCACCGGCACGTCGTCGACGTAGACCACCCGCCCGCACGAGCCCCAGTCCAGCAGGACGGCGGAGATCCAGCCTTCCTTCTCCAGGGCGGGCGTCCCCGCTTTTACCGCGGCTTCACCGCTGACCGGGTCCAACTCCCAGAAGACACACGTGCGGCAACGCTTGGGAAGGTCCTGAAGGTTGTCCAGCGTGAGCGGTACGAGCCGACGCCCCATGAAGGCTGTTCCTCGCTTCCTTCGCCCGCGGCGTCGCGAGCAGCTGTCAGGGCGTTGCGTTCCCTGAGCAGGCTGCCGACGAACCCGCCGACCGCGCCCAGCCCAAGACCCGCGCTCACCAGTCCGGTGCGGCTCACCGTTCGCATGGACCCCGCCTCCCCTAAGAGGTCTGCCAGGTGGATGCGCCATACCCGAACGCATCGTATCCACGATGCGATTCCATCGATACCAGCCAGAAAGCAAAGAGCGGGCCGTGTTCCGGTACACACCGGACACGGCCCGCGCTGCTGGGCCGGGAAGCAAGGCCCGGCCTATCGGGCGTCAGTCCTCGGATTCTTCGTCATCCTCAAGAAGGCTCCTCTGGAGAGCCAGCTTCTCGCCCGGAGCGAACGTGCTGAGGATCCGCTCGAGGTCCTCCGGGGAGGCGAACTCGACGGTGATCTTGCCCTTCTTCTGGCCCAGTTCGACCTTCACCCGCGTCTCGAAGCGATCCGAGAGCCGGGTAGCGAGATCGGACAGCGCCGGCGATGGCACAGAGCCGGCCCGCGGCCCCCTGGAACGCTGGGTCTTCTGCGGGCGGGAGCCCATCAGCGTCACGATTTCCTCGACGGAGCGGACCGACAGTCCCTCGGCCACCACGCGGTAGGCCAGACGCTCCTGCTCCTCCGGATCCTCGACCGAGAGGAGAGCCCGCGCATGACCGGCGGAGAGGACTCCGGCGGCCACTCGGTTCTGGACCTTGGGCGAGAGCTTCAGCAGACGCAGGGTGTTGGAGACCTGCGGCCGGGAACGGCCGATGCGGTCCGCCAACTGGTCGTGCGTGCAGTTGAAGTCCTTCAGCAGCTGATCGTAGGCAGCCGCCTCTTCAATCGGGTTCAGCTGGGCGCGGTGCAGGTTCTCCAGGAGCGCGTCCAGGAGGAGCTTCTCGTCGTCCGTGGCCCGCACGATCGCCGGAATCGCTTCGAGGCCGGCCTCACGGCAGGCCCGCCAGCGCCGCTCGCCCATGATGAGCTCGTAGCGGGCCGGACCGATCTGCCGTACGACGATCGGCTGGAGGAGGCCGACTTCCTGGATGGAGGTGACGAGCTCCTGCAGAGCGTCCTCGTCGAAGACCTCACGGGGCTGCCGCGGGTTCGGCGTGATCGCGTCGAGGGGGATCTCCGCGAAGTGTGCGCCCATGGGAGCCACGGGCGTCTCCACGGTGCCGCTCAGCGACGGCTCCTCGGTTTCATGTGAAACATGGGGCAGCGTGGCCACCTTCGCCGCGGCCACCCCTCGCTCGGACAGCACCGGGACAACGGCCGGGGACGTGGAAGCACCGCCTCCCACAGGGGCCGGGGCCACCGTCTTCTCCGTCGGTGCTGCAGGGATCAGTGCGCCGAGACCACGGCCCAACCCCCTCCGTCGCTCGCTCACTGGATCCCCTCCACCATGCTCGGGTTGCTCTGAGCGCCGATATGGGCGTGCGTCGGGTCGTAGCTGACGCCGACACCCCTCAGCGCGATCTCTCGTGCCGCCTCAAGATAGGACAGCGCACCGCTCGAACCTGGATCGTATGTCAGCACCGTCTGTCCATAGCTCGGCGCCTCGGAGATACGCACCGAGCGGGGAATGCTCGTCCTCAGCACCTCGTCGCCGAAGTGGCTCCTCACCTCGTCCGCGACCTGGGACGCGAGCCGTGTTCGGCCGTCGTACATGGTGAGCAGGATCGTCGAGACATGCAGAGTGGGGTTGAGATGCCCCCGCACCAGGTCGACGTTGCGCAGCAGCTGTCCCAGGCCCTCCAGCGCGTAGTACTCGCACTGGATCGGGATCAGGACCTCCTGCCCGGCAACCAGCGCGTTGACCGTCAGCAGGCCGAGTGAAGGCGGGCAGTCGATGAGGATGTAGTCCAGCGGCTGCTCGTAGGCCTGGATCGCTCGCTGAAGTCGACTCTCGCGTGCCACCAGAGACACCAGCTCGATCTCCGCACCGGCGAGATCGATCGTGGCAGGGGCACAGAAGAGGCCCTCGACATCCGGGACCGGCTGGACGACTTCCGCGAGCGGCTTGCTCTCGACCAACACGTCATAGATGGAAGGAACTTCTGCGTGATGGTCGATCCCCAGGGCGGTGGACGCATTGCCCTGCGGGTCGAGATCGATGACCAGCACGCGGCCGCCATGGAGAGCGAGCGACGCGGCAAGATTGACGGTCGTCGTCGTCTTGCCCACGCCCCCCTTCTGGTTGGCGACCACCATGACGCGGGTTTGCTCGGGCCGTGGCAGGCCCTCGCCGGCGCGGCCTAGAGCCTCCACCGCCAGTTGGGCAGCACGACCGATGGGAGTGTCGTCCATCGGGGGCGGTGTTTCACGTGAAACATCGTCCCCCATCGACTCGGTACGGGGACCGGGGACCGGATCGGTCATCGGTCCCGCGATGTTGGCGTCGGACCGCAAGGATTCACTCTCCTCGACTTCAGGCTCGCAATGAACAGAGCCTCCCATGTCTTCGGGGTCGTGAACCAGTGAGGCCTGTTGTTCTGTGGAGAAATCCACCTCTGTGGACAACTCCGTGCCCCTCAAGGGGGACGGAGTGTCATCAGGAGGACCTTCTCCGAGAGAACCAAGGGGTTGTCGGTCGCGAGGTTCGGCCGCAGCGCGGCCGCGGCTGATGATCCCGTGCAGCAGTGAGCGACGTTTCACGTGAAACACGATGCACAGCAGACGTGGCCGAACTGTCGCGACACTCCGGCGTGCGTAGGTTTGCCAGCTTGTGTGGAGTACGTCTCGTCGTCAGGACGGATCAGCGGCGCCGACGAGCACGTCCCGTCCTGGCCGCCTTCGCCCGCTTCGCAGCGAAGCGCACACCGCCCGGGCTCTCCCCGACTTCGACCCGCACGACGGTGGACATCGGATCCACGACGCCCTCCCCGACATGGAGGATGGACGTCTCGACCGCACCCAGCTTACTCAGAGCCGTCGCCGCGCTCTTCAACTCCTCCTCCGCGGTGTCGCCCTTCAGCGCCAGCATCTCGCCGTACGGGCGCAGCAAGGGAATCCCCCACGTGGCCAGCCGATCCAGCGGAGCCACCGCACGCGCGGTCACCACATGCACCGGCTGCAGCGTCCCCATGACCTCCTCAGCACGGCCACGGACGACCGTCACATGGTCCAGCCCCAACAGCTCCACGACTTCCGTCAGAAAGTTCGTACGCCGCAGCAGAGGCTCCAGCAGCGTGATCTTCAGGTCCTCCCTGACCAGCGCCAGGGGAATGCCGGGCAGGCCGGCACCCGAGCCGACGTCGCACACCGTCACGCCCTCAGGAACGACCTCGGAGAGCACCGCACAGTTCAGCAGATGCCGCTCCCACAGGCGGGGCACCTCACGTGGGCCGATCAGGCCACGCTGCACACCCGTCTCGGCGAGCAGTTCGGCGTAGCGGACCGCATCAGCGAAGCGATCGCCGAACACCTCACGTGCCTGCTCGGGCGCAGGGGGAAGCTCCGCTGCCTCCGTCACGGGGGACCGTCCTTCCGTACCGCCGGCGCGCCGTGCACCGACACCAGAACCACCAGAACTATCAGGCTGACAAAGTTCGGCCCCGCCTGCGGACAGACGGGGCCGGAGGATACGTACGGGCCGATCAGGCAGGAAGCACAACGACGAACCGCTGCGGCTCCTCGCCTTCGGACTCGCTCCGCAGACCCGCCGTCTTCACCGCGTCGTGCACGACCTTGCGCTCGAACGGTGTCATCGGCTTCAGCTTCACGGGCTCCCCGGTGTTCTTCACCTCGGCGGCGGCCTTGGCGCCCAGCTCGGAGAGCTCGGCACGCTTCTTGGCCCGGTAGCCCGCGATGTCCAGCATCAGGCGGCTGCGGTCCCCGGTCTCCCGGTGCACGGCCAGGCGCGTGAGCTCCTGCAGCGCCTCCAGCACCTCGCCGTCACGCCCGACCAGCTTCTGCAGGTCTCGGCCGCCCGCGTCGCTGATGATCGAGACAGCGGCGCGGTCAGCCTCGACGTCCATGTCGATGTCGCCGTCGAGATCGGCGATGTCGAGCAGACCCTCGAGGTAGTCCGCCGCGATCTCGCCCTCCTGCTCCAGGCGGGTCAGGGTGTCTGCACCCTCGGCAGCGGCGGAGGTGGTGCCTTCCGTCACGGGATGGACTCCTTCTTACTTCTTGGACGGGGACTTGGGGCGCTGCGGACCGCCCTTGCGCTGCCCGGACTGGGCCTTGCTGCGGGTGCCGCTGGCAGGCTTCTGCGCGGCCTTCTTGGCAGCGTCCGGCCTGGCGTCCTCGGGCTCGTCATCGGACTTCTTGAGCGAGGTCGGCTCATCGGCCTGCTTCGCAGCGCCGGACTGACGCTGAGACTTGCTCTGCCGCTTCGGCTGCTGACGCTTCGGGGCAGCCGCGGTGGTGGTCGGCGTACCGTCCTCGGCCATGGTGGCGACAGCACCCTCGCTCTTCGCCACGGTGCCGTCGGCCTGCGCCGCGAGCCCCGCCTTGGTCAGGCCGTTGATGAACTTGCGCTCGTACTCGTTACGGTCACGGCCCTTGGCCACGATGGCCTTGACGATGGCCCTCTCACCACGGCCACGCGTCTTGCCATGGCTCGTGACGTGCTTGTGGAGGCGCTCCAGGTACGCGGCCTGGGCCTTGGAACCCGGGGTCGGGTTGTTGCGGATGACGTACATCTGCTGGCCCATGGTCCACACGTTGGTGGTCAGCCAGTAGACGAGGACACCGACCGGGAAGTTGATACCGAAGACGGCGAACATGACCGGGAAGATGTACATCAGCATCTTCTGCTGCTGCATGAACGGCGTCTTCACCGTGGTGTCGACGTTCTTCGTCATCAGCTGGCGCTGCGTGTAGAACTGCGACGCCGACATCAGGACGATCATGACCGCGGTAACGACGCGGACATCGGTGAGAGAGGCACCGAGTTCGGCGACCTTGCTGGCGCTGTCCGTGAACTTCGCGGCAAGGGGAGCCCCGAGGATGTGAGCCTGACGGGCGCTCCCCAGGAGCTGCTCGTCGATGACACCGATCGTCTTGCCCGTCGCGATGCTGTTGAGCACGTGATAAAGGGCGAAGAAGAACGGCGACTGCGCCAGGATGGGAAGGCACGAGGAGAGCGGGTTGGTACCCGTCTCCTTGTACAGCTTCATCATCTCTTCGGACTGACGCTGCTTGTCGTTCTTGTAGCGCTCCTGGATCTTCTTCATCTCGGGCTGCAGCGTCTGCATGGCCCGGGTCGCCTTGATCTGCTTCACGAAGAGCGGGATCAGGCAGATACGGATCAGAATCACCAGGGACACGATGGACAGGCCCCAGGCCCACCCGGAGTTCTCGCCGAAGAGGGCGCCGTACACCGTGTGGAACTGGACGATGACCCAGGAAACGGGTGTCGTGATGAAGCTGAAGAGGCTGGCAATCGTGTCCACTAATCATGCTCCTTGGGCATGGGGCGAGGTCTCTGCGGCCGGGCTCGAAGGAACATTCTCCTCGGTGGCCGTTTCGGCGGCGGAGGGCCCGCCCTTCCGTGCACGCCACGCATTGCGCAGCATCTCGTGCCACCGTGGGCGCCTGCGTGGCGGGACATGGTCCACACCACCCAACGACCACGGATTGCACCGCAGGATGCGCCAGGCGGTGAGCGCCGTGCCCTTGATCGCACCGTGCCGGTCGATGGCCGTATACCCATAGTGGGAGCACGACGGGTAGTACTTGCACACCGGCCCGAGCAGCGGACTGATCGTCCACTGATACAGCTTGATCAGGGCCAGCAGTGGGTACTTCATCGCGCGCCCCCTCCCAGCAGCCGCTGCAGAGCGGCATCCAGGTCTCGGGCCAGCTGTGCATGGTCGGCGTCACCCGCACCGGGCAGCGCTCGTACGACTACCAGGCTACCGGGGGGCAGCAGGTCGACTCGGTCGCGCATCAGATGGCGAAGCCTGCGCTTCACCTTGTTCCGCACTACCGCACCGCCCACAGCCTTGCTCACGACGAAACCCGCACGCGTCGGGGGAGCGCTCTCCCCAGGCGCGTGCGGGTCCGTGGCACCGCTACGAAGATGGACGACGAGGGACGGGCGACCGGCCCGGCGACCTCGTCGTACTGCGGTCGCGAAGTCCTCGCGCCGCCTCAGCCGATGCTCGGTAGGCAGCACGACGTCATGACCTGATCAGGATCAGGCGGACAGGCTGGCGCGACCCTTGCTACGGCGGTTCGCGAGAATCGCGCGGCCGGCACGGGTACGCATCCGCAGGCGGAAGCCGTGGGTCTTCGCGCGACGACGGTTGTTCGGCTGGAAGGTGCGCTTGCTCACTCGGGGGCTCCAGAGATAAATCGGGGTTTGCGGGTGCCGTCCTGGCTGTCACCGTGCGCCCACGAGTAGCTCGCGTTACGCCCGAGTGCACCGCTTACCGATCACCTTGACGCGATCTGTGCCCATCGGAGGCAGGCGGCAGCAGCCATCGACAACTCGACCTGGTTACGGTACGCGCGGCTACGCCATCCGGTCAAACCAGAGGTCACTGGGAGACACTATCCACAGCCTGGGGACAACAACTTGAACCGCACCCGCCGCCCTGACTACCGTGACTGAACTCTGATTCGTTCCCTTGTCCCCATGATTCCGGCTCCACCCGTTTGAACCCCGACCCGTCCCACAATCACACGTTCGTGGGACCCGTGAGAGAGCGTGCCCTGTGGCTGACGTACCTGCCGATCTTGCCGCAGTGTGGCCACGAGTACTGGAGCAGCTCCTCGGTGAGGGCCGCGCACAGGGTGTCGAGGTGAAGGACGAACACTGGATCCGACGCTGCCAGCCCCTCGCGCTGGTGGCCGACACCGCCCTGCTCGCCGTACCCAACGAATTCGCGAAGGGCGTACTGGAGGGCCGTCTGGCCCCCATCGTCAGCGAGACCCTGAGCCGCGAGTGCGGCCGCCCGATCCGCATCGCGATCACCGTCGACGACTCCGCCGGCGAACCCCCGGCCCCACCGCTGCCCCCCGCCCCGCCCAAGTCCCGCTACGAGGAACCCGAACTCCCCTCGTACGAGGGCTACGGCCGCCACCGCGCCGACGACCGCCGCACCGCCGCCCCCACCGACCCGCTGCCCACCGCACGCCCCGCCTACCCGAACGAGTACCAGCGCCCCGAGCCCGCACCCGGCAGCTGGCCACGCCCGACACAGGACGAATACAGCTGGCAGCAGCAGCGACTCGGCTTCCCCGAGCGGGACCCGTACGCCTCGCCGTCGCAGGACTCCTACGCACAGGACAACTACGGCGCGCCCACCCAGGACTATCGCCCGCAGCCGATGGAACGGCCGTCGTACGACGGACACCGCTCCGACTACGAGCAGCAGCGGCCGGACTACGACCAGCCGCGCGGCGACTACGACCGCCCTCGCTCCGACTACGACCGCGACGCCCGCCGCGACCATTCCGAGCCGCCCGCCGGCTCCGGCCATGTGCACCGCGGCGGCCCCGTCGGCGGGAACCTGCCGACCACCGGCGCCCCCGGCCCGCTGGCCGCACAGCCCGCGCCGGCACCCGGTCCCGGCGAACCGACCGCGCGACTGAACCCGAAGTACCTCTTCGACACGTTCGTCATCGGCGCCTCCAACCGCTTCGCGCACGCGGCCGCGGTCGCCGTCGCCGAGGCACCGGCGAAGGCCTACAACCCCCTGTTCATCTATGGGGAGTCCGGCCTCGGCAAGACGCACCTGCTGCACGCGATCGGGCACTACGCGCGCAGCCTCTACCCCGGCACGCGCGTGCGCTACGTGAGCTCGGAGGAGTTCACCAACGAGTTCATCAACTCCATCCGCGACGGCAAGGGCGACAGCTTCCGCAAGCGCTACCGCGAGATGGACATCCTGCTCGTCGACGACATCCAGTTCCTCGCGGACAAGGAGTCGACGCAGGAGGAGTTCTTCCACACCTTCAACACGCTCCACAACGCCAACAAGCAGATCGTGCTCTCCAGCGACCGGCCGCCCAAGCAGCTGGTCACGCTGGAGGACCGGCTGCGGAACCGTTTCGAGTGGGGCCTGATCACCGACGTCCAGCCGCCCGAGCTGGAGACGCGTATCGCGATCCTGCGCAAGAAGGCGGTCCAGGAGCAGCTCAACGCCCCGCCGGAGGTACTGGAGTTCATCGCCTCCCGCATCTCGCGCAACATCCGCGAGCTGGAGGGCGCACTGATCCGGGTGACGGCGTTCGCGTCGCTCAACCGGCAGCCAGTCGATCTGGGCCTCACAGAGATCGTCCTCAAGGACCTGATCCCCGGTGGCGACGACGCGACGCCTGAGATCACCTCGACGGCCATCATGAGCGCCACGGCCGACTACTTCGGCCTCACGGTCGAGGACCTGTGCGGCAGCTCCCGCGGCCGCCAACTGGTCACGGCCCGCCAGATCGCCATGTACCTCTGCCGCGAGCTGACGGACCTCTCGCTGCCGAAGATCGGCGCGCTGTTCGGCGGCCGCGACCACACCACCGTGATGCACGCCGACCGCAAGATCCGCAATCTGATGGCCGAGCGACGCTCCATCTACAACCAGGTCACCGAGCTGACCAACCGCATCAAGAACGGCTGACGGAGCCGGCCGACGAGACGGCCGGAAGAGCCCGTCGTACGACGCCCAGGGCGCCCCCGGAGCAGATTCCGGGGGCGCCCTTCGTCATGTCGCGGACGTCGGCTGTTCGAATACTTGCCGCGTTACGGCCACTCTCCACAGATTCGGTGAGTTTTTCCCGTCCACACCCTGGGGACTGGGAAGTTGTCCAGACTGTGTCCACAGGCGCTCCTGTTGAAGGACCATCAGACCAGGTCACCCGGGTGTGGATTCGTGGACAAACGATCTCCACAGACTGTGGACAGAGCGGAGATCCACAGGCTGTGCATGAAGTTGTCCACGGGCAACCCACAGGCTGGGGCCGGTTGTCCCCAGCGATCCCCAGCTTCTCCACACCGCTGTCCACTGTTCGGCAACGCGACGCGCCTCCTCACCGGGTCGAGTGAAAGGCGTCACACAAAGCTGCCGGGTTGGGCTGTGGGAAAGGTGGGTAAAGCTGGGGACGGCGCTGGGGAGAAGTCCCCTCAGGCTGTGCATGGGGTGTGCAGAACTTTCCGTTCTCCACAGAGATGCCTAGTTGTCCACCGTCGTCGCCCACAGGGCCCGTGGACAAAATCTCCGCTCTGACCTGGGAAAACGGGGTTATCCACGGTATCCACAGCCCCTACTACTACTCCCAACTAGAGAGAGCTGGGAATTCGTTTCGAAGGGGGTCCTGTGCACAACTCGCTGTCCGGCTCCCGGCTGCCCCTCGTCACGACTTGACCCCGAGAGGCACCTACTGTCAGTGGGGTGCGTCAGACTGTTCCCCGGTGTCCTTCCCCTCACAGGGGCTGACGACACCGACACAGACGACGAAGCCAGGCAGGCCGAAGAAGCGCCGGCAACAGCAGGAGGCGGCAACAGTGAAGATCCGGGTGGAACGCGACGTACTCGCGGAGGCAGTGGCCTGGGCGGCGCGCAGCCTCCCGGCCCGTCCGCCGGCGCCTGTCCTCGCCGGCCTCCTCCTCAAGGCCGAGGACGGCCAGCTGAGCCTGTCCAGCTTCGACTACGAGGTCTCCGCGAGGGTCTCCGTGGAGACGGAGGTCGACGAGGAGGGCACGGTCCTGGTCTCCGGCCGACTGCTCGCCGACATCTGCCGTGCCCTGCCCAACCGGCCGGTGGAGATCTCCACAGACGGTGTACGGGCGACAGTGGTCTGCGGCTCCTCGCGATTCACACTCCACACCCTGCCTGTGGAGGAGTACCCGGCGCTGCCGCAGATGCCGACGGCGACCGGCACCGTCCCCGGCGAGGTCTTCGCCTCTGCCGCGGCCCAGGTGGCCATCGCCGCCGGCCGCGACGACACGCTGCCCGTCCTCACCGGTGTGCGCATCGAGATCGAGGGCGACACCGTCACGCTGGCCTCCACCGACCGCTACCGCTTCGCGGTCCGCGAGTTCCTGTGGAAGCCGGAGAACCCCGAGGCGTCCGCGGTCGCCCTGGTGCCCGCGAAGACGCTCCTGGACACCGCCAAGGCGCTCACGAGCGGCGACAGCGTCATCCTGGCGCTGTCCGGCTCGGGCGCGGGCGAGGGCTTGATCGGTTTCGAGGGCGCCGGCCGTCGGACGACGACCCGTCTCCTGGAGGGGGACCTCCCCAAGTACCGCTCGCTGTTCCCGACGGAGTTCAACAGCGTCGCCGTGATCGAGACCGCTCCCTTCGTGGAGGCCGTCAAGCGCGTGGCCCTGGTCGCCGAGCGCAACACCCCGGTGCGGCTCAGCTTCGAGCAGGGCGTGCTCATCCTGGAGGCCGGTTCCAGCGACGACGCACAGGCTGTGGAAAGGGTCGACGCCCAGCTGGAGGGCGACGACGTGTCGATCGCCTTCAACCCGACCTTCCTGCTGGACGGCCTGAGCGCCATCGACTCCCCGGTGGCCCAGCTGTCGTTCACGACGTCCACGAAGCCGGCGCTGCTGAGCGGCAAGCCGGCGCTGGACGCCGAGGCGGACGAGGCCTACAAGTACCTGATCATGCCGGTGCGCCTGAGCGGCTGAGCGGCTGGAGCTGTCCACAGGCCGTGGAGAAGCTGACCCCGGCCTGTGGGAAACCCGCAGGTGAGGGCGTACGTTTGAGCGCGTATGCCCACAGCTGTGCGTGAGCGTCCGGGCTTAGGCTCGTACGTGGGTACGAAAGTGCCACAGACGCCACAGCAACCTAAGGAACACAACTGATGGAGCTCGGTCTCGTCGGCCTCGGCAAGATGGGCGGCAACATGCGCGAGCGGATCCGCCGCGCAGGCCACACCGTCGTCGGATACGACCGCAACCCAGACCTCGCGGATGTCCACAGCCTGGAAGAGCTTGTGGGCAAGCTTTCGGGCCCGCGCGTCGTCTGGGTCATGGTCCCGGCGGGTGCGCCGACCCAGTCGACCATCGACGAGCTGGCCGAGCTGCTGGAGCCCGGTGACGTCGTCGTGGACGGCGGCAACTCGCGCTGGACGGACGACGAGAAGCACGCCGAAGAGCTGGCGGCCAAGGGCATCGGCTTCGTCGACTGCGGTGTCTCCGGCGGCGTCTGGGGCCTGGAGAACGGCTACGCGCTGATGTACGGCGGCGACGCGGAGAACGTCGTCAAGGCGCAGCCGATCTTCGACGCCCTGAAGCCGAAGGGCGACTTCGGCGCGGTGCACGCGGGCAAGGTGGGCGCGGGGCACTTCGCGAAGATGGTCCACAACGGCATCGAGTACGCGATGATGCAGGCTTATGCCGAGGGCTGGGAGCTGCTGGAGAAGGTCGACTCCGTGACCGACGTCCGGGAGGTCTTCCGGTCCTGGCAGGAGGGCACGGTCATCCGTTCCTGGCTACTGGACCTCACGGTGAACGCCCTCGACGAGGACGAGCACCTGGACAAGCTGAAGGGTTTTGCACAGGACTCCGGCGAGGGACGCTGGACTGTGGAAGCCGCCATAGACAACGCGGTACCGCTGCCGGCGATCACCGCGTCGCTGTTCGCGCGGTTCTCCTCCCGCCAGGAGGACTCTCCGCAGATGAAGATGATCGCGGCGCTGCGGAACCAGTTCGGCGGCCACGCGGTCGAGAAGAGGTAGTCCGAGAAACGCCCGGGAGCGCGCAGAGCCCGGGAGGAAGTAATCCACACCCTGGGGATGCCGGCCTGGCGCCCTCGGGGGTGGCCCGATTGTCCACAGGCCGTGGATGAGCCGGGGAAACCCGAAGTACCACGTTGGGGGAGGTCGGCGAACGACCATGCACGTCACGCATCTGTCGCTGGCCGACTTCCGCTCGTATCCCCGGGTCGAGGTCCCGCTCGACCCGGGCGTCACCGCCTTCGTCGGCCCCAACGGCCAGGGCAAGACGAACCTCGTCGAGGCCATCGGCTATCTGGCAACCCTCGGCAGCCATCGCGTGGCCTCCGACGCCCCTCTCGTCCGCATGGGCGCCGACCGGGCGGTCATCCGGGCGCAGATCCGGCAGGGCGAACGGCAGCAACTGGTCGAGCTGGAGCTGAACCCCGGCAAGGCCAACCGCGCCCGTATCAACAGGTCCTCGCAGGTCAGACCCCGTGATGTGCTCGGCATCGTGCGAACCGTCCTGTTCGCCCCGGAGGATCTCGCCCTGGTCAAGGGCGATCCCGGTGAGCGGCGCCGCTTCCTCGACGAGCTGATCACCGCCCGTTCCCCGCGCATGGCGGGCGTGCGCTCCGACTACGAGCGGGTGCTCAAGCAGCGCAACACCCTTCTCAAGACGGCCGCGCTGGCCCGCCGCCATGGCGGTCGCACGATGGACCTGTCCACGCTCGACGTCTGGGACCAGCATCTCGCGCGCGCGGGCGCCGAGTTGCTCGCTCAGCGACTGGACCTGATCGCGACGATCTCGCCACTGGCCGACAAGGCGTACGAGCAGCTGGCCCCCGGCGGTGGCCCGGTCGCCCTGGACTACAAGCCGTCGGCTCCCGGCGAGGCACACACACGTGAGGATCTCTTCGAGCAGCTGATGGCGGCGCTCGCCGAGGCCCGTAAGCAGGAGATCGAGCGGGGCGTGACGCTCGTAGGCCCTCATCGGGACGATTTGATTCTCAAACTCGGTCAGCTTCCTGCCAAGGGATACGCCTCGCACGGCGAGTCCTGGTCCTATGCGCTGGCGCTGCGCCTGGCCTCCTACGACTTGCTGAGGGCGGAGGGCAATGAGCCGGTGCTGGTCCTGGACGATGTCTTCGCCGAGCTGGACGCCCGGCGCCGGGAGCGCCTGGCCGAGCTGGTGGCGCCCGGTGAGCAGGTGCTGGTGACGGCCGCGGTCGATGACGACGTGCCGCATGTGCTGGCCGGCGCGCGGTACGCGGTGGCCGAGGGGACGGTGGAGCCCGTATGAGCGAGAAACCGTCCGAGAACCCCTCCGGAAGCAGCCCTGGGAAGACTCCCGAGCCCTCCGGCGCCTCCGGTGTCGACCTCGCGCGCGTGGCGCTCAGGGCGGCCAAGGAGCAGGCACGCGCGCGTGGGGACGCGGCACGGCAGAAGAAGCAGGCGCGGCGCGGGGGCGGCCTGCGTTCCGGTGCGCGGGCCGACGGGCGGGATCCGCTGGCGCTCGGCGCTGCCATTAACCGCCTGATCACCGAGCGGGGTTGGGAGACGCCGGCCGCGGTGGGCGGTGTGATGGGCCGCTGGCCGCAGATCGTCGGCGAGGACGTCGCGAAGCACTGTGTGCCGGAGAAGTACGACGAGGACGAGCGGATTCTGGTCGTGCGCTGTGACTCGACGGCCTGGGCGACGAACCTGCGGCTGCTCGCCCCGACGCTGGTCGCCCGCCTCAATGAGGATCTTGGCCATGGCGCGGTGCGCCAGATCAGGGTGCAGGGTCCGGGTGGCCCCGCTCGCCGTTACGGCCCGTTGCGCGCCCCCGGCAGTACGGGGCCCGGCGACACGTACGGTTAGGACAGGCACTGTCCGGCGCTTGAGTCGGAATTCGGATAACGAGCGCGGGGGCTTGTAGCTGGTGTGCTACAAGCCCCCCGTGAGTTATCAGTCAGAACCGATGCTGCCCGAATTGCTGGGCGATGTCAGGTCCCAACGATTGGCTCAGGCCAGTGCAGCTCGCCATCCGCTGCAGAATCTGGCCGTCCCGTCGGCTCCATCCCTGATGCAGACCTTGATCTCGACCTTGGTGTCTTCCGCGATCGAGAAGATACGCGACACCGAGCCGGAAGAAGACCCAGTGGCGGCACCGTTGGCATCGTCCAGACGGTGAGTGTTGCCGTTGAACCGTATGTAGCCAGAGGCTCGCATGCCGTCGTCGTCATGGTCAGTGACGACGAACTTGTCCCCGTTGGGCCAGAAGGTGGCCCAACCACCCGGATTGTCATCCGTGGTCTTGACCGTAATGGGATCGCCGTTCGCTGCCCAGGCGTTCGTTGCCGAACCCACCATGAGAGCAGCCGAGCCGAGGACAATTCCTGCCTTAGCCAGGGAACGCTTGCGGATCTTCACTATTCCCGCCGTTTCTTTACTTGTTGAGCGAAAGATGCGCAATTCCTTACGCAGTTCTCACTTTAACAGAGAGCAATACGTCAATGAAACGTTTAATCGGCAATGACTTCATGAAGGTCTGATAGGTGGAGAAAAGTTTCAATTCCGCCCTTATTTTATTAAGTGGGCTATATGTCCGATACTGGGCTCTCGGAGGTGGCGCTCCTTCGGTCCGGTGGCGACCCGGTAGCTGAAGGTTGACCAAACGAAGCGCTGAGTGCCGCCGTGAGCCTCTCAGGGCCCCGCTCCGTATACGGGGAGTCGGACGGGGCCTGTTCAGGGCGGCACATGCGGGCCTAGGTACCGGCAAACCCCCATCACTGTCGGCGCTACCGGTAGACTGGAAGCTAATCCCGCCCCAATCGTGGGGACCGCCGGGAAAAGCTGAGCAACGCTGATCAAGGCTTACCAACGCAACATGCCGCAGCCGCTCCGGCAACCCGCCGAGGAGCCTGGCTCGTGCTGTGCCAGAAAGGGCGCTTCGTGGCCGATTCCGGCAACCCCAACGAGAACATCCCGTCCACCGACGCCGGCGCCAACGGCGCGGTCACCTCGTCGAACGGCGAGGTCACCGCCTCGTACGACGCCAGCGCCATCACCGTCCTCGAGGGTCTGGACGCGGTTCGCAAGCGACCCGGTATGTACATCGGTTCGACCGGCGAGCGCGGACTGCACCACCTTGTGCAGGAGGTCGTCGACAACTCCGTCGACGAGGCGCTGGCCGGGCACGCGGACACGATCGACGTGACGATCCTCGCCGACGGCGGTGTACGGGTCGTCGACAACGGCCGTGGCATCCCGGTGGGCATCGTGCCGTCCGAGGGCAAGCCGGCCGTCGAGGTCGTGCTGACCGTGCTGCACGCGGGCGGCAAGTTCGGCGGCGGCGGCTACGCGGTCTCCGGCGGTCTGCACGGCGTGGGTGTCTCCGTCGTGAACGCCCTGTCGACCAAGGTGTCCGTCGAGATCAAGACCGATGGCTACCGCTGGACGCAGGACTACAAGTTGGGAGTCCCTACGGCCCCGCTTGCCAAGCACGAGGCCACGGACGAGCACGGCACCTCGGTCACCTTCTGGGCCGACCCGGACATCTTCGAGACCACCGACTACTCCTTCGAGACGCTGTCGCGGCGTTTCCAGGAGATGGCGTTCCTCAACAAGGGCCTGCGCATCAACCTCACCGACGAGCGTGAGTCGGCGAAGGCCACCGCCGGTGCGGACGAGGCGGGCGAGGACGAGAAGCACGAGGTCAAGGCCGTCTCGTACCACTACGAGGGCGGCATCGTCGACTTCGTGAAGTACCTCAACTCCCGTAAGGGAGAAGTGGTGCACCCCACCGTGATCGACCTGGAGGCCGAGGACAAGGACAAGAGCCTGTCCCTCGAGCTCGCGATGCAGTGGAACGGCGGCTACAGCGAGGGTGTGTACTCCTTCGCCAACATCATCCACACACACGAGGGCGGTACGCACGAAGAGGGCTTCCGTGCGGCGCTGACCTCGCTGATCAACAAGTACGCGCGCGACAAGAAGCTGTTGCGCGAGAAGGACGACAACCTCACGGGTGACGACATCCGCGAGGGTCTGACCGCGATCATCTCGGTGAAGCTGAGCGAGCCGCAGTTCGAGGGCCAGACCAAGACCAAGCTGGGCAACACAGAGGTGAAGACCTTTGTGCAGAAGGTCGTCTACGAGCACCTCAACGACTGGCTGGACCGCAACCCGAACGAGGCCGCGGACATCATCCGCAAGGGCATCCAGGCGGCCACCGCGCGCGTGGCGGCCCGCAAGGCCCGTGACCTGACGCGTCGCAAGGGTCTGCTGGAGACGGCGTCCCTGCCGGGCAAGCTCTCCGACTGCCAGTCGAACGACCCCACCAAGTGCGAGATCTTCATCGTCGAGGGTGACTCCGCCGGCGGCTCGGCCAAGTCCGGCCGCAACCCCGAGTACCAGGCGATCCTCCCGATCCGAGGCAAGATCCTCAACGTCGAGAAGGCGCGGATCGACAAGATCCTGCAGAACCAGGAGATCCAGGCGCTGATCTCGGCCTTCGGCACCGGAGTCCACGAGGACTTCGACATCGAGAAGCTGCGCTATCACAAGATCATCCTGATGGCGGACGCCGACGTCGACGGCCAGCACATCAACACCCTGCTGCTGACCTTCCTGTTCCGCTTCATGCGGCCGCTGGTCGAGGCCGGGCACGTGTTCCTGTCCCGTCCCCCGCTCTACAAGATCAAGTGGGGCCGGGACGAGGTCGAGTACGCGTACTCCGACCGCGAGCGCGACGCCCTCCTGGAGATGGGCCGTCAGCGCGGCAAGCGCGTCCGCGAGGACTCGATCCAGCGCTTCAAGGGTCTCGGCGAGATGAACGCCGAGGAGCTGCGCATCACGACCATGGACCAGGAGCACCGCGTCCTCGGCCAGGTCACCCTCGACGACGCCGCCCAGGCCGACGACCTGTTCTCGGTCCTCATGGGCGAGGACGTCGAGGCCCGCCGCCAGTTCATCCAGCGCAACGCCAAGGACGTCCGCTTCCTCGACATCTGAGTCGGTCTCAGCTGACCGCATCAGGAAGGATCTTCACCCGCAATGACCGACGAGAACACTCCCGTCACGCCTGACGAGGGCGGCGACATCGCCCAGCGTGTCGAGCCCGTCGGGCTCGAGACGGAGATGCAGCGCTCGTACCTCGACTACGCGATGTCCGTCATCGTCTCGCGTGCGCTGCCGGACGTCCGGGACGGCCTCAAGCCCGTCCACCGCCGCGTCCTGTACGCCATGTACGACGGCGGCTACCGCCCCGAGCGCGGCTTCTACAAGTGCGCGCGCGTGGTCGGCGACGTCATGGGTAACTACCACCCCCACGGCGACTCCTCGATCTACGACGCCCTGGTCCGTCTCGCCCAGCCGTGGTCGATGCGCATGCCGCTCGTCGACTCCAACGGCAACTTCGGCTCTCCGGGCAACGACCCGGCGGCGGCCATGCGCTACACCGAGTGCAAGATGGCGCCGCTGTCGATGGAGATGGTCCGTGACATCGACGAGGAGACCGTCGACTTCACGGACAACTACGACGGCCGCTCCCAGGAGCCGACCGTCCTGCCCGCCCGCTTCCCGAACCTGCTGATCAACGGCTCGGCCGGTATCGCGGTCGGTATGGCGACCAACATCCCGCCGCACAACCTCCGCGAGGTCGCGGCCGGCGCCCAGTGGTACCTGGAGAACCCGGAAGCCTCCCACGAGGAGCTCCTGGACGCGCTCATCGAGCGCATCAAGGGCCCGGACTTCCCGACCGGCGCGCTCGTCGTCGGCCGTAAGGGCATCGAAGAGGCGTACCGCACCGGCCGCGGCTCCATCACGATGCGCGCGGTCGTCGAGGTCGAGGAGATCCAGAACCGCCAGTGCCTGGTGGTCACGGAACTGCCGTACCAGACCAACCCCGACAACCTCGCGCAGAAGATCGCCGACCTGGTGAAGGACGGCAAGATCGGCGGCATCGCGGACGTCCGCGACGAGACGTCGTCGCGCACCGGCCAGCGCCTCGTCATCGTGCTGAAGCGCGACGCCGTCGCCAAGGTCGTCCTGAACAACCTGTACAAGCACACGGACCTGCAGTCGAACTTCGGCGCCAACATGCTGGCGCTCGTCGACGGTGTCCCGCGCACCCTCTCGCTCGACGCGTTCATCCGCCACTGGGTGACGCACCAGATCGAGGTCATCGTCCGCCGTACGCGCTTCAGGCTGCGCAAGGCCGAGGAGCGCGCGCACATCCTGCGCGGCCTCCTCAAGGCCCTGGACGCCATCGACGAGGTCATCGCCCTCATCCGGGCCAGCGACACGGTCGAGATCGCGCGTACGGGCCTGATGGAGCTCCTGGAGATCGACGAGATCCAGGCCAACGCCATCCTCGAGATGCAGCTGCGGCGACTGGCCGCCCTGGAGCGCCAGAAGATCATCCAGGAGCACGACGAACTCCAGGCGAAGATCACCGAGTACCAGCAGATCCTGGCCTCGCCGGTCCGCCAGCGCGGCATCGTCAGCGCGGAGCTCGCCGCGATCGTCGAGAAGTACGGCGACGACCGCAAGACCATGCTGGTGCCCTACGACGGCGACATGTCCATCGAGGACCTGATCGCCGAGGAGGACATCGTCGTCACGGTCTCGCGCGGCGGCTACGTCAAGCGCACCAAGACCGTCGACTACCGCGCGCAGAAGCGCGGCGGCAAGGGCGTACGCGGTGCGAAGCTGAAGGAAGACGACATCGTCGACCACTTCTTCGTCTCGACCACGCACCACTGGCTGCTGTTCTTCACCAACAAGGGCCGGGTGTACCGGGCGAAGGCCTACGAGCTGCCGGACGCCGGCCGTGACGCGCGTGGACAGCACGTGGCGAACCTGCTGGCCTTCCAGCCGGACGAGGCGATCGCCGAGATCCTCGCCATCCGCGACTACGAGGCGGTGCCGTACCTGGTGCTCGCCACGAAGGGCGGACTTGTGAAGAAGACGCCGCTGAAGGATTACGATTCGCCCCGCTCCGGCGGCGTGATCGCGATCAACTTGCGTGAGCGCGAGGACGGTTCCGACGACGAACTGATCGGCGCCGAACTCGTCTCGGCCGACGATGATCTGCTTCTGATCAGCAAAAAGGCACAGTCGATCAGGTTCACGGCCACGGACGAGTCGCTGCGCCCCATGGGCCGCGCCACGTCCGGTGTCAAGGGCATGAGCTTCCGCGAGGGAGACGAGCTGCTCTCGATGAATGTTGTTCGAACGGGTACGTTCGTGTTCACTGCCACCGACGGCGGGTACGCGAAGCGGACGCCCGTCGACGAGTACCGCGTCCAGGGTCGCGGTGGCCTCGGTATCAAGGCCGCCAAGATCGTGGAGGACCGCGGATCGCTCGTCGGTGCGCTGGTGGTCGAGGAGACCGACGAGATCCTCGCCATCACGCTGGGCGGCGGCGTGATTCGTACGCGAGTCAACGAGGTCAGGGAGACGGGCCGTGACACCATGGGCGTCCAACTGATCAACCTGGGCAAGCGCGATGCCGTGGTAGGCATCGCTCGTAACGCCGAGGCGGGACGCGAGGCGGAGGAGGTCGACGGTGACGTGGCTGTCGACGAGATCGCCGAAGGTGCCGCCACGACCATCGGCACGGACGAGGGTGACGCACCCTCGGCCGAGTAGCACGAGGAGAGAGTCATCGTGAGCGGAGCCACGGGCGCCGGATCGTCCGGTACCTCGACCGGTTCTACGGCCGGTAAGGACACGGACGGCGGCGGCCGTGGCTCCGCCGCGCGTACGCCCGACACGCACACCACCCAGCTGAAGGCGATCAAGCCGTCCGCGAAGAACTCGCCCTCGCCCGAGGCACCTGGATCCCAGGGGGGACCCGTGACGGACACCCGAGGCCCGCAGGCCCAGCAGTACGCGGCCGGCGCGGCTACGGGCGCCCAGCCTCAGCCCCAGCCGGTGCCCACGGGGGCGCAGCAGGCGGCCCACACGCCGTCGGCGTCGCCGCTGCCCGGGGAACGGCAGCCGCAGCAGCCCGCCGGGCCCTACCACCCGCCGCAGGCCTACCAGACGGACGCTCCGGGCGGCTCGGTACGCCGGCCGCGCACGGGCGCCCGTACGACGCCCCGCACCCGTAAGGCGCGCCTGCGCGTGGCCAAGGCCGACCCGTGGTCGGTGATGAAGGTCAGCTTCCTGCTCTCCATCGCGCTGGGCATCTGCACGATCGTCGCGGCCGCGGTGCTGTGGATGGTCATGGACGCGATGGGCGTCTTCTCGACGGTCGGCGGCACGATCTCCGAGGCGACCGGCTCGAACGAGTCGAACGGCTTCGACCTGCAGTCCTTCCTGTCGCTGCCGCACGTGCTGATGTTCACATCGATCATCGCGGTCATCGACGTCGTCCTCGCGACGGCACTGGCGACCCTCGGCGCGTTCATCTACAACCTCTCCGCCGGATTCGTGGGCGGCGTCGAGCTGACGCTCGCGGAGGACGAGTGACCTGCTCCTAAACCGCGGCTGACGGTCCCCCGACAACCGATTTTGGGACTGCCCCAGTCGTGCGCTAATCTTCAGGAGTCAGCGCGCGGGATACACACCGCACAGCGCGGCGGGGCTATAGCTCAGTTGGTTAGAGCGCATCCCTGATAAGGATGAGGCCACAGGTTCAAATCCTGTTAGCCCCACCAGCGAGAAGGCCTCCGGTCCACACGGACCGGGGGCCTTCTGCATGCCTGATTGTCAGTGCCAGGTGAGAGCCTGGCGAAATGATCGTCGAACGGGCATACGCGCATGCCACCGCGGGCGAGCTGGAGGAAGGCAGCCAGTGGCCGTGGTCGGTGCCGTGCGTGCGGCAGCTGCTGGAAGACGGCCTGAGGTTCACCGCGCCGGTCACGTTCCTGGTGGGGGAGAACGGTTCGGGCAAGTCGACGCTGGTCGAGGCGCTGGCGGAGGGGTTCGGGCTCGACTCCTGGGGCGGATCCGCAGGCTACAAGTACGCGAGTTGGCGTGAGCCTTCGGCGCTCGGCGGGCGGATGCGCTTCGAGGCGACCGTGGCCGGCCGCCGTATGTTGCACGGGCCTCGTACGCGCCGCAGAGGCTTCTTCCTGCGGGCGGAGACCGCGCTGGACGCGCTGGGCCGGGAGCAGCAGACGGGAAGACTGTCCGGGGCCGTGGACGAGATGAGCCACGGTGAGGGCTTTCTGATGGCCTTCCGCGAACGGTTCCGCGAGCCGGGGCTGTACGTCCTGGACGAGCCCGAGGCCGCGCTGTCCTTCGCTTCCTGTCTTCAACTCGTCGGGCTGCTGCATGACTTGGGGCGTTCCGGCGCGCAGATCATCTGCGCCACCCACTCACCCGTGCTGACGGCGCTGCCCGGCGCCGAGGTCATCGAGGTGGGCGACCACGGAATGCGTCCCGCCGACTGGCGGGATCTGCAGCTCGTCGACCACTGGCGGCGTTACCTCAACGACCCGTGGGCCTATCTCCGGCACATCGTCGAAGAGGGATGAGGTTCGCCGTGGGGGCGTCGGCACGAGCGTTGTCATGAGAATTACGGCATCAGGGGTGCTGTCCAGCGGTACGGCATGGCGGTGCTGCTCAGCGGTGCTGTACGGCAGGTGCGCTTGAGCGGTGCTGTGTACGCAAGCTCGCTGCGGCGGTGCTGTCTGGGAGAGGGTCGGTGCGCTTCGGCACCAGGGGTGACGTCTCGGGGCGAGCCGTCGGCTCAGCGTTGGTGCGGGACCAGTGGCCGGTCCGGGGCGGCGACGGAGTCGCACCCGCTGGTGGCCGAGGTGGCCGCTTCCGATTCCGTGAGCGGGCGGTGGCGGCAGCTGGGGGTTCTGCCGTGGGCCTCGGCGCGAATGCGCTGCTTCATCGTTGGAGGCAGCGATCTCGCGTAGGACCAGGCCCACTGGGGCATCGCCGGAACTGTCAACTGCATCGTGTTGCGGTCGCCGTCGTCGCTGTCGCTTCTGCGAGCCGTCTCGGTGTGCGGTACGGCCGCGGCGGCGGAGGTCGTGACGAATCCGAGCGCCGTGAACAGCGCGAGGAAGGCGGTGACGATGCTGGTCCACAGGTTCATGACCCTGTTCCTGGCCATGGCCCCTCACTTTCGGGTTGGGCGATTTGCGTACTTTCCTCATGATGTGTATGGGGACCGAGAAGTCATGGACCGACGCCCGTGGCGCGTCGATCTTCAGATGAACACCACACGGATGGGCGTACGAAGCCTGGAAAGTCCGAGAAAGTGCGGTAGGTGGGAGGAAGGGGATGAAAGTCACCGTCTGTCGAGGTGTGATCACCCTCCGATCGGAGCGGCGCAATCCGCTTCTACTGCGCTGTTCCGAACGGCAGTTGAGCCCCGACGCAGGTCACCGATCGATATCGGTCGGTGTGTATAGTCGGGCGCCAGAGGTCCCCTACGTCAAGGAAAGACGAGGTCGCGCGGTGAAGAAGCTTCTCCTGGTCGCACTGGCCGCCATCGGCGGGCTCCTCGTGTACCGCCAGATCCAGGCGGATCGCGCCGAGCAGGATCTGTGGACGGAGGCGACTGACTCCGTGCCCACGGGTTCGTGAGCCATCACAGCGGAATCTGAAGCAGACCCCGGCCGTCATCGCGGTCGGGGTTTTGTGTGTTCGGGGGCGTGCGGTGCCTGGGCTCGGGGGCGCGCGGTTTCGTGGAGGGGCGCGGAGAGGCTGAGGCGGGTCGCGCTCCGGTCGTGGAGTGCCGTCGCGTCGAGTTGCGGGAGCGTCCGGGGTGCCTTAGAGCCGGGCGTTTCGGACGGCCGTACGGATTGCGTGGGTGACGCGCGGCCGGGCTGGGCAGGATGGGCGACGTCCATGGTCCGGTGACGACAGGAGTGGCGCGTGATGGGGCGGCGGCGTGCGGCGCGATGGCGCCGGGAGAGGGTGCGGCGTGATCATCCCTCGCGTTCGGCTTCGACACGCGTGCGTGCGGCCTTCACACGCGTGCGTGCGGCCTTCATAGGGGTGGCACTGCTGCTCTGTACGACGGCTGCCCTGCCGGCCCAGACCGCACTCGCGGCCGGAACGCCCACCCCTTACGCCTTCTCGCCGGGAGCCCGGCCCGTCACTGGCTCGGCGAGCACCACCAACGCTCCGCCCCTCACGCCCGGCACGACGTACAAGAGCTCCCTGCCGAGCAGCGGAGAGATCCACTACAGCCTCGACCTCGACGCCACCTCCGACGTGTACGTCTCCGTGACCGCAATCCCCACCCCCGGCAGCACCGTGACCGCGGGCGACGGCATCAAGGTGTCCGTGGAGGACGCCGCCGACGGCCGTCTCTGCTCCACCGAAACCAAGAGGCTCGGCGTCGCCCACAGTGCGCGTCCGATCGCGGCGTGGGGCGCGCGCGAGGTCTTCGCCCATCGGGCTCGCTGCAACAAAGCGGGCACCTACTACGTGATCGTCGAGCGCGTCCGTCCGGCGGATTCCGCGCCGGACACCTGGGACCTGGAGCTCTTCCCGACCTCCGAGCCGCCCCTGGAGCAGGCCGGCGCCACGAGCGCCCCCGAGGCCTGGAACTCCGCCTCCCCGGCCCCCCTCACCGACGAGGACGTGCCCCGTGACGCAGGCTCCGGATTCGCCTCGGCGGCAGCCATCGGCCAGGGCGTCTGGAGCTCCGACATCGAGCCCGGCCGAACGCTCTTCTACAAGGTGCCCCTCGACTGGGGCCGGCAGTTGTACGCCACCGCCGAACTGAGCGGCTCGGGCAGCAGCGACGGCTCCGCGGGCGGCGCCCTCAACCTCGCGCTCTACAACCCCGCGCGCGGCCTCGTCGACGACACGAGCGCCAACTACAACGGCAGACGGACGGCCGCCGAACTCGACCCCTTGCCACCGGTCACGTACGAGAACCGGTACGCCGTCTCCGACCGGTTCAGCGGCATGCGGTTCGCCGGGGCCTATTTCCTCGTGGTGCATCTCGCCGCCGAGGTGGCCGAGAGGTACGGCGACGGGCCGTTCGGGCTGACGTTGCGCGTGCGGGTGGGGGGCGAGGAGGCGGCCGGCCCCGGCTATGCGGGGGAGTCCCGGCCGGGGGGTGTCTTCCAGGTCTCGCAAAGCGATCGGGATGCGGCCGAGGCTGCGGCTGCGGGCACGGCTGCGGCTGAAGACGGGGCCAGGGGCGGCGGTGACGCCACGATGACCGTGCTCGCGGTGAGTGGGATCGGGGCGGGGACGGTGGTGCTGGTGGTACTGGGGGTGTGGACGGTGGTGGCTCGGCGGAGGGTCGGGGTTTCGTAGGGCGGGCGTGGTGCTCTCGGCGGAGGGGCGGGCCCCGGTAGTGGTGAGCGCTTGCTCGGGGCGCGGTTCGGGAGCGCTCGGGTTCCTGGGCTGGGGGATACAGGGCTCACGGGTTCGCGGGAGCGGGATTGTGCGCTCACGGGCCCATGGGTCGCGAGTTCGGGGGCGTGGGCTCTTGACCTGTGGCCTCGCGCTCGTGGGCTCGCAGGCTCGTGCATTCGGCGCCTCAGAGCCCCAGCGCCTCAGTGCCCCAGAAACCTCAGATGTGGGCCAACGCCCAGAACCCCACGGCATAGCAGGCCAGCGCCAGCAGCAGGAGCGGGACTGCCACCTTGGCGGGCGGGCCGGGGCGGCGTGTGAGGCCTTGGGGGGCGCGCCGGGCGGCGCGATGGCTGCCGCGGCGGTGTGGCTGCGGAATTGAGGGTGCCGAGGGTGGAACCTGCGGGCTCTGAGCGGTGTACGAAGCAGTAGAGGCATCGACGAGATGCGCCGGCGCCGGTGTCGGCGTCGGCGTCGGGGGCTGAGCCGGGTATTGCGGTGCGTGCCGAGGAGGGGAGGACAGGACGTGCGTGGTGTCGTAAGGGGAGCTGTGAGCGGAGTGGTGCTGAGCGTCCTGGTGTACGTGAGCGTGGGCCTGGTCTCGGCCTTGGGCCTGGCCCGTCTGCCCGGGCCTGTGTGCTTGCGGGTGGGGTGGGGCCTGTCCCGGCTGCGGCGGGGGCGTCTGAGTCTGAGGGGAGGAGCCGGTGGCCTGGGGCGGCGGCAGATGGAAGCTGCCGGTGTCCGACATGCTGAGGGGCCCGCTGCCGTCGCCGGACTGCGAGGGGACGGACGGCTCCTGGGCGAAGGGCGCTTGGAGCCCCGGCTGAGGCGGATGCGCGGCGCGCCCGGACTGGGACGCAGTGACGTCACCCGCCTGGATCGGCCCGGCCACGCCGTGGCGCGGATCGCTCGGTGTGCGGCCGGAGGGCCCGGTATCCATCGACCCGGAGCCGGAGCCGGAGCCGGAGCCGGAGCCGGACCCGGACCCGGAGCCCGCCCATCCGGAGTCGGCCCCCCTCGACACGGAGCCAGATCCGCTCGATACGGACCCGGTGATATCCGCCCCCACCGAGCCCGCCCCGAACTGCCGCGAACCACCCCTGCCCCCTCCAACCCCCGGAGCCGGCTTGAGCGGCCCACCCGGCCCGTACCCCGGTGGCAGCGGCCCGAGTTGGTCGAAGATCTCGATCAGTTCGTCGTCGGGGCCGGGTTCCGGCAGCAGCTCGGTGGCAGAGGCGAGAGCCTTGCGTGCACCTGTGGCCGTTCGGAACCGCGCATGCGGATCCGGCTGCAGCAGCGAGGCCACGACCTGCCACAGCGGTTCGGGAATTCCCTTGGGCGCACCGGGAGTTCCGTGCTCGGCGAAGTACTGGATGAGCGCCTTGGCATCAGGCTTGGCGCCCTCCAGCAGATACAGCGCGACCAGCCCTACGGCGAACAGGTCGGCCGGGAAGTCCGGTTCCGCGCCCATGAGTTGCTCGGGCGCGAGATAACCGGGCGTTCCCACCACGAGGTTGGTCTCGGTCAGGCGGGGCTCGCCCAGCCGCATGGCGATACCGAAGTCGGACAGACGCAGCCGAGGGCGCGCTGTGCCGGTGGCCTCGAGGAGCAGGTTGGCAGGCTTGATGTCCCGGTGGACGACACCCTCCGCGTGCACCGCGGCCAACCCAGCGAGGAGCTGATCGAGGAGCGTGCAGACGAACGAGGGAGGCAAGGGGCCGTAGTCCCCGATGAGATGGACCAGCGAACCACCGGCCACCAGGTCCATGGTGAACAGGACCTTGTCGTCGTCGGCGGCCCAGCTGGCGGGCGCCAGCACATGGGGGTGATCGATCCGCAGGGCCTGTTCGCGGACGAACCGCAGCAGCGAGTGCGCGTCGCTCTGCTGCAGCACCTTGGCGGCCACGTACCGGCGGCGGCGGTGGTCCCAGGCACGCCAGACGGCGCCGACACCTCCGCGTCCGATCGGGTCGACCAGTTCGTACCGGCCTGCGAAGACCTCACCCATGGCTGTGCGTCGCTCCTCCCCCTTCGGCTACCCCCTTGCTTCCCCCTCGATGAGCGATACGACTCCCCCTCGCCGACCTCCTCCGCGCTCCTCCGCCCCCGGACGGACTCCCTCTCGGGATTCCGTACTGCCGGGCTCCCCCGTAACCGGCTCCACCGGCTCCCCGCCCCGACCTGACCCGACTCTCCCCGCCGAGCTACCCGCCCCCGTCGTGCAGCTCACCGCGAACGCGTCGACCAGACCGCCCGTGTGACCTCGCCCCTGAACCGCACGACCCCCTCGTGCCGCTCAGGACGCAGGCCGTCGGCCCGGCTGCCGAACCCCCTTCGGTGACCGGGCTTCGGGGTCAGTTCTGGTGGGACTGGTAGTGCGTGACCGCGTCGGAGGTGCGGCCGGCGCCGTACACCCGGAGGAACTCTGCCAGTTCCGGGTGGGTGGGGGCGAGGGTGTCCGCGGCCTCGATGATGTCTCCCGCGGCGGCCACCGAGCGCAGCAGCGACTGGATCTCGCGGACCACCCGCTTGACCGTCGGCGCCCCCGAACTGCTCGTCGTCTGCGTCGTGTTGCTGAGCACCGAGCCCCCCTGCGACTTCTTGATCTCTTCCATGCGCTCGGTGGCCTCGGCCGCGCTCACGCTGCCGTCCGCGACCTGCCCGGCCAAGTCCTGCAGCAGCTGCACCCGCTGGACCACGGCGGGATTGCCGATCTTCGCCCGCTGGCCGCTCATCAGCTGCGACAGCATCGGTGCGGACAGTCCCAGTACCCCCGCGAGACGAGCCTGGTTCAGACCAAGATCGTCGATGAGCTTACGGAAGAGCGCCCCCAGCGGCTCCCCGTACCAGTTCCGCTGCAGTTCCCGCGCTCTTGCGGTGGCTTCCTGCTGTGCGGCGTCCATTGCGTCTCCCCATCGCTTCCCCAAGAACCGTGGTTCGCTGTAGCGAACCACGCCGAGCATCTTACGGAGAGTGGTCGTTCATCGGGACCCCCAATCTTTTTGCGAGATACGGGGGGCGACCCGGTACTCTGGTCTGCGGCGCCCGCCGGAGTGTGGTTCTTCCGGCTGGATGCTTCCCTTCCGGGGCCTTAGCTCAGTTGGTAGAGCGCTGTCTTTGCATGGCAGATGTCAGGGGTTCGACTCCCCTAGGCTCCACACCTCGGACCGGTCAGACGCCCTCGCGGCCTCTGGCCGGTCTCTGCGTTCCGCGGACCGCATGCCCTGGCCCTCGATGGCCTGCATCGGTGACGTGCATCACGCCACGGGAAGTGGCGTCGTTGCTGGAGTTTGCGCAAACAGGTGGGGTGAGTGAAGTCCTCAAGGTGGTTGCGCGGGTGGCCGACGTGGCTCCAAAGGGCGCGCTGCGGCGTGGAGGCCCTGTGTGAGCTGGCGTGAAGGTGATTCGGTAATCAGAAGGACGCGCACCGTTAAGGAAATCTGTGCGGGACTTGCACACATGGGGCGTTGCAAACGTCATCGTGAACGGAAGGCGTAAACGCGCGCCGCTCTGAGGCCGCCGGGAGCGCTGCAGGCATGGGCGGGCCTTGGCCGGCATCGGCAGATCCGGCAACTGCCGGGCGTCCAGGCGATCGACCCTTCCGTGAAACGGTGCCCACGTTCCACGTGAAACATCGCCGTGGGGCGGGAGACCCTCAAGTCTCCCGCCCCACGGCGGAGTTCACCAAGCCGGCCCGGAGCCGGCCCTCACATCAGCGGCCCTCGTCGCGCCGGGCTGCCTCTTCCTCGGCCTCCTTCGCCTGCACCTCCGGATCGAGGACGGACTGGCCGCTGCCGTCCACCGAAGCGAGACGGTTCGACTCAGGCACCTCGGTAGCGGCGGGAGGCTCGACCAGCCAGTCCGGGTTGGCCTGCTTGTCCCACCACTTCCAGGCGGCGAAGGCGGCGCCCGCGATGACACCGCACACCGCCAGCACCTTCGCGGCACGACCGGCCTTGGCGCGCCTCTCGTGCTTGCGGGCCAGCTTCTGGATTTCCTGCGGCGAGACCTGACCGCGCAGCGCGGCCAACGCGGCCGCACCGCGCGCGGCGGCCTCGTCCCTGGCGGGCCCCGCCGCAGCCACTGCCTGCTCGATCCTCGGCCGCGAGTAGTCGGCGGCCTGCCGGGCAGCCTTGCGCGTACGGGCGGCCGCCTCATGAGCGGCGTGGTCGACCTTCGGCGGCACATGCGAACGGGCCTGCTCCAGACGCGGGGCCACATGTGCGCCGTACTGCAGAAGAGCTTGCGCGCGGGCCTGCTCGGTGGCCTGCGACATCACGGGCGCGAGCCGTACGCGTGCCTCGTGCGCATAGTGCGCGGCCCTGTCCTTGGCGGTGTCGGCGTAGGGCGCCACCACTTCCGCGGCGTGCAGCACGCTGTCCTTCGCCGAGCCGGTCGCGGCGCGCACGCTGTCAATGCGGGTCACGGGATCCTCCTCCTCGGTGGCGTACGGTTTTCGACTCTCCACCCTTTTACGGATCATGCCTGCCAGAACGATCCGCGGCATGCGAGGGCGGGCATATGGGTGCCGATTGACTTGATCAAGTGCAATAACGGATCAATGCGGGCCAACACGGGCTTGTCGTCGACAATGCCATGGTTCGCCGCTTCCTGCCCCCGCCACGGGCCTTCTCGCCCGGTTTTCTGCAAGCGATCGCCACGGTTGCGCGCCGGTGAACGGGTGCCGGGCGACGTAAGCCGCCGTCCATGCGAGGATCAGGGGGTCACAGGAAGACAACGGAAGGCAGATCGTGGCCGAGCAGCTCTACGCCACCCTGAAGACCAACCACGGCGACATCGAGGTCCGGCTCCTCCCGAACCACGCGCCGATCACGGTCAAGAACTTCGTCGAACTCGCCAAGGGCGAGCGTGAGTGGACGAACCCCGCCACTGGAGAGAAGTCCACGGCCAAGCTCTACGACGGCACGGTCTTCCACCGGGTCATCAGCGGCTTCATGATCCAGGGCGGTGACCCGCTGGGCAACGGCACCGGCGGTCCCGGGTACCAGTTCCAGGACGAGTTCCACCCGGACCTCTCCTTCGACAAGCCGTACCTGTTCGCCATGGCCAACGCCGGACCGGGCACCAACGGCTCGCAGTTCTTCATCACGGTCTCCCCGACCACCTGGCTGAACCGCAAGCACACCATCTTCGGCGAGGTCACCGACGCCGCCAGCCAGAAGGTCATCGACGCCATCGCGACGATCCAGACCAACCCCCGCACCGACCGACCGGTCAACGACGTCGTCATCGAGTCGGTCGTCGTCGAGACCCGCGAGGGCTGAGCGCGACACCTCCCACAGGGAACCAAACGCCCCGCTCGTCCGTAAGGAAGAGCGGGGCGAGGCATGCGCACATGCCATCGCGTACGACGACCTAGGGGACCTCATGGACCAGCCGGCCGGCAGCTCACAGGACGCCCAGAGCCTGCCCGTCTGCTACCGACACCCGGACCGAGAGACCGGCATCAGCTGCACCCGCTGTGAACGCCCGATCTGCCCCGAGTGCATGGTCAGCGCCTCCGTCGGCTTCCAGTGCCCCAACTGCGTACGCGACGGCTCCGGCACCGGACACGCGCCCGACGCCGCCCGGCCCCGCACCCTCGCCGGTGGCACCATCACCGACGACCCCCGCCTGCTCACCAAGATCCTCATCGGGATCAACCTGGCGATCTTCATCGCCGTCCAGGCCAGCGAGACGCTCCTGGACCACCTCTACCTCCTCGGCGCCTGGCCGCCCGCCCCCTTCAACCCCACCGAAGGCGTCGCCGGAGGCGAGTGGTATCGCCTTGTGACCTCGATGTTCACCCACGAGGCCCCCTGGCACATCGCCTTCAACATGCTCAGCCTGTGGTGGCTCGGCGGCCCCCTCGAAGCCGCCCTCGGCCGCGCCCGCTACCTCACGCTCTACGTTCTCTCCGGCCTCGCGGGCAGCGCACTGGCCTACCTGCTGACCTCCCCGAACACCGCCACACTCGGCGCCTCCGGTGCCATCTTCGGCCTCTTCGGCGCCACCGCGGTCCTCATGCGCCGCCTCAACTACGACATGCGGCCGATCATCGCGCTGCTGGTGATCAACCTGATCTTCACCTTCAGCCCGGGATTCAACATCTCCTGGCAGGCCCACATCGGCGGCCTCGTCGCCGGCGTCGTCATCGGCTACGCCATGGTCCACGCACCACGTCAGCGACGGGCCCTGGTCCAGTACGGCACCTGCGCGCTGGTCCTGGCCGTGATTGTCCTGACGACCGTGCTCAGGACGCTGCAGCTCACCTGAGCCACGCCGTTATCCACGTGAGCGGCCCTGTTGTCCACAGTGTGTGGCGGATCTTGTGCACGCCGTGTGGGAACAACTGTGCCCCCTGTCATAGACCCGCATCTCTGCAGGTCAGACAGGGGGCGAACAAGTTTTCGGCCGGTGGTGGCGGTCCGGTAGTTCCGTCACACCGGCGTCAACACTCGATGGGTTATCCACAGATCGTCGTTCTTACGTCGTTCTTTTCAACACTGTGGACAACGGCTGTGGATAACTCGGCGGATAGCCCTGGGCAGAGCTCTGTTCACCGCGAAGTGGCCGCCTCTTCAGTCGGCCCTTCGACGGCTACTTCCACTGCGTGGAGACGCCGAATCCGGCGGCGATGAAGCCGAAGCCCACCACGATGTTCCAGTTGCCGAGGGCGTCGATGGGCAGCGAACCGTCGGTCACGTAGAAAACGACGATCCATGCCAGGCCGATGACGAACATGGCCAGCATCACGGGCGCGACCCAGGCGCGGCTGTTCAGCTTGATCGCGGTCGCCTGCTTCGACGGCGGCGGCGTGTAGTCGGCCTTCTTGCGGATACGTGACTTCGGCACGAGGGTCTCTCCTGTCGATGCGCTGCGTGGCCGCGCAGGGAACTTTGGCTGGCTCCGGGGCAGCGTACAAGGGGACTCTGATTGCTCCCCCGGGCGTCCGTTAGCGTAGTGCTTCCGCGGCGCCGAAGGAGATAAGGGTACGTTGAGCAATTCTGCCGACTCCCCCGGGACGGAATCCAGTCCTGTCCGCGGCCGCTTCCGGCCGGTGCGGGTGCTCACCGCGGCCGTCTTCGCCCTCGCGGGGCTGATTTTCTTCACGAGTTTCAACACGGCCAAGGGCACCGATATCCGTACGGATGCCTCGTTGCTGAAGCTCTCGGACCTCATCCAGGAGCGCAGCCACGAGAACGGCCGGCTCAATGAGTCCAACGCCGCTCTGCGTGACGACGTGGAGGCGCTGGCGGAGCGGGACGACGGCAGCACGAAGGCCGAGGACGACAAGCTGGCGGCGCTGGAGCGGCGCGCGGGTACACAGAAGGTGACGGGCGAGTCGGTCACGGTCACGCTCAACGACGCGCCGCCGGACGCCACGGCCAAGCTGCCCGGGTATCCGGAGCCGCAGCCCGACTACCTGGTCATTCACCAGCAGGATCTGCAGGCCGTGGTGAACGCCCTGTGGCAGGGCGGTGCCAAGGGCATCAAGGTCATGGACCAGCGGCTGATCTCCACCAGTGCGGTGCGGTGCGTGGGCAACACCCTGATCCTTCAGGGCCGGGTCTATTCGCCGCCGTACAAGATCACGGCGGTCGGTGATCCGGAGAAGTTGCAGCAGGCGCTGACGGCGTCGCCGTCGATCCAGAACTACATGGTGTACGTAAATGTCTACGGCCTCGGCTGGAAAGTCACCGAGGACGGGACGGTGACTCTGCCGGGTTACTCGGGCACAGTGGATCTGCAGTACGCCAAGCCCGTGGAGTGAGCCCTCTCTGGAGTGGCCGGTGCGTGTCGTCGTCAGGACCGTCAGCGAGCTGTGCATCACCGTCGGCACCGTGATCGTCCTTTTCGTCGTCTATGTGCTGTTCTGGACCGGCGTAAAGGCCGACAACGTCATGGGCGACCAGATCGATCGGCTGGAGGAGCAGTGGGCGCGGGGGGCGGTACGGCCGTCCGCTGCGGCGCCCGACGGTTCGGCGAGTCCGGGTACGACCACGAGTCCGTCGACGCCGGCCCCGTACACCTCGGACGAGCCCTTCGCGATCATGTACATTCCGCGCCTTGGTTTCACGTGGAACAAGCCGGTGCTCGAAGGCACCGCCACCGAGACCCTCAAGAAGGGCCTTGGCCACTACGGGAGCACCGCCCAGCTGGGCCAGAAGGGCAACTTCTCGGTGGCCGGTCACCGGCGGACGTATGGCGATCCCTTCAAGGACTTCCCGAAGCTGCGCCCGGGTGATGCGGTGGTCCTGACCGACGGGACTACCTGGTTCACGTATCGGATCGACAAAGGCCCCTACAAAACCCTGCCCACTGACATTGAGGTGATCGACCCTGTGCCCCGTAAGTCGGGGTACACGCGTGAGGGCCGCTATCTGACCCTGACCACGTGTGATCCCGAGTGGGGACACAGCCACCGGCTGATCGTGTGGGCCCATCTGGACTCCACGCAGCCTGTGGAGGCCGGGAAACCGGAAGCGTTGCGCCGTTAGTCTGTTGGCTGTACGGCGTGAGTCTGGTGCCGTGGTGCGACGGAAGGGACGGCATGTACGGCTGGATCTGGCGGCATCTGCCGGGGAACATGTGGGTGAGGGCGCTGCTCTCGCTCGTTCTGGTCGTGGCCGTGGTCTACGTCCTGTTCAACTACGTCTTCCCGTGGGCCGAACCGCTGCTGCCCTTCAACGATGTGACGGTGGACAACCAGTGAGCGCGCGCATTCTGGTCGTGGACAACTACGACAGCTTCGTCTTCAACCTGGTCCAGTACCTGTACCAGCTGGGCGCCGAGTGCGAGGTGCTGCGCAACGACGAGGTGTCGACGGCGCACGCCCAGGACGGCTTCGACGGCGTCCTGCTGTCGCCGGGTCCGGGTACGCCGGAGGAGGCCGGGGTCTGCATCGAGATGGTGCGCCACTGCGCCTCGACCGGGGTGCCGGTCTTCGGTGTCTGTCTCGGCATGCAGTCGATGCAGGTGGCGTACGGCGGTGTCGTGGACCGTGCGCCGGAGCTGCTGCACGGCAAGACCTCGCTGGTCGAGCATGAGGGCAAGGGCGTCTTCGCGGGCCTGCCGACGCCGTTCACGGCGACGCGCTACCACTCCCTTGCCGCCGAGCCGCAGACGGTGCCGGCCGAGCTCGAGGTGACCGCGCGCACGCACGACGGCATCATCATGGGCCTGCGTCACCGTGAACTCCCGGTCGAGGGCGTGCAGTTCCACCCCGAGTCGGTGCTGACCGAGCATGGTCATCAGATGCTCGCCAACTGGCTGGTGGAGTGCGGTGACCAGGGTGCGGTGGCGAGGTCGACGGGGCTCGCCCCGGTGGTGGGCAGGGCCACGGCGTGACCGCCCTGCGCCCCGAGCGCAAGTCCGGCGCCGCCTACGGGGAGTCCTTCACGGACTCCTACGGCGACGCCGGCGACCAGGGCACCTCGTACGGGCAGCAGCCGTACGAGGGGTCCGGTGCGCTCGGGGAGTGGTACGGCGGGGAGGACCAGGTCGCTCAGGGGCAGAGTGCCGAGGGATACGGCGCCGGCGGATACGGCACCGAGGGGCAGGGCGCCGGCGGATACGGCAGCGAGCGCTACGGCGCTGAGGGATACGGCTCTGAGGGCTATGGCGCCGACGGGCAGGGCGGTGACGGGCGGGGCGGCGAGGATTTCGCCCGCGAGGACTACGCCCGCGAGGACTACGGAGCTGGCGGCCTCGGTGTCGAGAGTGCCGCCGCGTCCGAAGAGCCGTACACGGAGCCGTACATACCGCCGCCGGACGACGAGACCGTAGCGCTGCGGATAGCGGATCCACCCGTAGGCGAGTCCATATCGGCTTCTGCCGCCCCTTCTGCCGCGTCGGCCACCGGAACCCCAACGGGTGGCCGTGCGGCCCGCAGAAAGGCCGCCAAGCGGCGTCATGGGCGTCATGGAGGCTCACGGCAGGTGTCGGAGGCCGCGGAGAGCGGTTCCGAGGCCTCGCAAGCCCCTCTCTCCCGTGTGGAGGCGCGCAGACAGGCGCGGGCGCGCAGGCCAAGTCCGGGGGTGCTCGCCAGTCGGGCGATCGGTGAGGTGTTCATCACCACCGGTGTGCTGATGCTGCTGTTCGTCAGCTACCAGCTGTGGTGGACGAACGTCCGGGCGCACGCGCAGGCGGACAAGGAGGCGAGCAGCCTCCAGGACGACTGGGCGAGCGGCAAACGGGCCCCGGGAAGCTTCGAGCCCGGGCAGGGCTTCGCCATCCTGCACATCCCGAAGCTGGACGTCGTCGTCCCGATCGCCGAGGGCGTCAGCAACAAGCAGGTGCTCGACCGGGGCATGGTCGGTCACTACGGCGAGGGCAAGCTGAAGACGGCGATGCCGGCGGACAAGTCGGGCAACTTCGGTCTGGCCGGCCATCGCAACACCCACGGTGAACCGTTCCGCTACATCAACCGGCTCGCCCAGGGCGACGCGATCGTCGTCGAGACGCAGGACAAGTACTACGTGTACAAGATGGCGTCGATCCTGCCGGTGACGTCGCCGAGCAACGTGAGCGTGCTGGACCCGGTTCCGCGGGACGCGGGTTTCACCAAGCAGGGCCGCTACATCACACTCACCACGTGCACGCCGGAGTTCACCAGCAAGTACCGGTTGATCGTCTGGGGCAAGATGGTCGAGGAACGGCCGCGCAGCAAGGGCAAGCCGGACGCACTCGTCAGTTAAGGGCAGATGAACGTGGCAGCGACCACCGACGACACCGAGCACGCTGAGCGCACCGCCGCGCCCGGGTCCCCGCGCAGGCCACGCCGCCGCATGGGCCGTATCGCGATGGCGGTCAGCGTCTTCGGCGAACTCCTCATCACGGCGGGCCTGGTGCTCGGCCTGTTCGTCGTCTACTCCCTGTGGTGGACGAACGTCGTCGCCGACCGGGCGGCGAGCAAACAGGCCGACAAGGTCCGCGACATCTGGGCCAACCAGGACGAGGATTCCGGCCGTCCCGCCGAGTTCGACTCCAAGAACGGCATTGGCTTCCTGCACGTGCCCGCGATGAGCGGTGACGACATCCTGGTCGAGAAGGGCACGACGTCGAAGATCCTCAACGACGGCGTCGCCGGCTACTACACCGACCCGGTCAAGGCGACCCTGCCGACGTCGGGCAAGAAGGGCAACTTCTCCGTCGCCGCCCACCGGGACGGGCACGGCGCCGAGTTCCACAACATCCACAAGATCAAGAAGGGCGACCCGATCGTCTTCGAGACGAAGGACAAGTGGTACGTCTACAAGGTCTACGCCGTCCTTCCCGAGACCTCGAAGTACAACGTCAAGGTCCTCTCCGGCATCCCGAAGGAGTCGGGCAAGACGAAGGCGGGGCACTACATCACGCTGACGACCTGCACGCCGGTGTACACGAGCCGGTACCGGTACATCGTGTGGGGGGAGTTGGAGCGGGTGGACAAGGTGGACGAGGAGCGGACGCCGCCGAAGGAACTGGGCTGACCGACCTCCTCGCAGCATGACTGAGCCCCGATGCCCTGTTCCGGGCACCGGGGCTCAGTCACGTGCGGTCGGTGTCAGTCCTCCGTGCGGGCCGCTGTTCCGGTGACTCCGCCGAAGACCTGGCCGCCGTTGTCACCGCCGCCGTTGTCGCCGTTCTGGCCGCCGCCGACGGCGACCAGGTTGACCGCCGTGCCCTGGGCGACCTGGGTGCCCGGCTGGGGGTCCTGGGTGAAGACGATGGCGTCGTCCTCCTGGGAGCCCTGGATGTTGCCCACCGTCAGACCCGCGTCCTCGATGGCCTTCTTGGCGTCCTTCAGGGACAGCTGGGTCACGCTCGGCACCGCCACCTGCTGCTGCTCGGCCGCCTTGCCGATCTGGATGGTCACCGTGTCGTTCTTGTTGACCTCGGTACCGGCCTGGGGCGAGGTCGAGATGACCTTGCCGACCTGGTTCGGGTCCTGGGTCTCCACCTCGGTGCAGCTGCCGACCAGGTCGTTCGCCGTCATCTGGGCCGTGGCCTCGTCACAGGTCTTGCCGAGGACGTCCGGGACGGTGGACTTCTCCGCCTCCCTGGCGACGGTGAGGGTGATCGTGGAGCCCTTCTCCTGCTCGGTGCCCCCCTCGGGGTCTTGGTTGATGACCACGCCCGGTGTCCGCTCGGACTCCTCGGTCTTCTTCTCGACCTCGAAGCCCTTGTCCTCGAGGTCGGCCTTGGCCTTGTCGAACTGCTGGCCCTCCACGTCCGGCACGTCGACCTTCGGGGCCCCGGTCGACACCACGACGTTGATGCTGGTGCCCTTTTTGACCTTGTTCCCGAACTCCGGGTCCTGCGAGCAGATCTTGCCTGTGCTCTGGTTTTCGCAGGGCTTCTTCGTCGGGGTCAGCGTGAGGTCGCTGTTGGTCGCCTGTTTCTCGGCCTCGCTCAGCGTCAGGCCCTTGAAGTTCGGCACCGGCACCGTGTCATTGGCCACGCCGTCGCTGTCGAACACCCATTTGCCGATCAGCACCGCGCCGACGAGGACCAGCACCGCGGCGACGACCAGCAGGATCGTCGAGGTGTTGGACTTCTTCTGGCGGCGCCGGTCCACGCGGTCGTCGTAGCCGTAGCCGCCGTCGTCCGGGTTCATGGGCGGCAGCATCGACGTGGCGCCGCCGTCCGTGGCGCGCAGGGCCGTGGTCGGCTGGTCGTCGGGGTAGCCGCCGTAGCCCACGGAGCCCATCGCGGCCGTGGCGGCGACGGGCTGGCCGTCGAGGCAGGCCTCGATGTCGGCGCGCATCTCGTCGGCCGACTGGTAGCGGTAGTTCGGGTCCTTGACCAGTGCCTTCAGGACGATGGCGTCCATCTCCGGCGTGATCTCGGGGTCGAACACCGACGGGGCCTGCGCCTCTTCGCGTACGTGCTGGTAGGCGACGGCCACCGGGGAGTCGCCCACGAACGGCGGGCGGACGGTCAGGAGCTCGTAGAGCAGACAGCCGGTCGAGTACAGGTCGGACCGGTTGTCGACCTGCTCGCCCTTCGCCTGCTCCGGCGAGAGGTACTGGGCGGTGCCGATGACCGCGGAGGTCTGCGTCATCGTCATGCCGGAGTCGCCCATCGCGCGGGCGATGCCGAAGTCCATGACCTTGACCTGGCCGTTGCGGGTCAGCATGACGTTGGCCGGCTTGATGTCGCGGTGGACGATGCCGTTGCGGTGGGAGTACTCCAGGGCCTGGAGGATGCCGATGGTCATCTCCATGGAACGCTCCGGCAGCAGCTTGCGGCCGGAGTGGAGCAGCTCACGGAGCGTCGAGCCGTCCACGTACTCCATGACGATGTACGGGATCGACACGTTGTCGATGTAGTCCTCGCCCGTGTCGTAGACCGCCACGATCGCGGGATGGTTGAGCGAGGCGGCCGACTGGGCCTCCCGGCGGAACCGGGCCTGGAAGGACGGGTCGCGCGCGAGGTCAGCGCGCAGCGTCTTCACCGCCACGGTGCGGCCGAGGCGGGTGTCATGCGCGAGGTAGACCTCCGCCATGCCACCACGACCGAGCACCTGGCCCAGTTCGTACCGGCCGCCGAGGCGACGCGGCTCTTCCATAAGCTACCTACCAGCCCTCTCCGTCGGTCCCGACCTCACCCTTGTGGGTGCGTCGGTGTGCCGTCCGGGCATACCGTACCCGGCTCATCTTGTGTGACCTGGCCAAGCCCGTAACCCGATACAGGACCGGTATCGCAACGTGCACCGATGTGAAGGGGACGTGAGCGGGGTCACTTCTTGCTGTTGATGACCGCCTCCATGACGCTCTTGGCGATGGGGGCCGCGAGGCCGCCACCGGAGATGTCGTCGCGGATCGCCTTCTCGTCCTCGATGACGACGGCGACGGCGACCGGCGAGCTGCCGTCCTCGGCCTTGGCGTAGGAGATGAACCACGCGTAGGGGTTCTCGCTGTTGTCCACGCCGTGCTGGGCGGTACCGGTCTTGCCGCCCACCTTGACGCCCTCGATCTGCGCGTTCTTGCCGGTGCCGTCATCGACGACGGTCTCCATCATCGACTGCAGGATCTGCGCGTTCTCCGCGGACAGCGGCTTGCTCAGCTCCTCGGGGTCGGTCTTCTCGAGGGGGTCGAGGTTGTGCGTCTGGACCTCGTCGACCATGTACGGCTTCATCAGCGTGCCGTCGTTGGCGACGGCCGAGGCGACCATGGCCATCTGCAGCGGGGTGGCGGCGGTGTTGAACTGGCCGATGGAGGACAGCGCGGTCTGCGAGGGGTTCATGTCGTCGGAGAAGACCGAGGCGCTGGTGCGGATCGGCGTGAACTGCTCCTCGGTGAAGCCGAACTTCTTGGCTTCCTCCAGCATCTTCTCGTTGCCGAGGTCGGAGCCGACCTTGCCGAAGACGGTGTTGCAGGAGAACTGCAGGGCGACGCGCAGAGTCGCGTTCTTGCAGGGGATGTTCCCCTCGTTCTTCAGCACGGTCGTGGTGCCCGGCATGGTCCACGGCAGGGGCGTCTTGGTCTTCTGGTCCGCCTCCGTGTAGAGGCCGTTCTCCAGCGCCGCGGCCGCGGTGACGACCTTGAAGGTCGAGCCGGGCGGGTAGACCTCGCGCAGGGCCCGGTTGAGCATCGGGTCGTCCGGGTTGACCTTCTTCTGGAGCTTCGCCCAGGCCTTTTCGTCGGACTTGCTGCCGCCGGCGATCGTGGAGGGGTCGTACGACGGGAAGGACGCCAGCGCCAGGATCTTGCCGGTGGACGGCTCGATGGCGGCGACGGCGCCCTTGCCGCCCTGCTTCTTCAGACCGTCGTAGGCGGCCTTCTGGGCGGCGGCGTTGAGGGTGGTGACGACGTTGCCGCCCTCCTTGTCCTTGCCCGTGATCATGTCGAGGGTGTTGCGGAAGAAGAGCCGGTCGTCGGTGCCGCTGAGGATGCCGTCGTTGATGGACTCCAGCTGGTTGGCGCCGTAGGCCTGCGAGACGAAGCCGGTGACGGGCGCCCACATCGCGCCGTTCTTGTACGTGCGCTTGAACTTGAAGTCGCCGGAGGTGGTCTCCGTGTGCCCGGTGATCGGGTTGCCGCCGACGATGATGTCGCCGCGGGGTGTGGCGTAGCGGGCGATGAGGACGCGGCGGTTCTTGGGGTCGTCCTTGAGGCTGTCGGCCTTGACGTACTGCAGCCAGTTGTCCCGGATGAGCAGGGTCAGGATCAGGAGGCCGCAGAAGATGGCGATCCGGCGCAGTGGCTTGTTCACGGTCGGACCACCTGGGTCATCTCGGCGTCGGGGCTGGGGGCGGGGGCGGGCGCCGGACGGCGGGCGGTGTCGCTGATGCGCATCAGGATGCCGATGAGGGCCCAGTTGGCGATGACGGAGGATCCGCCGTACGCGAGGAACGGCATCGTCATACCGGTGAGCGGGATCAGGCCCATGACGCCGCCTGCGACGACGAAGACCTGGAGGGCGAAGGCGCCGGAGAGGCCGACGGCGAGCATCTTGCCGAAGGGGTCGCGGGCGGCGAGGGCGGTGCGTACGCCGCGCTCGACGATCAGGGCGTACATCAGCAGGAGTGCCATGACGCCGGCCAGGCCGAGTTCCTCGCCGAAGGTGGCGAGGATGAAGTCGGAGTTGGCGGCGAACTTGATGAGCTCGGAGTGGCCCTGGCCCCAGCCGGTGCCGAGGGTGCCTCCGGAGCCGAAGGCCCACAGGGCCTGCATGGCCTGCTCGGAGTGACCGCCGACGCCTGCCTGGCTCAGTGTGTACTCGCGCAGGGGGTCGAGCCAGGCGTCGACGCGCTGCTGGATGTGCGACTCGAAGGAGGCCACGCCGACGGCGCCGACCGCGGACATCAGCAGACCGAAGACGATCCAGCTGGTCCGCTCGGTGGCGACGTACAGCATGATGACGAACATTCCGAAGAACAGCAGCGACGTACCGAGGTCGGTTTCGAAGACCAGGATCAGGATCGACATCGCCCAGACGACGAGGATCGGTCCGAGGTCGCGGCCGCGCGGCAGGTACAGGCCCATGAAGCGGCGGCTGGCGAGGGCGAGGGCGTCGCGCTTGACCATCAGGTAGCCGGCGAAGAAGACCGCGAGGACGATCTTCGCGAACTCGCCGGGCTGGATGGAGAATCCGGCGACCGAGATCCAGATCTTGGCGCCGTAGATGTTCTGGCCGAGGCCCGGCACCAGCGGCAGCAGCAGGAGGAACAGCGCGCCGACCATGGAGATGTAGGTGTAGCGCTGCAGGACGCGGTGGTCCTTGAGGAAGATCAGCACCACGATGAACAGGGCGATGCCCATGGCCGTGTACATCAGCTGCCGCGGTGCGGCCGTGCCGGCCTGCCCGATCTGTTGCAGCAGCTTCGACTGGTCCAGCCGCCAGATGGCGACGAGCCCGAGTCCGTTCAGCAGCGTGGCCAGCGGCAGCAGCAGCGGGTCGGCGTATGGGGCGAATTTCCGTACGGCGAGGTGGCCGATGCCGGCGAGGAGGCCGAGGCCTATGCCGTAGCTCAGGAGGCCGGCCGGGACCTCGTCGTTGATCGCCAGGCCCACGTTGGCGTAGGCGAACACCGGAATGACCACCGCGAACACCAGCAGCGCGAGTTCGGTGTTGCGCCGGCTCGGCGCGCCGATCGCGCCGATCGTGGACGTGTGGTGCGTCGGCGAGTTTGTACTACTGCTCATGGTGTGACGGGGCCTCTCACGGCGTGCCTACTGCGTACCGCAGTTCGTGACGACCTTCTGCTCTTCCTCCGAGAGTGTGGGGCCGGGGCTTGGCGGCGCAGTCGGTGTCGGGGAGGTGGAGGAGGACGGGGGCGGGGTCTTGGTGGAGGCCGAGGGATTCGGCGTCGGTGTCGCCTTGGACGTAAGGGAGGTACGGCTGGTTCCCGTGGTGCCTCCGGCCTCGCCCTCGCCGGTCCCGGAGTTCTTCTCGCTCTCGGTGGCCTGCTGATCGGACCGCTTCTTGCACGCGGAGGCCTGCACGGAGAGCTCGTCGATCTTCTTCTGGGCGTCCTTCAGACCGCCCTCGGCGATGGTCTCCGAGATCGACTTCTGCCAGACCGGCGGCAGGTACTTGAGTTCGATCTCGGGGTGGTCCTTCTCCACCTCCGACAGGGACACCCAGGCCAGGTCCTGGCTGATGCCGCGGTAGAGGGCGACGTGGTCGCCGTTGGCGCCGACGTAGTACTGCGTCTGCGTCCAGCGCCAGCCGCCGTACAGACCGCCGCCGATCACACCGAGCGCCAGGGCGATGTAGAAGGATCTCTTCAGCCACTTGCGGCCGGTGCGGGGTTTGACGAAGTCGTCGTCGGTGTAGTCGCCGAAGCTGCCCGCGGGGATGTAGCCGGTGGTGTCGCCGGATCCGGGCGGGCCGAACTCGCCGCCACCGCCGCCCTGTCCGGGCACCTGGCGGCCGAGCCCGGAGGCGCGGCCGGCGGGGGTCTGCATGATGCCGTTGTCGTGCAGGTGGTGCTGCTGGTTCTCGGCGACCGCGCCGACCACGACCGGGGTGTCGGACAGCTGCCCGGCCAAGGTGTCGCCGGTGTCCAGGTCGAGGACGTCGGCGATGATCACGGTGATGTTGTCGGGGCCGCCGCCGCGCAGCGCGAGCTGGATGAGCTCCTGGACGGTCTCCTGGGGGCCCTGGTAGCTGGCGAGGGTGTCCTCCAGGGTCTGGTGGGACACCACCCCGGACAGGCCGTCGGAGCAGATCAGGTACCGGTCACCCGCGCGGACCTCGCGGATGGAGAGGTCGGGCTCGACGTGGTCGCCGCTGCCCAGCGCGCGCATCAGCAGGGAGCGCTGCGGGTGGGTGGTGGCTTCCTCTTCGGTGATGCGGCCCTCGTCGACGAGGCGCTGCACCCAGGTGTGGTCCTGGGTGATCTGCGTGAGGACGCCGTCGCGCAGCAGGTAGGCGCGGGAGTCGCCGACGTGGACGAGGCCGAGGCGCTGGCCGGTCCACAGCAGGGCGGTGAGCGTGGTGCCCATGCCCTCCAGTTGGGGGTCCTCCTCGACCATCGAGCGCAGCTGGTCGTTGGCGCGCTGGACGGCCGTACCGAGGGAGGTGAGGACGTCGGAGCCGGGGATGTCGTCGTCGAGGGCGACGATGGTGGAGATCGCCTCGGAGGAGGCGACCTCGCCCGCGGCCGCGCCGCCCATGCCGTCGGCGATGGCGAGCAGGCGGGGTCCGGCGTATCCGGAGTCCTCGTTGCCCTCGCGGATCATGCCTTTGTGCGATCCGGCGGCGAAGCGCAGTGACAGACTCATGCGCACCTCGCCCGTCGGCTCCGGGTACATCCGCACGGTGCCCACCCTCCGGTCGGGAGCGCGCCGGGGCCCGTGGTGTGGGCCGCCGCTGCGTGCTCGCTCCGCTCGCGCTCATTCATGACGTAGGACTACTTCCGCAGCTCGATGACGGTCTTGCCGATGCGGATCGGCGCGCCCAGCGGAATCGGTGTGGGGGTCGTCAGCCGCGTTCGGTCGAGATACGTGCCGTTGGTGGAACCCAGGTCCTCGACGATCCACTGGCCGTCGCGGTCCGGGTAGATCCTGGCATGCCGGCTGGAGGCGTAGTCGTCGTCCAGCACGATAGTGCTGTCGTGCGCCCGGCCCAGAGTGATGGTCTGGCCCTGGAGCGCGACGGTGGTGCCGGTGAGCGTGCCCTCGGACACGACCAGCTTGGTGGGGGCGTTACGGCGCTGCCGGCCGCCGCTCTGCTGGCCGCGCTGCGGCGGCGGTGCGGCCGCCTGCCGGGCGGCCTGCTGCTGGCGTCCGGCCTCTCGCCTGGACCCGCGCTGGGTGACGCGCGTGCCGAACAGGTCGCTGCGGATGACCTGTACGGCCACGATCACGAACAGCCACAGGACGGCCAGGAAACCCAGCCGCATGACCGTCAGGGTCAGCTCTGACATTGCCCCCGCTTCACCCTTCGGCTTGCCGGTAAATGATGGTGGTGCTGCCCACGACGATCCGCGAGCCGTCGCGGAGCGTAGCGCGGGTGGTGTGCTGCCCGTCCACCACGATGCCGTTGGTGGAGCCGAGATCCTGGATCGTCGAGGGCGTTCCGGTCCGGATCTCGCAGTGCCGGCGGGAGACGCCGGGGTCGTCGATCCGCACGTCGGCCTCGGTGCTGCGGCCCAGCACGAGCGTCGCGCGGGAGATCTGATGGCGGGTGCCGTTGATCTCGATCCAGTAGCGGGTGCGGCCGCCGGCCGCGGGTGCGGCGGGAGGACGCTGGCCGCCCGCGGGCTGCGGGTAGCCGTAGCCGCCGGGGCGGCCGCCGGGGGGCGGCGCGGCCGGCATGGGCGGGGCGCTCGCGGGTGCGGCGGCCGGCGGGTAGCCGTAGCCGCCCTGGGCGCCGCCGGGCCGCCCGGCCGGGGCGGCGGGTGCGGGACCCTGCGGGCCCTGCTGGTCGGTGGAGCCGGCGAGGGTGCGACTGCGCACGCGGTACAGGCCGGTGTCGAGGTCGTCGGCCTTCTCCAGGTTGACCTTGATCGGGCCCATGAAGGTGTAGCGCTGCTGCTTGGCGTAGTCGCGGACCATGCCGGCGAGCTCGTCGCCGAGCTGGCCGGAGTAGGGGCTCAGCCGCTCGTGGTCCGGTGCGCTCAGTTCCACGATGAAGTCGTTGGGGACGACCGTGCGGTCGCGGTTCCAGATCGTGGCGTTGTTGTCGCACTCACGCTGGAGCGCTCCCGCGATCTCCACGGGCTGGACCTCGGACTTGAACACCTTGGCGAAGGTGCCGTTGACCAGACCTTCGAGACGCTGCTCGAACTTCTTCAGGACTCCCATGAGGCACCTCCTTCGTCGTTGCCTTCGTCCTGTGTCCCGCCGGGCGGGCACTGCCTTACCTGGTACTGCTTACTGATCGTATCCACGCGCCGGTGAATCGGCTGGTTCCCCCTGTCGGCCCGGTCGACGGGTGTCGACGCCCTCGAAGTTCCCTTCGGAGCTCCCCTTCGAACTCCTTACGGACACAGTCTTGCCATGGATCGTAGAGGCGGCCGCAAACCAGTGTCCCGCACCTGACTGTGGAGCCCGACCGGCTCCTGGGGAGATGGGCGGTACCGGTACGAGGTTGATACGTGAACAGGTACTCGTTGATACGGAGCGGAGGGCACCGCGGGTTGCCCGGTGTCCGGGGGTGTTCGTCGACTGTGCTGGTGGGCGGCCGCAGGGCGGCTGCCCAGGGATAAGGGATGTGAACCCACCCTGGCCGCCGTGCTAATGTTCTGGATGTCGAAAGGCGCCGAACCGCAAGGGAAGGGCCCGAAGACACACCCAATGCGCGGGTGGCGGAATAGGCAGACGCGCTGGATTCAGGTTCCAGTGCCCGCAAGGGCGTGGGGGTTCAACTCCCCCCTCGCGCACTCTGAGAAACCGACGAAACGGGTCTCTGCAGGTGACGGAAGTCACCGCAGGGGCCCGTTTCTCGTTCCATGATCGTTGTGAGGCATCACACAGCCTGATCAGGGCATACGGCAGGCCCCGCGCGTGAGCTATCTCACGGGTGGGGCCTGTCTCAGTCGTGCTGGAGTGCTGGGGCGGAGTGATCTATGCCGCTGGTGCCAGGTGGCCGGTCGGGGTCCAGCCCTTCGGTTCTTTTGTCTGCCGGCGGTGGTGGGTGCGCCGTCGAGGCCGCTCGCCACCGAGCGACAGGGTGTCCAGCCATTTCTTGGTCTTGCGGCGATTCGCGTGGGCCAGCTGGAAGGCGAGCAGGATCGTTTGTGCCGCGATGCCGCGGATGCGGCGTGAGCCTGCGGATTCGATGCCTTCGGCGAGGGGGTTCTTGGCGTAGCCGTTGTAGCCCTCGACGCTGTTGCGGAGCCGGAAGTAGACCTTCTGCCATTCCGGGCTGCCGTAGTCCAGGGCCTGCCACTGCTTGGCGCCGGCTTCGGGGCTGACGGTGATCGTGTGCTGGCGGCAGACTTTGAGCGGTCCGGTGGGGCTGGGCTCTGGGTCGATGAGGGGCAGGTGGATGCCGCGGCCCATCGTGTATGGCTTGATGGGGCACTGGGCCTTGCTTGCCTCAGCGGGGCACATCACCCGCTGGTAGCCGTCGGCGTCGGCGTGCTCTTTCGGCATGATCCGGTAGCCGCGGCGAGCGGCGACCAGCTTGATCCACGTCTCCCGGTCGATGCGATCGGCGTGCAGGTCGATCGTGGCCTTGATGAGGGGCTCGGGCATGGAGGGGCAGTACCAGCGGCCTTCGACGAGGATCGCGCCGTGCGTACCGGCCTGCGTGCCGAGCTGGTCCGCGCGGTAGTCGTAGACGGGCTTGTAGCCCATGGCCCGGACGGGTAGCTGCCACTCGTCGGGCTCGGAGTTGTTGTAGGCGCGGTCACCTGCAAGGTAGCCGGGTTTGTATCCACGTTCCCGGAGTCCGTTGAGGATCTTCAGGCCGTTGTACGCGGGGCGGTGACCGGGTTTGTCGAGTGAGACGCCGAGGACGAGGGCCGGGAGGACTTCGGGGTTGGGGGTGCCGTCGTCGAGGAGTACGGCGTCATGCTCGGCGTCGCGGGTCACGATGAGCTGGGCGTCGTAGCCGAAGAGGTACTTCTTCTTGAGCGAGGTCTTCTTCGTGCCCTGGGAGGGGCGCATGGACTCGGAGACCGGCGCGTCGGGGTCCCTGTGGTCGCCTTCCCGTACGTACCAGCCGGCATCCGGGTCCGTGGCGAGCTCCGGCCCGTTCGTGCGGCGGCCGCGGAAGAACGTTCGGACGGGTGTGGCGTCCACGCCCAGGGAGACTTCCCCCAGCTCTGTCAGCAGGCTGGACTTCTGCCAACTGAGTACGAGCCACGCTGGCGCCGATTCCATCCGCTGGTACCAACCGCACCGCAACGCGTCCGATGTGACCGCGAGCAGGTCCGCGGCGACGCGGACGTCCGCGATGGTGTTGCTGGCGACGCTGGTGCTGGCGGAGAGGTCGGTGCGGTTGGTGTGGCCGATGAAGACATCGCTGATGCCAGCCTAGTTACGTATCAGGCCGACCTGCTGTGCGGTGACGAAGACGTCGGACCCGTTGTCCATGCCGTTCGCGATGCGGTTGGCGATGGGGCGGAACCGGGAGGCCTCGGTGATGGCGATGATGTAGCGCAGCATGCCGCGCGCCTGGGCGGTGCGGTCGGTGCCGCGGATGCCGAGGTCCCTGAGGCTGTTCTCAAGGCTGAACTCGTTCAGGTTGACGGCGGTCAGCGACTGGTTCGCGACGCGGGCGAGGGCGTCGTAGCCCTCCTTGCCGAGGAACCAGTTGTCGTCGGCGTCCTCATGGTTGGGGACGTCGGAGGCGAGGTTCAGGGCGAAGTTGTGCGGGGTGTCGCTGGAGAAGAACCGCACGACGCAGAAGTCGCTGAGCCGTACGATCGCATGCACCGCGGGGGTGTGGTTGCCGCTGCTGATCACGATGTCGGCGAAACTCCGGCTCTCCGTGTTGCCGGTGATGGCGACGTTCACCTCGGCGTCGAAGTCAGGCATGACGCGGCCGTTGGCCGAGGTCTCGGCGAGGTTACGCAGCTGGTCGAGCATTGTCAGATAGGCGCCCGAGCCGCGGTTGATGTTCCAGCGGACCTGTGGGAAGTCGACGTGTTTTTTGCCGGCGACGGTCTCGGCGTTGATCGTCACATGGTCCGCCGCCGTCGAGGCGGATGTCTCGGTGTCCCTGGGCACCGTGAAGAACACCAGGATCCCGAGAAGGACGGACAAGGCGACCGCGATCAGGACGCTGGTGGGCATGGTGTGCTCCGGTTGTTCGACGTGCAGCGATGTCACGACCGACGTTCACAGCCGGGAGGTTGTTTGGCAGGCCCCTTTTGCCGCCGCAGACAATTCCGGAGGATCGCATGCCACATTGCTTGTCCGGACGTAAGGCAGTGCGCGGGAACGACGGGTCGCGGAGCCCCGGCGTACGGCGGCTGCCCGGCAACCTGCTCGCCCCGCCCGCCTCTTCGCGCCGGGGGCCGAAGCCCTCGCCCGCGCGATCGCCCCGCGCACGTTTCCCGGAGTGATGGCGGCGACGGCCAGGCCACGGCAGTGTGAAACAGGCTGCAGGAGTCGTTCGTGCAGCAGGCGATGTCAGCGACCGGCGGAAGCGGCCATCCCCTGGGTCTTTGTCCAACTCGATGCCGGCTCGCCTTGTGGCGACTCGGGAGCCGCCGGCGCCGCAGTGGACCTCGGGGGCCGTATCGCCCTGCCGGCCCTGAGGCGCGCAGTCGGCCGTCATGGACGCACGACGACGGTCCATCCGGGGTTGTAGGTGTCCGGCACTGGAAAACGTTGCCAGTCGCGCGCCCAGTGCGGTGCCTTCCGCTCGCGAAGGACCAGCGCGCTGGGGGCGCCGGGGGATCCGTCTCCGAGACAGTGCAGCCCGCGGTGTGGGCGATGGGAATCGTCGATGTGTTCCCCGCGAGGACACACGGCGGGTGCACCCCGTGCTCGCGCAGCACGGAGGCGATCCGGACCCAGTCTCCGCGGGCCTGCTGATGGTTGCCCGCATGCTTGTAGACGAGCCCGGCCTGGATGCCCCAGTGCCCGAGGAGTGCCAGGGCGAGCACCGCGGCTGTCGGCAGGGAACGGCGGGTGCGGGCCAGGGCCGCCAGCGCCACCACCACGCTCAGTGGAAGCATCAATTGGCCCGGCCACTTTCGTGATCCACAGAGACGGTCAGGGACAGACCCGTCTGTACGGCCGGTCCGGAACGTAGGTGCGCCACTGCGCACGAGTCAGCTCGGACTTCCCGGCACGGGCGCAGACAAGGGACACCGCTCGGTCCGGATCCACCACGTACCGCTGGAGCGGGACGTGCTCGCCGCCCGCGTACAGCATGGTGCTGTCCGGGCTGAAGGCGAGCGTGTCGATGCTTCCACCCGGGGTGGGCAGAGAAGGACCGAGAGGTTGCTGGGTTGCGATGTCCCAGAGTTGGACGGTCCCCGCGTTTCCGCCCACGGCGAGCGTGCTGCCGTCCGGGCTGAAGGCGAGAGCCGTGACGGTCTCGGCTGAGTCGGAGGACGGATCGACGGGCGCCAGAAAGACGTTCCTCAGGATGCCCGCCCGGTGCCGGAGGTCGCCGTCCCAGATGGCCACCCGCCCTGTCCAGTCGCCCGCCGCGAGGCCGGAGCCGTCGGGAGCGAAGGCGATGGCTCCGATGCCGTCGTGCTGGACGAGGTCATGGGTGTGGGACCGGCCCGCTCGGACGACGCGGTTGTCGGTCACGAGGAGCCCGCCGTCCCGGCTGACGGCCAGATGATCGCCGCCCGGGCCGGGGAGGAGCGCCGTCCTCCGCTGCCGCGTGGTGTCCCATATCTCGTTGACGAAGCCGCCTTCGGTCGAATGTGCGGTGAGGAGCGAACGACCGCCCGGTCCCAGGGCGATCGCGTCCGTAGGTGTTGCGGACGCCGTCGCCACGTCCACAGTGGTCTTCACGTGTCCGGCGGCCACGTCCCACACCGTCAGACGCTGAGGCGTCGTGTCCCTGAGAGGGGCGGAGACTCCGTACGCGAACGTGCCGCCGTCGGGGCTGAAGGACAGCAAAGGCTCGGTGGCCTCTGCGGGGACCGTCGCTGTGCCGGTGCGGAAGGCGGGAAGTGACGGGGTCGGCAGGGTGCGCAGCAGACGGCCGTCGCGCGTGTTCCGCAGCTGGACGACGTAGCGTTCACCGATACGTTCGGCGGTGGCGAGCGTCCTGCCGTCGGGGCTGAGCCGGACCCCGGCGAGCGGACTCTTGCGCCAGGCGCGGGTGAGCGTCGTGGTGAGGTCGAGGGTGTGGACCGTGCCCCCTTCGAGGTACCGCAGCAGCGGCCGCGAGGAGTCCCAGGCGAGACCGGAGAGCGACTCGTTGTCCAAGGAGTGCCGGAAAACGGGGGCGCCGCGGTTGGGCATACGCCACACTCTGATCTCCTGGCCGCCGCCGGTCGCCAGAAACGAGCCGTCCGCGCTCACGGCAGCGGTAACGACACCCGGGTGGACGACGTCGGCGAGCTTTCGTCCCGACGCGGGGTCCCATACACGCACCCGGTCCCCGGCGAGAGCGAGGAGCCGGCCGCCGGTGAGGCGGAGGAGGGTGCGGTCACCACCACAGAGGCCGCGAGCGCTCGTCCAGGCCCCGGGCCGGACGGTGCGCGCGGAGGTGTCCCAGACCTGCGGGGCCCGGCCGCGCGGGCAGACGGCCAGCAGCCCGTCGTCGGCCGCTGCGTCGGCGACGTCCTCGCCGGTCGACGGGGTCCGGAAGGTCAGATGGCCGTCGGCGACGGAGTACAGCCCAGCCCGGTTGTCGTCCGGGCTCCTCACCAGGTAATTGCGGCCACTCGCGCCGAAGCTCACGGTGTCCCTGAACGGCAGGGGGTCCCCGATCCAGCGCCTCGTTCGGGTGTCCCACAGCCGCTGGGTCTGCTGGGCGGTCCGGATGACGAGCACCCGGCCGCCCGGACCCGCGCCGAGTATCGCCCCGTGCGGTACCGGCCCCGAGGCGATACGGCGGTGGGTGCCCACATCCCACGTCCGCCAGGTGTTGTCGCCGATGCTGAGCAGAGTGCGCCCGGAGCTGTCGAGGAACCGGTTCGGTTCGTCACCGGGCGCCGGGTCGGTGAAGTTGTCCAGTTCGCGCTGGGCCAGCGCGCCCAACAGGGCTCGGCGGGACTCCGGCAGCTCAGAGATGCGCCATGCGGCGACGCCGAGCAGCATCGCGGTGCGCGGGTCGGTGGTGCGCAGTGCGTCGGCGACCGCGGCCACCCGGCGGGCCGCCGTGTCGGTGGTCTGCTTCTCGCTGTCCTGACGCAGTCGTACGGCGGTCAGGCCGACGACCAGGGCCACCGCCAGCACGGCGCAGAGCGAGGCCGTGAGCGTGCGGCTTCGGCGCCGGGCCCGGGTGGCGGCCCGCTCCTCCGTCGACCGTTGCTCCGCCGCGGTGACCAGGAAGGCCGTCTCCTCGGACGTCAGGCCGTCGTAGCCGCAGTCGTCGCCCGCGAACAGTTCCTCGGCCCGCGCCAGGCGGGTGCCCCGGTAGAGCGTGCCCGGGTCGCGGTCGTGCTCCAGCCAGGTGCGGGCGGCGTCGGTCAGCTGCCGGTGGTGGCGCAGCCGCTCCCGGTCCGCGTCGATCCACTCGCGCAGCCGCGGCCAGCACGTGATGAGCGCCTCGTGGGCGAGCTGAACTCCGTCGTCGTCGGTGGTCAGCAGCCGGGCACGGACCAGCCGCCCGACGATCGCTCGCACTTCGGGGTCCTCCCACCCGGCCATCTCCTCCCAGCTGAGCGGGCGGCGCGTGTCGGCGTTGCCCTGGCCGGGCTCGACCATCCGCAGGAGCAGGTGCCGGGCGGCGTGCGCCTGTGCCGGTGAGAGTTCCGCGTACGCCTCCTCGGCGCTGGCCGCGATCGCGCCGCGTACCCCTCCGGCCGCTTCGTACGCGTCCAGGATCAGCATCCGTCCCTTGCGCCGCCGCCAGGTCTCCAACAGGGCATGGGAAAGCATCGGCAGTCCGCCGGGCTCGTCCAGCACGTCTTCGACGATCCGCGCGGTCAGGGTCCGCTCCACGATGAGCCCGGCCGCCTGCGCGGGACCGATCACCGCCTCGCGCAGCTCGTCGGCGGTCATGGCCCTGACCAGGAGCCCGCTTCCGTGCAGCGCCTCCGCCAGTCGCGGGTGCTCGGCGCACCGCGCATAGAAGTCGGACCGTACGGCTATGAGCACGCGCAGTCGGCTTCCCGGGTCGCGCGCGGTGAGCAGAAGGTCGAGGAAGCGGTCCCGCTCGGCTCGTTCGCGGCAGAGGGTGAAGACCTCCTCGAACTGGTCCACCACCACCCAGCTCTCCGGATCGTCGGCCGTCGGCGTCAGCAGATGTCCGTAGGTGGCGGCGGGCCGCTCTCCCGGAGTGAGGATCCGAAGCACCGCCTTACGCCCCTGCTGCGCGATCTTCTCCCGCAGCAGGGGAATCAGACCGGCCCGCAGCAGGGAGGACTTGCCGCTGCCGGACGCCCCGAACACCACGGCGAACGGGGACCCGCACGCCAGCTCGCTCAGCTCGTCGATCAGCCGGTCCCGGCCGAAGAACAGCTCACGGTCGTCCGGCTCGAAACGCGCGAGGCCACGGTAGGGCGGTGCGGCGTCGGCATCCTCCTGCCTCTCCTCCCCGGCCAGCGCCTCGGCCTCCGCCCACCGTGCCTCCCACGGAACGGGGTCGGCGCCGCATGCCTGGACGTACGCCTGGAGCACGGCCAACGACGGCAGTCGCTCGCCGCTCGCCGCCTTCGCCAGGGTCGTCACCGAGAAGCCGGCCTTCTTCGCCATGGCCCGGTACGACACGCCACCCGCCGAACGGCGCAGCTCCCGAAGATCGTGGGCGAGTCGCTGCACGGGACCGGCCGCCGGGTCTACCGGTAGTTCGGGACGGCCCATCGCGAAGCCTCTTTCGCACACGAGAGGAAAAAGCTGATCAGCAGCACAAGGTACTTTTCGTCCCCCTCGGGCGAGAACCCTTTCCGACTGTGACGTCCGCCGGAGAAGTTGTTCGTACCAGCGGCGCCGAGTCTGTTTTCCCTGATGAGAGGGGGGATGGTTGACAACTCCCGGGTTGCCGGGCTCGTTCCCGCCTCGGCGCTCTCATTGCCGAGCGAACACCTGGCAACCAGGAGAAGCAGAACCATGGCGGCCCCATCGGACGTCGTCACGACGGACCCCGTACGGAGCTCTCGTCACCGAAAGCAAACGATCCCGACGGCCGGCGGCTCCGTCTTCCAGGCTCCGTGGCCCGTGCACGTCCTCGACACGGTCGAGTGCTGTCGCTGGTCGCCGAGGGCCCGGAGATGAGCGGCAGCGGCCAGTACGGGTCGAGCCGGCTCAGCGCCTCAGGCATATCGGGGGCGATCTGGTCCGCCCGGTCCACGCAGATGTGCTGGTCCGGCAGTAGGGCCAGGGCCCTGAGCCCCTGGCCGGGGCCGTGGTGCTGCTGCCGGAGTGGACGGCCGTCCCGCCGCTCGGGGGTCGGGCCGGGACACTCTGCGCACCCGGCCCCTCGCGGATCCCACGCCACCTCTGAATCCTTGAACCAGCCTCTGGCCTGGGCCGCGGGAAAACCGACGGCACAGCGCGGGAAACGATCTTCTCGCAGGGGCGCATACCCCCTGACCAGCGCATTCCGTCGGTTCCCACCCTCGAAGAGGCGGCATCGTAGACGATGCCGCCTCTTCTGTTGTGTTCGACACATGTGGTCGGTACGGCGTCCTCGGCGGCCGTGACCTGTGATGAAGCTCTCAGGCCACGGCCCGGGTTCAGCCGGCCGCGATGACCGTGGCGAGGGTCACGGCGGCGGGCAGGGCCTGGGCGAAGAGGATGCGGCGGTTGGCGGTGGCCGCGCCGTAGACGCCCGCGACGACGATGCAGGACAGGAAGAAGATCTGGACCCGGTAACCGGTCGGGTCGTCGGCGATCAGGCCCCAGATCAGGCCCGCGGCCAGGAAGCCGTTGTAGAGACCCTGGTTGGCCGCCATCGTCGCGGTGGAGCGGGCCAGGTCGGCGTCGAAGCCGGAGAAGCCGCGGCCCGGGCCGCGCTGCCACAGGAACATCTCCAGGACCAGGATGTAGACGTGCAGCAGCGCCATGAGGGCGACGAGGACGACGGAGATCAGATGCATGCGGTGATTGTGCCCGTGGTGTGTCGGTGGTCGGTCAACCGGTTCTGTCTTCGCTGTGTTTGTGGGTGGTCCCCGGTGGTCCCCGGTGGTCCCCGGTGGTTCCCGGTGGTCCCCGGTGGTCCCCGGTGGTCCCCGGTGTTGGTCAGCCTTTCGGCTGAGCCGCTGGTTTCGGGGGCTGTGAAGGGTGGCCGTTCGGCCGAGGTGGCCGATGTCGCTCCGGCGCGAGATTGGAGCTCCCCTTCCCCAGGAGCCCACCGATGCCACCCGAGTCAGTCACCTTCTTCGCCGGAGTCCGCCCCGGCGGCTCGGTCCTCGCCCCCGCACGACAGGAACCTTCCCAGGCAGCCCGCGAGTCGTCCCGCAAGGTCCCTCGCGTGCGCCACGACGTGCTGTTCTGGCTCGGGTGCGCGGGCTTCGCGCTGGCGCTGGCCGTGGTCACGTCGCTCACCCCGCACCGGATCTGGGGGGCTTGCGCGGCCGTCGGGTACGCCGCCGCGGCGGAGCTCGCCCGTCGCTCGCCGCGCCCCTGGAGCCGGAGCAGTGCGGTCGCCGCGCTGCTCGGCTCGGTCGTGGTCCCGCTGGCGCTGATGGTCGCGGTGGGTGCCGGGCAGTCGGAGGTGCACGTCGTCGAGCACTCCGGCCGTCTGCTGCTGGACTCCGGGAGCCCCTACCTGCCGCACCCGTCCGACGTCGACGACTACAACCCCTACCTGCCCGGCATGGCGCTCTTCGGGATACCCCACGCGCTGTTCGGCGGCACGCCGCTTGCGGACGCCCGGGTGTGGTTCTGCGTGGCGTTCCTGGCGTGCACGGCGGTCGCGGGGCGGGGGACGGGCCGTAACTCCCTTTGGTGGGGCGGGGCTTCGGGGGCGGGGTGGGTAGGCGGGGTTCTGGGCGTGGGTACGGCAGACGGGGCGTCGAGTGCGAACGCCGTGCTGTTGCTCGCGGCCTTCCCGGCCGTCGCGTTGCCGCTGGCCGTCGGCGGGGTGGATCTTCCGGTGATCGGACTGATGTGCCTGGGGCTGGCGCTGGCGGGCCGGGGCGGGTCCGGTACCGCGGCCGGGCTCGCGATGGGGGCCGCGGCCGCGTTGAAGTGGACCGCCTGGCCGCTGCTGCCGGTGGGGCTGGTGCTGCTCGCGATGACGGCGGGGCGGCGGGCGGCCGTTCGGGCCGGGATCGTCGCCGTGCTGGTGGCCGTGCTGGCCGTGGTGCCGGTGGCCCTGGCGGACCCGCGCGCCTTCGTCGAGCACGTGGTGCTCTTCCCGCTCGGCGAGGGCGGGGTGCGCTCGCCTGCGACCAGCCCGCTACCCGGCTACCTGCTGGCCACGTACGTCCCCGGCGGCTCCACCCTCGCCATGGCCGCCCTCGCGGCAGCCGCGGTCGGCGTGGCGGTGTCGTTGGCGGTACGTCCGCCCCGGACCGTCGTCGCGGCGGCGGACCGGCTGGCGATCGGGTTGGGGCTTGCGATGTGCCTGATACCGGCGACGCGATTCGGGTACCTGGTCTATCCGCTGGTCCTGGCGGTGTGGTTCCGGCGTGCGGAGCTGGTGACGGTTGCTCGGCGGGTGGTGCGGGTGGTGCGGGTGGTGCCGGTGGGGCGAGTCGTGTCGGTAGGGCGGTTGGTGCGGGGTGAGCGGTCGGTGAAGGGCGAGGGGCCCGTGAAGAGCGAGCGGCGCATCGGGGATGAGCGGCGAGTGGAGCGGTTGGTGGAGGACGAGCGGTTGGTGGGTGCCGGGCGTGGGTGAGCGGCGGCGCATGGGTGAGGGGTGGGGCGTGCTTCCCTCGGGAGTGGTGGAGCGTGGCGCGTACTTGGCGCGGGTCACTGTGCTCGCGGTGGTCGGGCTGGTCGTGGCGCTGTGTCTGCCGTCGGTGGGGCAGCACGGGGCGGGGGATCCGCCGGCGGCCTCGAACGGTGTGTCGGTGCGGGGAGTCGAAGACGGCCGGTGAGGTGGAGTGGCCGGCTTCGACTCGCCAGCACGCGAGCGTAGGGACGTACGTCTCGAGTTCTGGCTGCGCCGGACCAGACCCGAGTTACGCCCGGTGCGCCGGCCTGGGCTACGCCACGAGCCGCTGCGCCAGCTGCTTCGCCTTCGTGGCGGCCTCGTCGAGGGCGCGTTCGCGGGAGGCCTCGAAGAGGGGGACCAGGTCGGCCATGTCCGGGTTGACCGGGGCCATGGTCAGTTCCGGGACGATGAATTCGAGGTCGGCGCCGAGGAAGTCGGTGAGGATCGCCGACAGGTAGTTCTGCACGTACTCGTAGCCCTCACGCGGCGTGCCCGGTCCGTACGCGCCGCCCCGGCTGGCGACCACGGTAACCGGGGTGCCCTTGACCGACTGGGCGTTGCCCGCCGTACGGCCCATCAGGACCACATTGTCCAACCAGGCCTTCAGCGTCGACGGGATCGCCAGGTTGTACATCGGGGCGCCGATCAGCACGGCGTCCGCGCGCTCCAGCTCCTCGATCAGCTTCAGCCGCTGCGCGTAGGCGGCGGCCTGCTCGGGGCTGTGCGTGGCCGGATCGGAGAAGCCGGCGGTGTGGGCGTGGGCGGTGATGTGCGCCACCGGGTTCGTGGCGAGGTCGCGGTGGATCACCGTGCCCTCGGGGTGCTGTTCCTGCCAGGTGCGCCGGAAGGCGTCGGTGACGGCGCGGGAGGAGGAGGCGTCGGTCGGGAAGACCGAGGAGTCGATGTGCAGGAGCGTGGCCATGAGGTCTCCAGGAGAGGACGGGCACCCCGAGCGAGGGGCTGAGAATTCGTACTCGACTATGGATAGCACAGTCACTTACTTTTTTTCATCCCCATACGGCAGGGCAGTACCCTGAAGGCATGGCGGTGGGTGAGCAGGGCCACGACGTAGCGGCGTGCAAGCGGGTCGACGAGGGCATCAGCCGCGTCTTCCAGCTGCTCGGAAAGCGCTGGACCGGCCCGATCGTGTCCGTCCTGACCGCCGGGCCCGCGTACTTCGTCGCCCTGCGCCGCGCTGTCCCCGGCATTAGCGAGCGCATGCTCTCCGACCGGCTCACCGAGCTGGCGGCCGCGGGGCTCGTGGTGCGCGAGGTGTACGAGGGGCCGCCGCTTCGGGTCGTGTACCGGCTGACGGAGGCGGGGGCCGCGCTGGAGCCTGCGCTCACGGAGCTCGGGGGATGGGCGAAGAAGTATCTGCCGGACGGGGAGCGGGCGGAGGGCTGCTGAGGCGGCAGGACAGGGCTGCTGGTGCGGCAGGACAAGGGCTGTTGAGAGCGGTGTTCCGCCGTGCGGGTTTTCCACAGGTGTGGAGTTGTCCACAGGGTCTGACGACTTTCGGCCACCGGTTGTAACGTCGGCACGAGTTGATGTTCGTGCGTGAGCGGGGGAGGCGGTCGTATGACCGAGGTCGGTGCTGGGGCTGCGGCGGGTGCGGCGGGTGCCGAGGCCGCGGTGGAGGCGGCCGCGGTGACGTCTGAGTCGCCGTCGAAGTCCGTGGCCCGTCGGCTGCCCCGGGTGGGCGGTTTCGCCGAGTGGCCCGGCGGCGGGTCGCCCAAGGAGGAGGGCAAGGCGCTGCGCAGCCGGGTGCCGCGCGCCGAGCACGCGGTTCTCGATGTCGACGCCGGCCGGCCCGACGCGGTGGCCGCCGTCGAGGAGTCCAACCTGGGCCGCCTCCCCGAGCTGACGCCGATAAGGGTGGGCCGGATGGCGGCGACGCCCTTCGCGTTCCTGCGCGGCTCGGCGGGGCTGATGGCGTACGACCTCGCCCGCACCCCCATGACCCGGATCCGCGCCCAGATCTGCGGCGACGCGCATGCGGGGAACTTCGGGCTGTACGCGGACGCACGCGGCGGACTGGTCATCGATCTGAACGACTTCGACGAGACGCTGCACGGCCCCTGGGAGTGGGACCTCAAGCGGCTCGCCACCTCGCTCGTGCTGGCGGGCCGGGAGGCCGGTGCGGGAGAGGACGCCTGCCGCAAGGCGGCCAACGACACGGTCGGTGCCTACCGGCGCACCATGCGGCTGCTGGCCAAGCTCCCGGTGCTGGACGCGTGGAACGCGATCGCGGACGAGGAGCTCGTCTCCCACACCGACGCCCATGATCTGCTCGGCACGCTGGAGCGGGTCGCGGAGAAGGCACGGGCCAACACCAGCGGGCGTTTCGCCGCGAAGTCGACCGAGACAACCGAGGACGGCGGCCGTCGCTTCGTCGACGCACCGCCGGTACTGCGTCGGGTCCCGGACGCGGAGGCGGCCGTCGTGGCGGCGTCGCTGGAGAGCTACGTCACCACGCTGTCCGAGGACCGCCACCCCCTCCTCTCCCGCCACGCGGTGCACGACGTGGCGTTCCGCGTGGTGGGCACGGGCAGCGTGGGCGCCCGCTCATACGTCGTCCTGCTCCTGGACCACCGGGGCGAGTCGCTGGTCCTCCAGGTGAAGGAGGCGCGCGCCTCCGCTCTCCTCCCGCACCTGGTGACCGCCGGTTTCGAGGCGCCGGAGGTGGATCACGAGGGGCGGCGCGTAGTGATCGGCCAGAAGCGGATGCAGGTGGTCAGCGACATACTGCTGGGCTGGACGACGGTCGACGGGCTCCCCTTCCAGGTACGCCAGTTCCGCAACCGCAAGGGCAGCGTCGACCCGGCCGCGCTGGCCACCGACCAGATAGACGACTACGCCCGAATGACCGGCGCCCTCCTGGCCCGCGCACACTCCCACAGCGTCGACCCCCGCCTGATCTCCGGCTACTGCGGCAAGAACGAGGAACTGGACGAGGCGATCGCCGACTTCGCCGTCGCCTACGCCGACCGCACGGAGGCGGACCACGCGGCACTGGTGACAGCTGTGCGGGCCGGGCGGATCGCGGCGGAGCTGGGGGTGTGAGGGGCGGCTTGCTCTCGGCGAGGGCTCGGTGAAGTTCGTCGACCTCGGCGGTGGTCCGGTGACGGCGGGTTCGCTGACGGCGGTTCGGTGACGGCGGTTCGGTGACCGTGAGCCCGGTGACGGCGGCCGGAGAGGGCGAAGGGCTGGGCGCGGAGCGTACGAAGGGCTCGGCGCAGTGGGCGAAGGGCTGGGCGGCGTGGGCGAGGGGGCCGGGCAGGGTGTGGCCTACGCTGGTCGGGTGACGACGCCGGAAGCTGAGCAGTCCCAGGTCGAGCCCGTTGGTGCGGGGACGCGGGGTGGTGCCGAGGTGCCCGCCGATGGAGCTGAGCAGGGTGGTGAGGCGCAGGTGACGGCCGAGGACGGGGCCGGTCGGCCCGAGGAGCGGCTGGAGCGGGCCGTGCGGGCCGCCGAGCAGGCGTTGATCGAGTACGAGATCGCGGTGGAGACCTTCCGCGTCGAGGTGGAGAACTTCTCCCGGCTGCACCACCAGAAGCTCGGCCCGATGTACGCCCGGCTCGACGAGCTGGACGCCTGCATCGCCGAGGCCACGGCCGCCCGCACCGGCGACCCCGAGGACATCCGCAAGGCCGACGAGGCACGCGCGCGTGTGATGCCGATGCCCGGCGTCGAGGAGTTGTTCCACGGCTGGATGGACGGCAGCGGGCTGTTCCCGGAGTCCGAGGCGATGCTCACGGAGCAGCCGGTACGGCCGCCGCAGCGGGTGCGCCCCAGCGACGAGGCCCGCAAGCTCTACCGTGAGCTGGCCCGCAAGGCCCACCCCGACCTCGCTCAGGAAGATGCCGAGCGTTCCCGGCGCGAGGAGTTCATCACCCGCGTCAACGCGGCCTACGCCCGAGGCGACGAGGCGTTGCTGCGGGAGCTGGCCGAGGAGTGGGCCGCCGGCCCGGCGCCCAAGGAGCAGGGCCCGACCCCGGCCGAGGAGCTCTACGCCCGTCTCGAATGGCTGGCTCAGCGCAAGGAGATGCTCGCCCTGGTCGCGAAGGAGCTGGAGGAGAGCGCGATCGGCGCGATGCTCCGCCTCGCCCCGGACGAGCCGGACCGCCTCCTCGAAGAGATCGCCGAACAGCTCCTGGCCCAGGTCGCGGAGCGGGAGGCGGAGCTGGCCGCACTGCTCGGGTAGCCGGGCAGGGCGGCGGCACTCCTGGCTGCGGATCCACCCTCCACCTCAGGAGCCCGACAGCCCTCGCGCAACGTCCGGTAGCGTCGTAGGCATGCATTTCGGATCTGGCGTGCCCACGGTCGAGGTCGCGGACCTCAAGGACGACGACTTCCTGCTGGATGTCCGTGAGGACGACGAGTGGCAGGCGGGGCATGCCGAAGGCGCCCTGCACATCCCCATCAGCGACTTCGTCGCCCGCTACGGCGAGCTGACCGAGGCCGCCCCGCAGGACGGCCGGGTCCACGTGATCTGCCGTTCCGGTGGGCGTTCCGCCCAGGTCGCGATGTACCTCGTCCAGCAGGGCATCGACGCCGTGAATGTCGACGGTGGCATGCAGGTGTGGGCAGCGGTGGGACGTCCCGTCGTGACGGACGAGGGCAATCAGGGGTTCGTCCTCTGACCAACCTGGCCACCTGACAACCGCCACCTGGCCACCTGCCGTGGAGCTAGGCCAGCGGATGTGCCGCCAGTAGCTCCCCCAGCGCCTCCTCGTGTGCCGCCGCCGGGCCGAGCGCCAGCTCCAGGTGCTTGGCCCAGGCGTGGTACCGGTGCAGCGGATAGTCGACGTCGGCGCCGAACCCGCCGTGCAGATGCTGGGCGGTCTGCACGATCCGCCGTACGCCGTCCGAGGCCCAGATCTTGGCCACGGCCACGTCCCCCGAGGCGGGAAGCGCTCCCGTTGCCCCCGAGGCGATCCGCCACGCGGCCTGCCACAGCGCGGCCTCCATCGCGCGCAGGTCGATGTAGCGGTCGGCGGACTGCACGGCGACCGCCTGGAACGTGGCGATCGGATGACCGAACTGCTCCCGCTTGCTCGCGTAGTCGGAGGTCATCCCCAGCACCCGCTCACCCAGCCCGAGCGCCAGCGCACACGTCCCGGTGGCCAGCAGCTCGCGGAGCCACTCCCACGCCCCCTCGGCGTCGATGACATATCCCGCCGCCGGCCGCACCGACTCCAGCCGCAGCTCCCCCAGCCGCTCCCCGCTGGTCGAGAACTGCTCGGCGAGCGAGAGCCCCTCCGCATCGCACGGCAGCAGCGCGAGGACGGTGCGGTCGGTGGCGGTACGGGCCGGTACGACGACGAGATCGGCGTCGTACGCCCAAGGCACCATGGTCTGCACGCCGTCCAGCACCCACCCGGCATCGTCCTGTCGAGCGGTCACCGCGAGCTCGGCCGGGTCGTGGCCGGTGCGGCCGTGCGCGGCGACCGTCAGCACGACCTCTCCGCGCCCCGCCCGGGCGAGCAGCTCGGCCTTCAGCTCGGGGCCGCCGTATGTCTGGACGGCCGCCGTCGCCGCGCTGCTCTCCAGCAGCGGCACCCGTGCCAGCACCTTCGCCGACTCGCGCAGCACCAGGCACAGCGCGATGGCGTCGAGGCCGGCCCCGCCGTACTCCTCCGCGAGCAGCAGGCTCAGCAGGTCCGCGTCCGCGATGCGGCGCCACAGCGGGCGGTCGAAGTCGTCGGCGACGGCGCCCGGGGTGAGCGCGGGCGAGGGCACCGCGTCCGGCGCGACCCCGGCGAACACCCCGCGCGCCGCCTCGGCCGCCGCCTGCTGCTCCTCGGTGAAGGTGAAGTCCACGGTCCCTGCCCTCCGACACACACGGCTATCTGACGGAGCGTCAAGATAGAACAGGTTCTAGAAGAAGGGAATGCTCCTCGTAGGCCGTGTGTGAGGGTCTCGTAGGACCCCCGTGGGATCCCCTGGGACCCCCGTATGGTGTGGACGACGGCAGTCCGCCAGGGGCTGTGCCCGGCGGGTGGGCCTGAGTACCGTTCCCGTGCGAGCGCCGAGGGACCACGGACCGGAATCGGGGAACGGAACGGAATGGCAGACGCGCAGGACGCAGGCTCGGCCGCCCGGCACGGGCCGGACGAGGAGCCGGGGGACGCCCCGCCCGCCGTCGTGCCCGCGCCTGCCGTCGTGCCCGCGCCTGCCGTCGTGGCCCCGCCCACCCTTCCTGCTGCACCTGCTGTTCCCGCTGCCCTCCTCCCGTCGCCGTCCCTCGAACCCCGAACCGGCGTGGCCGCCCTCTCCCTGAGGTACCAGATCGCCGCCGCCCTCGCCCTGGCGGTCGTGGCGATCGCCGTCTGTGTGCACATCGGCATGGTCTTTCTGCACGTCGCGCCGCCGAACACGGTCACCAAGCAGCACGGCAAGGCGATCGACGACTGGATATACCCGGAGTTCGAACAGAACTGGAAGCTGTTCGCGCCCAACCCGCTGCAGCAGAACATCGCGGTGCAGGTCCGGGCCGAGATCGACACGGGCGACGGCGACGTGCGCACCACCGGCTGGTACGACCTGTCCGCCCAGGACGGCCGGGCCATCGACGGCAATCTGCTGCCCAGCCACACCCAGCAGAACGAACTGCGCCGGGCCTGGGACTTCTACGTCGCGACGCACGACGCCCAGAACAGGCCCGTGGGCCTGCGCGGCGCCCTGTCCGAGACGTATCTGCGGCACATAGTGCAGGCGCGCCTCGACCGCGTGAACGCGGCCGGTGAGGGCGGCACCGTCGAACGCGTCCAGGTCCGCTCCCGCACCACCAACGTGCCGCCGCCGGAGTGGAGCGACGAGCAGGTCTCGGACAAGGCGACCTACCGCGTGCTGCCGTGGTGGTGGGTTCCGGCGGACGGCGAGGACGCCGGCGCGGGAGGCGCCCGGTGAACCGCTTCTCGCTCGCGATCTCCTCCGGCATCGCCCGCGTCACCGAGTCCGCCCTCGGCCCGTACCAGACGGCCGTGATCCGCATCGGCTTCACCGCGACGTGGCTGCTTTTCCTGCTGCGGGAGTTCCCCCACCGCCAGGAGATGTACGGTCCCGACGGCCCCTGGGAGTTCGACCTCGCCCAGCAGCTGATCCAGACGAACGGCGCCTTCACCGCCCTGATCTGGACCAATGGCCGGCTCTGGTTCGAGGCCGTCTACGTCCTCGCCGTCCTGACCAGCGTGCTGCTGCTGCTCGGCTGGCGCACCCGCACGATGTCCGTGCTGTTCATGGTCGGTGTGCTCTCGCTGCAGAACCGCTCCGTCTTCATGGGCGACGGCGGCGACAACGTGCTGCACCTGATGTGCGTCTACCTCGTGTTCACGCGCTGCAGTCAGGTCTGGTCGCTGGACGAACGCCGGGCACGGCGCGAGCGCGAGGCACGCGCGCGTGGAGAGCTGGTCGGTCCGGACCGGGTCGGTCCGGCACTGTGGGGCGTGCTCGGGTTCGCGCTGGTCGCGGTGACCGCTGCGGGCCGCCTCGACGGCGATCTGACCGTGCCGGTGATCCTGTGGGGCGTCTGGCTGGCCCTGGCCGTGTGGTGGATCGTGGGCCGCCGTGCGCGGACCGCCCAGCCCCGCGTCCTGCTCGACGTCGTCGGCAACATCGTGCACAACGGCGCCCTGCTGGTGATCATGGCCGAGGCGTGTCTGATCTACGCGACCGCCGGCTGGTACAAGATCCAGGGCACCCGCTGGCAGGACGGCACCGCCGTCTACTACCCGCTGCACCTCGACTACTTCTCGCCCTGGCCCGCCCTCGCCGACCTGCTGTCGTCCAGCGGCACGATGGTGATGCTCATCACCTACGGCACGGTGATCGTGCAGGTCGCCTTCCCGTTCACGCTGTTCAACCGGCGGGTCAAGAACGTCCTCCTCGCGGCGATGATCACCGAGCACGCCGTGATCGCGGTCGTCCTCGGACTGCCGTTCTTCTCGCTGGCGATGATCGCGGCGGACGCGGTCTTCCTGCCGACGTCGTTCCTGCGCCGCCTGGGCGACTGGGCGGCACGCGCGCGTGGACGTCTGTCACGTCTGGTCCGACGCGGCGACGACCGTACGGATCTCCCCGAGCCGCGCATCCCGGAGAACCCCGAGCACGCGCACGTAGGCTTCACGGCATGACCGTGACCTCCTGGAACCGGCTCGCCGAGACGTCCGTCCTGCTCGACGGCTTCCACGCCCTCAAGCACGCCGTGCGCTTCGGAGCCGAGGTCCCGGTGGCCGTCGCCGTGGACCGGCAAGCCGTGCTGGCCCTCGCCGAGGAGCTGGCTCCGGACGTACGCGACACGCTGGACGCGCTCCTGACCGAGGTCCCGGAGGCGACGTACACGTCGCTCGTGCCGCGGCCGCATCCGACCGCGGTGGCGGCCTTGGCGGTACGTCCGTCCCGCGCGGCCAACCTGGAGAAGCTGGCGCACACCCCCCGCACCGCCCCGGTCGTCGTCCTCGACAACCCCCGCAACCTCGGCAACGCGGGCGCCGTGATCCGGCTGGCCGCCGGTTTCGGCGCGACCGGCGTGGTCACCACCGGCACGCTCGATCCCTGGCACCCCACGGTCGTACGCGGCGGAGCGGGCCTGCACTTCGCGACCGCGGTGGAGCGCCTCGCGGTGGACGAGCTGCCGCCGGGCCCGCTGTTCGCCCTCGACCCGGAGGGCGACGACATCCGGGGCACCAAGCTCCCGGACGACGCCGTCCTCGCTTTCGGGTCGGAGCGCAGTGGGTTGTCCGCCGAACTACGCGCGCGTGCCGACCATTTGGTGGCCTTGCCGATGCGTCCCCAGGTGTCCAGCTACAACTTGGCGACGAGCGTGGCGATGACGCTGTACCACTGGAGTCTCACCGGGGGCGCTTTCCGGGCATAGGGCAGGCCCTAGGCCTCCCGACGCACCTCGACAACCCGGAACCGGTTGGCCACGAACGCCCCGTCGCACAGCGCCGAGTTGGCCGCCGGGTTGCCACCCGAACCGTGGAAATCGGAGAACGCGGCCGTCTGGTTCACGTACACCCCACCCGTGAGGTTGAGCGACAACTGGGCCGCCTCCTCCAGGCAGGCCTCCTGAATCGCGCCCTCGACCTCCTCGTCGGTGGTGTAAGCCCCGACGGTCATCGCACCCTTCTCGCGGATCGTCCTGCGCAGCAACTCCACCGCGTCCGCGGCCGAGTCGACCGCGACGGCGAAGGAGACCGGTCCGAAGCACTCGCTCATGTACGCGGCCTCGTCATCCGGCTTGGCCCCGTCGAGCTTGACGATCACCGGCGTGCGTACGACCGCGTCCGGGAACTCGGGGTTCGTGATCTCGCGGGAGGCGAGGGCGACTTCCCCGAGGCCGGCGGCGGCCTCCAGGCGGGCCTTCACGTCCGGGTTGACGATCGCGCCGAGCAGCGCGTTCGCGCGGGCGTCGTCGCCGAGGAGGCCGTCGACCGCGCGGGCGAGGTCGGCGACGACCTCGTCGAAGGTCTTCGGGCCCTCCTCCGTGCGGATGCCGTCGCGGGGGATGAGCAGGTTCTGCGGGGTGGTGCACATCTGGCCGCTGTACAGGGACAGCGAGAAGGCCAGGTTGGACAGCATCCCCTTGTAGGTGTCGGTGGAGTCGACGATCACCGTGTTGACGCCGGCCTTCTCCGTGTAGACCTGCGCCTGGCGCGCGTTGGCCTCCAGCCAGTCGCCGAACACCGTCGAGCCCGTGTAGTCGATGATCCGGATCTCGGGGCGGGTGGCCAGGGTCTTCGCGATGCCCTCGCCGGGCCGTTCGGCGGCCAGCGCGACCAGGTCGGGGTCGAAGCCCGCCTCGGCGAGCACCTGCCGCGCGACCTGCACGGTGAGCGCGAGCGGGAGCACCGCGCGCGGGTGGGGCTTGACGAGGACCGCGTTGCCGGTGGCCAGGGAGGCGAACAGGCCCGGGTAGCCGTTCCAGGTCGGGAAGGTGTTGCAGCCGATGAGCAGGGCGATCCCGCGCGGGACCGGTGTGAACTGCTTGGTCAGCGCCAGTGGGTCGCGCTTGCCCTGCGGCTTGGTCCACTCCGCCGTGTCGGGGGTGCGGACCTGCTCGACGTACGCGTAGGCCACCGCCTCCAGGCCGCGGTCCTGCGCGTGCGGGCCGCCCGCCTGGAACGCCATCATGAAGGCCTGGCCGGAGGTGTGCATGACCGCGTGCGCGAACTCGTGCGTCCGGTCGCTGATCCGCTTGAGGATCTCCAGACAGACCACCGCGCGCATCTCCGCGCCCGCGTCCCGCCACGCCCGCTGACCGGACTTCATGGCCGGCAGCAGCGCGTCGAGGTCCGCGTGCGGGTACTCGACGCCCAGCTCGATGCCGTACGGCGAGGATTCGCCGCCCACCCAGTCGTCGGTGCCGGGCTGGCCGAGGTCGAGGCGGCCTCCCAGGAGGGCGTCGAATGCGGCCTTGCCCGCCGCCGCGTCCAGGCTGCCGTTCTCGCCGTAGGCCTTGGGGTGCTCGGGGTGCGGAGACCAGTACGCGCGCGTACGGATCGCTTCCAGCGCCTGGTCGAGGGTGGGCCGGTGCTTGGCGATCAGCTCGTGGGCGGTCAGTTCGGCGGCCATGCGAGACCAACTCCTCGTTTCCAGAGCTCACCGTCGAGCTCATGACCTGGGCAGAAACATGGGCAGGAACAGCCAGACAGAGTTAGAGTAACCGAACGATCGGTCGGGACAAGGGGGTCCGCCGCATCTGTGGAAAACCCCGTGCGGGAGGATCGCGCACATGACAGCACTCGACCTCAGCAGCCCCGTGGCCGTCGTCGGCACCGGCACCATGGGCCAGGGCATCGCCCAGGTCGCCTTGGTCGCGGGCCATCCCGTCCGGCTGTACGACGCCCTGCCCGGGCGGGCCCAGGAGGCGGCCGACGCCATCGGCGCGCGTCTCGACCGGCTCGTCGAGAAGGACCGCCTCACCGGGGCCGACCGCGACGCCGCCGGCGCGCGGCTGCTGCCCGCCGAGTCGCTCGCCGACCTCGCGGACTGCACCCTGGTCGTGGAGGCCGCCCTGGAGCGCCTCGACGTCAAGCAGGAGCTGTTCCGGGAGCTGGAGGGCATCGTCGGCGAGGACTGTCTGCTCGCCACCAACACCTCGTCCCTGTCGGTGACCGCGATCGGCGGCGCCCTCGCCAACCCGGGCCGCTTGGTGGGCCTGCACTTCTTCAACCCCGCGCCGCTGCTGCCGCTGGTCGAGGTCGTCTCCGGGTTCGCCACCGACGTCACGTCGGCCACGCGCGCGTACGAGACGGCACGCGCCTGGGGCAAGACGCCGGTCGCCTGCGCCGACACCCCCGGCTTCATCGTCAACCGCATCGCGCGGCCGTTCTACGCCGAGGCCTTCGCGGTCTACGAGGCGCAAGGAGCCGACCCGGCCACCATCGACGCCGTCCTGCGTGAGTGCGGCGGCTTCCGGATGGGCGCGTTCGAGCTCACCGACCTCATCGGGCAGGACGTCAACGAGTCCGTCACACGCTCCGTGTGGCAGTCCTTCTTCCAGGACGTGCGCTTCACGCCCTCGCTCGCCCAGCGGCGCCTGGTCGAGTCGGGCCGGCTCGGCCGCAAGAGCGGGCACGGCTGGTTCGACTACTCCGAGGATGCCGAGCGGGACGAGCCGCACACCGCGGAGCAGCAGCCGCAGCCCGCCTACGTCGTCGCCGAGGGCGACCTGGGCCCGGCGTCCGAACTGCTCACGCTGATCCGCGAGGCGGGCATCGCCGTGCGCGAGGAGGAAGAGGATCACGGCACCCGCCTGGTGCTGCCGAGCGGCGGCCAGCTCGCCCTCGCCGACGGCCAGACCTCGGTGGAGTTCCGGGACGTCGTCTACTTCGACCTCGCCCTCGACTACCGCCGGGCGACCCGGATCGCCCTGTCCGCCTCCCAGGACACCTCGCCGCGTACCCTCACCGAGGCCATCGGCCTCTTCCAGGCGCTCGGCAAGGACGTCAGCGTCCTCGGTGACGTCCCCGGCATGATCGTCGCCCGCACGGTCGCCCGGATCGTCGACCTGGCGCACGACGCCGTCGCCAAGGGCGTGGCCACCGTCGAGGACATCGACACCGCGATGCGGCTCGGGGTGAACTACCCCCTGGGCCCGTTCGAATGGAGCCGCAGGCTGGGCCGCAACTGGGCGTACGCCCTCCTCGACGACCTGCACCTGCGCGACCCCTCCGGGCGCTACGCGCCGTCCCTCGCGCTGTACCGCCACGCGTACGCCTCCGACAAGCGGGAGGGCAGCACCTCATGACCACGGCCAAGCGCGACACGTACACCCCGGAGACGCTGCTCTCCGTCGCCGTGCAGGTCTTCAACGAGCGCGGCTACGACGGCACCTCCATGGAGCACCTCTCCAAGGCGGCGGGTATCTCCAAGTCGTCGATCTACCACCACGTCACGGGCAAGGAGGAGCTGCTGCGCCGCGCCGTCAGCCGGGCGCTCGACGGGCTCTTCGGGATCCTCGACGAGGAGCACGCGCGCGTGGGGCACGCCGCGGACCGGCTGGAGTACGTCGTACGGCGCATGGTCGAGGTGCTCATAGCCGACCTGCCCTATGTGACGTTGCTGCTGCGGGTGCGCGGCAACACGGACACCGAGCGGTGGGCCCTGGAACGCCGCCGCGACTTCGACCACCAGGTCGCCGCACTCCTGAAGGCGGCCGCCGCCGACGGGGAGGTGCGCGCCGACGTGGAGGTACGGCTGGCGACCCGGCTCGTCTTCGGGATGATCAACTCGATCGTGGAGTGGTACCGCCCGGACGGCCGCGGCATGAACGAGCGCGAGGTCGCGGACACGGTGGCGCGGCTGGTGTTCGGAGGGCTGCGGCAGGAGGGCTGACCGCTCCTCCTGCGACAAAGCCCTGGGCTGCGAGCCGGGGCCGAAGCGGACGCTCAGCCCTGCGGCTCCAGGTCCTCCTCCTCGAACACCAGCAACGTGCGCGTGCTCTGTACCTCGGGGATCGCCTGGAGACGGGTGAGGACCAGCTCGCGCAGCGCCCTGTTGTCGGGGGTATGTACCAGGAGCAGGACATCGAAGTCGCCGCCCACCAGCGCGATGTGGGAGGCGCCGGGCAGCTGCCGGAGCTGTTCGCGGACCGTGCGCCAGGTGTTCTGGACGATCTTCAGGGTGATGTACGCCGAGGTGCCGTGGCCGGCGCGTTCGTGGTTGACGCGGGCGCCGAAACCGCGGATGACGCCGTCCTCGACGAGGCGGTTGATGCGGGCGTAGGCGTTGGCGCGCGAGACATGGACCCGTTCGGCGACCGACCTTATCGACGCGCGGCCGTCCGCCTGGAGCATCTGCAGGATGTCCTGATCAATGGCGTCGAGCGGACGCGCCGGCGGCAGGGGGCTGCCGCCGTCCGGGCTTTCGGCCATTTGTTCAGGCGCCATGTCCCCCCACCTTCCCGCTGTGGACGTACTGCGTTCATTGGAGGCTGTGGAGAACCGTTTGTCCACAGCCTGAGGGGGCCTGTAGCCAAAATGTGCCGACGACCGAACAATCGGTAGGTGAGGCGCATCACCGAAGCTGCGCCTCCCGTAGCCGCTCCCACGAGGAGGTGCCGTCATGACGGTCATGGAGCAGCGAGGCGCGTATCGGCCATCGCCGCCGCCCGCCTGGCAGCCCCGCATGGACCCCGCGCCGCTGCTGCCCGACGCCGAGCCCTACCGCGTCCTCGGCACCGAGGCGGCCGCCGAGGTCGAGGCCGGCCTGCTGCGCCGGCTCTACGCGGAGCTGGTGCGCGGACGCCGGTACAACACCCAGGCGACCGCGCTCACCAAGCAGGGCCGACTCGCCGTCTACCCGTCCAGCACCGGCCAGGAGGCCTGCGAGGTCGCCGCCGCGCTGGCCCTTGAGGAGCGCGACTGGCTCTTCCCGAGCTACCGCGACACCCTCGCCGCCGTCGCACGCGGCGTGGACCCCGTCGAGGCGCTGACGCTGCTGCGCGGCGACTGGCACACCGGCTACGACCCGTACGAGCACCGCGTGGCCCCCCTGTGCACGCCGCTCGCCACCCAGCTCCCGCACGCCGTGGGCCTGGCGCACGCCGCCCGCCTCAAGGGCGACGACGTGGTCGCGCTGGCCATGGTCGGCGACGGCGGCTCCAGCGAGGGCGACTTCCACGAGGCGCTGAACTTCGCCGCCGTATGGCAGGCGCCGGTCGTCTTCCTCGTCCAGAACAACGGCTTCGCGATCTCCGTCCCGCTCGCCAAGCAGACCGCGGCCCCGTCGCTGGCCCACAAGGCCGTCGGCTACGGCATGCCCGGCCGCCTGGTCGACGGCAACGACGCGGCCGCCGTGCACGAGGTGCTGAGCGACGCCGTACGGCACGCGCGCGCGGGCGGCGGCCCCACGCTGATCGAGGCGATCACCTACCGCATCGACGCCCACACCAACGCCGACGACGCGACCCGCTACCGCGGCGACTCCGAGGTCGAGACCTGGCGCGGGCACGACCCGATCGCGCTTCTGGAGCACGAGCTGACCGAGCGCGGCCTCCTGGACGAGGCCGGCAAGCAGGCCGCGCGGGACGCCGCCGAGGCGATGGCCGCCGACCTGCGTGACCGCATGAACCAGGACCCGGCGCTCGACCCGATGGACCTGTTCACGCACGTGTACGCCGAGCCCACGCCGCAACTGCGCGAACAGCGCGCCCAGTTGCAGGCCGAGCTCGACGCCGAGTCGGAAGGCCCGCATCGATGACCACCGTCGCCGTCAAACCGGCCACCATGGCGCAGGCCCTCACGCGCGCGATGCGCGACGCCATGGCGGAGGACCCCACCGTGCACGTCATGGGCGAGGACGTCGGCACCCTCGGCGGCGTCTTCCGGGTCACCGACGGGCTCGCCAAGGAGTTCGGCGAGGACCGCTGCACGGACACCCCACTGGCCGAGGCGGGGATCCTGGGCACGGCGGTGGGCATGGCCATGTACGGCCTGCGTCCGGTCGTGGAGATGCAGTTCGACGCGTTCGCCTACCCGGCGTTCGAGCAGCTCATCTCGCACGTCGCCCGCATGCGCAACCGCACCCGCGGCAAGATGCCGCTCCCGATCACCGTCCGCGTGCCCTACGGCGGCGGCATCGGCGGCGTCGAGCACCACAGCGACTCCTCCGAGGCGTACTACATGGCGACTCCGGGGCTCCATGTCGTCACGCCCGCGACCGTCGCCGACGCCTACGGCCTGCTGCGCGCCGCCATCGCCTCCGACGACCCGGTCGTCTTCCTGGAGCCGAAGCGCCTGTACTGGTCGAAGGACTCCTGGAACCCCGATCATCCGACGGACGTTGAACCGATTGGCCGCGCGATGGTGCGGCGCTCGGGCCGGAGCGCCACGCTCATCACGTACGGACCGTCCGTGCCCGTCTGCCTCGAAGCCGCCGAGGCGGCGCGGGAGGAGGGCTGGGACCTGGAAGTCGTCGACCTGCGCTCGCTGGTGCCGTTCGACGACGAGACGGTCGCTGCCTCGGTACGACGGACCGGACGGGCGGTCGTAGTGCACGAGTCGGGCGGGTTCGGCGGACCGGGAGGGGAGATCGCGGCCCGGGTCACGGAGCGCTGCTTCCACCACCTGGAGGCGCCGGTGCTGCGCGTGGCCGGGTTCGACCTTCCCTACCCGCCGCCGATGCTGGAGCGTCACCACCTGCCCGGCGTGGACCGGATCCTGGACGCCGTGGGGCGTCTGCAATGGGAGGCCGAGAGCTGATGGCACACGCTTCTGACATGCACAGTCTGGAGTTCAAGCTCCCCGACCTCGGGGAGGGGCTCACCGGGGCGGAGATTGTGCGTTGGCTCGTCGAGGTCGGAGACCTCGTCGCCGTCGACCAGCCGGTCGTCGAGGTCGAGACGGCGAAGGCGATGGTCGACATCCCCTGCCCCTACGGCGGCGTGGTCACGGCCCGCTTCGGCGAGGAAGGCACGGAACTGCCCGTCGGGGCACCGCTGTTGACGGTGGCGGTGGGTGCGCCCGCCTCCGGCGGTTCCGCCGAGGAGCCGGGCAAGGGCTCCGACGAGGGCTCGGGCAACGTCCTCGTGGGCTACGGAACCGGCGCGCCCCCGGAGCGGCGCAGGCGGGTACGGCCGACCGCGCCGACGACCTCGACGGGGCAGCCGCCGTCCGGGGCGGCGAACGGCACCGCCGCGCGTGGGGCCACGCCGGCCGTCGAGCCCGCCACCACGGGCGTGGCGCGGCCCGTCGGCACCGGCGCCGCTGCGGGGCACGGTACCGTCGGCCACGGCCGTGACGCCGCGCACACCGCACCGGCCGACGCCGAGATCCGCAGCGACGGCCCCGTGCCCGTGATCTCCCCCCTCGTCCGCCGCCTCGCCCGGGAGCACGGCCTGGACCTGAGGGAGCTGCACGGCTCCGGACCGGACGGGCTGATCCTGCGCGCCGACGTCGAGTACGCGCTGCGTGCCGCCGAGGCGCACGGACGCACGGCACAGCCGTCGGCCGAGCCGCACCCGCCCATGACGCCGATGACCCCGAGGTCCCCGGCCACCTCCGCACCCGTCCCGGCCGCGCAGGCCCCCATCCGCTCCTCCGCGCCGCCCGGTGGCATCCGCACCCCCCTCAAGGGCATCCGCGGCGCCGTCGCCGACAAGCTCTCCCGCAGCCGGCGGGAGATCCCGGACGCGACCTGCTGGGTGGACGCCGACGCGACGGAGCTCATGCGGGCCCGGACCGCGATGAACGCCGCCGGCGGGCCGAAGATCTCCCTCCTCGCCCTGCTGGCCCGCATCTGCACCGCCGCCCTGGCCCGGTTCCCCGAGCTCAACTCCACGGTCGACATGGAGGCCAGGGAGGTCATCCAGCTCGATCATGTGCACCTCGGATTCGCCGCGCAGACCGAGCGTGGCCTGGTCGTCCCGGTGGTGCGGGACGCGCACGCGCGCGACGCGGAGTCGCTGACCGCGGAGTTCGCCCGGCTGACCGAGGCGGCCCGCACGGGCACCCTCACGCCCGCGGAACTCACCGGCGGCACCTTCACGTTGAACAACTACGGCGTGTTCGGCGTCGACGGCTCCACGCCGATCATCAACCACCCCGAGGCCGCGATGCTCGGCGTCGGCCGCATCATCCCCAAGCCCTGGGTGCATGAGGGCGAGCTGGCGGTGCGGCAGGTCGTCGAGCTCTCGCTCACCTTCGACCACCGGGTCTGCGACGGCGGCACCGCGGGAGGCTTCCTGCGGTATGTCGCGGACTGCGTGGAACAGCCGGCGGTGCTGCTGCGCACGCTGTGACGGAGCCGCTCGCGGGCCCGCTGCCTCCCCTGCGTTCCCTGTGATCGTGGAGGCACGCATACTCGGGGGATGACCGCGTACGAACCGCCGGGCGAGCAAGCCGCCGCCGATGCCGGCAGCGGCGACGTGTACGACGCCGTCGTGCTCGCCGGTGGTGCCGCCCGGCGGCTCGGCGGGGCGGACAAGCCCGGGGTGCGGGTCGGCGCGCGGGCATTGCTCGACCGGGTGTTGGCCGCCTGCGCCGACGCGCGCACCACCGTCGTCGTCGCCGATCCCCGGCCGACCGCGCGTCCCGTGACCTGGGCGCGCGAGGACCCGCCCGGCGGCGGCCCGCTGGCCGCCCTCGACGCCGGGCTGCGGCACACCACGGCACAGCGGGTCGTCGCCCTCTCGGCCGATCTGCCGTTCCTCGACGAGGGCACGGTCCGGCGGCTGCTGGCCGCCCTGGGCACCGGCGGTGCCGACGGCGCCCTGCTCACCGACGCCGACGGCCGCGACCAGCCGCTCGTCGCCGCGTACCGCGCGTCCGCGCTGCGCCGCGAACTGGCGTCACTCGCCGACGCCGACGGCCGCGTCACCGGCCTCCCCCTGCGCCGGCTGACCGGCGCGCTCGACCTCACCCGCGTCCAGGACCCCGTCGCGTCCTTCGACTGCGACACCTGGGACGACATCGCCACCGCCAGGGCACGCATCAGGGAGCATGGGCACGTGTTGGATGAATGGATTTCCGCAGTCAAGGACGAACTTGGCCTCGACCTCGACGTCGACACCAAGCTGCTGCTGGACCTCGCCCGCGACGCCGCCCACGGCGTGGCGCGGCCCGCGGCCCCGCTGACCACCTTCCTCGTGGGGTACGCGGCAGCGCAGGCCAAGGGCGGTGAGGGCGGCCCCGAAGCCGTCGCCGAGGCATCCCGCAAGGCCGCCGCCCTCGCCCTCCGCTGGGCCGAGGAGGCTGCCGCCGCCAAGCCCGACGCGGCCCCCGACGCCACCCCCGACACCCGCCCGGACGCCGGATGACCGCCCGCGGCATCAAGGCGGACGAGGACGCCGAGGACTTCGACGTCGATGAGGTGCTCGCACTCGTGAAGGAACGCAACGGCAACGGCCACCCCACCTCCGGCGACCACGTGCCCGCCCCCACCCCGCACACCTCGGACCCCCACACCCCGGACCGCCACCACAAGGCCACCCCCTGGCCCGACGCCCGCGAGATCGCCGCCCGCGCCGCCCGCACCGCCACCCGGTCCGCCCGCCGCGCTCCCGTCTCCGTCCCCCTCGACGCCGCCCTCGGCCTCACCCTGGCCGCCCCCCTCACCGCCCTCACCGACCTGCCCTCCTTCGACACCTCGGCGATGGATGGCTGGGCGGTTGCGGGCCCCGGCCCCTGGGACGTACGGGACGAGGGTGTCCTGGCGGGGCATGCCGAGCCCGAGCGGCTCACCGACGGCGAGGCCGTCCCCATCGCGACCGGCGCGCGTATCCCTCCGGATACCTCCGCCGTCCTGCGCAGCGAGCACGGCCGGATGGACAGCAAGGACCGCCTGCACGGCACCCGGGAGATCGAGCCCGGCCAGGACATCCGCCCACGCGGCCAGGAGTGCCGTAACGGCGACCACCTGCTCGCGGTCGGCACCCTGGTGACCCCGGCCGTGCTCGGACTGGCCGCGGCGGCCGGATACGACACCCTGACCGCCGTACCCCGCCCCCGCGTCGAAGTCCTCGTCCTCGGCGACGAGTTGCTGACCGAAGGGCTCCCGCACGACGGCCTGATCCGTGACGCGCTCGGCCCGATGCTGCCGCCCTGGCTGCGGGCGCTCGGCGCCGAGGTCACCGCCCTGCGCCGGCTCGGCGACGACGCCAAGGCCCTGCACAAGGCGCTCACCAAGTCCGACGCCGACCTCATCGTCACCACCGGCGGCACCGCGGCCGGACCCGTCGACCATGTCCACCCCATCCTGGAACGCATCGGTGCCGAACTCCTGGTGGACGGCGTCAAGGTGCGGCCCGGCCACCCCATGCTGCTGGCCCGCACCAAGGAGGATCAGCACCTCGTCGGCCTGCCCGGCAACCCCCTCGCCGCCGTCTCCGGCCTGCTCACCCTCGCCGAACCCCTGCTGCGCACCCTCGCCGCGCGCCCGGCCCCGGAGCCGTACACGCTGCCCCTGAGCGAGGCGGCGCACGGGCATCCGTACGACACCCGGCTCATCCCGGTCGTGCTGCGCGGCGACCACGCCGTGCCGTTGCACTACCAGGGCCCGGCCATGCTGCGGGGGATGGCGGCGGCGGACGCGGTCGCCGTCGTACCGCCGGGCGGTGCCCGTGCGGGTCAGGAGACGGAGCTGCTCGATCTGCCCTGGGCCAGCGCCGGTATCGAGGTGTGTTTCACGTGAAACTTCCGGGCCAGGACGCGATCGCCCGTGGGGCGGACGAGAGGGTCGCGACGTATCGGGTCAAACTCCCGAAGAAGATCGTGGAGCATCCGTTCCGGCAGGTCGCCAAGCGCGTCCTGGTGGCCCTGTCGCTGCTCGTGGCGGCCGCCTTGATCGTCTACGCCGACCACGACGGCTACAACGACAACTCCGACGGTTCCGTCGACCTCCTCGACGCCTTCTACTACGCGACCGTCAGCCTCTCCACGACCGGATACGGCGACATCACCCCGGTCAGTGACGCCGCCCGGCTCACCAATATCTTCGTCATCACGCCCATGCGCGTGCTGTTCCTGATCATCCTGGTCGGCACCACGCTGGAGGTCCTCACCGAGCGGACCCGGGAGGAATGGCGTCTGACCCGCTGGAGGTCCACCTTGCGCGACCACACCGTCGTCATCGGCTTCGGCACGAAGGGGCGGTCGGCGATCCAGACCGTCTGCGCCACGGGCCTGCGGAAGGAGCAGGTCATCGTGGTCGACCCGAGCTCCAAGGTGATCGAGGCGGCGGTCGCGGACGGCTACGCCGGAGTCACGGGGGACGCGACCCGCAGCGAGGTGCTGAAGCGGGCCGAGGTGCACAAGGCGCGGAAGATCATCATCGCCACCCAGCGCGACGACACCGCCGTCCTGGTCACGCTGACGGCCCGGCAGCTCAATCGCGGCGCGAAGATCGTGGCAGCCGTCCGTGAGGAGGAGAACGCGCCGCTGCTGAAGCAGTCCGGCGCCGACGCGGTCATCACCAGCGCCAGCGCGGCCGGCCGACTGCTCGGCCTCTCCGTGCTCAGCCCCGCCGCCGGCATGGTCCTGGAGGACCTGATCCAGCAGGGCAGCGGGCTCGACATCGTCGAACGGCCGGTCGTCAAGGCCGAGGTGGGCAAGAGCCCTCGGCAGACCGACGACCTGGTGGTGAGCGTCGTACGCGGGCACCGGGTGCTCGGATACGACGATGCGGCCGTCGGGACACTGCAGTTGACGGACCGGCTGATCACGATCGTACGGGCGACGCCGAGTGCCCACGTCGCCCCGGACACCCGGCGTCTGCCTCAGGGCTGAAGCCCCGGTCGGCGGATTACTTGCGTCGGCCGGCTACTTGCGGTTGTACAGCCGCATCGTGATCGGCCCGAAGACCAGCACGAACAGCCCGGCCCAGCCCAGTGACCAGGCGATCTCGTCGGCCGGCCAGTCACCCGCCATCAACTCGCGCACGGCCGAGGACAGATGGGTGATCGGGCTGTTGTTGACGAAGGCCTGGAGCCAGCCCGGCATGGTGCTCGGGTCGACGAAGACGTTGGACAGGAAGGTGAGCGGGAAGATCACCATCATGCTGACGCCCATCACCGACTTCTCGGAACGCAGCATCAGCCCGAACATCGTCCAGATCCACGAGAACGCGAACGAGAAGACGACCAGCAGCGTGATCCCGGCGAGCACGCCGACGACGCCGCCGTCCGGGCGGTAGCCCAGGATGATGCCGACGGTGAGCATCACGATGGATGCGATGGTGTAGCGCAGGGCATCGCCGAGCAGATAGCCGACCATGGTCGACGGCCGCCAGATGGGCAGCGACCGAAAGCGGTCGAAGACGCCCTTCTCGATGTCGGTGTTCACCGAGACACCGGTGTACATCGTGATCATCACGACCGACATCACCAGGATGCCCGGCAGCAGGAACTGGATGTACTCCTTCGGCGACCCGGCCAGGGCGCCCCCGAACAGGTACGTGTACATCAGCACCATCATGATCGGGAACGCGGTGACGTCGAAGAGCTGCTCCGGCACATGCTTGATCTTCAGGATCGCCCGCCAGCCGAAGGTCATCGAGGCCGACCAGGCGCTGGGCCGCGGCGGCCGCTCCCCGGCGACGAGCAGCGCGGCGAGCGACTCGGCCCTGACCGGGGCGAGTTCCTTGTTCTCGGTGGTCGTCGCGGTGCTCATGCCGCCACCTCGTCCTTCCTGTCGTCGGCGTCGCCGGCTTCGCCGGTGTCGTGTCCGGTGAGGGCGAGGAACACCTCGTCCAGGCTGGGCTGGCCCAGCGAGAAGTTGTCGACGGTGACGCCGGCGCGGGCGAGTTCGTTCAGCGCGCGGGCGGCCTGCTCGGCCGCGGTGTCGTCGCTCGCCGCCCCACTAAGGCGGGCGGTCAGCGCCACCGGGTCGGGCTCCGGCTGCACATGCGCGTCGAGGGCACGGACCAGCAGGTCCGCCGCCAGGTCCCGCTGTGCCGGGTCACGCAACCGCAGATGTACGGACCCCGCGCCGACGGACGCCTTCAGCTCGCCCTTGGTCCCCTCGGCGATGACCTTGCCGCGGTCGATGACGGCGATACGGGACGCCAACTGGTCGGCCTCGTCCAGGTACTGCGTGGTCAGCATCACGGTGGTGCCCTGGGCGACGACCGCCCGGATGATCTCCCACACCTGGTTGCGGCTGCGCGGGTCGAGACCGGTCGTCGGCTCGTCGAGGAAGAGCAGGTCGGGGGTGTTCAGGATGGACGCGGCGATGTCGATACGGCGCCGCATGCCGCCGGAGTAGTTCTTGACCTGCTTCCCGGCCGCGTCGGTCAGTCCGAAGGCCTCCAGGAGCTGCCCGGAACGCTGCCGCGCGGCCTGCTTGCCGTGCCCGAGGAGCCGGCCCAGCAGGACCAGGTTCTCGGTGCCGGTGAGGTCCTCGTCGACGGAGGCGTACTGCCCGGTGAGACTCACCCGGCCGCGCACCTCGTCGGCTTCGCGCACGACGTCGTGGCCGAAGACATGGGCCTCGCCGCCGTCGGGTCGTAGGAGGGTGGCGAGCATCTTCACCGTGGTCGTCTTGCCGGCGCCGTTCGGGCCGAGGACGCCGTAGACCGTGCCGGCCGGAACCGCGAGGTCCACGCCGTCGACGGCCCGTGTCTCACCGAACGTCTTCACCAGGCCGGCGGTCTCGATGGCGAGACCGGTCGTCGTCTGCGTGCTCATGCTGTCGGGGTCCTTCCGGGTGGTCCTTCCGCGTTCTTGGCTACGCATGGGGAGACTTTTACGGTCGCGCAAACTCATCGGCGGCGCACAGGGATTTTCGAAGAGACCGGTCCAAGGTCCGAGGGGGGATGGGGCCGGGGACGGAGGCGGGAGGCCGCGGGCGGGGCTGGGGACGGTCCCGGCGAGGCTGTGAGGGTGCGGGCGGGACGCCCCGTGTGGGGTACGCGGGCCGGTGAGCGAAGGCCGAGGAGTAGCGTCCGTGCCATGCATGCGATCACGATTCCCGAACCTGGTGGGCCCGAGGCGCTGGTGTGGGACGAGGTCCCCGATCCCGTGCCCGGTGAGGGCGAGGTGCTGGTCGAGGTGGTGGCCGGGGCCGTCAACCGCGCCGACATCCTGCAACGACAGGGCTTCTACAACCCGCCGCCCGGCGCCTCCCCCTACCCCGGCCTGGAGTGCTCCGGCCGGATCGCCGAGGTCGGCCCCGGCGTCTCCGGCTGGGCCGTCGGCGACGAGGTGTGTGCGCTGCTCGCGGGCGGCGGCTACGCCGAGAAGGTCGCCGTACCGGCCGGCCAACTGCTCCCCGTGCCCAAGGGCCTGAGCCTCACCCAGGCCGCCGCCCTGCCCGAGGTGGTCTGCACGGTCTGGTCGAACGTCTTCATGGTCGCCCACCTCCGCCCCGGCGAGACCCTGCTCGTGCACGGCGGCTCCAGCGGCATCGGCACCATGGCCATCCAGCTCGCCAAGGCCGTCGGCGCCAAGGTCGCCGTCACCGCGGGCAGCAAGGAGAAGCTGGACCGGTGTGCCGAGCTGGGCGCCGACATCCTGGTCAACTACCGGGAACAGGACTTCGTCGCCGAGGTCAAGAAGGCCACCGACGGGGCCGGGGCCGACGTCATCCTCGACAACATGGGCGCCAAGTACCTCGACCGCAACGTCCAGACCCTCGCCGTCAGCGGCCGTCTCGCGATCATCGGCATGCAGGGCGGCGTCAAGGGCGAGCTGAACATCGGCGCACTCCTGGCCAAGCGCGGCGCCATCAGCGCTACCTCACTGCGCGCCCGCCCGGTCGCCGAGAAGGCGGCGATCGTGGCGGCAGTACGCGAGCATGTGTGGCCGCTGCTGGACGCCGGCCACGTACGTCCCGTCGTCGACCGCGAACTCCCGATGAGCGACGCGGCCGAGGCACACCGGGTGGTGGAGGAGAGCGGGCATGTGGGGAAGGTGCTGCTTGTTGTGCCGTAGGGGTGGTTGAGCGGTTGTCGGGGCGAGCGTCGCCGGGCGGCGGAGGGCGGAGGCTGTGCGCGGCTCGACTCGGTCGCCCACGAGGAGTCGTTACCCGGAGTCCGCCTGCTCCGGAGGACCTCCGCCCCTCTAGCCGCGCCGTAGCCGCAGGCCGACGAAGGCGAGGCCCAGGCCGAGTCCGACGAGTACCAGCCCGCTGCCGAGCGGCAGGATCTGCATCACGGGTTCGACGGGGCCCTCGGCATGCGTGACGGGCTGCCGTACGTGCTGCGTGAGCGGGGCGGAGGGCTCCGCGGAGGCGTCCCGAGCGGGGTCGTCGGCAGTATCCGCACTCTCGGGCGCACTGCCGCCGTCGTCCTCGCCCTCAGCTTCCGCCTCCGGCAACGTCGCGCCGTCGCGCTCTTCGTCGCCCGTGTCGTCGCCGTCGTCGCCCACGCCGCCGTCCGGCTCGTCCCGTGTCGCCTCCTCGTCCTCCAGCGGTCCCTTCTCCCGCCCCGGCCGCTGCCGCCCCTCGCCCGCCCGGCTCCCGGCCCGGGACGGCCCGTCGGAGGGCGCGGGCGGGGAGGTGACGGGCCCGTGAGCGGCAGAGGCGGACGACGCCTTCGGCTCCCTGGACTCCCGGGGCTGCTTGGGCTTGCCGTACCCCCTGGACTCTCCGGATCCCCTGGATGCCTTGGACTCCCCGGAAGCCCGGGGCTCCCTGGATTCCTGGGGCTTCCCGGATTCCCGGGGCTCCTTGGGCGCCGTGGACTCTCCAGGCGCTGCGGAGAGGTCAGAGGCTGCCTCGGACTCATCCGAACGGCTGGAGGAGGGCCGGGGTTCGGCTGGGGAGCCCGATGACTCCCCCGAGGCTTCCCCGAAGGAACTCCTGGGCGAACCTGTAGGCGCGGAGGGAGCCCGGGACCCGGCCGCGGAGCTGGAGGGAGTCCCGAGCACACCGGCTCTACCGGCACCGCCCGCACCGCGCGGACCCTCATGGCCGTACGACACTCCAGCCCCCCACAGCCCCATAGCCACCCCCACCACCAGCACAACCAGGAATCTCCACGCCCGAAGAGCCACGAGACCACGCACCGCCGACCGCCCCTGAATCGCTGGCCGCCCCTGCACCGCCCCCAGGGCCAACCGCACGCTGATCCCGCCCACGCCCCCCGACGGTGAGAACCGGGCGACGGCGCCCCCGCGCCCAGCCCTCGGCGAGGCGGCGATCGCAGCACCCGGGACGAACTGCCCGGGCCTGACGGCAGGCCCCGAGGCGGCCCGCATCATCCGCTGCTCTACGGAACCAGCACCAGCACCCGCAGCCGCACCCGCATCCACACCCGTGCCCACAGCCCCAGCCGCACTCGCAGCCCCAGTCACCCCCACACCCGCCGGCCGGCACCACGCACCCGCCGACCCGCACCCGGCCCCCACACCACCGGACGCATCCCGTACCCGTCGTTTTCCCACCACGGCCAGCCATGGAGTCATAGGGACAAGCCTCACAGAACCCACCACACCCGGCATTCCGCACTCCGCCACCCGACCGAATCCGGCGCACAATCCGGGTATGTCGATACGACACGGGCTGCTGGCGCTCCTGGAACCCGGCGCCCGCTACGGCTCGCGGCTGCGTACCGAATTCCTGGCGCGCACGGGTGGGACCTGGCCGCTGAACATCGGCCAGGTCTATACGACCCTCGGCCGGCTGGAGCGGGACGGCCTGGTCGTGCAGGACGGTGTGGACCAGGCGGGGCGGGTGCTGTACACGCTGACGGAGGCGGGCCGCGCCGAGCTGCGGGCCTGGTTCGCGCGTCCCGTGCAGCGGGTGAGCCCGCCCCGCGACGAGCTGGCGATCAAGCTGGTGATGGCGGTCGGAGCGCCCGGCATCGACGTACGCGAAGTCGTGGGAACGCAGCGCAGACATGTGACCGAGGCCCTGCACGGCTACGTACGGCAGCGGGCCGAGGCGCTGGCGCGGGCGCACGAGCATCCGGACGAGCTGGCCCGGCTGCTCGTCCTGGAGCAGCTCGTCTTCCACGCCGAGGCGGAGAGCCGCTGGCTCGACATCTGCGAGGCCCGTCTCCTGCGACTCACCCGGGCCGGGGACGCCGAAGAGTGACGAAAAGTCCCGCACCGTAAACGGTGGATCTCTCCCCACGGGGGGCACCACGATGATGAGCTGTACGGGTGCGAGAGAATGGCGGCATGGAGATGCCGAGGAACGAAAGGTCGCCCGAGACCCCCCAGATCCTGGTCGTGGGCCAGGACGGGATGGCGCTCACCGGCGGCAACGGAGACGAGGACTCCCGCGAGATCCCGGTGACGGAGCAGGTCGAGCAGCCGGCGAAGGTCATGCGCATCGGAAGCATGATCAAGCAGCTGCTCGAAGAAGTCCGCGTGGCTCCTCTGGACGAGGCGAGCCGGGTCCGGCTGAAGGAGATCCACGCCAGTTCGGTGAAGGAGCTGGAGGACGGTCTGGCGCCGGAGCTCGTCGAGGAGCTGGAGCGGCTCTCCCTGCCGTTCACGGACGAAGCGACCCCGAGTGACGCGGAACTGCGCATCGCGCAGGCCCAGTTGGTCGGCTGGCTGGAGGGCCTCTTCCACGGCATCCAGACCACGCTGTTCGCCCAGCAGATGGCGGCCCGCGCCCAGTTGGAGCAGATGCGTCGCGCCCTCCCGCCGGGCGTCGGCGGCCACGAGGACGGCGAGCCGGGCCAGGGCGGCCGAGTGGGTGGGCCGTACCTGTAACGGGCCGTACCCGTACCACCGTCCCCCGACACGAGAAGGGCCCGGCAGCCGATGCTGCCGGGCCCTTTCACATCACGGACGTCATCACGGACGTCGGTATGGACGGACGTTACCGCCGCCTTACTTCGGAAGACCCGTCGAGACCTCGATCGTGAACACCGGCGGGTTGTCCGGGTCGAACTCCTTGTAGGACTTGGGCGTTTGCGCCATGACGGTGTTGTGGCCGAACAGGTTCTCGTTCACCTCGACCGTCTTGTAGTCCCAGCCCGCGGCGTCCAGGCACTTCTTGACCGACGGCCAGGACTTGAACATGAAGCTCGGTGCCCGCACGTAGCCGGTGTCGTCGTAGGTCTTCAACGGGTCGGTGCACGCGGTCGTCTCGACCGTGTTCGTGGTGTCCCCTTCCCGGTATCCCGGCGCGTCCGTCCCCGTGCCCGTCGGGCTCGGGGACGGGCTGTAGCTGTAGGTGTAGTCGCTCGTCGGCAGGCTGTACGGATCGTCGTTGCCGCCGTCGTCGTTCAGCGTCGTCGCCAGGATGAGGCTGACCACCGCCACGACGGACACGACGATCGAGACGATGATCGTCGACCGGTTCTTGCCGCCGCCCGAAGGGCGCTGCGGCTGGGGCGGGATGCCGTACGGCGGCGGGGCGGGGACACCCGGCGGCGGGGTCGAGATGCCCGGCTGCGGGGAGTAAGCGGCCGGCGGGGGCGTCCCATGACCGGGCTGCTGCGGATAGCCGTACGCCGCGGGCATCGCCGGCGGCGGGGTGCTGTACGGGTTCGGGGGCGGGGTCTGCTGGTACGGCGTCTGGACGGGGGCGGCCGGTGGGGGCGTCTGGACGACCGGCGGGAACACCGCCGCGCCGACACCCTGACCGTTCTGCGTCTGCGCGCCCGGCACGATGCTCGGCGGAGCCGCCTGGAAGGACGCGGCCACGCGCAGGCTCTCGTCGCGCATGGCCTCGGCGCTCGGGAAGCGCTCGTTCGGATTCTTCTTCAGCGCGCGGGCGACCAGCGCGTCCACGGCCGGCGGCAGGGCGCGGTTGATCGAGGAGGGCGCCACCGGCTCCTCCTGCACATGCGCGTACGCGATCGCCAGCGGCGAGTCCGCGTCGAACGGCAGTCGCCCGGTGACCAGTTGGAACAGCATGATGCCGACCGAGTACAGGTCGGAGCGGGCGTCCACGGCCCGGCCCAGCGCCTGCTCCGGTGAGAGGTACTGCGGGGTGCCGACCACCATGCCGGTCTGTGTCATGGAGGTCACACCGGACTGCATGGCGCGCGCGATGCCGAAGTCCATCACCTTGACGACGCCGCGCTTGTTCACCATCACGTTGCCCGGCTTGATGTCCCGGTGGACCAGCCCCATCTCGTGGCTGATCTCCAGCGCCGCGAGCACATCCGCGATGATCTTCAGCGCCTTGTCGGCGGGCACCGCGCCGAACTGCCGTATGTCCTCGTCGAAGACCGAACTGAGCGGCCGGCCCTCGATGTACTCCATGACGATGTACGGCGTCGGCATGCCGTCGCCCGCGGGGGAGCCGCTGTCGGACAGCGTGTCCTCGCCGGTGTCGAAGACCGAGACGATGTTGGTGTGCGTGAGCTTCGCCACGGCCTGCGCCTCGCGGCGGAAGCGCTCGCGGAACGCCTGCTCGCGGCCGAGCTCGGTGTGCAGCGTCTTGACCGCGACCTGCCGGTCGAGCACGGTGTCGTACGCGAGGTGCACCGAGGCCATGCCGCCCTGGCCGAGCAGGTCGCGCAGCTGATAGCGGCCGCCGGCCAGGGCCCGCCCCGCGTTCGCGCCCTGTGCGCCGTCCTGGCTCATGTTCTGCTTCCCCCGTAGCCTCTTGGGCCCCTGCGATTGCCGTGGATCGGTTGAGTGGATCAGTTGTGTGGATCAGTTGATCCGCGTGGTCCGAGTGATCCATGTGCTATTCCCGGCCAAGTCTGCCCCACGGCACTGACAGGTCAAGCGAGGTGCCCGTTCCGTGACCGTACGCGAAAGAAGAGTCTCGGAAGCGTTACAGGGGCAGTACGGGCGGTACACAGAATTTGCACGAGGGGACGGGGTACCGGTTTGATGGCCGGTCCGTCTCCTTCCGGTTTGGGGCGACCGTCTCGGACCGACGGCTTGCGCGGAGCCTGTAGCGTGGCCGACGGAGACCGTAACAACACCGCGCGCACCGCGGGCAGAAACGACGGCGAGGACCGATGGCACAGCAGCAGCGCGCTCAGGGCCCGTCCGACCCCGAGGCGGCTGGCGGCGGTATGTCAGACGCGCCGGAGATGTGGGGTAACGGCGGACTTGTCGGGGACGGCCGTTATCGGCTGACCCGCAGACTCGGCCGGGGCGGCATGGCCGAGGTGTTCGCCGCCGAGGACGTGCGCCTCGGGCGCACCGTGGCGGTCAAGCTGCTGCGCTCCGATCTCGCCGAGGACCCGGTCTCCAAGGCCCGCTTCACGCGCGAGGCCCAGTCGGTGGCCGGCCTCAACCACCACGCGATCGTCGCCGTGTACGACTCCGGCGAGGATTTCGTGAACGGCCACGCGGTGCCGTACATCGTCATGGAGATCGTCGAGGGCCGTACGATCCGCGACCTCCTCCTCAACGCCGAGGCGCCCGGGCCCGAGCAGGCCCTGATCATCGTCTCCGGTGTCCTGGAGGCCCTCGCCTACTCGCACCAGCACGGCATCGTGCACCGCGACATCAAGCCCGCCAACGTCATCATCACCCACAACGGCGCCGTGAAGGTGATGGACTTCGGCATCGCCCGCGCGCTGCACGGCGCTCAGTCGACGATGACGCAGACCGGCATGGTCATGGGCACCCCGCAGTACCTCTCGCCCGAGCAGGCGCTCGGCAAGGCGGTCGACCACCGCTCCGACCTGTACGCGACCGGCTGCCTCCTCTACGAACTCCTCGCGCTGCGGCCGCCGTTCACCGGCGAGACCCCGCTGTCGGTGGTCTACCAGCACGTCCAGGACATCCCGACCCCGCCGTCCGAGGTCTCCGACGCGACGCCGCCGGAGCTCGACGGCCTGGTCATGCGCTCGCTCGCCAAGGAGCCGGACGACCGCTTCCAGACGGCCGAGGAGATGCGCGGCCTCGTCCAGTACGGCCTGCAGATGCTGTACGACCAGGGCGGCCACACCGGCACCTGGAACACCGGCCCGGTGGCGATGCACGACGGCCGGCACACCCCGGCCGCGGGCTTCGCGAACACGACCGTCATGGGGCACCCCGGCGACTCCGGCTCCGGTACGACGCAGATCCCGCAGCCGATCCTGCCCTCCGGATACGGCGGCGGGGACGACGGCGGCTTCGAGGGGCACGGCAACAAGGGCAGCGGCCGCGGCAAGCTGTGGATCCTCGCCGTCTTCGCGGTGATCGCCATCGCGGCGGGTGTCGCGCTGGCGCTGAACAACGGCGGCGGTGGCGGCGGGGGCGGCGACACCACGCCGACGCCGACGACCTCGCAGACCACCGACGAGAACAAGGACAGCGAGACGCCGAGCGACGAGCCGACCGAGGAGCCGACCGACACGGTCACGGACGACGGCACCGGCACGGGCATCGACCCGACCTACGAGCCGACCGAGGATCCGACGTTCACGCCGACCGAGGATCCCACGTACTCGCCGACCGAGGATCCGACCACGGCGGAGCCGACCGAGGATCCGACCGAGGAGCCCACGGAGGACCCGACGGTGGATCCGACCGAGGATCCGACCGAGGAGCCCACGCTGCCGACGGGCGGCACCGGCGGCGGTGTCTGACCGGCCCCGCCCCACCGGCTCGGACTGACCGAAAACGTCCCCACGCGCGCGTGCGGCCCGGAAACGGGCTTCACGCGCGCGGGCCGTTTACGACGGGTGGCCGAATCACTCAGCGGGCATAACCTGACATATCTGCCCTCGTGAACGAGAGCAGCGTCACACGACTTCGGTGACCTCGCCCTCGATGACTCTTCCCGTGACCTGGGTCACCGATATAACGTGCCGTTGTTCCGGCCCCCTGCAAGGCTGTGACCAGGACTTGTTCCCGGCTTTCGCGATTTACTTGGATATCCAAGCAAAAACGCAGGTCAGGAGGGGTTTCACAGAAATGTGGAGCACTGGGTAACGTGCCTGTTGCAGGGCGCTCGCCGGGGCACCTGTCACGCCTGTCCCCATCGAGCCGCACCCCACCCCGTGCGCTCGAGGGCCGCAGGTGAGCTGCACTGGCACCCGGCGAACCCGGGTAGCCGGACCGACGGAGGAGCACACGTGACCGTGGAGAGCACTGCCGCGCGGAAACCGCGACGCAGCGCCGGTACCAAGAGCACGGCCGGCAAGAGCACGACCACAAGGAAATCGGCGAGCACGGACCCTGAGCTGGTCCAGCTGCTCACCCCCGAGGGCAAGCGCGTCAAAAACGCCGAGTACGACAAGTACGTCGCCGGCATCACCCCCGAAGAGCTCCGCGGCCTCTACCGCGACATGGTGCTCACCCGTCGCTTCGACGCCGAGGCCACTTCCCTGCAGCGTCAGGGCGAGCTGGGTCTGTGGGCGTCGCTGCTGGGCCAGGAGGCCGCCCAGATCGGCTCCGGCCGGGCCACCCGCGAGGACGACTACGTCTTCCCGACCTACCGCGAGCACGGCGTCGCCTGGTGCCGCGGAGTCGACCCGACCAACCTGCTCGGCATGTTCCGCGGCGTGAACAACGGCGGCTGGGACCCGAACAGCAACAACTTCCACCTCTACACGATCGTCATCGGCTCCCAGACGCTGCACGCGACCGGATACGCGATGGGCATCACCAAGGACGGCGCCGACAGCGCGGTCATCGCGTACTTCGGTGACGGCGCCTCCAGCCAGGGCGATGTCGCGGAATCGTTCACCTTCTCCGCGGTCTACAACGCCCCCGTGGTGTTCTTCTGCCAGAACAACCAGTGGGCGATCTCGGAGCCGACCGAGAAGCAGACCCGGGTGCCGCTCTACCAGCGCGCACAGGGCTTCGGCTTCCCCGGCGTCCGCGTCGACGGCAACGACGTCCTGGCCTGCCTGGCCGTGACGAAGTGGGCGCTGGAGCGCGCCCGGTCCGGCGAGGGACCGACGCTGGTCGAGGCGTACACGTACCGCATGGGCGCCCACACCACCTCCGACGACCCGACGAAGTACCGGGCCGACGAGGAGCGCGAGGCCTGGGAGGCGAAGGACCCGATCCTGCGCGTTCGCCGGTACCTCGAGGCTTCAAACCACGCGGACGAGGGATTCTTCGCGGAACTGGAGGCCGAGAGCGAGGCGTTGGGCAAACGAGTGCGCGAAGCGGTCCGTGCCATGCCGGACCCGGACCACTTCGCCATCTTCGAGAACGTGTACGCGGACGGGCATGCGCTCGTCGACGAGGAGCGCGCCCAGTTCGCCGCCTACCAGGCGTCGTTCGCGGACGTAGAGGGGGCCTGACATGGCAGCGGAGACCGGCAAGGCTGTGACATCGAAAAGCATGGCTCTGGCCAAGGCGATCAACGAGTCGCTGCGGCGCGCCCTCGACACGGACCCCAAGGTCCTCATCATGGGCGAGGACGTCGGCAAGCTCGGCGGCGTCTTCCGTGTGACGGACGGCCTGCAGAAGGACTTCGGCGAGAGCCGGGTCATCGACACCCCGCTGGCCGAGTCGGGCATCGTGGGCACGGCGATCGGCCTCGCCCTGCGCGGGTACCGGCCCGTGGTGGAGATCCAGTTCGACGGCTTCGTCTTCCCGGCGTACGACCAGATCGTCACGCAGCTCGCGAAGATGCACGCGCGCTCGCTCGGCAAGGTCAAGCTGCCGGTCGTCGTGCGCATCCCCTACGGCGGCGGCATCGGCGCGGTGGAGCACCACTCGGAGTCGCCGGAAGCCCTCTTCGCGCATGTGGCGGGCCTGAAGATCGTGTCGCCGTCCAACGCGTCGGACGCGTACTGGATGATGCAGCAGGCCATCCAGAGCGACGACCCGGTGATCTTCTTCGAGCCGAAGCGGCGCTACTGGGACAAGGGCGAGGTCAACACCGAGGCCATCCCCGGCCCGCTGCACAAGGCGAAGGTCGTCCGCGAGGGCACGGACCTCACCCTGGCCGCGTACGGCCCGTTGGTGAAGCTGTGCCAGGAGGTCGCCGACGCGGCCGCCGAGGAGGGCAGGAACCTGGAGGTCCTGGACCTGCGCTCGGTCTCGCCGCTGGACTTCGACTCCATCCAGACCTCCGTCGAGAAGACCCGCCGCCTGGTGGTGGTCCACGAGGCCCCGGTGTTCTTCGGCTCGGGCGCGGAGATCGCCGCCCGGATCACGGAGCGCTGCTTCTACCACCTGGAGGCCCCGGTTCTGCGGGTCGGCGGCTATCACGCCCCGTATCCGCCGGCGCGCCTGGAGGAGGAGTACCTGCCGGGTCTGGACCGGGTGCTCGACGCCGTCGACCGTGCCCTGGCGTACTGAGGAGAGGGTCGTGACGACGATGACGGAAGCGTCCGTGCGCGAGTTCAAGATGCCCGACGTGGGCGAGGGCCTCACGGAGGCGGAGATCCTCAAGTGGTACGTCCAGCCGGGCGACACGGTCACCGACGGCCAGGTGGTGTGCGAGGTCGAGACGGCCAAGGCGGCCGTGGAACTGCCCATCCCGTACGACGGGGTGGTCAGCGAGCTGCACTTCCCCGAGGGCGCGACGGTGGACGTCGGTACGGCGATCATCGCGGTGGACGTCGCGGGCGGGTCGGCGGCCGCCGCCGCTCCGGCGCCGGCCGCGCAGCCGGAGGCCCCGGAGGACGAGCCCAAGTCGGCGGGCTCGGGCCGTCAGCCGGTGCTGGTCGGCTACGGCGTGGCCGCGTCCTCGACGAAGCGCCGCCCGCGCAAGGGGGCCGACGCCGCGCGCCAGGAGCCCGTGGCGGCGGCGCAGGCAGTGCAGGCCGTGCAGTCCGAGCTGAACGGGCTCAACGGACATGGTCCCGTTCCCGCCCAGGCGCCGCAGCCGCCCCGCCCGCTGGCGAAGCCGCCGGTGCGCAAGCTGGCGAAGGACCTGGGCGTCGACCTGGCCACGGTGACGCCCACCGGCCCCGACGGCATCATCACCCGGGAGGACGTGCACGCGGCGGTGGCCCCGCCGGCCCCGGCCGCCGAGCCGGTGCCCCAGGCCGCCCCGGTCGCCGCTCCCGCCGCCACCCCGGCGCCGGTCGCCGCGTACGACACGGCCCGGGAGACCCGTATCCCCGTCAAGGGCGTCCGCAAGGCCACGGCGGCGGCGATGGTCGGCTCGGCGTTCACGGCACCGCATGTCACGGAGTTCGTGACGGTGGACGTGACGCGCACGATGAAGCTGGTCGAGGAGCTCAAGGAGGACAAGGAGTTCGCGGGCCTGCGCGTGAACCCCCTGCTGCTGATCTCCAAGGCCCTCCTGGTCGCGATCAAGCGCAACCCGGACGTCAACGCGTCCTGGGACGAGGCGGCCCAGGAGATCGTGCGGAAGCACTACGTCAACCTGGGCATCGCGGCGGCGACCCCGCGCGGTCTGATCGTCCCGAACGTCAAGGACGCCCACACCAAGACGCTTCCGCAACTGGCCGAAGCACTCGGTGAGTTGGTGTCGACGGCGCGGGAGGGCAAGACCACCCCCGCCGCGATGCAGGGCGGCACGGTCACCATCACCAACGTCGGCGTCTTCGGTGTCGACACCGGGACCCCGATCCTCAACCCCGGTGAGTCCGCGATCCTCGCGGTCGGCGCGATCAAGCTCCAGCCGTGGGTCCACAAGGGCAAGGTGAAGCCGCGTCAGGTGACGACCCTGGCGCTCAGCTTCGACCACCGTCTGGTGGACGGCGAGCTGGGTTCCAAGGTCCTGGCGGACGTGGCGGCGATCCTGGAGCAGCCGAAGCGGCTGATCACCTGGGCGTGAGGCACAGGCGGTACCGACACAGGCGGTAGCGAAAGGGGCGGCCACTCTCGAGTGGCCGCCCCTTTGCTGTGTGACTGCGTGTGTCAGCTGATCTTGGCGTAGCCGTAGTTGATGAGCTTCTTCACGTCCGTCGTGCGGCTGGCCTCATTGGGAGCGGTGAGGACGGTGCCCATCACCGACTCGCCGTTGAGCGTGGCCGCGAAGACGAGGCAGTACTTGGCCTCGGTGCCGGAGCCGGTCTTGATGCCGAGCGTGCCGTTCCAGCCGAGCAGCGTGTTGGTGTTCTTCCACGCCGCCATCGTGCGGGTGGCGCCCGTCTTCGTGATCGTCTTCGCCGTGTACGACTTGGTCTTCACGACGGTCTTGAACGTCGAGCTCTTCATCGCGCTGCGGGCGACCTTCGTCAGGTCGCGCGGCGTCGAGTAGTTGGAGCCGTTGCTGATGCCGTCGAACGAGTCGAAGTGCGTGTTCGTCATGCCCAGGCTCCTGGCCATGGTGTTCATCTTGCCGATGAACGACTTCACGCGAGCGTTCACCGTCGTGCCCGTGCCGAACTTGTCGGCGAGGGTCATCGCGGCGTCACAGCCCGACTTGAGCATCATCCCGTACAGCAGCTGACGGACGGTGACCTTGTCACCGACGATCAGGTTGGCCGACGACGCGCCCTTGGAGACTATGTAGTTGCTGACCTCCTTCTTGATCGTGACCTTGGTGTCCAGGTTGAGGTTCGACTGCGAGAGCACGACCTTCGCGGTCATGACCTTCGTGGTGGAGGCGGTGAGCCTCTTCGTGTCAGCGGCCTTGGCGAACAGGGTCGTGCCGGTCGCGCTGTTCATCAGGTACCCGCCCTTGGCGGTGATGGTGGGCGCCGTCACGGCCTGCGCGGGTGCCGCGGTGAGGGCTCCGGTGGCGAGCACGGCGCCGGTCGTCACGGCGACGGCTGCGGCTCTGCGGATGCGGAAGCCCTTGGTGGCGGTTATCAACTGAAATACCCCGATTACGTCGAATGCCCCTGAGTGCGGCCAAGTTGGAGGGGAAGACAGGCGGGCCGCACGTGTGTGACACGTAAGTAGCACAGAAGGTTGTGTGGTTGTTGAGGCGGGTTGTCCTTTGTGGGCGAGAGTCGGCCGTGCGTCCGCATGATGGACCAATACCGCCATGCGTACGTGTTGTATCTATGCTGTGCTCATGCCTACCGCCCCACCCGCCCCCCTGAAGCAGCCCCCCGCCGCCGACCGCGTCTACACCCACGTCAAACAGGGCGTCCTGGATCGCCGTTACGAGGGCGGGACGCTGCTCACCGAGGGCGAGCTCGCCGAGGCCGTGGGGGTCTCGCGCACCCCGGTGCGGGAGGCGCTGCTGCGGCTGGAGGTCGAGGGGCTGATCAAGCTCTACCCGAAGAAGGGCGCACTGGTCCTGCCGGTCTCCGCACAGGAGATCAAGGACGTCGTGGAGACGCGGATACTCGTCGAGGAGCACGCCGCGCGCAAGGCCGTACCGGCGCCGCCCGGCCTCATCGAGCGCCTGGAGGAACTGCTCGCCCGGCAGAAGGCGCAGGCCGCCGCCGGTGACCTCGCCGGAGCCGCCGTCACCGACCGGTGCTTCCACGCGGAGATCGTCCGCAGCGGCGGCAACGAGATCCTCTCGCGGCTGTACGACCAACTGCGCGACCGGCAACTGCGCATGGGCGTCGCCGTACTGCACTCCCACCCCGACCGGATCGCCAAGACCCTCGTCGAGCACGAGGAGATCCTCCAGGCCCTGCGCTCCGGGGACGCCGAGGCCGCCGTCGGGCTGGTCCACCGGCACATCGACTGGTTCTCGCACCTCGCACGAGGTGAGGAACGATGAAGTACGCCGCACTGCCCGGCGATCCTCCGGGCGGCCGCCGCGCCATCGCGGTCTGGGGCATAGGCGTCTCGGTCTACTTCGTCGCCGTCATCTTCCGTACGTCGCTGGGGGTCGCCGGCCTCGACGCCGCCGACCGCTTCGACGTGAACGCCTCGGCCCTGTCGACGTTCTCGATCCTCCAACTGCTCGTGTACGCGGGCATGCAGATACCCGTCGGCCTGCTCGTCGACCGGCTCGGCACCAAGAAGGTGCTGACCCTGGGCGTGGTGCTGTTCACGGCGGGCCAACTCGGCTTCGCCTTCTCGCCGTCGTACGGCATGGCCCTCGCCTCGCGCGCGCTGCTCGGCTGCGGCGACGCGATGACGTTCATCAGCGTGCTGCGGCTCGGCACCCGCTGGTTCCCGGCCCGGCGCGGTCCGCTGATCGCCCAGCTCGCGGGGCTCGCGGGCATGGCGGGCAACCTCGTCTCCACGCTGGTGATCGCGCGGCTGCTGCACGGGGTGGGCTGGACGGCGGCGTTCGCCGGCAGTGCGGGGGCCGGTGTCGTCGTACTCGTGCTGATGCTGTTGTTCCTGAAGGACCACCCCGAGGGGCACGAGCCGGAGCCGCTTCCGCACCTGGGCGCGGCGTACGTACGACGCCAGATCGCCGCGTCCTGGCGGGAGCCTGGCACCCGGCTGGGCCTGTGGGTGCACTTCACGACGCAGTTCCCGGCGATGGTGTTCCTGCTGCTGTGGGGGATGCCGTTCCTGGTGGAGGCGCAGGGGCTGTCCCGGGCCACGGCCGGTGAACTGCTCACCCTCGTCGTCCTGTCGAACATGGTGTTCGGTCTGGTCTACGGCCAGGTCGTCGCCCGGCACCACGAGGCGCGGCTGCCGCTGGCGCTCGGGACCGTCGGGGCGACGGCGGTGCTGTGGGCGACGACGCTGGTCTGGCCCGGTGAGGCGGCGCCGATGTGGTTGCTGCTCGTGCTGTGCGCGGTGCTCGGGGCGTGCGGGCCGGCCTCGATGCTCGGGTTCGACTTCGCGCGGCCGGCGAATCCGCCGGAGCGTCAGGGGACGGCGTCCGGGATCACCAACATGGGCGGTTTCGTCGCCTCGATGACGACGCTGTTCGCGATCGGTGTGCTGCTGGATGCGACCGGGGGCGACTACGCCGTCGCCTTCTCGGTGGTGTTCGTGCTCCAGGCGCTGGGGGTCAGCCAGATCCTGCGGCTGCGGAAGCGGGCGGCGCGGCGGGAGCGGGAACGGCTGGTGGCCAGCAGGGTGGAGACGGTGCACGTTCCCGCGTGAGCCGGCAGACCGGTACGGGGGTTCAGCGGGCCGGGACGAGGGTGAGGTAGGCCAGGCCCAGGACCCCGCGGTAGCTCATCCACTGGGCGCGGTGGCGGTCCAGGCGTTCGCGGGTCTCGGCGGCGAGGGGGTGGTCGGGGTGGCCGGCCAGCCATATCTCCTGGTCCGCCTGGTATGCCGACTCGAACTCCTCCCACTCGTCCATGGTCGCCGTCTCGGTCCACTCCGGGCGGAAGCCGGCGGCGACCGCGAGGTCGAGCAGGGTGGCGAGGTCGTGGTGGTCGGTGGCGGCTGCGCCCGGCCACATGCCCTTGAGTTCGGCGGAGGTCGGGGTGCGCTGCCAGAAGCCCTCGCCGAGGAGGACTCGGCCGTGGTCGCTGACCAGGCGGCGTAGTGCGCGGAGGGCGTCGGGCGTGTGATGCGGGGGTTCGGCTGTGCTCAGGGCCTGGCTTGCTCCCAGGCACAGGACCAGGTCGGCGGGGCCGTGCGAGGTGTCCGTGGCGGATTCCTCGATGAACTCGGCTCGTTGGGTCAGGCCTCTGGTCTCGGCGTTGTGGCGGGCGCGGGTCAGGTCGGCGGTGTTGAGGTCGATGCCGATGCCGGTTGCCTCGGGGGTGGCGGTCAGGATGCGGAGCATCAGTTCGCCCCAGCCGCAGCCGATGTCCAGGACGGTGGTGGGGTTTGTGCGGGTGAGGCGGTGGACGAGGGTGTTCGCCCGGGTCTCGGACAGGGGGCCGTGGAAGGTCAGGCGGGTGAGGCGTGGGGGGTGGCTGGTGTTGGTTTCTGTGTCGGTCACGGACGGACGGTAGCTGTGGGTGGGGAGTCGGAGACAGCGGTTTTTCTCGCCCCCGCCGCCCCTACCCGTCCCATCCACCAGGGGCGCTGCCCCTTCGACCCCGGCCCGCTTCTGGGGGCTGCCGTCCCCAGACCCCCGCTTCGGCCCTTAAAGGGCCTCGTCCTCAAACGCCGGACAGGCTGAAAGGCACGGACCGGCGCCGAGACGTCGCCGTCGCTCCACCAAGGCGCCCCAGGTGATGGGAGCCTCGTCCTCAAACGTCGGGCGCGCTGGACTGTGCTGGTCGGCGCGAGCCGGTGTCGTCGCTACGGCGTCACCGTGAAGTTGCGCAGGATCGCTGTTGTCAGGCCCGTGTCGCCCTCTGCCTTTACGCGGTCCGCGGCTGCCTCCGGTGTGACGCGGCCGCAGGCCAGGCGGACGTAGGTTTCCCAGTCGAGGGTGAGGGTGGCGGCGGGGCCGAGGGCGGGGGCCGTTTCGAGGGTGCCGCGGCCCTGGATGTCGATGCGGATCGTGCGGAGGAACTCGATCGGGCCGTGGACGTCGAAGACGATCGCCGAGCTGCGCGGGGCGTCGGCCTTGGTGGCGACGATCTCGGGGAGTTTGGAGAGCAGGACGTCGCGGGCGACGTGGGCGCCGGGGGAGTCGAGGTTGCCGGGGCGGCCGAGGGCGGCGCGCAGGTCCTGTTCGTGGGCCCACACGTCGAAGGCGTGGTTGCGCATCGACTCTTCGAGCGTCAGCTCCGCGCCGAGCGGGCCGCGCACCTTCGTGCCGGGGTCGCGGGACTCGTTCCGCAGCTGGCGGTTGCGGCGGATGATCGTGTACTCCAGCTCGGACGTCATCTCCGGCGCCGTGTGATGACGGCGGACGTCGACCTGCATCTCCATGTAGCGCTGTTGGTCGTTGGTGACGTGGAAGAGGTCGCGCGGGAGCGTGTGGATGGGGCGCGGGTCGCCGAGCATCTCGCAGTCCAGGCCGATGACATGGGAGACCACATCGCGCACCGACCAGCCGGGGCACGGCGTGCGCCGATTCCACTCGCCCTCCACGAGCGGCGTCACCAGCTCGGATATCGCTTCGATGGAGTGGGTCCAGGCGTCGGCGTAGGGCTGGAGGGTGGGATGCAGACTCACGGAACGGGACCCCTCGGCGGTTGGTGCGTCGGTACGCGGGCAATTTGTGGCGGCGGTGCCAGTGGGCGGCTGCTGTCGGCGGGTGTCTTGGAACGCTAAGTTACGCTGCTGTGAGGCACCCCGGCAGTGCTTTCGTGTGACGATCGTAGGCCCCGCGTGGATGCCCGTGTGGACCGCTCGAATGCCAGGACGGTGGTAGTGTGCGCGCCTCTTTGCTCCAGATCGACGTCAATGAGGGCGAATCGGTCGAATCGCGTCGGCTGAGGGTTGCCTCGCTCGTGCGGGAACAGGCCGGGGCGGCCGACCTTGTTGTCCTGCCCGAGTTGTGGACCACCGGGGCGTTCGCCTACGAGGAGTTCGCCGCCGAGGCCGAGCCGCTCGAAGGGCCGACGCACGAGGCGATGGCCAAGGCCGCGAGCGACGCGGGCGTGTGGCTGCACGCGGGCTCGATTCCCGAGCGTGATCCGGAGGGACCGCTCTACAACACGTCTCTCGTCTTCTCCCCCTCCGGTGATCTGGTCGCCGCGTACCGAAAGATCCATCGGTTCGGCTTCGACAAGGGCGAGGCCGTGCTGATGGGCGCGGGCGAGGAACTGGTGACGGTCCGTCTGCCCGAGACCACCCTGGGCGTGGCCACCTGCTACGACCTACGTTTCCCCGAACTCTTCCGCGGCCTCGTCGACGCCGGCGCCGAGACCCTGGTCATTCCGGCGGGCTGGCCGGAGCGCCGCCGGGCGCACTGGACGCTGCTGGCTCAGGCGCGGGCGGTGGAGAACCAGGCGTTCGTGCTCGCCTGTGGAACGGCCGGGACGCACGCGGGAGTTCCGCAGGCCGGTCACTCGATCGTGGTCGATCCGTGGGGCGAGGTGCTGGCGCAGGCCGGTGCGGGGGAGCAGGTCCTCACGGTGGAGTTCGACCCGGCGAAGGTGGCGACGACCAGGGAGCAGTTCCCGGCACTGAAGGACCGGATGCTGGGGCTGACGGCACCTCGCCGCTGACGGTTCCCCCTCAGTCCTCCCCCCGCTCCTTCTCCGCCAGGTGGATCACACACACCGCCACCGCGATCAGCAGCGCCGGATCCGCGTCGTCCCGTACGACGTCCACGCCGTATGTCTCCCGGACGTGCAGCCACCGCCGGGAGATGACGGCCAGCAGTTCGCCGTCGTACTCCACGGCGAACTCCCGGTCGAGGATCTTGCCGCTGACGTCGAGTTCCGTGCTGCCGTCCGCCAGGGACACCCGGTAGTGGTTGCGCAGCAGGGACAGTCGCTTGCGGCGGATCTTCGCCAGCGGCTCGCCGTCCCGCTCGATCACCATCGTGTCGCGCAGCGCGAGCATCTTCTGGCGGATGTCGATGAGGACGCGCCCCTGGGTGTCCTTCAGCTCGAAGGTGTCCCGCAGCCGCATCGCCTTGCCGTCGACGAGGAACACCTTGTTGCCCCGGTCGTCCTCGATCCAGTAGTCGTCACCGAAGCCGAGGAGCCGGTCGCGTACGAGGAATCTCATGACACGAGGGGTTCCCCGCCACCCGGCCCGAAACGCCGTCTGTAGGCCGACGGGCTGAGCCCGGTCCCGCGCCGCACACGCGCGCGCGGGTTCGCTGCCGTACCGAGCCCGCTCCGCGCCGCCACCCCGTCCGGCACCGGCCGCCGCCCCCGTCCTCGAACCCACCTGCTCTCAGACGCCGTAACCGTCGCTGTAGCCGTCCCGCCGGTGGTGGTGCTCGTCCTGGACGACCGGCGTCGAGGGCGGTACCACCACCCGCTTGCGCCGGGCGATGCTGCTGAACGTCGTGGTGCCGATCAGCCCCACGATCATCAGAATGACGCCGACCAGGTCGAGGTTGACCCCCTCCATCTCCCAGTCGGTCGCGAACGTGAGGATGGCTCCCGCGGCGATGAGGATGATGCATCCGCCGAGGCCCATAGTGTCGCCTCCTTGTGCCGGTGGTTCCGGTCGCGGGCGGGTACCCAACGCTGCCGGAACTACCCCTCCAGGAACGCCACCAGCGAGTTCGCCAGCAGATGCGGGTCGTCCGCACCGCACAACTCCCGCGCACTGTGCATCGACAGGATCGCCACGCCGATGTCGATGGTCCGGATGCCGTGCCGGGCCGCGGTGATCGGGCCGATGGTGGTGCCGCAGGGCATGGCGTTGTTGGAGACGAAAGACTGGAAGGGGACGTCCGCCTTCTCGCAGGCGGCCGCCCACGCCGCGCGGCCCGAACCGTCGGTCGCGTAGCGGTTGTTGACGTTGACCTTGAGGATCGGCCCGCCGTTGACGCGCGGGTGATGCGTCGGGTCGTGGCGCTCCGCGTAGTTGGGGTGGACGGCGTGGCCCGTGTCGGACGAGAGACAGACCGTGCCCGCGAAGGCGCGTGCCCGGTCCTCGTACGATCCTCCCCGCGCGAACACCGAGCGCTCCAGGACGCTGCCCAGCAGCGGCCCGTCGGCGCCCGTGTCGCTCTGCGAGCCGTTCTCCTCGTGGTCGAAGGCGGCCAGCACCGGGATGGAGGGCAGGGCGCCACCCGAGGCCGCCGCGGTCAGCGCCGCCACGCCCGAGTGCACCGAGAGCAGGTTGTCCATGCGCGGGCCGGCGACCAGCTCCTTGTCCCGGCCCAGGTAGGCCGGCGGCTCCACGGAGTGCGTCATCAGGTCCCAGCCGGTGACCTCGCCCGCCGCGATCCCGGCCGTCTCCTCCAGGAAGGCGATGAGGTCGCCGTCGCGCACGTCGTTGCCGAGGCCCCAGACGGGCTGCAGATGCCGCTGCTTGTCGAGCTTGAGCCCCTCCGCGGACACCGAGCGGTCCAGGTGGATGGCGAGTTGGGGGACGCGCAGCAGCGGACGGTCCACGTTCACCAGCCGCGACGAACCGTCCCGCAGCGTCAGCCGGCCCGCCAGGCCCAGGTCCCGGTCGAGCCAGGAGTTGAGCAACGGCCCGCCGTAGATCTCCACGGCCACCTGCCGCCAGCCGTGCGCCCCGCTGTCGGGGAGCGGCTTGACGCGCAGGTTGGGGGAGTCCGTGTGCGCGCCCACGATCCGGAACGGCGTGTGGGGCGCCGCGCCCTCGGGGACGTACCACGCCACGATCGCGCCACCGCGCAGCACGTACTTGCCGCCGCTCGACCCGTCCCAGGCGTCCGTCTCAGCGACCTGCCTGAAGCCGGCCTTCTCCAGCCGCTCGGCGGTGTTCGCCACGGCGTGGTATGGCGACGGGCTCGCCGCCAGGAAGGACATGAGGTCGTCGGTGTGGCCGCGGTCGAAGCGGGGGGGTGCGCTCATGGGGTTCACCTTAACGACGTACGAGGGCCCGCTCCCGGTGAAGGAGAGCGGGCCCGCGTAAGGGCGATGTGGATTGTCCGTGAGTGACTGGAAAGCCTGGCTGAAACCGAGTGGCCGGACCGAGTGGTTCGGCCGCTCGGCTGAGCCGGGCGGTGGGAGCCGTCGGCTAGAACGCCGCCTCGTCCAGCTCCATCAGGTCCAGGTCGACGCCCTCGGCGAGCTTGCGCGCACCGGTGACGCCCGGCAGGACGTTGGCCGCGAAGAACCTCGCCGCCGCGATCTTGCCCTGGTAGAACGCCTTGTCCTTGGCGGAGGCGGTCTGAAGCTTCTCGGCCGCGATCGCGGCGCCCTTGAGCAGCAGGTAGCCGACCACGACGTCGCCGGAGGCCAGCAGCAGGCGGGTGGTGTTGAGGCCCACCTTGTAGATGTTCTTGACGTCCTGCTCGGTGGCCGCGAGGTCGGTCAGCATCAGGCCGACGATCGCCTCCAGCTCCACGGCGGCCTTCGCGAGGTGCTCGCGGGCGCCGGCCAGCTCCTCGCCGCCGGTGCCGACCGCCAGGAACTTCTTGATGTCCTCGGCGAGACCGTTCAGGGCCGCGCCCTGGTTGCGGACGATCTTCCGGAAGAAGAAGTCCTGGCCCTGGATCGCCGTGGTGCCCTCGTACAGGGTGTCGATCTTCGCGTCCCGGATGTACTGCTCGATCGGGTACTCCTGGAGGAACCCGGAGCCGCCGAAGGTCTGCAGCGACTGGGCCAGCTGCTCGTAACCCTTCTCGGAGCCGTAGCCCTTCACGATCGGCAGCAGGAGGTCGTTGAGCGCGTGCTCGGCCTTGGCGTCCTCGCCGGCGGCCTCCTTGACGGCGATCGCGTCCTGGATGGAGGCGGTGTAGAGGACCAGGGCGCGCATGCCCTCGGCGTACGCCTTCTGCGTCATCAGCGAGCGGCGCACGTCCGGGTGGTGCGTGATGGTGACCTTGGGCGCGGCCTTGTCCATGAAGTCCGCCAGGTCCTGGCCCTGGACGCGCTCCTTGGCGTACTCGAGGGCGTTCAGGTAGCCGGTGGACAGCGTGGAGATCGCCTTCGTGCCGACCATCATGCGGGCGAACTCGATGATGCGGAACATCTGGCGGATGCCGTCGTGCTTGTCGCCGATCAGCCAGCCCTTGGCGGGGTGACGGTCGCCGAAGGTCATCTCGCAGGTGTTGGAGGCCTTGAGGCCCATCTTGTGCTCGACGTTGGTGGCGTAGGCGCCGTTGCGCTCGCCCAGCTCGCCGGTCTCGAAGTCGAAGAGGTACTTCGGGACGAGGAAGAGGGACAGGCCCTTGGTGCCGGGGCCGGCACCCTCGGGGCGCGCGAGCACGTAGTGGAGGATGTTCTCCTCCATGTCGTGCTCACCGGACGTGATGAAGCGCTTCACGCCCTCGATGTGCCAGGAGCCGTCCTCCTGCTGGATCGCCTTGGTGCGGCCGGCACCGACGTCGGACCCCGCGTCCGGCTCGGTGAGCACCATGGTGGAGCCCCAGGTCCGGTCGACCGCGATCTGGGCGATCTTCTTCTGGACGTCGTTGCCCTCGTCGTAGAGGATGCCGGCGAACGCCGGGCCGGAGGAGTACATCCACACGGCCGGGTTCGAGCCGAGGATCAGCTCCGCGTACGACCAGATCAGGGACGGCGGAGCCGTCGTGCCGCCGATCGCCTCGGGGACACCGAGCCGCCAGTACTCGGAGTCCATGAAGGCTTTGTAGCTCTTCTTGAAGGACGCGGGGACCGGCGCGGTGTTGGTCTCCGGGTCGAAGACCGGCGGGTTGCGGTCGGCGTCCGCGAAGGACTCGGCCAGCTCGTTCTCCGAGAGCCGGGTCAGCTCCTCAAGGATGCTCTTCGCGGTCTCGACGTCCATCTCCTCGAACGGACCCGTGCCGTACAGCTTGTCGCGGCCGAGTACCTCGAAGAGGTTGAACTCGATGTCGCGGAGATTCGACTTGTAGTGCCCCATGGTGACGGCTCCGTAGAGGGATCGGCGAGGCACTGGGATCCTCGCGGCTAGTTCACGTACCAACAAGTAGCTACGATGATGCTACCCGTCAGTAATAAGACGCAACCCCGATCCGGTCACTGTGACAGGTCACACCGGAACCGTCAGTGTCGCCGTGTATCCCTTCTCAACACTTCCCTCCAGCGTCGCCAGCTGCTGGTCGTGGCCGTCGCTGAAGATGTTGTCCGTCTCCAGCGAGAGCTGGCCGAGGTTCCGCACGCTCTGGCTGTAGCCGTCGGTGGCGTAGACCGTGTCGCAGACGTCCTTCGGCAGCGCGAGCTGGGAGGTGTTCGTGATGGAGGTCGCCGCCGTGGCGTCGTCCAGGCTGCCGTAGACCTCGAAGTGGATGTGCGGCCAGCGGTCCGTGTAGCAGGCCGGGAAGATGCTCTTGAAGGTGACCTGGCCCTTGTCATCGGTCTCCTGCACGCCGCGCAGGTAGTTCTCGTCGGTGACGCCCTCGGAGTACAGCGAGTAGTTGCCCTCCCGGTCGCAGTGCCAGAGGTAGACGGCGGCGCCCTCCTTCGGCGTCCCGCAGCCGGACGCGGCGTCGACGACGGTGAGGGTGACGGTCAGGGGCACGCCCTCGGCGGTGCCGCCCGCGGAGTCGCCGAAGCTCTTGGTGATGTCGCTGCGGACGACACCGCTCTCCTTCAGCACGTTCACGCCGTTCGAGCCGTCGCCCGGGTAGGGCCCGGCGGTCTCGTTCGGGATGGTCGCGCACTCGGCGGACGAGGAGGAGCCGCCGGAGGACGCGGAGGCGGAAGAGGACGACGACGCCGAGGTCTCTCCGTCCGCGCTGCAGCCCACCAGCGGGACCAGGCTCGCGCCCGCCATCAGCTGGATCATGCGGCGGCGGGCGAGGACGGGGAGGTCGTAGGAGAGCCCTCTGTCGTGCTCGTGGTCCTCGTCGTCGTGGTGTCGGTGCATGGCTGTCCCCTTGCCGGTGCGGCGCCCTTTTCGGGCACTTCTGTCGATAGGGCAGACGCTAGGAGCGGCGGCTGTGGGAAACCAGCGCATGGACTGTCGACGCGCTGTCAAGTCGCTGTCGGTTTGCCAGGGCCCCCGTACCGGCCCGTCTCCGCGCCGCTCTCGGTACTCTTGCGCGCATGTACGGCTACGACCAGAACGTCGGCGCTCAGCAGGGCTACGTCCCGCCGCAGCAGCCCATGTCCGGCGGCGTGGGCGGATACGGCCAGCAGCCACCGCTCTACCCCGAGCCGTCCCCGCCCTCGCTCGCTGACGCGGTGCGGGCCTTCACCACCGGGCAGATGTCCGCAGAGGACTTCCAGCAGGTCTTCGCGACGTCGAAGGTCTACTGCCCGCGCGGCGACAACCCCGGCTTCCTCGCCCTGCACAACACCCAGCAGCCGGTGATCCCGATGTTCACCTCGCTGAAGGAGCTTCGGCGGTACGCGGGCAAGGAGTCCAAGTACTTCGTCATCACCGGCTCCGAGGTGATCGACCTGCTGCCGACCGGGTACGGCTTCGTCCTCGACATGGAGGGCGAGCACCGCATGGTCTTCGACGCGAAGGCCGTGGAGCAGATGGTCGAGTTCGCGATGCGGCGGATGTACGGCTAGTCGGACCCCACAGGGCCGGGCCGGAATTTCCCTGCCCGGTTGTCACAGCCATGCCATAGAGTGCCCCTGGCAGCCGCGCCCCGCACGCCACCGCCTTCCCGCGGTCCGCGTCCGGGTGTCGCGCGGCGCTCTCATCTCCCGGCAACCCCGGGATTCCTTGTGGGGGTTCATCACTGTGCGCATGCGCAGCACCTCGGCCGCGACGGCGCTCGCGGTCCTCTTCAGTTCGGTCGCACTGAGCGTCGCCACGGCGGGCTCCGCCGCTGCCGCGCCGGCCGTCCTCACCCAGCCCGTCGGGCTGGTCGCGGACGGCGCGCTTCAGCGCGTCTTCGTGGCGGACCAGGACAACGGACGGATCCTGGCCACCGACTACAGCGGCACCCTGGTCGACGTGAACGTCGGCTTCGGCCGCCCCAGCGACCTCGCGCTCTCGGACGACGGTCTCACCCTGTACGCGGTCCTGCCGACGACCCACGAGATCGTGGCCGTCGACGCGGCCACGCTGGAGGTCAGGACCCGCTACGACCTCGGCGCCGGCGTCGACCCGCGTGAGGCCGCCTTCGCGGGCGGGCGGCTGTGGTTCTCGTACCGGACGACGGACGAGAGCGGCTTCTTCCACGGCAATCTCGGCGTCATCGACCCCGCCGCCACCGACGCGGCTGCCGCAGTGGCCCTCGGACAGCTCCCGGAATCTGTCGCCCCGTACTACAACGCGGCCGTCCTCGACGCGGACCCGTCCTCACCCGGTCTGCTCGCCTTCCACGACAGCGGCGACCGCGCGGGTGCGATCAACCTCCTCGACGTCTCCGGCGCCACCCCGCAGGTGATCGCCAAGACGGACAGCGATCGCTGGACCCTGGACATCGACCTGATGCCCGGCGCCTCCCAGGTGCTGTGGAACGGCTACCGGAAGCTGAACCACGCCGGCGGCGCCTTCACGGAGGTCGCGGGCCTCACGGAGACCGGCTGGCACGGCGACGTCTCGCCGGGCGGTCTGATCGCCCAGGCCTACGACCGCCACGTCAACATCTACAAGGCGGGCTCCGCCACGCCGGTGCGGCGCTTCGACGCCGGGACCTCCAGCATGGGCGAGGTGGCGTGGGCCCCCGACTCCTCCCGGGTGTTCGCCCTGGCCGGCAACTCGGACAACACGTACACCCTGAAGGCGTTCACGGGCCCGGCGCTCAGCGTGCCGACCCTCACGGTCAATGCGCCCGCGTCAGCGACCCGCGCCAAACAGCTCACGGTCACCGGCAAGGTCACGGCAAACGTGCCGTTCGCCGCGGGTACGCAGCTCGCCGTCACCCGCACTGACCTGGAGAGCCCCAGCGGCAAGGCCCTGCCCACCGTCACGGTCAAGGCGGACGGCACCTACTCCTTCACCGACACCCCGCCGGCCGGCGGCAAGGTGAAGTACGCGGTGAAGTACGCGGGCGACGCCGAGCACGCGGCGGCGAGCGCCTCCGACACCGTCGAGGTCTCCCGCAACTCGACCTCGCTCAGCCTGAACAACAACGGCAAGCTGTACAGCTACGGCACCGACGTCAAGTTCACCGCGCACCTGGGGACGACGTACAAGAACCGCTCGGTCGAGATCTGGGCCGACCCCTTCGGCGGCGACAAGCCCAACAAGCTGATCAAGAGCGGGACGGTCAACTCCGACGGCAACATCTCCGCCTGGGCCGACATGACCCGGGACACCGCCGTCACCGCGGTCTTCAAGGGCGACGCCCGCTACAAGCCCAAGACGGTGAAGGTCACGGCCTACGCCCGGGTCAAGGTCTCGACCGCCGTCTCCAAGCACTACAAGACGGCGAAGATCGGCACGAAGACCTACTACTGGTTCCACAAGAGCACCGACCCGCTGCTGACCACGACGATGACCTACTACCCGGGCCGCCAGCAGCGCTTCGACCTGCAGGTCTACTACCAGGGCACGTGGTACTCGGCGGACTCGCAGTACTTCCCGCTCGGCACGAACGGGAAGTCGGCCGTGACCCTCGAGGCGCCCGGCGAGTCGGGCATCAGGGCTCGGATGCGGTCCGTGTACGTCAACGGCTCGTCCGGCGACACGGTGAACTCGACGACGTACGGGGCCTGGAAGTACCTGTACTTCAGTAACTGACACCAGTCTGGTTCGGACGGAGAAACCCGGAGGGAATGCCCTCCGGGTTTTCTCTGTTCAAGGTGGCAGAAAGTTCAACACTCAACTAAACTGGACGCACCAAGGAGGTACCGACATGCCTGCAGTGACCGTCGAGAACCCGCTGACGCTGCCCCGCGTCGCCGCACCCACGGAGGCCGTGGCCCGTCCCGTGCTCGCCGTCACGACCGCGCCGAGCGGTTTCGAGGGCGAGGGCTTCCCGGTGCGCCGTGCGTTCGCCGGGATCAACTACAAGTACCTCGACCCGTTCATCATGATGGACCAGATGGGCGAGGTGGAGTACGCGCCGGGCGAGCCCAAGGGCACCCCCTGGCACCCGCACCGCGGCTTCGAGACCGTCACCTACATCATCGACGGCATCTTCGACCACCAGGACAGCCAGGGCGGCGGTGGCACCATCACCAATGGCGACACCCAGTGGATGACGGCCGGCTCGGGCCTCCTCCACATCGAGGCGCCGCCGGAGTCCCTCGTCATGTCCGGCGGTCTCTTCCACGGCCTGCAGCTGTGGGTGAACCTCCCGGCCAAGGACAAGATGATGGCGCCGCGCTACCAGGACATCCGCGGCGGCAACGTCCAGCTGCTCACCTCCCCCGACGGCGGCGCGCTGATGCGGGTCATCGCCGGTGAGCTGGACGGCCACCAGGGTCCCGGTGTCACCCACACCCCGATCACGATGATCCACGCGACCCTCGCGCCGGGTGCGGAGATCACGCTGCCCTGGCGGGAGGACTTCAACGGACTCGCGTACGTGCTCGCCGGGCGCGGTGCGGTGGGCGCCGAGCGGCGGCCGATTCACGTGGGCCAGACCGCGGTGTTCGGCGACGGAGGCTCGCTGACCGTCCGCGCGGACGAGCAGCAGGACTCGCACACACCGGATCTGGAGGTCGTCCTCCTCGGCGGACAGCCGATCCGCGAGCCGATGGCCCACTACGGCCCGTTCGTCATGAACACCCGTGAGGAACTGCAGCAGGCGTTCGAGGACTTCCAGAAGGGGCGGCTGGGGACGATCCCCGCCGTGCATGGAATGTCGGAGGGTGGCCTGTAGGGGGCCCGAGACGGGTACGGTACGACAAGGCCCGAAGCCGCAAGTTCGAGTTGCGACTTCGGGCCTTTTCGATGGCCGGTTACGGCAGCACGTAGAACGGAGCGCCGTTCGGAGCGCGGCCCACCTGGCGTACGCATTCCTGCTCGGACAGCAGCTCAAGGCTGTCGTGGACGCGGTCGGGCGACAGCCCGGTGCAGACGGAGATCTCCTCCACGCTGTAACCGGCGCCGCCGTGCAGCAGTGCCGGGGCCAGGTGGGCGGCCACCGCGTGGACATCGTCGGTGACGACGAGGTTCCTGGCCTTCCAGTTGGCCAGCAGCTGCTGGGGCGTCAACTCCGGGGCCTGGACGGGGCGGGCTCGGTCACTGGAGCGCCGGAGGGTCTGGGCGATGTCCTGGAGCGACTCGATGATCACGTCCTGCTTGTTGTCGATCCGCCGTAGCGCTTCGTCCGTCCGGCAGGCGCGCTCTTCGAGCCGGACGAGGGCGTCGGCGATCTGCTCCGGCACGGCGTATGCGGTGACGCCGGTGGGGGTGGGTTGTACGGGGGCCGGTTCCAGGGAGTAGGAGCCGTCGCGCTGGATGGTGGCGATAACTTCGGAGGCCCAGGCCTTGAAGGGCTGGGCCGTCGGCTTCGTGCAGCCGTTGACCAAGCGGATCAGGCCCTGGAGATCGACGACGTTCATGTCTCGTCGCCACTCCCGACCTGCGGGAACGCTGAGACCGTGCCCTCCAGTTACGGTCTCAAGAATCTCTCGGTGACCTTCGGGGACATGGTCCTGCAGACTCTTACGAGCGTTGCGGTACCCCAGCTCCGTGCAGACGTCGACGGCCGGGAACCAGTGCGTTCCGTCCGGCATCGTCAGTCTCCGTACGCGCGTGCCGGTGGCCGCGTACACGAAGTCGTTGATGTCGATTGCGTCTTTGCGCGTGTTGTTCTGCTCGTTCATCGAGCATCACCTCCGCGTCGGAAGGTAGACACGCGGAGGTGCAACTCGCGTCCATAGCACGGATGTTCACCCGAAAGTGGACAGACGTATCGATTCTGTCGCCCGCGTCAGCCTTTCACGTCCTCGACGACGCAACTCGTCGCCGTAGCGCTGCTCGTTGGTGGCGATGGACACCGGGACGCTGATGTGGACACCCGCTGACGTGCCGTCACCTGACCGGCTCACTGCGCAGGACACCCGCGCCGCCGCATGATCCGCTGGACACGTGCCGGCCTCCACCCCGCTGCTCCCCGACCCCGTCCGACGCCTCGCCGCCTGGTGTGTCGTCGTGCTGCTGGTCGCCGGGGTCGTCTACCTCGGGATCCGGCTGGTCGTGGAGTTCCGTACGGCCGTCGTGCCCGTGCTGCTGGCGTTGCTCGGCACGGCGTTGCTCGGGCCGTTGCACCGGCGGCTGGTGAAGGCCAAGGTCAACCGGTCCCTCGCCGCCGGGCTCACCTGCGTCGCCGTCGTGGCCGTCGTCGGCGGGGCCGTGTACATCGTCGTCGCCGCGATCGTCGAGACCGGCGACCAGATCGTCGCCTCGCTCAAGCAGGCGGGCCAGGATCTCGCCGACCACTTCGGGGCCGCCGGGACCTCGCTGGACGACCTCGCGTCCAACTCCAGGGAACTGCTCACCAAGTTCGGCGGGACGGCCGCCTCCGGTGTCATCAGCGGGGTGAGCGTCGTCGGCGAGACCATCGCCATCGCCGTGCTCGCGCTGCTGCTCGTCTTCTTCTTCCTGCGGGACTCCGACCGGGCCGCCGGTGCTCTGCGGGCCGTCGTGCCGGGGCAGAGCGGGGACGTCGTGGAGGCCATGGCCCGGCGTGCCTTCCGGGCGGTGGAGGGGTTCATGCGGGGGACCACCTTCATCGCCCTCATCGACGCCGTCTGCATCACCGTCGGGCTGCTCGTGCTCGATGTGCCGGGTGCGGTCGGGCTCGGTGCGCTGGTCTTCGTCGGGGCCTACATCCCCTATCTCGGCGCGTTCATCTCGGGAGCGGTCGCCGTGCTGGTCGCGCTCGCCGACCGGGGGTTCGTCATCGCGCTGTGGGTGCTGGCCATCGTGCTGGCCGTGCAGGTCCTGGAAGGGCATGTGCTGCAGCCCATGATCCAGAGCCGGACCGTGCAGATGCACCCGGCCGTCGTCATGGTGACGATCACCGCGGGGGCCTCCGTGGCCGGAGTCCTCGGCATGCTGCTCGCCGTACCGCTCACCGCCGCCGCCACCGGCGTCGTACACGAGCTGCGGGAGCTCTACGGTGGCTCGGAGCCCCCCGAGCCACCGGCGCCGTCCGCGTCCCCGGAACCGTTCCCGCCGCCGTCCCCGCCCCCAGCGCCGTCAGCGCCCGTGGACTCGTAGAGCTCGAACCACGTGCTCTTGCCCTCGCCCCGCGGGTCCACGCCCCACGCCTCGGCGAGCAGCTCGATCAGCACCAACCCCCGCCCGGACGACGCCAGTTCCCCGGGGCTGCGCCTATGCGGCAGGTCGTCGCTGGTGTCCGTGACCTCGACGCGCAGCCGGCGGTCCCCCGGCTCGCCCCGGACCTCGGCGAGGAGCAGGGCGTCCGCGTCGGTGTGGACGAGGACGTTGGTGAGCGTCTCGGACAGGAGCAGGACCGCCGAGTCGACCTGGTCCTCGGAGGCCCAGTCGTGCAGCAGCTCCCGCAGCTGCTGGCGGGCCACCGCGACCCGCACCGGCTCGGCCTGTGCGACCGACAGCATGGTGCGCCGGATCGTCGGCCGGGCGACGGGGGCGTCGCTGCAGCCCTCGCCCTGCCGGCGCAGCAGCAGGACCGCTATGTCGTCCTCGCGCCGGTCGGCGAGCGGGCCGGTGGTGTGGTGGGAGGACGGGCCGTGGACGGCCTGGACGAGGCCGTCGGCGAGGGCCTCCAGGTCGCCGTCGTGCTCTTCGAGGATGGTGCGGATGCGCTTCCAGCCGGTCTCCAGGTCGTGGCCGCCGGTCTCGATCAGGCCGTCGGTGCAGATCAGCATGGTCTCGCCGGGTTCCAGGGTGATCCTGGTCGTCGGGTAGTCGGCGTCCGGGTCGATGCCGAGCGGGAGACCGCCGGCCGTCGGGCGGGCGAGCACCGTGCCGTCGCTCATGCGGATCGCCGGGTCCGGGTGGCCGGCCCGGGCGATGTCCAGCAGGCCGGTCGTGGGGTCGACCTCGACGTACAGGCAGGTCGCGAAGCGCAGATCGGACGGGTCCTCGCCGGGGGAGCCGAACGTCATCCCGTGCAGGAAGCGCGAGGCGCGGGAGAGCACGGCGTCGGGGCGGTGGCCCTCGGAGGCGTAGGCGCGCAGGGCGATCCGGAGCTGGCCCATCAGGCCCGCCGCCCGCACGTCATGCCCCTGGACGTCGCCGATGACGAGGGCGAAGCGGCCTCCCCCGAACTCCGTTCGGGAGGTGCCCCCAGGCAGCGGGATCATGTCGTACCAGTCGCCGCCGACCTGGAGTCCGCCGCCGGTCGGGACATAGCGGGCGGCGATGCTCATGCCCGGTATCTCGGGGCCCAGCTGGGGCAGCATCGAGCGCTGGAGACCGTCCGTCAGCTCCCGTGCGGACTCGGCGGCCTCGGCGCGGGACAGGGCCTGGGCGAGCATGCGCGCCACCGTCGTCAGCACGGAGCGCTCGTCGGGCGTGAAGGCGACCGGATAGGTGAACGCCGCCATCCAGGCGCCCATCGTGCGGCCGGCCACGGTCAGCGGCAGGAACGCCCAGGACTGGCGGTTGAAGTGCGCGGCGAGCGGCCAGGTGACCGGGTAGCGCTCCTTGTACCGCTCGGGTGAGGAGAGATAGACGGCACGGCCGGTGCGGACGACCTCGGCGGCCGGGTAGTCCGTCTCCAGGGCCATGTGTGTGAACGGGCCCTCGTCCCCGGGCTCGTGACCGTGGTGGCCGATGATCGTCAGACGGTCGCCCGTGACGCCGAACACCGCGAGCCCGTCCGGGGAGAATCCCGGCATCGACAGCCCTGCCGCGACCCGCAGCACCTCCGCCGTCGAGCGCGCCTCGGCCAGCGCCCGGCCCGCGTCCAGCAGGAACGCCTCCCGCGAGCGCCGCCAGTCACCGGTGACCGCCGTACGCCCCGCCGAGGTCCCCGGCGTCGGCTCGGTGACCTCCTGGAGGGAGCCGGTGACCTCGTACGACCGCTTCTCGCGATCGAAGGAGGCGTGGAAGCGGCTGCGGCCCAGCCGGACGACCCGGCCCAGCTCGTCCATGATCCGCACCCGTACCTCGCCGAGCGTGCCCTCGGCGACGGCCAGCTGGATCACTCCGCTGATCTCGTTCCAGTCGACGGGATGCAGCCGGGCACGCACCTGGGCCTGGCTGAGCGTGGCCCGCTCGGCGGGCAGCCCGAGCAGCCGTGCCGCCTCCGCGTCGACCGTGACCAGTCCCGTGGCGGTGTTCCAGTGCCACAGTCCGGTCGCGAGGGCGGCGAGAACCTCCCCCACGGCGGGCAGGGGCTCACCAGTGCGCATTGCCCCACTCTAAGAAGAGGTGATCGCACACTGCCACCGAAGCTGTACGGGGCATCTGGTCGGAGGGGCCAGGGCAGGGCCCATGGGCTCGCACAAATGGTGGGGAGCCGATCTTGGGGTCCCCGGTAGGCTTGGGGGAGCTTTCACGGAAAGTTTCACGTGAAACAGGCCCCCCGATCCGCGAAGACTGGATGAACGACGATGCATCGGTACAGGTCCCACACCTGCGGCGAGCTCCGCTCCTCTGACGTCGGCACCGACGTCCGGCTGAGTGGCTGGCTGCACAATCGGCGCGACCTGGGCGGCATCCTCTTCATCGATCTGCGCGATCACTACGGCATCACGCAGCTCGTCGCCCGTCCCGGCACCCCCGCCTACGAGGCCCTCGACAAGCTGACCAAGGAGTCGACGGTCCGCGTCGACGGCAAGGTCGTCTCCCGCGGCGCCGAGAACATCAACTCCGAGCTGCCCACCGGCGAGATCGAGGTCGAGGTCGGCGAGGTCGAGCTGCTCGGCGCGGCCGCCCCGCTGCCGTTCACGATCAACACCGAGGACGGGGTCAACGAGGAGCGGCGCCTGGAGTACCGCTTCCTGGACCTGCGCCGCGAGCGCATGCACCGCAACATCCTGCTGCGTACGTCGGTCATCTCGGCGATCCGGCACAAGATGACGGCGCTGGGCTTCAACGAGATGGCGACGCCGATCCTGTCCGCGACCTCCCCCGAGGGCGCCCGCGACTTCGTCGTCCCGTCCCGGCTGAACCCGGGCAAGTTCTACGCCCTGCCGCAGGCCCCGCAGCAGTTCAAGCAGCTGCTGATGATCTCCGGCTTCGACCGCTACTTCCAGATCGCGCCCTGCTTCCGTGACGAGGACGCGCGCGCGGACCGCTCGCCCGGCGAGTTCTACCAGCTCGACGTCGAGATGAGCTTCGTCGAGCAGGAGGACGTCTTCCAGCCGATCGAGCAGCTCATGACGGAGCTCTTCGAGGAGTTCGGCGGCGGCCGCCACGTCACCTCGCCCTTCCCGCGGATCCCGTTCCGCGAGGCGATGCTGAAGTACGGCTCCGACAAGCCGGACCTGCGCGCCCAGCTGGAACTCGTCGACATCACCGACGTGTTCGAGGGCTCGGAGTTCAAGGCGTTCGCGGGCAAGCACGTGCGTGCGCTGGCCGTGCCGGACGTCTCCGCGCAGCCCCGCAAGTTCTTCGACCAGCTCGGTGACTTCGCGGTCTCGCAGGGCGCCAAGGGCCTGGCCTGGGTCCGCGTCGCCGAGGACGGCTCGCTGACCGGCCCGATCGCCAAGTTCCTCACCGAGGAGAACGTCGCCGAGCTGACCAAGCGCCTGTCGCTGGCCGCCGGTCACGCCGTGTTCTTCGGCGCGGGCGAGTTCGACGAGGTCTCGAAGATCATGGGCGCGGTGCGGGTCGAGGCCGCCAAGCGTGCCGGGCACTTCGAGGAGGGCGTCTTCCGGTTCTGCTGGATCGTCGACTTCCCGATGTACGAGAAGGACGAGGACACCGGCGCGATCGACTTCTCGCACAACCCGTTCTCCATGCCGCAGGGCGGTCTTGAGGCCCTGGAGACGCAGGACCCGCTGGACATCCTGGGCTGGCAGTACGACATCGTCTGCAACGGCGTCGAGCTGTCCTCCGGCGCGATCCGGAACCACGAGCCGGAGATCATGCTCAAGGCCTTCGAGATCGCCGGTTACGACCGCGAGACCGTCGAGGAGAAGTTCGCCGGCATGCTGCGCGCCTTCCGCTTCGGCGCCCCGCCGCACGGCGGCATCGCGCCCGGCGTCGACCGCATCGTCATGCTGCTCGCCGACGAGCCGAACATCCGCGAGACCATCGCCTTCCCGCTCAACGGCAACGCCCAGGACCTGATGATGGGCGCGCCGACGGAGCTGGAGGAGGCGCGGCTGAAGGAGCTGCACCTGTCGGTGCGCAAGCCGCAGCCGAAGTAAGCGGTACTTGAACGAAAGTGGCCCGGAACCTACGCCGGTTCCGGGCCACTTTCGTTTACCGCCCTCATGCAGGGCTCTCACCCAGCTCTTACCTAACCTCCTGACAGGCGCGGTCCCTAACTTCCCTGCACATGACGGGAAACCAGACGGCCGAAGGGCCGAAACACAAGCGGGACCTCACGCGTCGCAAGGTCGTCGTCGCCGGTGCGGGAGCCGCCGCCGCGGTGGGCGTGGGCGGTTCGCTCGCGGCCGGCGCGTTCGCGGGTGAGTCCGGAGCGAAGGGCGCGCAGCCGAACGCATCGGCGACCTCCACCGGTGCCGAGGCCTGCTACAAGCTCACCTCGGAGACCACCGAGGGCCCCTACTACATCGACGCCGACAAGCTCCGCCAGGACATCACCGAGGACAAGGAGGGCATCCCGCTCACCCTCCGCATCAAGGTGATCGACTCCGAGACCTGCAAGCCGGTCTCCAACGCGGCCGTGGACATCTGGCACTGCGACGCGCTGGGCCTGTATTCGGGCTACGAGAGCTTCTCGGGCGGCGGCGGAGGCGGCACCCCGCCCACGGACGCCCCCTCGGGCACCCCTACAGGCACCCCCACCGATGTGCCGTCCGGCACTCCGACCGGTGAGCCGCCGGCCGGTGGCGGTGGCGGCGGGCACGAGGAGCCCACCAGCGACACCCGCTACCTGCGCGGCACCTGGCGGACGGACCGCAAGGGCTTCGTCACCTTCAAGACCATCTTCCCGGGCTGGTACCAGGGCCGCTGCGTCCACATCCACACCAAGGTGCATGTGAGCGGCGAGTGGACGGACGCCGGGTACGAGGGCGGCACCACCTGCCACACCGGCCAGTTCTTCTTCGACGAGGAGTCGGTGCTGCTCTCCGCCGAGGTGGATCCGTACTCGATGACCACGACCGAGCGCACCACGCTCGACGAGGACACGATCTACGACCAGAGCGGGACGACCGGCGGGCTGCTGAAGCTCAAGTACAAGAAGAACGACATCGCCAAGGGTGTCCTCGCGACCATCACGGTCGGCGTCGACCCGGAGGCGACGAACACCGGTACGGACGACTCGGTCCAGCCGGGGGCGTCGGCTTCGGCGAGCTGACGAACCCACGGAGCTCGGGGCGGGTGTGTGCGGACACATCCGCCCCACGTTCACATGCGTGTACATCAGATCGGCCCGTTGACCCGGGGGATACTCTGCGCCTTGCTCTTCCTGCTCGGTGTCGCGGAGGCGCCGGCTCTTCCCCGGCGTGCTGCTCTATATCACCCAGGTTTGCCTCGAATATTCGCGCCGGTCGTCCCTGCGGACCTGCGTTTCTGCTGGGGGTCCGGGGGTTATCCCCCGGGAAAGCACAGCACCCAGTGGCTGCCCGACTCCAGCCGGGGCCGGGCGAGCGCGATCTTCCTGGGCGGCTCGGCGACGGCGTACATCGTGACCGGGCCCATCACGGGCGCGCTGCTGGAACTGCACGGGGCGGGCGGCATCGCCGGCTGGCGCTGGATGTTCGCGCTGGAGGGTGCCTTCTCGATCCTGGTCGGATTCATCGCCGGGTTCTTCCTCGTCTCCCGTATCCAGGACGCCCGTTGGCTCACCCAGGAGGAGAAGGACGCGCTCAGCGACGCGGTCGCCCGGGACAAGGAGGCGCGTGACCGGGCTCCCCACGTGTCCCGCTGGAAGCTGATCTTCCACCCCCAGGTCGCCGTGCTCACGGCGGTGTTCTTCGCGATGGCCCTCACCGGGTACGCGATCACCTTCTGGCTGCCGAGCCTGGTCGACGACATCGGCGGACTGTCGCCCTTCCAGGTCGGGCTGCTCACGGCCGTGCCGTGGATCTGCGCGGTGATCGCGATGTACACGATGGCCCACTTCACCGACCGCGCCCCGGACCGCCGCCCGTTCCTGGCGATCGCCCTCGTCCTGTCGGCGGTCGGCACCTTCCTGGCCACCCTCGGCTCGCCCTGGTTCGGCCTCGCCGCGCTCACGCTGGCCGCGGTCGGGGGCAAGTGCGCGGCCACGTTGTTCTGGCCGATGGCCCAGTCCGGGCTCGACCTGAAGATCGCGGCGCCCGGACTCGCCCTGGTCAACTCCATAGGAAACCTGGGCGGTTTCGTCTCGCCCACCCTCTTCGGCTACCTCCAGGACACCACGGGCAGCACGAACGGTGGCCTGTACACCCTCTCCGCGGCCTCGCTCCTGGCGGTGGTCGGCGTCGCCCTCATCCGCCGGACGGGCGTCGGTACGAGGGCGACGGCCGAGGCGGCCGACGTGCAGCCCGTCAAATGACCCAGTGCAGGCCGTTCCCGCCGAGGAGGGTGCCGTTCTGCTGGGTGAGGTTGACGGAGAACGAGCTGAACACGCGGCTGCCCTTGGCGACCGGCCCCGAGACGCCGCCGGGGAACACCCAGACGGCACCGGTGAAGTTGTTCTCACCGGACGCGCCGACGAACAGCTCGGGCCGGCCGTCCCCGTTGACGTCCCCGACGGAGACGGTCGTACCGAAGAAGTCGTCGAGTTCGTTGCCGCCCCCGACTCCCGTCGTGAACTGGTTGAACGCGTACGAGCCCGCGCCGAGCGCCCCCGTCTCGCGGCCCGGGATCACCGCCACCTCGCCGGACCGGTTCTTACCGGCGACACCCTCGTAGGGGGTGCCGACGACGATGTCGGCGAGGCCGTCCCGGTTGAGGTCGGCGACGGCGAGGGAGGCGCCGAAGGCGTCGTACTTCTCGCTGGTGCCGGGGACCGAGGCCGTGTTCTGGGTGATCCGCACGGGCTGCGCGTCGGCCGCGATGCCGGTCGCCGAGCCGTACCAGACCAGGACGCGTCCGCCCAACACGCCGTCGGTGCCCGCAACTTCGGGTTCGTCCGGGTCACCGACCGCGAGATCGGCGTAGCCGTCGCCGTTGATGTCGCCGGTGGCGGAGATGAGGCCGTTGCCGGCCGCCAAGGGGGACGACCCGGTCACGGGCTCGATGTACACCTCACCGCCGGACAGCCCGCTCAAGCGCGACGTGACGACGACCCGGTTCGGCGTGCTGTTCCCGTCGAAGTCGCCGAGCGCGACGGATTCCACCGAGGGGGTGTCCTGGTTGAGCGCGGCCGATCCGAAGGTGCCCTTGCGGCTGAACGGTCCCTGGAAGCGGACCGATCCGTCGTATCCGCCGACCATGACCTGGGTCTTCGCGCCCGCGCCGGTGCTGAGGGCGGCCACGTCCAGGCCGTAGTACGCCGGTGCGTCACTCGGCGTCGGCAGATCCGTCCCGCTCGTCAGACCCCCGCTGCCGCCCCACAGCACCGTCACCGCCCCGGAGTTCGTACCCTTCGCCGTGTCCTCGTACGGCGACGTGACCACCAGGTCGGCGTACCCGTCCCGGTTCAGGTCGGCCGTGGCGGTGGCGGAGCCGAAGCGGTCGTAGGCCTCGGCCGTGCCCGGCACCCCGGAGGTGTTCTGCGTGAGGGTCTTGCGGCCGGTGGCCGACAGTCCTGAGGCCGAGCCGTACAGGACGACGACGGCACCCGCGGCCTCCTTGCCGGACACGTTCGCACCGGGCGCGGGCAGGACGGCGTCGCGGTAACCGTCGCCGTTGAAGTCGCCGGGGACCGCCCCGTGCACGGCGGCCGCCGGAACGGCGGGCACCAGGGTGCCCGCGATCAGACCGACGACGACGCACGCGGACGCGCCCCATCTGCCCGTGTAAGAGCCCATGTGTGTCCCCTCCACCCCAGGCGCACCACCTGTGCGCCGACATCACGCGGGGAAGTGTAAAGGCGCCCGGAGGACTCTTGCCCCCGGGCGCCTCGGATTTCTCAATCCCTCAACTCACTTGCTAGGCAAGGAACTTGTAACCGCTCCATCCGGTCGCGATCTTCACCCGCGAGCCGAACGACCCCTTCCCGTCCCCGCTGTTGCGCCACGCGTTGCCGCTGGTGTCGCGGGAGACGAGGTCCGGCCGGCCGTCGTCGGTGATGTCGCCGATGCCGACGACGGCGTTGTAGTTGCCGCCCCAGTTGCCGAACACCTTCACGCGGGCGGCGAAGGTGCCGTCGCCCTTGCCGTTGTAGCGCCAGAGGGTGTTCGCCGTGTCCTGGGCGAGGAGGTCGGGCCGGCCGTCGCCGGTGATGTCGCCGACGCCGACGATCTTCTTGTAGCCCTTCCAGTTGTCGTAGAGCTTCACGCGGGCGGCGAGCTTGCCGTCGCTGGTGCCCTTGTAGAGGTAGACCGTGCCGGTCGACGACTGTCGGGCGATCAGGTCCGGGCGGCCGTCACCGCTCACGTCGCCGGGCGAGGTGAGCGCGTTGTACTGCGTCCAGCCGCTGGTCGCGAGCGTGGTGTACGACGTCGACGGCTTGACCGCCGCTCCGCAGCCCGGCTTGTACAGGCGCAGGGCGCCGCTGCTGTAGCGGACGAGGACGTCGTTGCAGCGGTCACCGCTCAGGTCGCCGAAGGGGACGGCCGTGACGGTGGTGGGCCAGCCGGTGCCCGTGCTCTTCTCGCCGACCTTGCCCGTGCCGGTGCCCGCGTGGAAGGTGAGGCCGCCGGAGGAGTTGAGGGTGAGCAGGTCGCCGCGGCCGTCCGGGCCGTCGGGGCTGTCGAAGTCGTGGCGTACGGGTGCTCCGCGGGTGGCGAAGACCTCGCCGGTGGTGAGCGTGACGGGGGCGGCGGTACCGAGGCCGGTCGCCTTGAGAGTCCACGTCAACCAGCCGTTGGGGAAGTAACTCCCGCTCGACGTCTTGCCGTTCCAGGTCGCCGACAGCACCGCCGAGGACGCGCCGCCGGTGAGGGTGCGCGTCGCCTTGCCGTTCGCGCCGCTCTGGACCGAGGTGAAGGTCAGCGACCAGGAGGTGACCGGGCGGGATGCCAGCCACTGGCCCTGGAAGGGCGCGTTCGGGTCCACGTAGTACCCGGCCTCCGAGGTGAAGGCCGTCACCGCGGACGGGGTGACGCCGGTGGTGGCGACGTGCGTCTGCTCGTACGCGTCGAACCAGGCGACCAGGCCCGTGTACTCGTCGACCGTCCAGCGGAACCGGCGGTCGACCGCGAGCCCGCTGTCGGGCAGACCGGAGGCGATCACGCGGGAGGTGCCGGTGCCCGCCTCGGTCAGGACCAGCCGGTCCGCGTCGTGGTCGTGGCGGACGGTGAAGCCGTCGCCGAGGAGCACGTCACCGGGGGTGACGGCCACGGACGTACGCGCCTTGGTGTCGTACACACCGGCCGAGCCCGTCCCGCACGCCCAGTACACCCAGCGGCCCGCCGCCTGGAGTTCGCTCGGCACACAGGCGAGGCCGGGGACGGTCACCGTGGCGAGGGTCTTGTCGGTGGTGAGGCTGTACGAGGTGAGCTGGCCGGCCGTGGAGGTGGCGCTCCAGAGGGTGGAGCCGTTCAGGGCGGCGGCGCGCACGGAGCGCTTCAGCTTCTGGCCCTGGCCGAACTCGCCGATGTACTGCATCGGGGCGGAGCCACCGGAGTTGTAGACGGCGTAGTCGTCGGAGACGTCGACGATCGAGCCGCCCTCGGTGTGGAACTCCAGCGGGACGTAGCCGATGTTGACCAGCTTGTCCGCGTTCTCCAGACCGCTGCCGCCCTCGTCGCCGTCGTAGTAGGTGTCGAGGTAGACGTCCCTGGCGTCGGTGCCGTCGAAGTTGCCCCACAGTGCCGAGCAGGTGGCGCCCGGGTACGGGCACTTCGGGCTGATCGAGGAGCTGTCCGTGGCGGCTGACGCGGTGAGCTCGGTGCTGCCGTTGGTGGTGAGCGTGCGCAGCGAGGTCGTGTCGGAGGCGCTGCTCGGGTTGTCCTCCGCGACGCGCAGACTGCCGCGGCTGAGCGCGAGACCGGTCTTGGCGTTCTCGTACGGCGCGACCTTGTACAGCTTCTTCAGCTGCGGGGTGCCGTCGGCGCCCGCGGTGACGCGGTTGATCCACCAGTCGGCCGTCGCGGTGCCGCCCGTGATGAGCGCGCCGCCGTCCGGGGTGGCCACCGGGGTGCCGTACGACCGGCTCAGCAGGGACTTCTTGGCGCCGTCGGCCAGGGATACGGCGGTGACGGCGCCGGGCGCGGTCAGGACGACCCAGTCGCCGACAAGGACCGGGACGGGGGCGCCGACGGTCGTCACCTCGGGCACGACCACCGTCTCCGTGGCGGTGAGGTCGGCGCGCGGCTTGACGTGCAGACCGGCGCCGGTCGTGTACCAGCCGACGCGATCGTCGGTGAGGACCAGTTCCGGCGCGGCGTCCAGCCCGGTGAAGACCGGGGTGAGCTGCCCGGTGGCGAAGTCGAGGTAGCCGACGGTGCGTGTGTCGACGTCGCTGTTCGGGTCGTCGACGGAGTAGGACAGCAGGAAGCCGTTCTCGTCGCCGGTGCGCGAGGCGCTCCCGCCCAAGGAGGCGTCGGCCGGGTAGCCGGACACGACGCGGTCGCGCTGCTCGCCGTCGACGAGGTCGACGAGGTGCAGCCGGTAGCCGGAGAGCTCCTCGCCGTCGACCACGCCGTCGTGCTCGATGGTGACGAGGGTGTCGCCGAACGTGCCCAGGTAGTCGGCCGACTGGCGGAGGTCCACGGTCCCGAGCGCATCGCCGTCCGGGGTCCATAGCGACACCGGGTCGCCGTACGTTCTGTCCGGCAGGGCCACGATGTCGGCGGACTGGCCGTACATGCCCGAGGCGCAGCGCGTCGAGATGTCCCAGCAGGTGGTCGTGGTCGGCTTGTAGACCCCGGACGCGCCCTCGACGGTCACGGTCGTGCCGTCGTCGTAGTCCGTCCAGAGCAGCCCCGCGACGGCGGCCTGCCGGTGCAGGAATCCGGTCTCGCCGGCGGCGAGCAGCCGGTCACTGCGGATGTTCGCGGTACTCGGATCGTCCAGGACGATCTCGGTGGTCCCGGCGGCGGCAGCGGTCGTGGCGGCCTGCGCGGCGCCGCCGTTGCCGTCGGTACCGGAGAACAAGGTGATGGATCCGGCCGCTACGGCGACCGAGAGAGCGGAGACGAGGGCGGCGAACCCACCCCGTCTCGGGGCGTGTCTGCCCACGTGAGTTTTCCTCCCCAACGAGGGCCCCCGCCCTCGCACAAGTGGCCGGATCCTATCTCAAGGCACCGTCACTCGTCCGACGGCGGCTCGAACGCCTGCTCCTCCAGCAGGCGTTCGGCGATGTCGTCGGCCCAGGCGCGGACCCACCGCCGCACCAGCGGGACGGACTCCTCGGCGAGGCCCTGAGCGATGAGCTCCCGGTCGTCCAGCAGCTCGGTCGCCTCCAGCCGGGACTGGAGGTCCGCCGGGTCGAACTGGTCCCAGGCGTGGCGGCGGCCCAGTTCCTCCAGGTCGGGGAAGCTCCAGTGGACCGCGGCGGTGTGGACGTCGATCAGATCGCGGGCGGCGCCCCGGTCGGTGAGGGCGCGGACCTTCGTGCCGATGAGGTCGTCGAGGGAGAGGGCGGGGCCCAGGCCGGTCGTGACCGGCGGGCGCCAGAGGGTCTCCTTGAGGAGGTCGACCGTACGTTCCTCACCGGTGCCGGGGTCCGTGACGAGCAGGCGGGCGGAGAGCGGGTCGGTCTCCAAGGGGCGTACCCGCCAGCCGCGTTCCGTCAGGCCGGACCCGACCACGGCCGCCATCTCGCCCATGGGCTCGGGGCTTTCGGTCGCCACTTCCAACGGCCCCTCCGCAGGCCCCTTTGCCGAGGCCTCTCGTGCTGCCTCCGAGGTCAGGCCATGCGCCCGTACCGCGATGTCGCCTGCCAGAACCAGCGGGTAGGGGGCGCCGACGGTGAGGAGGTCGGGCAGGAGGTCGCGGTGCGGGGGCTGGCGTTGGAGTTGGGGTTGGAGTTGCGGCTGGGGCTGGGGCTGGGGCTGGGGCGGCTGCATGGTGGCCCGATTATCGCGATCGGCACCGGATCGGCGGGCCGCTGACATGCCGCCGCGCAGGTGCTCGCCTCGCCTCGGTGGAGCGGTCAACCCGGTGCCGGGTGGAGGATCGTTGCTTCATCCCCGTGCGGGTGACGGAGGGCGATTTCGCGGGAGGGAAGCCGTAATGATCGCTTTGTCCAACCGGACGATTCCCTTCCTTTCTGACAAGGAGATGGTCGCCATGCGGCGCACCGCCACCGTCCTGCTCGGAACCCTCGCCCTCGCCGGCGCCATGGCCCCGGCCGCCAACGCCATTCCGGACCCGGTCGCGACCATCACGTGTGTCGCGGAGACTCCCGGCGGCGTGACGGAGCTCGTCGACCCGGCCGCCCTGGTGGACCCGGCCGGCCTGGTGGACCCGGCGGGCCTCCCGGGCGTCAGCTGCCTGGCCCCCTGAGCGGGAAGTTCGCTCGTAGAACGACGTGTGCGGCCGCCCTCCCCGACGGGAGAGCGGCCGCACACGTGTGAGCGGGCTACTTCGCCACGAACTGCGTCAGGATCGCCTGCACCTCGTAGATGTCGACACCCTTGGTGAACGTCTTCTGGACCGGCGTCGCCGAACCCGACAGCCAGATCTTCAGCTCGGCGTCCAGGTCGAAGGTGCCGGCGGTCTCCACCGCGAAGTGCGTGATGCTGCGGTAGGGGATGGAGTGGTACTCCACCTTCTTGCCGGTGATGCCCTGCTTGTCGACCAGGATCAGCCGACGGTCCGTGAACAGGATGGTGTCGCGTATCAGCAGGTACGCGGCGTGCACCTGCTCACCGTGGCCCAGCAGACGGGCGTAGTCCTGCTGTGCCTGCCCCTGGTCGATGGTGTGCGCGTTCCCGAACAGTGCCATGAATGAATCCCCCCACGGGTGTTGAACGATCAGGTGTCGTACGTACCGTCCCAGGGTGCCCCGAAACCCAGGAGGTCGGGGTACAGCTCCGCCCACGGCTCGCCCTCGTCCTCACCCGTCAGCAGGCCGAACAGCACGCCGTCCAGGGTGAGTTGGAAGGGACGTATCGCGACGTCCGTGTACGTGCGTCGCGGGAGACTGCGCAGCATCGACGCCAGGTGGGCACGGGCGCGGGCCAGGACGGACTCCGGTCCGTGCGGGGCGCGCTGCTGCTCGGCCCAGGTGCCGGCGCACCAGATCTCCGAGTCGCGGTACTTGCCGTCGGCGTCGAAGGTGTGCAGGACCGAATAGAGGCGTTTGTGGTCCTCCCAGCCGGCATCGAGCTCGAACCCCTTGGGAAAGGCGTACGTGACCGATCCGATGAACTGCCCGTCCGCGTAACGGCCGATCGCCTCGGTACGGCCGTGCGGCTCGTAGGCGATCGGGATGACCTCTGGGACTGCCATGGCGGAAACCTTACGGTCGTCGCGGGGGGCATGGTGGGGGTGGGGTGCGATCTATGCCAAGGGGATGGGCAACATCCGCGTGATGTCCCCAACTTGAGCACCGATCAGCCAAAAGATTCACCGGCGCGGAGCCGTCACACTTCCGCGCCCCCCGGCGTCAGGGAGGCAGTGGACCCGCCGCGCGGCACCGGCCGTGCGGTACCGACCGCAGCTGACCTGGAGTTCCTCATGCAGACCGCCCACGTCGTCGTCACCGCCGTCGCCGCCCTCATGGCCGGTTTCTCCGGCGCCGTCCTGCTCCTGCGCGCCCAGTGGATCGTGCGGGCGCTCACCGACTACGGAGTGCCCCGGTCGTGGTGGACCTGGCTCGGGCTGGCCAAGGCCGCGGGGGCCATCGGTCTGGTCGCCGGGCTGTTCGTGCCGGTGATCGGGGTGCTGGCGGGGGTCGGGCTGGTGCTGTACTTCCTCGGGGCCGCGGTGACCGTGGCGCGGGCCCGGTGGTACGCGCACATTCCGTTCCCGTTGATGTACGCCGCCCCGGTCGCCGGTGCCCTGGCGCTGGCCTACGCGAGCTGACCGGAGCAGGGGGCTCCCCCGCACCGGCGTACGGATCTCGGAGACCGTACAAACTCCCATCGGTGGTTCGATATCGCGGGATACAGGGCACGCTGCTCGTGCTGGTGCTACAACCGATGCGTTGTGCTCCTGCACGAGGACCGAGGGGGGCCGGGTGGACAACGGGGTGCCACTGCGGAACGAGGCTCAAAGAGTCGCCGCTGTAAAAGCATTGGAAGAGTGGCTGCCCAACGCCACGCTGCTGTTCACGGAGACCCCGCAAGGGACGTCCGGAGCCGAACTCGTCGGAGTCGACGTCAGTGGTGACACCGGCGAGTTCGTGGCCGGCGGCTACATCCTGCGGGTCGGGCCGCCCGACGACCGGCTGACGCAGCGCAACGAACTCGCCGCCAGTGACCTGCTGCGCGGCGCCGACCGCGAGTTCGCCGCCGAGCACATTCCCCGGCTGCTGCGCGTCTACCCGACAGGTGAGGGCAAGGACCGCCTGGTCGTCACCCTGCACCAGCTCGCCGGGGACAGTCTGAGCCGCTACGTGGCGTCCCGGACCCGGTCGGCGGGGTTACGCACGTCGGCGCGCAGGGTGGCCAAGGGCGTCCTCACCGCCTGGTCCGATCCCGCCGACATGCGGCTCATGACCCCGTACGACCTGCTGACCGAGCTCGTGGGCGAGGACCGGGCGGCGCAGTGCCTTCAGGCCGCCCGGCACTTCTTCGGCGACAGCGTCTACAACGACGAGTGCGGCTACCCCGTCCCGGATCCCCGTGAGATCGTCGGCCCCGACCGGGGCGGTGCCGTGCCGGTGATGTGGGGCCGCTGCCACGGGGACCTGCACAACAGGAACCTGCTGGTGCCGCGCAACGAACTGGCCGACACCGACACCGCCTACTGGATCGTCGACACGGACCGCGCGCACGAGGGAGCCGCCGGATTCGACCTCGCGTACCTGGAGGTCGCCGTCCTGGTGAACCTCATGCCCGACATCCGTCTCTCGGACCTCCACCGCTGCCTGACCCGCGTCGAGGACGTGGTCGTCCGGTCGGCGCCGGACGGGTGCGACTGGCTGATGGGGTTCCTGCGGGAGTCCCGCGAGGGGATCCAGGAATGGATCGCCGAGCAGCCCGGCCGGGCGGACCAGCTCGCCTGCCAGTTCATGCTCGTCCGCATGATCGCCGGCCTGCTGTGGGCGCGGCGCTTTCCCGCCGGCAGCCACTCGGCGAAGATCTGCCTCGTCTACGCCGGCTGGTATGCCAAGAACTACCGGGAGGCCACCGCCACGGTCGGCGATCTCCTGCCCCGGGCCGAGACGCACGCGCAGGACGAGGAGCGGGGGCGCGCGGAGGCGGAGGCCGCGCTGTGGGAGTCGGTGTGGGACTCGGTCTGCGGCTTCTCGGCGGGCGCAGCCCACTATGTCCTGATCGCCGAACGCATGCCGGACGCTGCCTCAGTGGCCGCGCTGGGCCGCATCCCCTGGTCGCTGATCGTGGACCTGGACCCCCGCTCCGACCACGACGGGCTCTACCACCGGGCCGGCCCGGTGCTGGAAGCCCAGCGTGCCGTCCACCTCTTCACCCGCGACCCACTGCCGACCGACTACAGCCGCGGCACCGCCTGGATGCTCGCCGTCGGCTCGGTGCGGCTCAAGGAGCCCCCGGACGACCTGCGCATCTGGGGCTACAAACGGCTGGGCGGTGTACGGCAACTGGTGTCCGCCTTCCTCCAGGCCGTGGGAGACACCACCGTTCGCGTGATCGTGCTCGAAGGCGACGGACAAGGCGGCTACGGGACCGAGCGTGACCGCCTGCTGCGCGTCATCGACGCCGTGGACGAGGCGCTCCAGGGCCGCGGGGACTTCCTGCACGTGGGGCCGTCGGCGCCGTCCGTCGGCGCCGAACTCAACACGGTGCCCCTGCCGCTGCCCGCGCTGCTGGACCGACTCGCCGAGGAGGTCGGCACCACCCCGGACGAGGTCGACTACACCGTGCCGGCCGCTGTCCGGGGCACGGCGGCACTGTCGCCCGAGACCATGCAGAAGCTGAGGGAGCACATGGTCGTCCTGCACGACGGGATCGAGCTCACGATCCAGCGCGCGGACGGCCGGCACAACGACGAGTTCTGGCGCGGTGGACTGATCAGCTGGGCCGATCTGGATCAGGGCCGGGACCTGCCGCGCACCATCACGCCGAGCCTGGTGACGACGTTGCGCGACAGTCTGGAGGAGCACCGCACCCGCACCGTGCTCCTCCAGCACAAGCCCGGCACCGGCGGCACGACGGTGGCGTTACGTGCCGCGTGGGACCTGCACCACGAGTACCCGGTGGCGGTCCTGCCGCACGGCGTCGTCGTCGACCGCGCCCGCGTGCCCCTCATCGCCGACCGTCTCAACCTGCTGCACAACACCACGCAGAAGCCGGTGCTGCTGGTCGCGGAATCCGGTGACCTCAGCGAGTCCGACCGCGAGGCGCTCTATCAGGAACTCGGCAAGCGCGGCACCCACACCACCCTTCTCTACGTACGGCGCGGAGTCAGCGGGTCGAAGAGCGGCAGCCTGGTGGTGGAGGAGTTCCTGAACCCGAAGGAGACCGCCGACTTCGAGTGGCGCTACAGCGCGCTCGTCGACGAAGGGGCCCGCAAGAGCGAGCTGCGACAGCTCTCCCGCCAGGCCAACGAGCAGTACCGGACCCCCTTCTTCTACGGCCTGATCACCTTCGAGCGGAAGTTCACCAAGCTCTCGGACTACGTCAGCAGCCACCTGGAGCAGGTCAAGGGCCGGGCGGCCGAGGTGATGAAGTACCTGGCCCTGGTGACCATCTTCTCCAACACGGGGCTGCAGTCCGAGCAGGTCCACAAGCTGATGCGGCACACCCCGTCCGCGGCCGGCCTCGAACTCGCCGATGTGCTGGGGCCCGGCGCGGCCCGGTTGGTCGTGGTGCGCGCCGGCCGGGTCAGGCTCCAGCACCAGCTGATCGCCGAGCAGGTCCTCACCTGCCTGTTCGACGAGGAGCAGTGGAGATACCACCTGAAGGACCTCGCGATCGACTTCATCGAGGCCCTCACCCACACCACCGACGTCTCCTCCGACCCGGTCCGGGCCCTGCTCCAGCAGATGTTCGTCATACGGCAGGGCGGCACCGTGGACGAGGCGGGCGATGAGGAGCGCGAGGACTTCGCCCCGCTCATCGAGGCCCTCTACGTGGATCCGGCCCACGAGGTGCTGAGCGCCCTGACCCGGTACGTACCGAAGGAAGCGCACTTCTGGAACCACCTCGGGCGGCACCAGATGTACCGGCTCGGCCGGGAGCTGGAGAAGGCGGAGGAGTACGTCGCCCACGCCGTCTCCCTGGCCGAGGACAGCTTCATCCACCATCACACCCTCGGGCTCACCCGGCGGGCGATCCTCAAGCAGGAGCTGGCGCGCAAGAAGCGCCGTGGCACCGAGGCGGTCATGAGGGTGATCGAGGATCACTTCGAGTGGACCGTCGACTGCTTCCAGACGTCCAGACGGCTCAACCCGGAGAACCTGCACGCCTACATCACGCACGTGCAGACCATCATCCTCGCGGCCAAGACGTTGAAGGTCGCCGCCGACGTGAAGTCGGTCGCGGAGCTGGACCCCGCTGCCGACGACTGGGTGACCGACCAGATCGGCCAGGCCAACGCCCTCCTGCACGAGGCGACCCGGGTCCGCGGCACCCTCGACGACCAGGACAGGTTCGTCGTGGGCTGCCGTACCGGCATCGACGAGTTGTACGCCGACCTGGACGCCGTGATCGAGAAATGGGAGGTCGCCGCCACCGGGGGCCGGAGCAACCCGATGGTGCAGCGGGCCCTCGCGCAGGCCTACTACATCCGTGCGGGCCGCCGCTGGTGCGATCTCGAACCGCCCGAACTGCGCCGCATCGTCGAACTCGCCCGACGCAATCTCTCCCCCGGCGACGGCCGGGTGGAGGACTACCGCCTGTGGTTCGAGGCATACAAGGAACTGCCGGAGTTCGACGCCGACGAAGCGGTGGCCCTGCTCGAAGGATGGCTGGACCGCCGGCCCATCTGGCGTGGCCACTACTACCGCTACTGCCTGCAATTCCATCTGTGGTTCATGGGTCTCAACGACGGCAGCGCCGACTTCCGGGAGGCTCAGCGGATCAGCCGGGAGCTGGTGTCCGTCCGGCCGAAGCAGTCCTATCTGTGGTTCGCCAGGAAACCCGGCGGATACAAGTTGATCGCGGACAGCGACCTCGGCGAATGGGACCGGAAGAAGAACTTCTGGAAGAACCCCGAGCCGCTGCGCCGCGTCAACGGCCGGATCGAGTTGATGCACAACCTCTGGTCGGGCCTCATCCAGCTCGACGGCTCGGTCACGGCGTTCTTCGTGCCGAAGCAGGGGGACTTCCTGCCGGGCAGCGATGAGGGAAAGCCGGTCAGTTTCTTCCTCGGGATGAGCCCGGACGGCTTGCAGGCCTGGGAGGTCAAGCGCGGGCACCGGTCCGACGCCGTCACTGCGCGCAGTGCGGTGGTGACGGAGCTGCCGGCCACCGTGCCGGCGGAGCCCGGCCGTGAGGCGGCCGTGGTGCCGACGGCGGCGCTGGCCGCGCGGGCGACCGAGATCCGGGACGAACAGCGGCTCGCGTTCCTGCTGTCCCTGCTGCAGGCCTGGAAGGAGGTCGGGCAGACGCCCCGGCTGTCCGCACTCACCGAGCGACTGGGCGCCCGCTACCGCCAGGACGTCGACGCCGAGGCGGTCGAGGTCCTGCTCGACCGGTCCGGCCGCGTGAGCTACTCGGGCGGCGACGACCCGCAGGTCCGCCTGGACGATGCCGCTCCCCGTAGGCCGGTGGCGCGGCAGAGCACGGGCATGGCAGCGCCGGGCTCGTCCCTCCGCGCCGGGCGCCGGGTGCTGGGCCGGGTCATCCAGGTGCAGCAGGACACCCGCAGCGGGATGGTCGTACAGCCCGGCGGACTGCTGGCGAAGCTTCATCTGGAGGACGTCCAGGGGGCCGATGAGCTGCCCCAGCACGGTCAACTGGTGTGGATGGAGGTCGAGTTGGACCGGCGCAACCAGAGCGTTGCGCGGTCCGTGCAGCTGCTTCCACTGGACTCCACCGTGGTCGACGACGAACTCGTGCTCGCCGACCGGCTGCGGGAACGGCTGGAGTGCGACCTGCGCGACCAGATGGACGCCTGGGCGAACCAGGGCCGGCAGAGCGTGCCCGAGGACGAGGTGATCGACTGGCTGGAGGAGCGGTTCGAGGGAGCGGTCTCCCTTGCGGACCGACTCGGGGTCGGCCGGATGTCCGCCCTGTGGGGCGATCTGGACTGGCTGCGCTGCCGGACGGCGGAAGGCGACCATTTCCTGTCCTTGGAGTCACAGGCCGTCTTCGGCCGACTGGAGTCCCGGGGCAGGCCCGGCTCGTCCGCCGGAGCCCTGCCGGCCTCGTTCGGTGAGGCTCTGGCCGACGTGGTCGACGCACTGCGTGAGGAGGACGGCACGGACCCGACGTTCAATATGGTCAACAAACGGCTGCGGGCCACGCTCGGCGGGAGATACCGCAAGATCGTCGGCCCGAACGGCGGCAGCTCCCTGAACCGCCGCATCCGCTCCGAGCCCGGCTGGGAGGTGTTCAACGAGCCGGGTCAGCCGGGCTTTGTCCGCAGGACGCCCGAGGCGCTGGACCGCGCGCCGGGGACGGGTGTGCCACCACAGCGTTCTCAGGGCCAGGCCTCCCCACCACGCGATGGCGACGGCGCGGTCGCCCCGTCGCATCAAAGACCCGAGTCCCCCGGGGACGCCGTCCTCGAAGAGGCCGTGCGAGCGTTGCGGAACCAGGGCAGACAGCCCAGCCTCGCCCTGCTCGCCAAGGAGCTGCACGAGCGGCTCGGCGACGCGTACAGGTCCGTCGTGGTCGGCTCGCTCACGTCCTGGGTGCAGAGTTTTCCGGGCTGGGAGGTTCAGGAGAGCGGACCGGGGCATCGGGTGGTGCGGCGTCTGGACGACACGCCCGACGAGCCGGACCGGGCCCGGCACGCGACCGCGCCGGCGGCGTCCGGTGACGAGTCCCCGGATGTCGCCCTGGACCTCGCGGCGGTGCTGGCCGCTCTGGCCGTCGAGGGCAGGGAGGCCGTCCCTCCCATCGTCGGGGACCGGCTCGTCGAACGGTGGGGGCTGGAGACCTACCGCAGTGTCGTCGGAGCACGGGGCCTGCGCCGGCTGGCCGAGCAGCACGGCTTCGAGACGTACGAGCTCAGGCCGGGCGCGTGGTGTCTGCGCCGCCCCGATGCGGGCGGGGACAACGGCGACGGGTCCGGGGGCGGGTCATGACCGCGGCGTCGAGGATGATCACCGCGGTGCTGCTGGAACTGCTGGCGGACCGGCACGGAGCGGGCCCGGTCACGACGGCGGAACTCGCCCGCTCGTCAGGGCTTGCCCCGGCCGAGGCGGAGGCCACCGTGGTCGGCGTTCTCGCCATCGCGGGCGCCTTCGGCACACTGCGCGAGGAGAGCACCTCGGACGGCGCCCCGGCCACCTCGGTGATCAGTCCGCAGGCGGCCTACTTCCTGCGTTGTCTGGCCGCCTACATACGCTCCGGCCAGGCGATCCTCGAGAACTGGGAACGGGCCGGGGCCGAGAGCGGGCCGTTCACGGCCGGACAGGTGCTGGCCGGTCCGCAGTTCCTGTATCTGGCGGAGACGCACCGGCTGGCGCTGGACCCGTCCGCACCGCCCCTGCGCGCGGTCGACATCGTCCAAGTCGTGATCAAGGACCGGCTGCGCAGCCGTGGGGACCGGGCCAGGTATCTCCTGCAGTACGACGAGAGGGCCCGGCAGTACCAGTTGCCGGGAGGCCATGTCCGCACCTCCGACGTGGACTCGCGGGCGGCCGCCGTCCGGGAGCTGGAAGAGGAACTGGACGGTTACGAGCACCGGCCCGACCGGGACGTCCTCACCGAACTCGGCGTCGTGGACGTCGTCCAGCCGTCACGTACCCACGGTGCCCTCACCGAGTACCGGATGACTTTCTTCCTGCTGAACACCGACACCGATCAACTGCGGCCGGGGCCGGGCGCCCGCTGGGTCGACGAGCGGGACCTCTTCGACCCCGACTTCCGCATCGGCCGGGCCTCGCTGAACGTGGCAGCCCTGCGGAGACTGGAGGGCACGCTCCCCGGCGGCCTGCGTGGTCTGCCGTGGAGCCTTCCCGTATCACCGCGCCGAGGGCTCGGCGCGGTGATCAGAGATCGTCCCTGGGAGATGGCGGGCCTGGTGATCGGGGTGATCGGCCTGGTCGTGTCACTGATACCGCTCCTGGTCTGACACGACCAGGCATGAGGGGCATGAGGGGGATGAGGGGACTGGAGGACGAGGGGTGACTAGGCCCCGGTGCCGCCGAAGCGCTCCTTGTACGTCTCCAGGTCCTCGTCCGTGAGCTTGGCGAAGAGGACCGGCGGGACGGTGAAGGGGGTGCCGGCGGGGACGGTGGTGAGGGACTTGGCCTCGGCCGGGCTCACCCAGGTCGCGGTGTCGTTGCTCAGGGCGAAGGCCTCGCGCATCGTCTTCGCCGTCGCCGGGATGAACGGTTCCGAGACCACCGCGTAGAGGTGGATCAGGTTCATCGCGGTACGCAGGGTGAGGGCGGCGCCGTCCTTGTCGGTCTTGATCTCCAGCCAGGGGGCCTTCTCCTCCAGGTAGGAGTTGCCCGCGGACCACAGGGCACGCAGGGCCGCGGCCGCCTTGCGGAACTGGAGGGCCTCCATCTGCTCCTCGTACTCGGCGAGGAGACGGGCGATCTCCTCGCCCAGCTTCGCCTCCGCCTCGCCGGCCTCGCCGCCCGCGGGGACGTCGTCGCCGAAGCGCTTCCTGGAGAAGGACAGGACGCGGTTGACGAAGTTGCCGAGGGTGTCGGCGAGGTCCTTGTTCACCGTGGCCGTGAAGTGCTCCCAGGTGAACGACGAGTCGTCCGACTCCGGGGCGTTGGCGATCAGGAAGTAGCGCCAGTAGTCGGCGGGGAGGATCTCCAGGGCCTGGTCGGTGAAGACGCCGCGCTTCTGGGAGGTGGAGAACTTTCCGCCGTAGTACGTCAGCCAGTTGAAGGCCTTGACGAAGTCGACCTTCTTCCAGGGCTCGCGGATGCCGAGCTCGGTGGCCGGGAACATGACCGTGTGGAACGGGACGTTGTCCTTCGCCATGAACTCCGTGTAGCGGACGTCGGTGTCGACGTCGTACCACCACGACTTCCAGTCACGCGTCGACGGGTCGAGGTCCGACCACTCCTTCGTCGCGCCGATGTACTCGATCGGGGCGTCGAACCAGACGTAGAAGACCTTGCCCTCCGCCGCCAGCTCCGGCCACGTGTCCGCCGGGACCGGGACGCCCCAGTCCAGGTCACGGGTGATCGCGCGGTCGTGCAGGCCCTCGGTCAGCCACTTGTGGGCGATCGAGGAGGCCAGGTGCGGCCAGACGCCGTCGTGGCGGGCGACCCACTCCATGACCTCGCTCTGCAGCTTGGACTGGAGGAGGAAGAGGTGCTTGGTCTCGCGGACCTCCAGGTCCGTGGAGCCGGAGATCGCGGAGCGGGGGTCGATCAGGTCGGTGGGGTCCAGTACGCGGGTGCAATTCTCGCACTGGTCGCCGCGGGCCTTGTCGTAGCCGCAGTGGGGGCAGGTGCCCTCGACGTAGCGGTCCGGGAGGAAGCGGCCGTCGGTGGGGCTGTACACCTGGCGGATCGCCCGCTCCTCGATGAAGCCGTTCTCCTTCAGCTTGCGGGCGAAGTGCTGGGTGATCTCGACGTTCTGCGGGGAGGAACTCCGGCCGAAGTAGTCGAAGGCCAGCGCGAAGCCGTCGTAGACCGCCTTCTGCGCGTCGTGCGCCTGGGCGCAGAAGTCCGCCACCGGCAGGCCCTGCTCCTTCGCCGCCAGCTCGGCCGGGGTGCCGTGCTCGTCCGTGGCGCAGATGTAGAGGACGTCGTGGCCGCGCTGGCGGAGGTACCGGGAGTACACGTCCGCCGGGAGCATGGACCCCACCATGTTGCCCAGGTGCTTGATTCCGTTGATGTACGGAAGGGCGCTGGTGATGAGGTGTCGAGCCATCGCGGGGTTGCTCCCAGGTCGGGTCGGTCCGGTTGGATTTCTTGGTGCTTTGCGAACCTTGAAATCGTAGCCGACATGGGTGGGCCGCCCGCTTCCCGTTTTGAGGGGTGGGAAGGGGCGGCCCGGGCGCTGGGGTGATCTTCGCCGGCTACGGGCGCCAGGTCGCCAGGATGCCCTCGTAGATCTCCGCGTCCGTGAGCTCCTTCGGGGACTCGCCGGCCAGGAAGTGGGACGTGTTGGCCAGCTTCAGCTTGCGGAGGTAGTCGAAGGCCTTGTTCTCCGGGTCACCGAAGGCGACGAAGGAGAAGAAGACGGTGGGGTGGTTCTTGGCGGCGTCCGTCAGGGCCTGGGTGGCCGGGGTCTTCGCGTCGGGGGCGCCGTCGGTCTGGAAGACGACCAGGGCGGGGGTGCCGGGGGCTTCCTTGGCGTGGTGTGCGAGGACGTCCTCGACGGCGGCGTGGTAGCTGGTACGGCCCATGCGGCCGAGCCCTGCGTGCAGGTCGTCGATCTTGTTCTCGTGGTCGGGGAGGGTGAGCTCGCCGGTGCCGTCCACCTCTGTGGAGAAGAAGGTGACGTGGACCTTGGTGTTCTCGGGGTCCAGGTGGGCGGCGAGGGCGAGGGTCTGCTCGGCGAGGGCCTGGGCGGAGCCGTCCTTGTAGTACGGGCGCATGCTCGCGGAGCGGTCGAGGACGAGGTAGATCTTGGCTCGGGTGGTGGTGAGGTTGTGCTGGTGGAGGACGGTTCGGGCGGCCTTGTAGGCGGTGAGGAGGCCCGCGGGGAGGTTGGGGGTGGGTGTGTCCTCGGCTTCGCCTTCGGACTTCGTGTTCCCACCCGCACCACCCGTGCTGGTTTCGTCGTCGACGGCGAGTGGCCCCTGAGGGGCTTCCTCGCCGTCGGCGGCTGCGGGCTCGTCGTGCTGCTCGGGGGCGGGGGTGACCTCGTCGACCGGCTCCGGCTCGGGCGCCGCTTCCTCGGCAGCGGCGACCGGGGTGGGCTCCTCGACGACAGGCTCCGGCTCCGGCTCGGTGGCGACCGGCGTCTCCGCAGCCGGCTCTTCTACGACCGGCTCTTCTACGACGGGCTCGTCGACGACGGGCTCCTCGACGACGGGCTCCTCGACGACCGGCGTCTCCGCGAAGGGCTCGTCAGTAGTCGGCTCCTCGACGACCGGCGTCTCCGCGAAGGGCTCGTCAGTAGTCGGCTCCTCGACGACCGGCGTCTCCGCGACGGGCTCGTCAGCAGTCGGCTCCTCGGCAACGGGCGTCTCCGCCACGACCTCCTCGGCGGCCGGCTCCTCGACAGCAGCCGTCTCCGCGACCGGCTCCTCGGCAACCGGGGTCTCCGCAACCGACTCCTCAGCAACCGGCTCCTCGACAGCCGGCGTCTCCGCCACAGGCTCCTCGGTAACCGGCGTCTCGGCGACCGGTTCCTCAGCCGCCGGCGCCTCCACCACAGGCTCCTCGGCAACCGGCTCCTCAGTAACCGCCGTCTCCGCAACCGGCGCCTCTGCCTCCGCCCCCTCCAACGCCCCCGTCTCCACCGAGTCAGCCGGCTTCGGCACCGTGACGTTGTTGAAGGCGGCCGAGACCAGCTCGTGTTCGTTCTTGTCGGACTCGTCCGACGCAACCGCACCGGCCGACTTGTCCGCCTTCTCCGCCTTCTCCGCGCTCTCCACCCGCTCCGGCGCGCTCGGTTCCGAGACGCGTGGTTCCGGGACCTGGGCGGTTGCCGTCGGCTGGGGTTCGGGGGACGGGGAGGGGACCGTCGGCTGCGGTTCCGGCGAAGGAGTCGCACCCTCTGCATCGGCGGTCCGCGTCTTGCGTGACCGGCCGAATGCGTTCCGCAGGAGAGTGAGAATGCCCATGTGCGCAACCCTTCGCGTGAGTTGATGCCCGTAGATCCCTGGCCAGGACGGACACGTAAGGTTAGCGGCCCCAGATGGCGATCTTGGGGAGGGGCGGACACAAGGGGTCCCCGTACGTCAAGGGCTGCATCGAGTCGCGTCCGGGCGCAGCCCCCGCGCGCAGTCAACTGCCGTACATCTACCTCTGGTTCACCTTCCGTTCATTCGATCGCCCCACTCCCGCACAAACGTGCCCCTACCGTCCCCCACGCTGCACTAAAGGGGAAGCAAGGGGAGAACAAAACACCATGCGCATTCCGTTGCCGATCGTCCGCACAAACAGTGATTCGCACTCTGGTGGGCGATCCGCCCTGACCTGCCGGTTCCGGTGTGGTGACGCCTGTTTCCACGAGGTGCCCAACACCACCACGAACCCGTACGTCGGTGACGTCATCGCCGACGCCATCAGCCGCCGTACGACGCTGCGCGCCGCCGCCGTCGTCAGCGCGGCCGCCGCCGTGGGCGCCACCGCCACCGTCGCCGCGCCGCAGGCCGACGCCGCCGAGGCCGCCGCCGTGAGTGAGAAGACCGGTGGCACGTTCTCGCGCGGTGCGCGTGGTCTGCGCTTCAGCCCTGTCGCGCCGAACACCGCCGACACCGTGACCATCCCGAACGGCTACGCGCAGAACATCGTCATCCGCTGGGGCGAGCCCATCCTGCGCGGTGCGCCCGCCTTCGACCCGGAGAACCAGACCGGAGCGTCGCAGTCCCAGCAGTTCGGGTACAACAACGACTTCCTTGCTCTCCTTCCGCTGCCGGGGGAGCGGGGGCGGCAGATCCTCGTCGCGAATCACGAGTACACCGATGAGGTGCTCATGTTCCGTGGCTACGATGCCGCCAATCCCACCAAGCAGCAGGTCGAGGTTGCCTGGGCCGCGCATGGGCTTTCCGCCGTAGTCGTGGAAGGGGATCGGCGTAGCGGGAAGCTCACCGCCGTGCCTCGGCATCCGCTCAACCGGCGCGTCACCGCCACCACCGAGTTCAAGGTCACCGGGCCCGCCGCCGGCTCCGACCTGCTGAAGACCTCCGCCGACCCGACCGGCACCAAGGTCCTGGGGACGCTCAACAACTGCTCCGGTGGCGTCACGCCCTGGGGCACCACGCTGCACGGCGAGGAGAACTTCAACCAGTACTTCGCCAATGCCACCCGGGCGACGGACAAGCGGTACGGGCTCGGGACCGGGGCGAGTGAGCGTAAGTGGGAGCGGTTCGACAAGCGCTTCGACGTCGCCCAGGAGCCGAACGAGCCGCACCGGTTCGGGTACGTCGTCGAGCTCGACCCGTACGACCCCACCTCCAAGCCGCGCAAGCACACCGCGGTCGGCCGCTTCAAGCACGAGGGCGCGACCGTGCGGCTGACCGAGGACGGGCGGCCCGTCGTCTACTCCGGTGACGACGAGCGCTTCGACTACTTCTACAAGTTCGTCAGCAGCAAGCGGATGAAGAAGGGCACGAGCCGGGCTGTGCGGGAGCACAATCTCTCGCTGCTTGACGAGGGGACGCTCTACGTCGCCAAGCTCACCGGTGACTCCCCCGCCATCGAGATCGACGGCACGGGCAAGCTTCCCGGCGACGGTGAGTTCGACGGCAGCGGTGAGTGGATTCCGCTGGCCACCGCCACCGACGACGGTGCCGTCTCGCACGTCGAGGGGATGACCGCGGACGAGGTGTTCGTGTTCACGCGTCTCGCCGGGGACAAGGTGGGCGCGACGAAGATGGACCGGCCCGAGGACATCGAGCCGAACCCGCACACCGGCAAGGTGTACGTCGCCCTCACCAACAACTCCAACCGCGGTGTCGGTACGAACGCCAAGGCCGACGAGGCCAACCCGCGCAACGCCAACAAGCACGGCCAGATCCTGGAGCTGACCGAGCGCTGGAACCGCGCCGACAGCAAGAAGTTCGCCTGGTCGCTGTTCCTGGTGGCCGGTGACCCGGACGACCCGGCCACCTACTTCGCCGGGTTCCCGAAGGACGACGTCTCCCCGATCTCCTGCCCGGACAACGTCGCCTTCGACTCGTACGGCAACCTGTGGATCTCCACCGACGGCGCCCAGCTCGGCTCGCACGACGGTCTCTTCGGCGTCGCCACGCGCGGTGACCGGCGCGGTGAGCTGAAGCAGTTCCTCACGGTGCCCAAGGGCGCGGAGACCTGCGGCCCGGTCATCCAGGACCGCCGGGTGCTCGTCGCCGTGCAGCACCCGGGCGAGATCGACGGCGCGACCGCCGAGAAGCCGCTCAGCGACTGGCCCGAGGGTCCCGGCAAGATCAACCGGCCGGCCGTCGTGGCGGTCTGGCGCAAGGACGGGTGCGACATCGGCGTCTGATCGACGGTCGACGATCGACGTTTTACGGGAGTGCTGGGACCGGCGGCTGCCGCTCGCCGTCGCGTTCCAGCCATTCCCGGTACGCCGGCGCCTGCTGTGCCGCCTCCCGGTACGCCTCCTCCAGGGCGGGATAGACACCGTCCAGGTCCGTCTCCGTACGGGCCGCGAGGAACAGCCGTACGCCCAGGGGGTCGCCGTGCAGGCGCCGTACCGCCATCGTGGGGCTGTCGGCGTGGGTCGGCTGGCAGACCGCGACCACCTCGCCGGTGGCGACCAGGGCGTCCGCCGTGTAGTAGTCGCCGTGCAGGACATGGGGGTTGACGCCGGCCGCGCGGAACATCCGCTGCACGGCGTCCCATTCGCCGTCGACCGTCGGGTCGACCATCCAGCGGTCGTCGGCCAGGTCACGCAGCCGGACCTCGGCCTTCGCCGCGGCCGGGTGGTCGGTGGGCAGGGACACGAACTGTGGCTCGCGTTCCATGAGCACGCGCAGGCGCAGTTCCGGCGGGATGCGCAGTGGGCAGCCCTCCACCTCGTGCACGAAGGCCACGTCCAGTTGGCCGTCGGCGACCATGCGCAGCAGGGCGTTCGGGGAGACGTTCATATGGAGGGTCGGGTCCTGGCCGTGCGCGCGCAGGCGCCGTAGCCAGCCCGCCAGGGCCTTGCTGGCCGTCGAGCCCACGCGCAGCTCGGGGCCGCCCACCGCGGCCGCCCTCGCCTCGGCGACCAGGGCGCGCATATCGGCCACGAGGGGGCGGGCGCGGCTGAGGACCAGGCGGCCCAGCGGGGTGGGGCGGCAGCCGGATCTCGCGCGCACGAACAGCGCGCCGCCGAGCTCCTGCTCGATCCGCCGCAGTTGCGTGCTCAACGATGGCTGAGCGACGCCCAGTTGGCGGGCGGCCCGGTGCAGACTGCCGGTGTCGGCTATGGCGCACAGCGCGCGGAGGTGTCTGACCTCAAGGTCCATGCCCTCGGAGACTAAAGCGGAAGCAATGGTTTCACCAGCCGTACAAACCCCCTCTGATGCACGCTAATCGGGGTACCGAAGCGCTCCCGATAGGGCCGTGCTATCGCCGGTTGCCATCATCACAGCGGCCACACAGGCGTCGACACTCGCCTTGACGACTCACCCCCCACCTAGGAGTCATCAATGCGTATGTCCACGTCCCTGTCCGCCCGTACGGCGGTGGCGGTCGGCCTCAGTGTCGCAGCACTCGGCCTGGGTACGGCCGCCCCGGCGACGGCGGCGCCCGTCCACGCCGGCGCCGGCTACATCGCCAAGTCGGCCGAATCCGACGCCAGTCGGGCGTTCTTCGAGGCGGTCCTGAAGTCCGTCGCCGAGAAGCGCGCCGCGAACCCGAAGGCCGCGGCCGTCACGGTCGTCTACGACGCCTCCGACGCGCCCGCGTTCAGCGCACAGATAGCCCGCAGCACCGAGATATGGAACGGCTCGGTGTCCAACGTCCAGCTCCAGGAGGGCTCGAACGCCGACTTCACCTACCGGGAGGGCAACGACCCGCGTGGCTCGTACGCCTCGACCGACGGGCACGGCAACGGGTACATCTTCCTCGACTACCAGCAGAACCAGGAGTACGACTCGACTCGCGTCACCGCGCACGAGACGGGGCATGTGCTCGGGCTGCCGGACCACTATGAGGGGCCGTGCAGTGAGCTGATGTCCGGTGGCGGGCCCGGTACGTCCTGCACGAATTCCGTCCCGGATGCCAACGAGCGGGCTCGGGTGGAGCAGTTGTGGGCCAATGGGCTCGCTGCGGCGATGGACAAGGCTCTGCACAAGGTCGCCCACTAGTTCTGCAGTTCCGCCAAGGACCACCCCCCACACCCGGCGCGGTCGCCCTCCTGCACGGGGCGGCCGCGCCGGCTTGTGGAGCGCCTAGCAGCTCGGGTGGTCTGTCTTGGTGTGCGGCTGCGGGTTGTGTGTGGTTGATCGCGCAGTTCCCCGCGCCCCTTATGTCGGCTGCCGCTCAGCTTCCTCCGTGAGGCGATGCGATTGCTCTTGCCGCCGCCACCTCCTGGCGCAGTGGCTCCAGGACGCTGTCTGCCGGGCCTGTCAGATCTGTGCGGACCTCGTACAGGGTCTCGGCCTCTCTCACGCCTGTCGCCAACTCCCTCAGCTGGAGGGCGACTTGGGATACTTCCCCCGCCGACGGCCTGGCCGCCCCGTGTTTCACCCGTACCCGTGCCGCCGTCGTCGCGTCGACGATGCGTTCCACTGCCACTACCAGCGGCCACCACGCCGCCGCTCGGCGGCCCGTCGGTGGGGGTTCGGTCAGGGCGCGTTGGAATTCTGTGCGGATGGCCGAGAGGTTGCGGTAGAGGCGGCGTCGCATGCGGGCGCGGGCCGGGGGGGCCACGGCGTGCGGGCCGAAGGCGCCCTCCACGTAGCGTGCCGTGTCCTCCACCGCGTCCGCGAGCCGGTCGCCGACGCGGGTGTGCCAGCTCTCCGGCCAGAGGAGGTAGCCGGCGACCAGGGCGATCGCGCAGCCGAGGAGGGAGTCGACGAGGCGGGGGAGCAGCAGTGCGGTGCCCGCGCGGTTCAGGACGTCCGACAGGAGCAGGATCACCGGGGTGATGGCGGCCGTCTGGTAGCCGTACCCGCGCGGGGTGAGCGCAGGGATCAGCGGCGCGAGCAGCATCAGCGTCGGTACGTCCGCCCAGCCGCGCGGCACCTGGGCGAGCACCGCCGCCGCGATCACCAGCCCGGCGACCGTGCCCATGGCCCGCAGCAGTGCGCGGGAGAAGACGGAGCCGAAGTCGGGCTTGAGGACGAAGGTGATGGTCAGGGCGACCCAGTAGGAGCGGGGGACGGCGATGAGGGACACCAGGGCCTGGGCCAGCCCGATGCACAGGGCCAGGCGCAGGCCGTAGCGCCAGGAGGCGGCGGAGAGGGTCACGTTGCGCAGTGCGCGGGCGGCGCGGATGCTCAGGGCGGCGGGGCGGCCGAGGCGGTCGTCGATGCCACGGGGGTCCACGTCGGGGGACGCCACGACCTCGGCGGTGTGGCGCAGGGCGTGGCCGACGGCGCGGGCGGCCTCGGTGGTGGGGGCGGGCAGGTTCAGGGCCGTCGGGCCCGCGTAGCCGGTCTCCACGGCGGAGGCGAGGTGCCGTACGGACTGCGGGACCTCGGGCGGGAGGGGGGTGCCGCTGAGGTGTGCCGCGGGGGCGGCCTCCACGACCGGGGTGATGGCGTTCAACTGGGCCAGCAGCCGGGTCAGTTCGGGGCTGCGGCCGTGATGGCGGGCGCGGTGGGCCAGGACGGTGTCGTACGACTCGTTCAGGGACTGGGTGACGGCGTGCCGGGCGTCGTCGTAGGCCTGGCTGCTGCCGCTGCCGCAGACCGTGAGCAGGTCGGCGACCGCCCGGTAGGTGTCCGCGACCGCGCTCCGTTCCGGCACCCCCATCCGCAGCGGCCAGGCGAGCAGCCCGAGGAGGAGGACGAGCAGCCCGCCGCCGGACATCAGCAGCGGTGCGTGCCACCACGCGCCGGGCAGCGGCAGCCCTGCCCCGATCACGCAGGTCAGCAGCAGCAACAGCCCCGACACGGAGGCGACAGCGCCGATCGTCGAGATCATCCCGGAGACCAGCGCGACGCCGGTGACCGCGGCGACGGCGACCCAGCCGTGGCCGTACACGAGGCAGCCGAGGGTGATGCCGACGGCGCCGAAGAGCTGGGGGATCGCGATGGTGGGGATGCGGACGCGGTACGCGGCGGCGGTGTCGCTGATGACGCCGTTCAGGGCGCCCATGGCGGCGAGGGCGCCGTACTCGGGCCGGCCGGTGGCGAGGCCGATGGCCAGGGGCAGGGGGATCGCGATCGCGGCGCGGATCACGGCCGGCCGGTTGACGGGGGCCGGCTGGGCCCGCAGGTTCCGCACCAGCCAGTCGGGAGGTGTGCGGCCGATGGGGAACTCGCGGGACATGCGCCCCATTATGAGCACCCTCGTTCAGCTCATCGGCGCTGGTGAAGCGTGACGTCGGTGAGAAGCGCGCGGTGGTCGGTGCCGGGCAGGTCGAGGAAGCGGGCGGCGCGGGCGGAGAAGTCGGCGGAGAGCAGCACGTGGTCGATCTGCACGCCGAAGGCGGGCGTGGTGCGGGCCGGCCAGCTGGGGGTGCGGTCGTCGTCGGTGAGGCGGGTGGCGTCGCGCAGTCCGGTGTCGAGGATGCGGCGGAAGGCGGCGTGGTCCTGGGAGGCGTTGAAGTCGCCGGCGAGGATCAGGGGCGTACGGCTGTCGCCGGTGGTCTCGGTGGACCGGGGGGGTTGAGTGGTTTCGGAGTTCTCGACTCTCTCGGCGTGCTTGGCGGCGAAATCGCGCAGGTCACCGAGTTCCTCGCGCCACAAGTCGGTCCCGCCGGGCAGCGGCGGCATGGGGTGCGCGAGCTGGAGGCGTACGGCGTGTCCGCGCACGTCGGCGACGGCGCCGGGCATGGCCATGGTGCCGGGGACGCCGTCGGCGGACGTGAGCGGGAAGCGGCTGAGGACGACCGAGCCCGCCGAGCCGCCGGCCACCTGGGCCGCCCGGTGCGGATAGTCGGTGCCGAGGGCCTCCCTGAGCGTGGCGTCGCAGGTGTACTCGCACTCCTGGACGAACACGAGGTCCGGCTTCTCGCGACGGACGGCGTCGACGAGCGCGTCGGTCGCGTGCCCGAACTCGACGTTCGAGGTCAGCACCCGGAAGGAGGCTAGCGGCGGCCCGCCCGGCTCACCGGTCTTCCCGTACGGCTCGATGAACCACGCCAGCAGCCCGAGCAGCGCCACGGCCCATACGACGCCGGCCCACCAGCGGGAGAACAGCGCGAGCAGCAGCCCGACCCCGGTGGGCACGAGCAGCCACGGCAGGAAGGCGAGGAGCTGGGTGACGGGAGTGATGCCGTCGGTGTCGGCGACACGACAGCCGACGACCGCGCTGACGCCCAGGAACAGCAGGGCGGCCGGCCAGGTGGCCGCAGTCTTCAATGCCCGGCCTTCCGCTCGCGGGTGGGATGCCCGAATCCTCCCTCAAAGACGAGGACCGTGCGGCGAAGGTTGCGTGAGAGCCGGTCGGGAGGGGTCCCGGTGGTGCGGGCTGATGCTGAGGCGCCGGTCATCGAGTGGAACGAGGAGATCCGACATGACACAGGTCCAGGCCGACTGGCTGACCCTGCTGCTCGCCCCCATCGGCGTCATCGGGCTGCTGGTCGCCTTCACCGCCAGGCAGTCGGCGTCCAGGAAGGGCGAGCCGATGCCCGGCTGGGCGACGGCCACCCAGGGTGTGGCGATCGCCTGCGTGTTGCTCGTGGCCGTCATGAACATGGCGCTGAGCGGTTCGTAGGCGGGGTGCAGATCCAGGGTGCGGACCAGGGGTGCGGACCCTGGGTACGGATTACTCGTCGACCCGGGCCAGAAGCGCTTCCAGCGCCTCGTTGAACTCCCCCGGCCGTTCCAGGTTCGGCATGTGCGCGGCCCCGTCGATCACCCGCAGGGTCGAGTCCGGGAGCGCCGCGTGCATCGCCTCCGCGTCGGCGACCGGGGTGTAGGTGTCGTCCGCGCCCACGACGACCAGGGCGGGGACCGTGACGCGGGTCAGCAGCGCGCGGTAGTCGGGGCGCTCGGCCCGGCCGCGCAGGGCCGCCGCGGCGCCCTCGGGCGGCGTCGCCGTCATCATGCGGTGGACGTGGGCCTTGACCTCGGCGTCCGCGTACGGCGCGACCATCTTCTCCAGCACCTCGTCGGCGTATCCGCGCATGCCCTCGCGCAGCAGCCGGTCCGCCATGGCGCCCCGCGCCCGCTTGCCCTCAGCCGTCTCCGCCGCCGGGAAGGTGTCCGCGAGGACCAGGCCGCGGATGCGGTCGGGGAAGCGGTCGTAGCACTCCATGACGATCTGGCCGCCCATCGACAGGCCCGCCAGCACACAGGTCTCCACCTTCAGGTCGTTCAGCAGGGCCTCGATGTCCCGGGCGAAGTCGGAGAGGAGCGTGATGCCGGGGACGACCGGGGAGGCGCCGTAGCCGCGCAGGTCGGGGGCGATCACCCGGCGGGCGGCGGAGAACGTCTCGGTCTGCGGGGCCCACATCGTGCGGTCGAAGGGGTGGCCGTGGATGAGGACGAGGGGCGTCGATGACGTATCGACGCCGCCTTTGTCCTCATATGCGAGATATGAGATGGATGGGGTGGAAGGGGTCATGTGAACGACCCTAGATCGGCTCAACTCCTCGGTGCAATAAGATCTTTGCCCTCGGTGCAATGTCAGGGGGAGAAGCACGTGAACGACTATCGGCACCTCGCCGACCGCATAGCCGACGACATCACCGCCGGACGGCTCAAGCCCGGCCAACGGCTGCCGCCGCAGCGGGTGTTCGCGCGGCGGCGTGGGGTCGCAGGGTCGACGGCGGGGCGGGTGTACGCCGAACTCGTACGGCGGGGGCTGGTCGTCGGTGAGGTCGGGCGGGGGACGTTCGTGCGGGCCGCGGGGACCGGGCCGGTCGGCCGGGCGCTGACCGAGCCGATGGCCGGGCCGCCGGTGAACCTGGAGCTCAACTACCCTTCGGCGCCGGGCCAGTCGGAGCTGCTCGCGCCGGCACTCGCGCCCCTGCTGCGGCCCGACGTCCTGACGGAGGCGATGCGCCCCGCGCCGGCCGACGGCACCGGCCCGGCGCGCCGGGCGGCGGCCGACCTCCTCGTCACGCCCCACTGGCGCCCCAGCCCCGACTGGCTGCACTTCACGGGCAACGCCCGCCAGGCCATCGCCGCGACCCTCGCCTCGCTCGTCCGCCCCGGTGGCCGGGTCGGCGTCGAGCCGCTGACGTATCCCCTGGTGAAGGAGATCGCGGCGCGGCTCGGCATCACCCTGGTGCCGTTGGCGACGGACGAGGAGGGACCGCGCCCGGAGTCGGTCGCCGCCGCCCACCGCAGCGCCTCCCTGTCCGCGCTCTACGTCCAGCCGACCCTGCACAACCCGACGTCCCGCACCATGGGCGACGAACGCCGTCGTCAACTCGCGGGCACCGTAACCGACTTGGGCATCCCGGTCGTGGAGGACCGCATCTGGTCCTTCCTCGCCGACGGGGACCCGCTCGCCGCCCACGCGCCCCGACTCACCCACGTCGTCGACGGTCTCTCCAAGCGCGTCGCGCCGGGACTCACCGTCGGCTTCGTGGTCGCACCGCCGCAGCGGGGCGAGGCCGTGGCGGCCGCCATCCGGTCCGGGGGGTGGAACGCGGGCCGGTTCGCGCTGGAGGCGGCCGTGCGGTGGATCGAGGACGGGACGGTGACGCGGCTCGTCGCGGCGAAGCGGGCGGACGCGGCGCACCGGCAGCGGATCCTCGGCGAGGAACTGCGCGGATTCGCCGTACGGTCCGATCCGCGCGCCTGTTTCGCCTGGTGGGAGCTGCCGACCCCGTGGCGCGCCGACACCTTCACGGCCGCCGCGGCGGCACACGGCATCGCCGTCACCCCGGGCCCCGCCTTCGCCGTCGACCCGAACCGCACGCCGGACGCGGTCAGACTGGGGCTCGCGTCGGCTGCGGAGGCGGAGCTGCGGCGGGCGCTGCGGGTGCTTGCGGGTGTTGCGCGTGGGGGTTGGTGAGGTGGGCGGCCCCTGCCCTGCCTTCGTCGTCGACCCGCGCCGCATCCCGGACGCGGACGCGGTCAGACTCGGGCTCGCGTCGGCTCCGGGGCGGGATCCGCGGTGGGCGTTGCGGAGGCTCGTAGGCGTCGCGCGAGCAGGTCGGTGAGGCGGCAGGCGAGGGCCGTCGTCAGGCCGAGGGCGATCAGTAGCCAGGAGACCGTGCGCAGGGTCTGCGTCAGGGCGTCGTAGACCGCGCCCGCGGCCGGGCGGTGGGCCGCCTCGGGCAGGTCGGCCAGCGTGAGGCGGCGGCCGATCGCGAGCGCGAGCAGCAGGAACGCGCCGCCGAGGGACGTGCCCAGCGCGGTCGCCGTGATCGCGCGGCGGCGGCAGGCGGCGACGGTGATGCCGGTCGCGGCGAGGACGGAGGCCGAGACGGGCAGCCAGAAACCGGCGACTTCGAGCACGTGGTACCCCTTCCTGAGCCGGTCCAGCTCGTGTGCCGGGAGCACGGGGACCTCGGTGTGCTCGACCGGGATGTTCTGCGCCAACGGGACGTTGTCCGCCGCGAGTTGGTGTTTCACCTGGGCGGTGACCGGGGCGATGTCGACGGTGACCGTGCCCTCGTGCCCGTCCCGAAGGGCACTGAGCACGGCGTCGTGGACCGTCCTGTTGGCCGTCTCCCACGCCGCGCGGAAGGCCTCGGTCCGAGTGAAGGACCGCACCGCGTCGTACACGAAGGGGCGCACGGTACCGCTGTCGTCGCGGGCGCCGAGGGCGTCGTCGAGCCGGGGAGCGACCTCGTGCATGATCCCGGCCCCGACGGTGTCCGCCACCGCGCTCTGCACGGCCGGATCCGCGGCGAGCGGCGCCATCGCGGTGACATAGCGGCCGGTGTCGGCGAGCCCGTACGTCACCCAGGCCGCCAGCGCGCCGAACGGCACGAGGAGGCACGACAGGGCGATCAGCGCTGCCGACAGGGCGTTCCGCAGACGGGTGAGCACCCTCTCAGGCAAGGGGCGCGGGGGCCGGGGCGCCAGCGGTGTGCCTGCATACGGCCGCACACCGCCGCTCTCCGGTGGAGCGTTCACCCGAACGGGTGTCTCATGGACAGGGGAGCAAGGAGGCGGATCATGCACACCACCACGAGCCTGCGGATCATGGCCGCGGCTCTGCTCACCGGTGGATTCCTCGCCGTCGCGGCGGTCGGGACCCCGGCGGCGGCCGTCGACGATCAAAGTGGACTGGGCCAGCGCAACGAATGCAGGGTGCGCGGTGACCACTTCGACGGCAACCTGTTCTGGTACTGGCTGGTGGGCTCCGACGGCAGGGTGATCGTCGTCTTCGTGGACTCCGGCCAGAGCCACATACCCGACTGCCACGACTCATTCCATGACTGGAACAACGGCTCCTGGAACAACTGGGACCCCTCGTGGAACCAGTTCCGGTAGTGCCCATGAGTGGATGAAGTAGCGGATGAAGGGGAACGGCCCGGTCCCGGTCGACGCCGACGCCGGCACCGGGGCCGCTCCGTGAGTCCCTCGGCCGATGCAGCCGATTCAGCCGATACGGCGGCCCTGGGCGTCCTCGTGCGTGTAGTAGCGGTAGAAGAGCACGGCGAAACAGACCGCGCCGATCACGAGCCCCATGAGCGCGGACCTGACGACGCTCTTGCCGGTCTGGTCGTACAGGAACCCGAACGCGGCGCCGGCGAAGGCGGCCCACAGGATCGCGTGCTGTTCGCGCCTCATGTGGGGCGCGAGGGCGCGCACGGCCACGTACAGCGCCATGAACACCGCCGCGGTGACGAAGCCGAAGAGCAGGTTCCAGCCGGTGATCTCGCCGCCGGAGCGCCGGTTCGCCGCGGCCCAGTAGCCGTAGATCAGCCCGAGGGTGACCGGTGTGGCGACGCTCGCGATGCGGTGCGTCCGCTCGCTGAACACGTCGGGCAGGCTGCCGCTCGGGCCGGTGGTCACCGCCCTCGGAGTCCCTCCGCCGGACGCGGGTGCCGCATGAGCCATGAGAGCACTCCTCTCACTCGTCGCCCCCGCCATCAAGGGCACACCTGGGCGGGCCGCCTGGCAAGTCGGCGACGGCTTTCGGCCGGTCGGCGTTTGCGGACGACGCCCCTGAGGTGGGCGGCCACCGCAGCCCCTGGTACCCGGATGCGGCCCGCCGAACGCCGTGTTTCGCTGAGGCCCATGAGGGCCGTAAGCGACGGTTCGGCCGGCCCGCAGGGCGACACGCGCCGGGCACAGCTGCTGCGCGTGCGCGGCCGCAGTGTCGCCTGGGTGCCGCCGCTGCTGCTGCTCGTCGGCATCGTGCTGGTCGACTTCCGGACCAGCAGCGACTTCCGGATCCTGTCGTGGATCGTGCTGGTGCCCGGTATCGCCGCCGCGATCTGCGGGGTGTGGGGGACGGCGATGTACGCGGTGCTCGCGCCCGCCACGTACATCGCAGCGGACGCCGTCCTGCCGCACGAGTACCAGGCCGGCCTGCCCGACCTCGTGCTCGCCGGCATCGGTGGCGTCCTCGCCACGCTGGCCTGCGTGGTCCGGGTGCGCGGCGAGCAGCGCGTGCTGCACATGCGGGACGTCACCGAGACCATCCGCCGCACCGTGCTGCGCCCGCTTCCCCCCGGCTGGGGCGGCCTCGACCACGCGGCCGTGTATCTCTCCGCCGACAGCGAGGCCAGGGTCGGCGGCGACTTCTACGACATCCAGATCGGCCTGCACGGCACCCGCGTCATCCTCGGCGACGTCCAGGGCAAGGGGCTCGGCGCGGTGGAGGCGGCGGCCGCGCTGCTCGGCACGTTCCGCGAGACCGCGTACCACGAGGCGGACCTGAGGACGGTCGCCGTATGCCTGGAGCTGCGTATGCAGCGGCACATCCGGCTGCGCGCGGCGCTCGGCAAGGAGGAGGGCGACCGGTTCGCCACCGCCGTGCTGCTCGGGTTCCCCGACGGGCAGCCGGGGGCGCTGGAAGCCGTCGTACTCGGCCATGACGCCCCGCTGGTCGTGGGCCCCGACGGCGTACGGCCCCTCCCGCCCGAGCACGGACTCCCCCTCGGCTACGGCGACCTCGTCCCCGCAGACGGCCCGCCGCCCCTGATCCGCGTGCCCGTCGCCCCCGGCGAGACGCTGCTGCTGACCACGGACGGCGTGACCGAGGCCAGGGACGGCGACGGCGACTTCTACCCGCTCACCACCGACGTCGTCGCGGCCGTCGCCGCCGACCCGGGCCTCGCGCGGCCCGCGCCGCTGGTCGCGTTCGTGCGGGAGCGGACGCTGCTGCACTGCGGTGGGCGTCTGGCGGACGACACGACGGTGTTCGCGGTGCGGAGGAGGGGCGGTATGGGGACGGGTGAGGGGAGTGGGGAGGGGGATGGCGAGCGGAAACTCGGGGTGAGTGGCGAGGGGAATGGCGAGCGGAAACTCGGAGGGTAAGCCGCGAGGAAGGTCGTGAGGAGGGTGGTGGGGAAGGTCCGGGGGAATGTCGTGGGGAATGGGGACGGAATCGGGCGTAAACAGTCCTGAGATCCCGCATTGCAGCCGCAGCGGTTACCGGGACTCTTGCAGAAAGCCCCGGCGTTCACGCCGGGGATGAATGCATCTCAAGGCTGCTCTGACGTGCACCTTAGAGCGGACGTTTTTGCTGCTCGATGTACTGGCGGACGATCGCCAACGGTGCTCCGCCGCACGATGCGGAGAAATACGAGGGCGACCACAGGTGCCCGTGCATGATGGCGCGGTTGATCCGGCCGGTGAACTCCTGCCGTATCCGGCGAGCGGAGACGCCCTTGAGGCTGTTGACAAGCTTCGAGACGGCGACCTTGGGCGGGTAGTGCACCAGGAGGTGGACGTGATCACGTTCGCCGTTGAACTCCTTCAGCTCCGCTTCGAAGTCCTCGCAGACCTTGCGCATGATCTCTTCGCAGCGCATCAGTATCTCGTCGTTGAACACCCCGCGCCGATACTTCGTCACAAAGACCAAGTGCACATGCATGGCCGAAACAACATGCCTGCCACGCCTGTAGTCGTTCTTCCCGTCCATGAGACCAATCGTAGTAGGATCTTGGGTGTGCAGCTCCGCTACAACTACCGGGCCTACCCGGACGCCTCCCAGCGCCGTGCGCTGGCACGTGCGTTCGGGTGCGCCCGCGTGGTGTGGAACGACTGCCTGCGCGACCGCAGGGAAGCGCACGCGGCAGGACTGCCGTACGTGAAGTCGGCCGAGCTGTCCCGGCTTCGCATCACCCAGGCCAAGCACACCGGAGAACGCGCCTGGCTCGCCGACGTGTCGGCGGTCGTCCTGCAACAGTCTCTGCGGGACCTGGACACCGCCTACAAGAACTTCTTCGACTCGGTCAGGGGTAAGCGGCAGGGCCGCAAGGCCGGCCCGCCCCGCTACAAATCGAAGAAGGACACCCGGCAGTCGATCCGCCTCAACACCAACGCCTTCTCCCTCCAGGACGACGGCACGGTGTACGTGGCCAAGGTCGGCAGCCTCAAGGTCAAGTGGTCCCGTCGGCTTCCGGCCGCGCCCACGTCCCTGACCGTCACCAAAGACAGCTCCGGCCGGTACTTCCTCAGCTTCGTCGTGGACACCGAGCCGGACATCCTCCCCGAGGTGGAAGCGGAGTCCGGTATCGACCTCGGTCTGTCCGCCTTCGCCGTCCTGTCCGACGGCAGGAAGATCAGCAGCCCCCGCTTCCTGCGCCGGGCCGAGAAGAAACTCAAGCGCCTCCAGCGGGAGCTGTCCCGCAAGGCCAAGGGATCGAAGAACCGGGCCAAGGCCCGGATCAAGGTCGCACGCCAGCACGCCAAGGTGGCGGACCGGCGCCGGGACTGGCACCACAAGGCTTCCACACAGATCATTCGCGACAACCAAGCGGTGTACGTGGAAGACCTCGCGGTGTCCGGCCTCGGCCGCACCCGGCTCGCCAAGTCCGTGCACGACGCGGGATGGTCCGCGTTCGTCGGCATGCTGGAGTACAAGGCGGTCAAGCACGGCCGCACCTTCGCCAAGGTGGACCGGGCCTTCCCGTCCTCTCAGGTCTGCTCGGCCTGCGGATTCCGGGACGGCCCCAAGCCCCTGCACGTCCGCGAGTGGACATGCGGCGAGTGCGCCACCGTGCACGACCGCGACCACAACGCGGCCCGTAACGTCCTCTTCGAAGGACGTCGAATCGTCGCCATCGAACGGGTGGAGACGCTAAACGCCTGTGGAGTGCCGGTAAGACGGGCACACATGCCCGCACAGCGCGGTGAAGCAGGAAGCCCCCGGAAGGGTCAGACGACCCAGGCCGGAATCCCTGGACTTTAGGCCAGGGAGCACGTCAAGGTGCTGCTCTGTACGTGATCGTCGACGGGGGATGGGGAGGGACCGATGCCCGGAACCGTTCTGCTGTTGGCCGCCGCGCCGGCGGGCAAGGGCTGTCTGGTGGACGCCGCCTCCGTGCTCCCGGTCCTCGCCGCGGTTCCGCCCGCGGTGCTGTCCGGCACGGACACGGCGAACGTGGTGGAACTCGCCGACCCCCTGGAGCCGCAGGCCGTCCTCACCCGCCTCCGTGCCGCCGCGGCCGTGCAGGCCCCGCTCACCGTGTTCGTCACCGGCCAGCTCCAACTGGACCGCCGCCAGCACCTGCCCCACCTGGCGCTGGCCCGCACGACCCCCGCGACGGTCCGCTACACCGGGTTCCCCTGGCAGTGGATCCGCGAGGAACTGCGCCTGCGCGCACCGGGTTCGACGTCCCTCCTCCTCGACCTGCACGCCGACGCGGAGACCTGGGAGTGGCTGCGCGCCAACCCCCTCGACTCGGGCCGCAACAACGCGGTGTACGGCCGTATCGCCCCGCCCCCGAGCCGCCGCACGGTGGCGACGCCGACCTACATGAAGGCCCTCGCCACCATCCTCCGCAGCGGCCACCGCCCACCCCTCGACCAACTCCACCAGCAGGCCCTGTCCCGCATCTCCCCCGACGGCGGAGCAGGCACGGACATCGTCCTGACGCCACACGGCCCGGCGCAGTTCCCGTCCCGGGGTCCGGCGCAGGTCCCTCCGCGGGGCGCAGCGCAGGCCCCGGCACCGGTCCCGGGTGCACCTGTGCAGGTCCGGGTCCAGGGCCATGCACCGGTCCAGGTCCCTCCACCGCCCCAGGGTCAGGCACCTGCGCAGGTACCGGTCCCGGGCCAGGCGCCCCTGCAGGTACCGGTCCCGGGCCAGGCACCCCTGCAGGTCCCGGTACCGGTCCAGAGCCATGCACCTGCGCAGGTCCCGCGACCGGCCCAGGGTCAGGCACCTGCGCAGGTCCCGGCCCTGGTCCATGGCCAGGCTCCGGAGCAGGTTCTGCCGCAGGGCCCGCCGGGCAGTCAGATGCAGGCTCAGCCACAGCCGCCCGCGGGAGGTCAGAGCCTGGTGCAGGCTCTGTCGGAGCCGCCTGCGGGGAGCCAGAGCCCGTTGCAGATTCTGCCGCACTCGCCTGCGGGGGGCTCGACGCCGGCTCTGTCGCAGCCGCTCGCGGGGAACTCGACGCAGGCCCTGCCGCAGAAGCCCTCGGAGCTGCCGCCACAGGTTCCGGGGCAGGCGCCGCAGCAGCAGCTCCCGCAGACTCCCGCACCGGTTCCAGCGCAGAGCCCTGTCCAGAACCCCGCACCGATCCAGGGACAGGGACTCACACCGATCCCAGGGCAGGGCCAGGCACAGGTCCAGCCCGAGAAGCCCGCGGAGAGTCCCGTAGAGGTCCCGGGGCGGAGTGCCGCGCAGGCCATGCCGCACGAGGCCCCGCAAAGTTCGGCGCTGCTCCCCGCAGAGGTCCCGCCGCGGAGCCCCTTCGACAGCCCCGAGCAGAGCCCCTTCGACAGCCCCATGCAGGGCCTCGCGCAGCTCCCAGCGCAGGCCCTCAATGAGGCGCTGTCGCAAGCACCTTCGGAGAGTCCCGTGCAGTTGCCGGGGCAGGGCCCGGCGGAGGTTGCGTCGCAGCAACTTCC